>NZ_JAGSOV010000101.1 GCF_023898865.1 Pseudonocardia humida
ACCTACCACCGGCGCCGCCGCCAGCTCACGCTGGGCCGGTTGACCCCGGTTGAGTACGAAGCAATGATCACCAGACCTGCCGCACAGGCGGCCTGACTGACCTGTCACCTATCGGTGCAGCAGTCCCTGGTGTCCTACTTCATCACCCACGCCGACACCCAGGTCGCCGGCCAGCCCCAACGCGACAACCAGCTCATACCGGCCGAAGCACTACGCCCACGCCTCACCGACGCGAACGCCGAGCGTGCCCACCGCCGCGAGGTTCGAGCCCGCGACCACTCGGGTACAAGGTCATTGATCCACGTAGCCCAGAGCATTTACCAAACGTCAACGGCTGTACCGCTGCTACTCGACCCCGGGACCGCTCTCGTTCGTTCGGAGTGGTCGGGCGGCGCGAGCGCCCGTCAGCGACGCCCGTCCGTCGCCGCGGCGAGCTGCTGCCACTCCCGCGGGCTCATGCCGTAGGCGGCGCGGAAGCGCTTCGCGAAGTGGCCGGGATCGGCGAAGCCCCACTGGCGCGCGACGCCGGCGATCGACGTGCGCCGGGGGCCCGCTGTCGTCAGGGTGCGGCGCGCGCCCTCCAATCGCTCCCGCATCAGCCATCGCCGGACGCTGAGGTTCCGCTCGGCGAAGAGCAGGTGCAGATAGCGCACGGAGATGTTGTGCTCGGCGGCGATGCGCGCCGGGTCGAGGTCGACCTCGCCCAGGTGGAGGCGCATGTAAGCGGTGATCCGGGCCGTCAACGACTCGGCGGCGGTCTGGCGCTGGTGCCGCGACTCGGCGGCCGACGCGATCAGGGCCCGGACCAGCTCGACGGTCGCGACGCCGAGCATGGCGGCGCTGGGGCAGGTCTCGACGGCGTCAGCGACCTGCCGCACGTGACCGAGATGCGCGCGGGTCAGTTCATGGAGCGGGCTGTTGCGCAGGCGGGGAGCCGCGGTGCGGATGACGTCGACGGGGAGCCCGAGCTGCGCGACGTCGACGTAGAGGGATTGCGTGGCGCTGGCGGGCCATGCGGTGAACTCGAACGGCGAGGTCAAGTCCACCAGCTGCAGGTCGCCCGTCCGCGCCGGGGACAGGTCGCGATGGGTCAGGCTGCCGCGCCCGATGAGCTGGATGGCCAGCGAGATCTGCTCCTCGGCTCCACCGCGCAGGTGCCGCGCCCTGCGCACCACCCGGTGCCCGGAGGACGCGACGTGCGCGAGGCGGGCGCTCGTACCCAGCTGCCAGCCGTGGATCCGGGCCCGGACCTCGCCCCGGGCCTCGACGTCGACCTGCGACGGAACCACCTTCGAGGTCATCGCGGCCCGCAGCGCATCGGCACGGCGATCGGCAGGCATCGTGTCCGTGTCGAGCAATAGCGCCACGCTGACCCTCCGCTGCCAGTGATGTCGAGCCTAGCGGCGTCCGGTGGGGTGGTCGATCAGCCGAGAAGGTCAACGGTTCTGCACTGCCATCCCAGAATCCTGCGCGCGCAGCCCATTCCTCCGGGTGCGGACGATGTTGGCTTGCGATCGGAACGCCGGGAACCCTGCCGAGGAGAACCAGCCATGAGCACCGCGCCCGACACCATCGTCCTCATCCACGGGTTCTGGGTGACCCCGCGCAGCTGGGAGACCTGGATCGCGCATTACGAGCAGCGCGGCTTTCGAGTCATCGCACCCGCCTACCCGGGCTTCGAGGTGGAGGTGGAGGCCCTCAACGCCGACCCCTCCCCGGTCCAGGCGGTGACGGTCCCGGCCATCGTCGAGCACCTCGAGTCGGTCGTGGGCGGCCTCGACGCACCGCCCATCCTGATCGGACACTCCGCAGGCGGGGTGTTCACCCAGATCCTGCTCGACCACGGCTTCGGGGCCGCCGGGGTCGCGTTGAACTCCGCGCCCACCGAGGGCGTCCCGGTGGTGCCGCTGACCCAGATCAAGTCAACGTTCCCGGTGCTGAAGAACCCCGCGAACCGGCACAAGGCGGTCGGCTACTCGTTCGAGCAATGGAACTACGCGTTCACCAACACCCTGCCCGAGGACGAGGCCCACGCCCTCTACGACCGCTACGCCGTCCCGGTCTCGGGGATGATCCTCTTCGAGAGCGCGCTGGCCAACCTGACCCCCGGACACCAGGGCACCTGGGTCGACTACCACAACGACAGCCGCGCCCCGCTGCTGTTCGTCGCCGGCACCGAGGACAACATCATGCCGCCGAAGGTGCAGTGGTCCAACGCGAAGCACTACAAGTCCGACAAGACCCTCACCGAGGTCGTCGAGTTCAGCGGCAAGCCCCACCTGCTGCCGTCCGCCCCCGGCTGGGAGGACATCGCCGACTACGTCCTCGCTTGGGCCCTGCGCAACGCCAGAGGATGATCAGCCTGACGCACGTCGGCGGGCCGACCGTGCTCATCGAGGTCGACGGATGGCGACTGCTCACCGACCCGACCTTCGACGCCCCCGGCAGGCGCTACGACTTCGGCTGGGGGACCTCGTCGCGCAAGACCACCGGCCCCGCCGTCGCCGTCGCCGTCGCCGACCTCCCTCCGATCGACGCCGTGCTGCTCAGCCACGACCACCACGGCGACAACCTCGACACGGCCGGACGCGCCCTGCTCCCGTCCGCCCCCGTCGTCATCACCACCGCGTCCAAGCGGATCGTGGGCTACTCCATCGACGCCCGGATGACCTCCGACCTCGCGGTCACCGCGCTCCGCAACGCGGTCGCGCTGCGTGGACCGGCCGCGACCGTGGTGCACTCCGACCGCGGCAGCCAGTTCCGATCACACGCCTACCAGCGAGAACTCCGCTCGGCCGGGCTGCGCGGATCCATGGGCCGCGTCGGGACTTGCGCGGACAACGCCGCGATGGAGTCGTTCTTCAGCCTGCTGCAGAAGAATGTGCTCAACCGCCGGCGCTGGCGCACCCGCGCTGAGCTCCGCCTCGCGATCGTGACCTGGATCGAGACCACCTACCAGCGGCGCAGACGCCAGGACGGCCTCGGTCGACTAACCCCGGTCGAGTTCGAGACACTGCTCAACGCTGCTCACGCGGCCTGACCCACCTACCTGCACCGGGTCAACCAAAGTCTGGGCAGTCCCGATCGACGTCGACGGCGCCAACGCCGCCTAGGCAGGCTCACCCCGATCGAGTACGAGAGCATTCATCACGCGGCCGCTAACGCGGCCTGAACGCACTCACCACGAGTGTCAACCAGATCGTCAGCAGTCCCTATCGAGGGTCGCGTCCGGTGACGTCCGGGTGTCGGTGGTCAGCGGCAGTCCGTGCACCGTCACCCGCGGGCCCGACCTGATCGAGTCCATACGACCCCGCGCTGCTGGTCGTCGCCCTGCCGAGGATCGGACGGGACTTCCTGTTGCTCGACGAGGCCCAGGACACCAATCCCGTCCTGGAGCAGGTGTTCAACGCACAACGCGGGCACGCGCAGCTGGTCATGGTCAGCGACTCCGCCCAAGCCGTCTACGGCTGGCGCGGCGCCCGCGATGTCATGACCGACTTCACGGTACCCCGCTGACCTTGTCGCGCTCCGTCCGGTTCGGCCCTGCGCTGGCGACCGAGGCCAACCGGTGGCTCGCCGTCGCTGGGCAGCCCCTGCGTCTGACCGGCTCACCGGCCGTCACCAGCCGCCTAGACACCGTGGACGACCCAGGACGCCATCCTGTGTCGCACCAACGGCGGCGCGATGGCCGAGTTACTCACCCTGCTCCATGCCCGACGCCGGGTCGCTCTCGTGGGCCGCGGCACCGCCCTGCACCACCTCGCCACCGCCGCCCGCGACCTGCAACAAGGCCGCCGCACCCTGCACCCCGAGCTGTTGCTGTTCGCCACCTGGGCGAAGTCCAGGACTACGCCGCCGACGACCCCGACGGCCGCGACCCGACGACGCGGTAGGGGCCACGGCCTCCGCGCGGGATCACCCGCACCACCGGCGAGCGCTTGTGGGTGCCACGAACTCTGTCACCGGCTCTGGCCAGGGGATACCGCCGCTTGCCACCAGCCCCGCGGCGGTGATCCGCAACGGCAGCAGGACGATCGAGGGCCGTGGCAGTCCGACTCATCCACCTCACGCTCGCCCACGTGCTGAGCCGGCTCGCGCTACTCCCTCGCCGACTCCACCAAGAACGTCGAGATCCTGGTCCTTCGTCACGAGGTCGTCGTACTACGCGCTCTGACCCGGCTGCTCCCGACCCGCCTGCGCAAGCTGCGGCTCCTCCTGCGGGGTGGAGGCCCCGCGCAGCTCGGCATGGGCCACTCCCACGGGCCCGGCGAGCCTCCGACTCCCGCCTCGCCGTCCGGGCGAGCAGCGCGGCGAAGCACTGGAAGCCGCTGTAGGTCAGCACCGACAGCACGCCCGGGATGGCCGGGGCAGCAGCCCCTCCCATACCCGGGGCGTAGAGACCGGGCACGACCTGGCGCCCGCGGGGTGCGTGCCGAAAGTCATGCCGGAGAACGTGACCACCGGCACCTGCGTCGGTGCGCCTCGCGCTCCTAGCGTCTCGGCAGCACGACACACCCGCCGCCGTACGTCGGCGACATCCGCGACCGGCTCCCCCACCGTCACAGGAGCAACGACCATGGCACTCGTCCTCGTCCGCGACCCCGCCGCCTCCCGCGACGGCTTCGACACCGGCGCGCGGCAGAGCGCCGGCGACCGTTTCGGTCACGCCGGGACCGAGGCGTGCGCGTGGGGACGGCGTGGAGCCGTCCCGCCTGCCCCCTGGGTCGGTCCCGTCCGTGGAACGGCCGGCGGGGCGACGACCCGGTCTTCCACCGCCCGCTCCTCGTGCTCACCCATCACGCCCACGAGCCGCGGCCGATGGAGGGCGCCCACCCCGCTGCCCCCTGGATCAGGTGAGGTCGCGGTGGGCCACTCGATCACGCACCTGACCTACCGCGCGCGTGCCCGCGCGCAGGGTTCCTGAGGTTCGTTCCGCAGACACGTCGAATGCCGGCGACGTCGTTCGTGGACCGGACGAGAGAACGGCGAGCGAGCCGGTCTGCCCACATCGGAGGTTCTCCATGTCCAGCACGTCCACCACCACCCCGTCCGCCGCGCCGACGCTCGGCTCGCTGCTTCTGGCGGGTGCGGCCGCGACCCTCGTCGCCGCGGTCGCCGCGTCGCTGGTCGCCGCGGCCGGCCGGGCGGTCGGGATCAGCCTGGCTCTGTCCGGCGTACCGATCCCGGTGTCCGGGTTCGCCGTGCTCACGGCGATCTTCTCGATCATCGGCCTGGTCATCGCCGTGGTGCTGCGCCGGTTCGCCCGCCGGCCGCGCACCGCGTGGATCCGCACCACCGTCGCGCTGACAGTGCTGTCCTTTGTGCCGGACGTGCTCACCGACGCCGACGGCGCCACGAAGCTGACGCTGATGCTGACCCACGTCGTGGCGGCGGCCATCGTGATCCCCACCGTCGCCCGGCGCCTGCCGTGACCGCCACCGGCAACCGCTGATCGCACCGGCTCGCCGCAAGCGCATCGGTATGCGGACGCGGCTCACCGACAGGCGATGACCGAGGAGTCCGGTCCCGATCTCGAGTCACCACCGAGTAGTGGGATCCAAGCGATGGAGGAAGGACCATGAGCTACTGCCTCCTCACCGAAGCAGTGAGCCACGGCTTCGACGCGGCCGCAGCCGCCGCCGGGTCCGCCGCAGCCGCCGCTGACACCAGCGACGTCGCGATCGAGGGAGATGTCGCCTGGTTCGGCACTGGGTCCAGCCCACCGCCCACGTGGCCGACCGAGCACACGGCTCACGAGGCGGGGTAGCCCTCCGTCCCGGCACGACCGTCGCCCGGGACGCCGGCGAGGCGGTGCGCGACCGGCCGAGCAGGACTGCACCCGGTGGGACAGCGACCTGATCGCCGACGGGCTGCCAGGGCACGTCATCCGCCGGTTCGCAGCAAGTGTCCGGCTGACCACCGCTACTGCAAGACCTCGGGGGAGGTACCGGTGACCGTAGCCGCGCTGCGGACGGTTCAGGTCGATGTGCTCGGCCCGCTGTCGGTCCGGGTGGCCGGACGGCCGGTGGCCGTGGGCCCCGGCCGACTGCGCGCCCTGCTCGCGGTCCTCGCGATGTCGCCGCGGCACTTCATCGGGCCGGACCGGCTGGCGACCGCGATCTGGGGCCAGGACCTGCCTGGCGACGCCCGGCGGAGCGTGCAGACCTACGTCGCGCGGCTGCGCAGACTGCTCGGCAGCGGCGCGATCCGCAGCGGCCGCGACGGGTACCTGTTGGAGGCGGACGTCGATGCCGTGCGCTACCTGCGAGTTCTCGACGTCGCGGCGTCCGAGCAGGATCCCGACACCGAGCGGGAACGGCTGCGCGCGGCGTCTGCGTTGTGGCGCGGCACCCCCTTCGACGGCGTGCGGGCGGCCTGGTTGGACCAGGTCGAGCGGCCACGGCTCATCGACCGCCGCTTACGCGCCGAGGAGCGACGGATCGATCTCGAACTGGCCGCGGGCGCAGGCGAGCAGCTGATCGGCGAACTTCGGGAGCTCACTGCCGTCCACCCGCTGCGTGAGCGGCTCTGGGCGCAGCTGATGACGGCGTTGCACCGCGCGGACCGGCGCTCCGAGGCCCTCGACGCCTACCAGGCCGTGTACCGCCTGCTCGACGACGAGCTCGGGGTGACGCCGGGTACCGGTCTGCGCGAGCTGCACCAGCAGATCCTCCGCGGCGACAACGGCCGTGCCGCCTGGGTGGCTGCTCTGCTGCCCCGCCAGCTCCCTCCGAGGACCACCGGGTTCGTCGGGCGGGCCGTGGAGCTCGCCCGGCTCGACTCCCTGCTGGCACGTACCGCGGGCGGCTCGGCGGTGATCACCGGCGGGCCTGGTGCGGGGACGACGAGCGTCGCCGTGCAGTGGGCGCACCGCGTCGCGGACCGCTTCCCGGATGGACAGCTGTACGCGAACCTGCGCGGGTTCGCCCGGCCCGGCCGACCGGCACCACCCGACGAGGTGGTCCGCGGCTTCCTGGAGACGCTCGGCGTACCGGCGGATCGCCACCCGACCGCTCCCGCTGCCCGGATCGGCCTCTACCGCAGCCTGCTGGCCGGCAGGCGTCTGCTCGTCCTGCTCGACGACGCAGCGGACGCCGAGCAGGTGCGTCCGCTGCTGCCCGGAGGGGAGGGCTGCGTGGCGCTGGTGACCAGCCGCGTCCGGATCACCGGGCTGACCGCGCAGGGCGCCCTCCCGGTGCCGATCGACGCCCTGTCCGCCGCGGAGTCCCGAGAGCTGTTGGAGCACCGGCTGGGCGTGGACCGGGTGCGGGCGGAACCGGTGGCCGTCGACCGGTTGGTCGGGCTGTGCGCCGGGCTGCCGCTGGCGCTCGCCGTCGTGGCTGCGCGAGCCGCCCTGCATCCGCTGCTCGGTTCACTCGCCGCGGACGTGTGCGGTTCCCGCGCCCCGCTGGACGCGTTGTCCGGCACGGACCCGGCCACCGACCTCCGGGAGTCGTTCTCCCGGTCCTACGGCGCGCTCGGTCCGGCCGCACGCCGGCTCTTCCGCGCGTTGGGCGTCGCGTGCGCCACGGGAGCCACCGCGACCGAAGCCGCGTTGCTGGCCGCGGTGCCGCTGTCCGGGACCGGGCCGGGCCTCGCCGAACTCTCGCGCCACCACCTGGTCGTCGAGCGGTCCCCCGGACGCTACGCCGTTCCCGGACTGCTCCGCGCGTACGCCGCCGAACTGCCGTTCGGGAACGACCGCGCCAGCTGACGGTGCAGGGTGGCGGCGTACAGCCCGCCCATGGCGAGGAGCTCGTCGTGCGTGCCCTGCTCGACGATGCGCCCACCGTCCATGACCACCACGCGGTCGGCGTGCAGGATGGTGCTGAGCCGGTGCGCGACGAGCACGACCGTCGCCCCGAGCGCGCGCAGGTTCCCCAGGATCGCCAGCTCGGTGTCGGGGTCGACCGAGCTGGTCGCTTCGTCGAGGACCAGCAGTGCCGGCTCCCGGATCAGGGCTCGGGCCAGCGCGAGTCGCTGCCGCTGCCCACCGGAGAGGCCTCCGCCCCGCTCGGACAGGTGGGTGCGGTACCCCATCGGCATCGCCTCCACGTCGCGGTGCAACTCGGCCAGCCGCGCGGCCCGGCCGATGTCCTCGTCGGTCGCGTCCCGCCGACCCAGACGGAGGTTGTCGGCGATCGTGCCGCTGAAGACCGCCGGTTCCTGGGCGACCGCCGCGCACCGCCCCACGAACTCCGGCTCGGACAACGCCCACGCCTCCCGCCCTCCGACGAGCGCCGTGCCGGAGTCCGGCCGGTACACCCCGAGCAGCATCCGGGCGAGGGTGCTCTTGCCGGAGCCGCTCGCGCCGGTGATCGCCACGAAGGACCCGGCGGGCACCCGCAGCGAGGCCGACCGCACGCCGGCTCCGGACGCGCCGTAGGAGAACGAGGCCTGCCGCAGCTCGACCTCGCCGATGGGTACGCCCGTGTCCGGGCGGGTCGGGCCCTCGCCGCGCCGGGGCGCGGCTTCCTCGTCGAGCAGGTCGCGAAGCCGGGCCAGGTGCACGGACACCACGTGGAGGGACCGCACCTGCTTGACCAGACCGGCGAGCGGAACGAGCAGACCGGACGCGATGTAAGCGCCGGTCAGCATCGAGCCGAGCGACGCCCCACCCTGGATGACCGCATACGAGCCGGCCAGGACGATCCCGGCGCCGAGCGCGACCTGGACGACGTCGGTCAGATCATCGAGCCTGCTCTCCCACAGCTGCCGGCGCCCCGCCGCCCGCACCTCCTCCGAGAAGGTCCGGCTCCACCGGGCCAGGATCGGCTCCTCGAGCGCCGACATCTTGACCGACTCGATGCCCGCCAGCGCCTCCAGCACGAGGCTCTGCTGTTGCGCGCCGAGCTCGATCTCGCGGCGGGCCATCGCATGCAGCGGTCCGGTTCCGGCCAGCAGCAGCGCGAGCTGGACCAGTACCACCGCGAGGACCACGACCGCCAACCCGGGCGCGACGACCAGGAGCAGCCCCAGGTAGACCAGCGCGGTGACCAGGTCGAGGAACCCGACCAGCACCTGTGTCGTGAGGACCTGCCGGATCACCGCGTTGCTGCGTACCCGGTTGAGCAGGTCGCCGACGGTCCTCAGGTCGTAGAACCGCATCGGCAGTCGGAACAGGTGGTGCACGACGCGTGTCGTGAGGCTCTCGTCGACGGCCACCTGGAGCCGCACCAGCACACCGGCACGCAGGATGCCGACCAGCACCCGGCTCATGACGACCGCGCCGAGTGCGAGGAGCGCCAGCCCCACGAGGTCGGAGGAGCCCCGGGGGACCAGCGTGTCCACCGTGAGGCCGACGGCGAACGCGGGCAGCAGGCCCGCGGCCGTCGCGAGCAGCGAGGCCAGCGCTGCGGTGACGATCGCGCCCGGCCGGCGCGGAGCCTGGTCGAGCAGGAAGCGGACGAGACCACGCGTGCCGCTGCGGCGCGGGCGGGCCGCGCCCGAGAACGTCAGCACGACCCCGCCGAACTCCTCGGCGAACTCGGAGAGCGGGATCCGGCTGCGCCCGTGGGCCGGGTCGACGACCGAGACGCTGCGCCGTCCGACCCGGTCGACCACGACGAAATGATCGTGCCGTAGGTGGGCGATCACCGGCATGGGCACGTTCACGAGCTCCGGGCCGGTGCACCGCACGCCGCGGACGGTGAGGCCGGCGTCTCGGGCGGCCCGTGCCAGCCCCAGCGCCGTGCTGCCATCGCGGCCCACCCGGAGCTGCTGTCGGGTCTCCCGCACGCTCACCCCGTGACCGAAGGCGGTCAGGACCATGGCCAGGCAGGCGGCGCCGCACTCGGCCATCGACGACTGCGCCTGGTAGCGGACCCGGTGTCCGGCTCGGCCGCCGCTCACCGTGCGCCCCGCTCGGCGGTGGTCGAGGAGATCGCCCGCGCCACGGTTGCGGCCTGCGTGCGGATCTCCGCCTCGGTCAGCCCGGCGACCCGTCTCTCGACGAGCTGCATCGGGGTCCGCGTCCAGAACCCGTCAACGCTCGTGCCGTCGGGCAGTACGAGCGACCGGTCGGCGACACCGGTCGTGAAGTCCGGGACGACGCCACGCCGCAACGCGGCGATCTCGGCGGACACGACGGCCGGGTGCCCCGGGCCGCGGGTGGTCGCGTGCCACAGCCGCTCCAGCAGGACGTCCCGGTCGCGGCCGTCACGCAGCAGGTTGGGGTGCAAGCTCATGTCGAGCAGCCGCAGGTGCACCCGGACCGGTCGCGGGACGTAGCGCGTGGACGCGGCCGACAGCACGGCCAGCGGGCCGCGCCGGAAGCCGTCCCGGTCGTGCAGCACGGCCCGCATCCCGTACTCGAACCCCGCGACGAACGCCTCGGCGTGCAACGCCGGCTCGACCCGCCGCCCGGCGAGCACCGGCAGGTTGACATGGGCCGGCATGACCGGCCGCCGGGGGACCATGCCGGGGACGCCGTGCTCGTCACGCCCCGGAACGGCCCGGACGACCGCCGCCGGACGCCCGGCGGTCTCGCCGAAGCCCGGGTAGTCGAACGGCCGAAGCGCCCCGGACTCGTCGCGGTAGTGCGAGACGGAGGGGATCAGCCCGGTCGCGAGCACCGACGACATGTCGGCGGTCCCCTCCCCGGTCAGCAGTGTCTCGAGATCGATGAGGACGGGGTGGCCGCCCGCGGCGACCACGTTGGCCGCGTGCACGTCGAGCCCGCGCAGCAGGTGAACCAGCGCAGTCAGCGCCCCGGCCCGCCAGTAGAACCGCTCCACCTGGCCCTGGTCGCGACAGTCGGCGGGCGTGACATGCTCCATCCAGCCGTACGATCCGGCGTCCAGGACACGCGCACCGCGCAGACGGTGCGCGGGCCCGCCCGCGTTGAACCAGTCGACCACTGCCGCGAAACCGGCTTCCGGGCTGGTAGACCGGGGCTTGTACACGAGCCGCGCGCGCTCGAATCGCAGGATCCGAACCGGGCCGATCGAGCGGGACGTGTCCGCGGGCGTCGTCATGGCGACCAGCGCCCCCGGGTCCGGGCCCGCGAGCCCGGTCTCCCGGATGCGGTTCCAGTCCGCCACCAGTCGAGAGGCGAGCTCGAGGCTCCGGTCGGCCCACCCGGCGTAGGACTCGATCACGAAGCGCACCAGCCCGGGGTACTCCCGCCAGAGGGCGCTGCGCCCGCGGCCGGTGTCGAGCCGCGACGAGAAGTCCCGCCACGCGGTGCCCTGGCGGCCACCGACCTCCCCGCGCTCCCGCGCGACGTGGTACTCGAGGACTGCGGTCCGGATCGCGGGCGCGAGCGTGCGGTGGACCGGCCACCCGCCGGTGACGACGTCGGACAGCCGCGACAGCTCCGGGGGGAGCGAAGCCCGCGGGTGCCGCGCGGCGAGCGCCACCAGCAGGCGATGCCTCGCGCCGTCGAGGAACGGGTCCAGCCAGCCGGCCGCGTCACGCCACGCCGCCGTGTCCGCGGGACGGCCTGCCCGGTCGCGATCGGCGCGGAACCGGCGGTACCAGTCGGGCGCGGCGAGGCGGCCCGCCCACTCGTCGCCGTCCGCGGCGAGCACCGCGGCCAGCCCGTCGGCGCTGAGGCCCAGCCGGTCCACCCGGGCGGCGACGACCTCGCTGTTCCGCGTCCACGGCATATCCTGCCAGAACTGCCTGCGGGCGTCGTCGGGGCCGGGGCGGACGGCCGTCGCGCCCCGCTCAGCCAGGCTCGCGGCACGCCACCACGGCACGTCGGTGCCCGCTGCATCCGTCACAGCAGGCCGGTTCCCGGTCGTGCGGCCGCGAGCAGACCCCATCCGATGCCGGCGAGCCCAGCGGACAGGCACGGGGTCTCGACCGACCCGGGGGTGCTGCACCGCCGAGGACCGACCGCGATCTGCTCGAGCGCGGCAGCGGTGCAGTCGTGCGCCCGCTGGTACCGGCCGCCGCTTCGCGTCAGGCACAGCAGGGCCAGGAGCTCACCGATCGCGCCGTCCAGGAGGCCGTGGTGGTGCACGGGCCATGTCGGGCCGCTCCAACGTCCCACCAGTCGGTCGCGCGTGTCCCGCCGGATCAGCTCGACCGCATCGAGATCGTCCGACGGCAGCGAGCCGTCGCGGACGATCCTGTCGGCGGCCATCCCGACGCCCGCCACGCCTCCTCGCAGGCTCCAGCCCGCCGGGTCGGCGGCCCGCGCCAGCGACAGCGCATCGCGCGCAACCGTCCGGTACCGGGCGAGCGGGCGGTGCACGCACAGCGCGCTCATCGCGAGCGCGACGCCGATCGGGCCTCGGACGATCCCGTCACCGTCCGAGCGAACACCCGCCCGCCACGCCTCGACCAGGTGGTCGGCGACCGTGCCGGCCAGCGCGGAGGCGCGCTCCCGGCCGAGGGCCGGAACGCACGCGAGCAACCCGAGCACCGCACCCGCCGCACCGTCGGCGACGGCGAGGGACCCCGCTGTGCCCACGCACAGCCGCACCAGGTCGCCGGCCAGCTCGTCGACCACCGCATGCCACCGGCGGGTCCCCATCCCCGTCCCGAGCGACGAGAGCAGGCACAACGTGCCCGCGGCTGACCCGAACAGCCCGACATCGGCGGCGTCGACGTCATCGGCGCCGGCCCGGCCCGCGACCCGGCCGGCGAGGTCCGGTGGCACCCGCAGCGCGAGGTTGTCCGCGACTTGCGCCGCGATGCCGGTGAACTCGGTCCGTCCCGTCACCACGCCGAGCCGGCCGAGGAACAGGCCGATCCCGGCCAGTCCGTGGTCGAGCCGCAGCCCGGCCGCCTCGAGGGTCCACACGTCGTCGTCGTAGCGACGCAGGCCGAGCCAGCCGCAAGTCCCGTCGCCGTCGACGCGCAGCTGCAGCAGCCGCTCACCGACGGCGGTCGCGGCGTCCAGCAGGCGGCCCGCCCGACCGTCCGACGGCCCCGGTGGCTCAGCCGGAGCTGGGCCTGGGCCGGCCGCGCCGAGCGTCGCCATCGCCAGGTCGATGACCCGTTCCTGGCGTTCCCTGTCCACGTCGTCGAGGTCCAGCAGGTGGTCGAAGACGGAGTCGTACGGGCGGCGGGAGAAGTAGTCGGAGATCACGGTGCCGTCGCCGGCGGCCAGGTCGGTCGAGCGCGGACGGAACTCGAACAGCGGGACGTCTCCCGCCCCCATCTGGTCGATCTCCGACTGGACCACGTCCCGCACGTGCGGGGAATCCGGGACGTTCCAGAGGCGGTCGAGGAGGACCTCCCGGTCCCGGCCGTCGCGGAGGTAGTCCGGGTGCAGGCTCTGGTTCTGCAGACGGGTGTAGACCCGGGTCGGGCGCACGATCAGGCGCAGCCGTGCGCCGTGGAAGGCCCGCAACAGCCCGTCCGGCGACAGGAGATCGCGGCGGGCCGAGAGCAGCGCTCGGTAGCCGGTGCGGAAGCCGTCGACGAGCTCGTCGCGGTAGCGGCCCGGCTCGTGCCGGTCGCCGGCCACCCCGGGCCGGTTGGCCAACTCCTCGGTGACCGGGCGTGGCCCGGGCACGATCCGGGCCGTGTCCGTGCCCGGTTCGAGCATCTGCAGCATGCCCACCGGGACGGCCTGGCCCGCCCGCGCACCGATCGCGCTCATGTCGATCCGGCGCAGGCGACCGGTCTCGTCCCGGAAGACCTGGGGGTCCGGCAGGAGATAGGTGCGCAGCACGGAGGCCGACAACGCCTCACCCGCAGGGTCGTCCGGGATCGGGCTCGGTGGGTCGAACAGCGTCTCGACGTCGACGACGACCGGATCCCGTCCTGCTGCGACGATGTTCTCGGCGTGCAGGTCGGTCGCCCGCAGTGCGTGGAACACGGCCAGCAGGCCGCCGAGGCGGCGGTAGAACTCGGAGACGTCGGCCGCCGTCGCGCACTGCGCAGGCTCCACGAACTCGCACCACCCGTACTCCCCGCGGTCCACCGTGGACGGAACGCGCAGGCGGGGGGCCGCCGGGTCACGGCCGAGCGCGGCGATGACCTCGTGCAGCGCGACGTCCACGGCGAGCGGTCGCGGCTTGTACATCACGCGGCCGTCGCCGACGTACACGGTCGCGACCGACTGCCCGCCGCGGTGGCTGTCCCCCACCCCGAGATCGACCCGCCACGGCAGACCGGCGGACCGCGGCAGCAGCCCGCGCTCCCGCAGCTCCGCCCGGTCCGCGACGAAGCGGGATGCGAGGCGGGTCGCGTTCGCGACCCAACCCCGTCCGATCTGGGTCAGGACGCGCAGCAGCACCGGGTAGTCGGCCCAGAACGGGCCGCGGAACGCCACATCTGCGGACAGGTCGAGGAAGGACCGGAACCGCTCGGCCGGGTCGTCGCCGCGCAGCAGCCCCTGCACGCGCGCGACGTTCAGTTCGAGCACCAGCGTCCGCTCGGCGGCCGCCGCGAACGCCTCGCGTGGCGCGGTGTCCACCAGCGCTCGGAGGAACCCGGCGCGCTCGGAGACCGGGACGCCGTCGCACCAGGACAGCACCGGCGAGAGCGCCTGCCGCAGCCGGGAGCGGTAGTGCTCCAGCAGCGGATCGACCAGACGCGTGAGACCGCCATCGGGCACTGCGCAGCCAGCCTGCGTCGCCGCGGACAGTTCGTCCGGGTCCAGCCAGCCGGCGCCGCGGTCCCCGGCCCGTAGGGCGAGGCTGCGGTGGTCCTCGTCCAGGAGGGCGCGAAACGCGTCGGCGTCCGTGCCCAGCGCGGCCAGGCGGTCGGCGGTGCGGTGCGGTCGCGTGCGGGTCCAGCGGTGCGACGCCCAGTACGCGTGCCGCTCGTCCCCGCCGGGTTCCGCGACCGGCGGCGGTCCGAGCCGCAGCCGTTCGCGCAGGGTCGCGGCACGCCATCCGTCGACCTGCCGACTCGTCATGAGGTACTCCCGGGGGTGGGGCGGATCCGGGTGCCGGGCGGCGCGAAGCGCACGCCCGGCACCCGGGTCAGCCCGGGTGGGCGACGCTCCAGCTGCTTCCGGCGCCGATTCCGGTCCCGCCGCCGCCGCCGGAGTCGGCCTTGTGCGCACCGCCGACGATCTCGTCGAGCTCGTCGTCGAGCAGCACGTCACCGACCGGGTTCTCCACCCCCGAGGCGCCGATGCGCCTGCGGTGGAACGGGTCCTTCCAGACGCGGACGAGGTCCATCCGCCACTCCTCTCTGTAGACACCCGGCTGGTGCCGGGCTCCGGAAGCGAATCAACACGACGCGTCAGATCGGTGTCAGAACGTCGTCACGCGCGCTCACGACACCAACAGCGCCGCGTCCCAGCCCGTGACCGGCCTGCTGCCACGCGCGTAGGCGTGCAACGCCAGCGCGATGCCCGCCGCGCCCCGCAGAAGGCCCGCGTCCGTGGCGAAGCCGGACGGCCTCCGCGGGTCGTAGCGCTCCACGATCCGCGTGGCGACTGTGGCGGTGCGCTCGAGGATCCATCGATCTCCCGCGTCGGCGCCGACCAGGCCCGTCAGGTGCAGGATCCCGGCCCTGCCGTGGCACAGGCCGTCCTCCTCGTCCCCCACCACCGCATCAGCCAGGAGCTCCCGTGTCGAGCTCACCGCGACCGCCGTCCACTCGGGACGGTGCAGGGCCATACCGGCGAGCTGGATCGCACGGGCCGTCCCCGGTGCGCCGTAGCACCAGCCCGGCCGCGCGCTCGGCGGCGCGGCGCGGCCCGATTCGAGGTCGCTGCGCGACAGCGCCCCGGGCCAGCACCGGCCCTGCCCGTCGGGTACACGCCGCGCCAGGAGCCAGTCCACGATCCGGGTGATGGCGAGGTCCTGCTCCGGCACGCGGACGCCGGCGCGCCAGGCCAGCGCCAGCAGGGCGAGTGGCCCGCATACGCCGTGCGCCAGGCCGAGGTTGGCGTGGCCTTCGCCGTCGTCGGGCTCGTCGAAGGCCACGCGACGCCGCGCGTGCGCGACCCACCATCCCGGTAGCTGGTAGGTGGGTCCGGTCAGCGGCCGGGTCAGGGCCGTGAGGTACTCGAGGACCGAGATCAGCCCAGCCGACGGCTCGTGATCCCGGTCGAGCAGGTAGCGACCGACCCCGGTCACACCGGCCACCACGTCGTACGCGTCGAACGTGGCGCCCGGGAGGGATGCCCCGATTCGGCGGAGCTCTGGTCGCAGCCGGATCGGCAGGCGGGCGTCGATCCGCCGGTCGACGACCGCCAGCTCGGACCTGAAGCGTTCGGCCAGCTCGGGGGTGCGGGTGGCGGCGAACGCGAACGCGACCGGCCCCTCGAACAGGCCCGGCGGCAGAACCGCGCCGGAGCGCACCGCCTCGGCCGCAGCCGAGAGGTGCGCGGCGGCCGCCTGCGCGTGGGCGTCGGCCCCACCGTCGGCGGAAGCGAGCTCCGCATGCAGGAGTGCGATGCCCGCGGCGCCCTGCGCGAGAGAACCCGCCGTCCCCCCGGGATCCGTCCGGTGGTCCGCGAGCCGGCCCGCGACCTCGGCGACGATCTCGCGCACCTGCGCACCGATCGGATCGCCGAGTGGCATCAGCAGGCACGCGCGCCGGCGTTCCAGCTGGTCGTACTGCCACCGCCGCCACCCCCGGAGTCGGCCTTGTGCGCGCCACCGACGATCTCGTCGAGCTCGTCGTCGAGCAGCACCTCACCGATCGGGTTCTCCACCCCCGACGCACCGATGCGCCTGCGGTGGAACGGGTCCTTCCAGACACGGACGATGTCCATCTGCAACACCTCTCGTCGAGCGGCACGTTCGAGCGGGTCGAAGGGAACCACCAGCCGACGTCAGATCGGTTGCAGATCGGTGTCAGCCCTGCTCTCGGTCATGGTCTCGATGGGAGGAACCCCGGGTCGGGGCCGCGGACGCCGAGGGGGCCAATGGGACTTCCACCTCGCCGACGCGCCGCCCCGCACCGCGTCGCGTGGGAGGGCTGAGTACACCAGGCGCGGTAGCCCATGGTGTCGAAGAGTCGTTCGATCGGTTCCTCGAAGTCCGTCGGGTGCATCTGCAGCAGGTCGGTCCGAGTCCAGAGCTGCGAGCGCCCGCGCACTGGAGTCGATGCGGTACGTGGCCACGTCCAGGTCGGCGAACGGGTCGACGTGGGTGTGGGCGTAGGGGTGCGGAGACATCTCGGCACCGAAGCGGCGCAGACACTCCGCAGGGTCGAGCTGCACCGGCAGGCGTCGGCTAGCGTCGGCGGCGTCCGTCGACGGCCCGGCGATGTGGGAGAGCGTGCGGTTCGGCTTGCTGCTGTCCGCGCAGTTCCCCGACCAGCCGCACTCCGCCGTGCTCGACGCGACCGTCGCCACCGCGGTCGCCGCCGAGGAGACCGGCTTCGACGACGCGTGGGTGGCCGAGCACCACATCCACGTGCCGACCGGTTGCTCGGACACCTTCGCCCGCTCGACACCTGGGCGAGCGACAGCTCACCGGCCTGAATAGACAACCCGATCCGGACCGTCTCCTCGGCCGCAGTCGGTGTCGCGCAAGCACTGGAGACGACAGCTCGCCGAGTATCGGCTGAGGTCGTGGCCGAAACCGTCAGAGTTACGTCCTTGCTAGGCTGATGATCGTCGTCGAGCATGACCACCGTGGGCTCAGCAGCGGCCGATTCTCGCGTCGTGGTCATCGTCGCGTTCCCCGGGGTTCTGGGGATGGATGTCGTGGGTCCGCTCGAGATCTTTGCGATGGCCAATCGACTCGGCGCAAGACCTGCTTACGCGACATCGGTCGTGTCCATCGACGGAGGGAAGCTCACAGCTTCGTCGGGCCTGGTCATCGCAACTGAGCAGGCCGCAACCGTAGCGGGCCCCATCGACACCTTGATGGTCGCGGGCGGGTACAGCACTGCTCACGCTGCTGACAACGGCGACCTCATTCGCTGGCTGGCCGAGGCGGCAGCGTCGGCGCGGCGGGTGACATCGGTCTGCACCGGGGCCTGGCTGCTTGCGCGCGCGGGCCTGCTCGACGGGCGCCGGGCGACCACGCATTGGTCGGTGTGCGGCATGCTTGCCACCCGCTTCCCATCGGTCGAGGTCGAGACCGACCGCATCTACGTGCGCGACGGCAACGTCTGGACATCGGCAGGAGTCACCGCTGGGATGGACATGGCGCTCGCCCTGGTCGAGCACGACCACGCTCCCGGGTTGGTGATGGCCGTGGCCCGCGAGATGGTCATGTTCGTCCACCGGCCGAGCGGGTTTCCTCAGATCAGTGCACAGCTCGCAGTTCGTCGGCCGGTTCAGGAACCGCTCCGCGACGTCTTGGCGCTTATCGCCGAACAGCCCGATGCAGACCTGTCGGTGCCCGCCCTCGCGCGCCGCTGCACGATGAGCGTGCGCAACTTTAGCCGGGCCTTCCGCCGGGAGACAGGTGCCACGCCGGCGGCGTTTGTGCAGGCGAGCCGGGTCGAGATGGCTAGGCGCTTGATCGATACCAGCGATGCGACATTCGATGACATCGCCCGCATCTGCGGGTTCGGAACCGTCGAAACGATGTACCGCACCTTCCAACGCACTCTGGGCATCACCCCCGGCCGCTCCCGACGAGCCCGCACAGAGCCGGTCTAAGAGAAGCTAATTAATGATTGAACGGTGGAGGTGGAGATGACCGGCGTGTCCGGATCAGAGCCATTCATCGGCGATGCCAGTGAGCCGGCGAGCGCAAGGTCCGGCTGGCTCGCGTCGCTGGCACGGTGGTGGCCGGCTCTCATCGGCGTGGCGGGGGGCGTCATCGCTCTGCTCACCATCGAGCCGTGGAATCGCACGGATCCACCGACGCTGCTCCTGCCCGGCCTGGCCATGGCGTACCTCGTCTTCGGAGCGGTACGAGGTCAGTTCCGCCGTCCCGGCGTCCTGCGGCTGGAGATCATCGGGCTGGTCGTCTTCGGCGGCTGCGGAGTTCTGGCCGTGCTCGTGATACCCCAGGCCGGTCAATACGTCGCAGGTCTAGCCTGGATCGGCCATGCCGCCTGGGACGTCGCCCACCACCGCGACCTGAGTCACCACCATGCCGTCGGAGTCGTCCCGCGTGGCTATGCAGAGTTCTGCATCGTTCTGGACCTCCTGATTGGCGCTTCCCTCATCGCCGCACCCCTTACCTGAGAGGCGACGCGACGATCAACCCCGCCCAGACGCAATCCGGCACCTCCGCCGCCTTCGGCATGACCGACCGCACGGCGACAGGATCGACCTCCATCTGCACGGCGGCGGCAGCCATGAGCGCCGGCGCCGACCGCGAGCCGCCGCCACGCGCGTGGGTTCAGTGCGGCAATCAACTCGTCGGCGCGCTTCTCGGCGATGCTGAACTCCGGGCCGTCGCAGCGCCGGGGCGATCGCCGCTGCCGCAGCCGGACTCAAGTTCAGGCCGGCCATGTTCCTGGCCGGACCCTTCCTGAGCCAAGCTGCCGATCTCGCGAAGAACGCGGCGAACCCGAAGGTCATGCGCGCCGCGGCGCTCGAGCGGATCAAGCGGCAGTACTCGAAGAAGATCGACCTGCGCTGCGCCGAGATCTGTACCAGCGCGATCGAAGGCCGCCGCAGCGGCAAGCTGGAACCCTGCGCCGGCCTGCCGGCGAACGTCGACGCACTGGGTCTGTGAGGCGGCCCGCGCTGCCATCCCGGCTCAGGCGAAGGCTTTGAAGGCCTCCACGGACAGATCGGCCGGCCGCTCGGCCCGCACCACCTCGCGCAGCGCCGCCAGCGCGTGCCCGGTGTACTGCTCGGCCAGGTCCACATTGATCGCCCGGTTCTGGGCGATCCGGCTCGAGCGCCGGTCCGCTCGAGCCCGTCGCGCCGCCCAAGTAGGTCTAGAGCAGGGCGCTACGCTGACTGGCCGGCACCACGCGGATTGTGTGCAGAAGATCGGTACCGCGGGGAGGAGCTCGACCAGGGTGCGCCCGCGGTAACTGAGACCGCGGAACTGCGCCAGCTGGGAGCGCGACGGCATGAGAGCCTCGGCGACAGCGGGAGCTTCGAGATCCAGCATGCGGTCAACCGCGCGGTGGGCGAGCTGGAGCAGGCGCGGCCGCCCGCTCGCCGGTAGGGGCCGACCTGCCAGGCCTGGGTAGTGCCCCTGGCCGCGCGCCGGCGTCCGGCCGGCAACGATAACCCGATCCCGCCGGGGCAGTTCCCCCGGTTGCGGCACGCGGCCCCACGACCAAGATCACCGGTCAAACCGTTCAGGAGGGCCGAATGTCACCGCACCTGCAATCGTTCAGCGATCCGGCACCCCCGCTGGCCGGCGCCGCCATCCTGGCCCAGCAGTGGCGCCTGCTCACGTTCGTGCACTGGCGGGTCGACCCCGAGTTGGTGGCGCCGCTGATGCCCGCAGGCACCTCCCCCGACGTCTTCGACGGCAGCACCTGGGTCGGGCTGGTGCCGTTCCAGATGGTGGGGACCGGGCTCGGCCGGCTGCCCCGCCTGCCCTGGTTGGGCACGTTCGCCGAGACCAACGTCCGGCTCTACAGCGTCGACGACGCCGGCCGGCGCGGGGTGGTGTTCCGCTCGCTGGAGGCGGCTCGGCTGCCGGTGGTGCTCGTGGCGCGGGCGCTGTTCGGGCTGCCCTACACGTGGGCGCGCATGCGCATCCGGGAGGTCGACGGCGAGATCCGGTACACCACGGCGCGAAGGTTCCCGGGCCCGCGCGGGGTGGGCGGGCGCATCGGCGTCCGCCCGGGCGCGCCGCTCCCCCGCCCGGAGGCGCTCACCCGGTTCCTGACCAACCGCTGGGGCCTGCACGTGCGCCACCTCGGCCGCACGCTGTACATGCCCAACCACCACGGCCCGTGGCCGCTGCACGAGGCCGAGCTGACCCGGCTGGACGACTCCCTGGTCGCCGCGGCGGGCCTGCCCGGGCTGGCCGGTCGCGCCCCGGACTCGGTGCTGTGGTCACCGGGCGTGCCGGTGACCTTCGGCCCGCCCCACGACGCCCGCCGGCCGCGCCGGGGCCACTGACCGGGGTCAGGCCCGGGGCGGGCGCGGTCGACCAGTGGCGACGACGAACGAGCCGGTCTCCCCGTGCGGTCCTGCTCGGAGTCGTAGGCCCGCCGGCGCAGTGAACCGGGCGCGTAGTCAGAGCATCGGACGGATCGCGGTGGCAAAGGCCGTTCCGAAGATCGGCGAGAAACGGACCGCCGCGGTGGCCCACTGCCTGCGGATCATCGGCATCTGGTCATGCGTAGCCCGCAAGGTGCGACTGGAGTCCAGCCCGTGCTTCGAAGCGCTGGCGACCGGCCACACTGAGACATGCATCTCCGATGAGCTGGCCCGGCACGTCACCTGCTTGCTCTCTGCGCCGGCCGACGGGCAATGCGCCCTCCGAGCGCCGAGACGAGATCGCCGCCGGCGCCAGCTCAGGGTTGGTGGTGAGGATGGCGAGGGCCTGTTCGCGGTCGCCGTCGGTGGGCGACGCTGGAACCGGGCCCCGCGATCGCGGACGAGGACCTGGAACCGCTCACCGGCCTCCTTGAGGTCCAAGGCCAGGTTGCGGGCAGCTAGGTCACCACGCTCCCGCCGCCGCCCGCGGTCGCCGCGTTGCCCAGTGCTGGAGGAGGACCACCAAGTCGTCGACGCCGGAGTATCGAGCAGGCTTAGGCTAAGAGGTCGTTGCAGAAGTCGGCGCGTGTTGATCACGCCATCGCACCTGCCTGGCAGCGATGATCATGCTTGATGGTGGGTGGATCGACGGCGCAGCGGCTGGTGACCGATGAGCTGTGGGAGGTGGTCGAGCCGCTGATTCCCCAGCCTCGGCGTCCGCTCCGAGGGGCCCGGCTGGGCCGACCGCGGGTGCCGGATCGGGTCGTACTGGCCGGCATCGTGTTCGTGCTCAGCACGGGGATCCGCTGGAACGAGCTGCCCGTCGAGCTGGGCTGCGGGTCCGGAACGACGTGCTGGCGGCGGCTGCGGGACTGGCAGCGCGCCGGGGTCTGGCACGAGGTGCACCGGGTGGTGCTCGACCGGCTCGGTCAGGCCGGAGTGTTGGACTGGTCGAGGGCTGCGGTCGACTCGGTCAGCGTCCGCGCCAAGCGTGGAGGCGAGGTGACCGGGCCGTCGCCGACCGACCGCGGCAAGGCCGGGACGAAATACCACGTGTTGTGTGACCGCAACGGGTTGCCGCTGAACGTGCTGATCACCGGCGCGAACACCCACGACAGCCGGATGCTCGCCCCGCTGCTCGACACCAACCCCGGCGTCCGCGAACAGGTCGGCCGTCCTGGTCGGCCGCGGCGACGCCCCCAGAAGCTGCATGCCGACAAGGGAGACGACTTCCCCCGATGTCGCCGGTATCTGTCCCGGCGCGGGATCGGGGTGCGCATCGCCCGGCGTGGGATCGAGGACTCCTCTCGGCTTGGCCGGGTCCGATGGGTCGTGGAACGCACCATGGCCTGGCTGCTCAGCTTCCGCCGGCTCGCTCTGCGCCATGACCGCTCCCGCGACACCGTCGAAGCGTTGCTGTCGCTGGCCTGCGCACTGATCTGCCTCCGCCGGCTACCACCGTCAGCCCCCTGACCAGCGCCATCATCGCCGGGCTGTCGACGATCGCTGCAGCGCGGTCCAGGCTAGGCGCTTGAGCGCGTCGTTGGTCTCGTCGAGGTCGAACAGTGTCGGGTCGAACCGGTCCGAGCCCCACCACTCGACGTGCTCGGAGTGTTCGGGGTCGGCCGGATCGGCCAGAACCTCCAAGAACCGCTGGTAGCCCCACACGCCCCCGACGTCCTCGGGCGGGCACGCCCCTTGCCCGGCCACGCACCGCGGATAGCGCACCCCCGGTTCCGGGGTGGTGACGGCCTCGACGGTCAGGCGGTGGCGCCAGCTGTCGCCGAAGTCGTAGAGGTACTCGACCACATCACCCGCGCTCAGCAGCTCGGACAACCTCGTCGTGGACTCGTCCACGGTCCTGGTGTCGAACTCCGGGTCGAAGTCCGGGTCCGGCACTCCGTAAGGCGTTCCGGCGATCTGGAACTCGTGCAGGTGCGCGTGATCCCAGCCCATCGCTTCCTGCATCACCTCGTGCAAGACGGCCAGGCTCGCCCCGTCCGGGACCTCGACCATCCGCCGCACCACCGGCTCGGACTCGACCAACACGATCTCGATCCGCATGATCTTCGTCGCCGCCGTCACCCAAGGCCTCGCCATGACAGCGATGCTCCCACCGACCCCGGATCGTCACCGAACGCCCGTCAGGACTTCTGCAACGACCTCTAAGCCCGCGACAGGATGTGCAGCGCATCGGCGGGATGGTGGTCGTCCTCGCCCAGCTCGGCGATCCGGTCAGCGAGAACCCGAGGTCGACCAGCCGCTTGATGCGCAGCAGCCGGGCCAGGTGATCGACGTACCTAGTCCGTGACCTTGCTGGCCGCCCGGTACTCGAGATGGGCGTACTGCGGGTGGCGGATCAACCAACCCGCGATGAAGGGACAGACCGCAAGCACCCGGAGCCCCTCCGTCTGCACCGATTCGACAGCCGTGCGAGCCAGCTGGGAACCCACGCCGCGCCCTTCGAAGGCCGGATCGACCTCGGTGTGGACGAAGGCGACGAGCTCCGACGTGCGGAAGTAGTCCGCGAACCCCGCGAGCGTCTCACCAGCGCGGGCCTCGAACCGGTTCGCGGTGCGGTTGTCGGTCACGGTGATCATGTGATGTCCTCCGGGTTGCTTCGGTGCCACCGGAGGGGGTCGTCCTCCAGGGCGGAGCGGTCCCAGCGCCCGAGGTCCGCGGCCGCCGCGTAGGTGCTGTGCAGGAACTCCGTGACCACCCGGTCCGGGTCCGGTGCGGCCCGGGCGACCTCGTAGGGCAGCAGGAACTGCTGGAACTCGGGGCTGTAGTACGCGCCTTCGACGCGGACCGGGTGGTCGGCGAACCCTTCGGGGGCGGGGTAGGCGTAGGAGTAGAAGGCGCCCTCCTCCCCGCCGCCCGGCCAGAACCCGCAGCTGGACAGTTCCCGGGAGTAGCCCTCGACCATGACCCAGTCGCCGCAGTTGGGCGCTCCACCGGGGTGCGGCGGCGCCGGACGCCCGGAGAAGCGGGTGCAGGCGAGGTCCATGCCGCCCCAGAAGAAGTGCACGGGGCTGACCTTGCCGACGAAGTGCGACCGGAACTCGCCGATCACCCGGTTCGCCTGCAGCAGCTGCCGCCAGAACAGGGCGGCCGCCTCACCGTCGTACGAGGCGTGCACGGTGTCCTCCGCGAACGGGATGGCCGGGTCGACCTCGTTGGGCCGGGGCCGGATCGGGGCCTCGATGCCGAGCTGGTCGAGCACGTCCAGCACCTGGGCGTAGAACTCGGCGACCGACATCGCCCGCAGCGGGACGCTGCGCGCGCCGCCGTCGCTGGTGCGGGCGTCGAGCCGGTGGGCGAGGAAGTCGAACTCGATCTCGAACGCCCCGCCCCGGTACGGGATGGTCGAGGTCGTCAGCCCGCGCGGGCTGACGTACAGGGTCACCTGCCACCAGTGGTTGACCAGCGGGGCGTGGGCCATGCGGATCTTGCCCACGACCTGGGTCCACATGTGCAGGGTGTCGCGGGTGGGGGTCCAGTCCGAGACCCGCAGGCTCGGCCAGCTCGTCGCAGAGTTGATCGTCTCAGCGCTGTTCATCGGTACTCCGGGTTGGCGTGATCGGGATGGCAGCCGGCGTCCCAGGCTGTGCGCTGGTTGCCGTGGGCGGGGATCCCGCCGGCGCGGCGGATCATCCCCGCGAGGTGGAGCAGGTTGTAGGTCATGAACGCGATGTTGCGGTTGGTGAAGTCGTTGTCCGGGCCGCCCGAGCCCTCGTCGAGGTAGGAGGGGCCGGGGCCGACCTCGCCGATCCAGCCCGCGTCGGCCTGGGGCGGGACGGTGAACCCGATGTGCTGCAGGCTGTAGAGGATGCTCATCGCGCAGTGCTTGAGGCCGTCCTCGTTGCCGGTGAGCAGGCAGCCGGCGACGCGCCCGTAGTACGCGTACTGGCCGTGCTCGTTGAGCACTCCCGAGTAGCCGTAGAGCCGCTCGATCACCCGGCGGGTCACCGAGCTGTTGTCGCCGAGCCAGATCGGCCCGGCGACGACCAGGACGTCGGCGGCCAGGATCCGGGTGAGCAGGGCAGGCCACTCGTCGGTGTCCCACCCGTGCTCGGTCATGTCCGGGCGGACGCCGGTGGCGATGTCGTGGTCGACGGCGCGGATCTGGTCCACCCGGACCCCGTTCGCCTCCATGATCGCCACGCTGCGGTCGATCACGCCCTGGGTGTGGCTGCGGCCGGGCGAGCGGTTGAGGGTGCAGTTGATGTACATCGCGCGCAGCCCGGTGAAGTCGGGCTCCTGCGTCACGGATCCGTCCATGAGACGTTCTCCCTCGTTCATGCCGCGTCCACGTCGGACGTCGTAGCGCGCCGCCCGCCCAGGT
>NZ_JAGSOV010000102.1 GCF_023898865.1 Pseudonocardia humida
GAGCTCGATCTCCTTGGCGATCGACACACCATCGTTGGTGATGGTGGGGGCGCCCCACTTCTTCTCCAGCACGACGTTGCGACCACGCGGGCCGAGCGTCACCTTGACAGCGTCGGCGAGGGTGTTCATGCCCCGCTCGAGCCCGCGGCGCGCCTCCTCGTCGAAAGCGATCATCTTCGCCACTCGTGTTCCTCCGTCTGCGATGTCGGTCGGGGCGGTCGACGCGGGCGCCCGCGACGGACGGGTCCCCCGGCGTACCCGGCCGGGCCCTCGCCCGCGCCGACCGCGTTCTGGCACTCACCTCCCGGGAGTGCCGATCCCACCGTACACAAAGTTGCGCGTACGCATCTATGCGTCCACGCAATCTTCTGCGCTACGCTCCCCACGTGGACGAGACCGAGAAGAGCGGGCTGCGCGAGCGCAAGAAGCTGGCCACCCGCGAGGCGCTGAGCGCGGCGGCGCTGCGACTGGCCATGGAGCGGGGCCCGGACAACGTGCGGGTCGACGACATCGCCGAGGCCGCCGGGGTGTCCCCGCGCACCTACAACAACTACTTCTCCAGCCGCGAGCAGGCGATCGTGGCCGCCGTCGCGGCCGAGCGGGCGCTGCGCGTCGGCGCCGCGGTCCGGGCCCGCCCCGACGACGAGCCGCTGGCCCGCGCGGTCGTGGAGGCGGTCGTCGAGCAGTACTCGACCGTCGACGAGCCGGGCCGCGCCGAGCTGGCCCTGATCACCTCTGCCCCCGGACTGCGGGCCGCGTTCCTGGACACCGTCAGCGCCGTCGAGCAGCCGCTGGCCGCCGCCATCGCCGAGCGCGCGGGCCGGGACGAGCGGACCGCGGCGGTGCTGGCGGCCGCGGTGGCCGCGGCGGCCCGCGTCGGCGCCGAGCGCTGGCTGCGGTCCTGGGTCACCGGGAACGCACTGCTCGTCGTGCCCGGTGGATCGCTACCCGACCTCCTGCGCGAGGCGCTGCTCCCGCTCGCCCCCGCCCTGGACGCCCCCGCCCGCTGACCCCCACCCGTCGAGAACGGACCCGTTGTCGTTGGGACCGGTCGAGAACGACGACGAGTTCGTTCTCGACGGATCAGGCGGGGAGGATCTGGCGGGGCAGCAGCTCGTCGACGGGTGGGTAGCCGTGCTCGGCGCGCTTCTTCCACTCGCGCGGGTAGCCGAGCGAGGCCTCCACGAAGCGCACGCCGTCCTCGACGGTGACGCGCGGGATGTGCAGGTGACCGTAGACGACGGCGGCTGCCCGGTAGCGGACGTGCCAGTCGGCGGTGAGCTCGGTGCCGCACCACAGCGCGAACTCGGGGTAGCGCAGCACGCGGGTCGGCAGCCGGGTCAGCGGCCAGTGGTTGACCAGCACCGTGGGCAGGGCGGGGTCGCAGGCGTCGAGGCGGCGCCGCGACTCCACCACCCGGGCCGCGCACCACTCGGCGCGGTCGGCGTAGGGCTCGGGGTGGAGCAGGTGCTCGTCGGTGCACACCACCCCGGCCTTGTACGCCGCGGCCAGCCCCTCCTCGGCGGTCGTGGTGCCCTCCGGGAGGAACGTGTAGTCGTAGAGCAGGAACAACGGCGCCACGACGGCCGGGCCGCCCTCGCCGTCCCACACCGGGAACGGGTCCTCCGGGGTGAGCACGCCCAGCTCGCGGCAGACCTCGACGAGGCGGCGGTAGCGCGCCTCGCCGCGCAGCGGGGTCGGGTCCTTGCCGCGGGTCCACAGCTCGTGGTTGCCCGGCACCCAGACCACCGCGGCGAACCGCTCGCGCAGCAGCCCCAGCGCCCACCGGACGTCCTCGACCTGCTCGGCCACGTCGCCGGCGACGATCAGCCAGTCGCCGTCGGTGGTGGGGCGCAGGCCCTCGACGACCGTGCGGTTCTCCGGGTAACGGACGTGCAGGTCGCTGACGGCCAGCAGCCGCGGGGAGGTCACCGGCCAGTCGTACCCGACGTCCGGCGCGCTCGCCGTGCGACCCCGGTCACCCCGGCCGCGGACGCGGTGGCGGCCGCACCGCGCGTCGACTCGGGACCGAGCCCGCCCGGTGGTGGCCGTCCCCGGCTACTCGGCAGTACGTTCGAGGGACTGGCGGCACAACCGGGGGGACACAGCGATGGAGGGTGCACGGAGAGCGCTGCGCTGGGGGCTGCGGCACGGGATCTTCCGGCAGGTCATCCGGCGGCGGATCGGCGGAGGCGACGAGACGGCGCGCTTCCTGCTCGACCCGTCGATGTCGGTCGACCCCTACCTCTACTACGACGACGTGCGCACGCGCGGGCGCCTGGTCGACAACGGCATGGTGCTCAACACCTGCCACCACGACGTGGCCACGGCCGTGCTGCGCAGCCAGGACTTCGGCGTGGCCGGCCCCCCGGAGGACGAGGACCTGCCGGCACCGTTGCGGCTGGCCGCGCGCGTGGCGGGGCGGGGCCCGCTCGGCCCCGGCGAGCCCCCGTCGATGCTGACCACGAACCCGCCCGACCACACCCGCTACCGCAAGCTGGTCACCCGCGGGTTCAGCGCCCGCGTCGTGGCGACGCTGCGCTCGCGCACCGAGCAGGTCGCCGCGGAACTGCTGGACGAGATGGCCGGCAGGGGAACCTCGGCCGACCTCGTCCGCGACTACGCCGCCCTGCTGCCGGCGACCGTCATCGCCGAGATGCTCGGCGCTCCCGCCGAGATGCGCGGGCAGTTCCTGGAGTGGGGGGCGGGAGCAGCCCTCTCGCTGGACGCCGGGCTGACCTACCGCGACTTCGTGCGGTCGGAGAAGGACATCACCGCGCTGCAGGAGTGGATGGCCGGGCACTTCGCCCGGCTGCGCCGCTCGCCCGGCGAGGACACCACGATCCTCTCGGCGCTGCTGAGCGCCCGCGACGGCGACGGCAGGCTCTCCGAGGACGAGCTGCTGAGCATCGCGATGCTGCTGCTCGCGGCGGGCTTCGAGACCACCGTCAACCTGATCGGCAACGGCGCCGCCCTGCTGACGAGCCACCCCGACCAGCTCGCCGTGCTCACCGCCGAGCCGCAGCGCTGGCCGACCGCGGTCGACGAGATGCTGCGCATCGACTCCCCGGTGCAGCGCACCGGGCGGATGGCCACGCGCGACACCGAGGTGGCCGGCGAGCGCGTCCGGGCGGGCCAGTTCGTGGTGATCATGCTGGGCGGCGCCAACCGCGACCCGGCCGTCTTCCCCGAGCCCGCCCGGTTCGACGTCACGCGGGCCAACGCCGGCGAGCACCTGGCGTTCTCCAGCGGCATCCACTACTGCCTCGGCGCCGGGCTGGCCCGGATGGAGGGCGAGGTGGCGCTGCGGGCGCTGTTCGAGCGCTTCCCCGACCTGGCCCCCGCCGGGCCGCCGCACCGCCGCCCGACCCGCACCCTGCGCGGCTGGGACGCGATGCCGGTGACCCTGCAGCCGTCCACTGTGGACGCCTGAGGGGCGCCCAGGGGCGCTCAGCCGCCGGCGAACCAGCCGGGCAGGTCGAGCCGGAAGGCGGCCTGCGGCGTCACCGCGCGCAGGTCGGCCTCCAGCGCGCGCAGCCGCTGCTCGCCCAGGGTGCGCCCCCAGCTCGCGCGCATCTCGTCGAACGCGGCGGCCGAGCGGCGCAGGCTGTCGAGACCGCGCTCGGTGAGCCGGACGGGCCGGCGGCGGGCGTCGTCGGGGTCGGTCGCGCGCTCCAGGTAGCCGCGCGTCTGCAGGAACTCGATGTGCTTGGCGGCGGCCTGCTTGCTGACCCCGAGCCTGCGCCCCAGCTCGACGGCGGTGGCCCCGGACGGCCCCACGGCCTGCAGCACGAACCCGTGCACGGGGCGCAGCTCGGGGTGGCCGTGGCGGGCCAGCTCGGCGTGCACCCCGTCGACGAGGACGCGGAACCCGAACAGCAGGCGCAGCGGCAGCTCGTAGCCGGGTGGGTCGGTTGACATGATGGACAACCTAGTTCACCATTTCTCCCGTCGAACAGACAACCTCGTTGTCCATTACCGGAGGTCCCGCCATGCCCGTCGTCCGCCACGCCGACGCCCGCCGCAGCAGCACGCCGAACGCCACCACGACCACCTTCGCCTCGCCCACCCTGGGCGGCGCCCGGGTCGCGCTCTGGCGGGTCGAGATGGTCCCCGGCGCGTCCGGTCCGCTGCACTGGTTCGACGTCGAGCAGGTCTGGACCGTGCTCACCGGCTCGGCCCGCATCGAGCTCGACGGCGAGCCCGTCACCGTCGGGCCCGGCGACACCGTCGTCATGCCCCCGCAGCTGCCCCGCCGCGTGCACGCCGACCCGGAGGCCGGGTTCAGCGCGATGGTCACCGCGCCCGGCGGCGCGCTGGCCGCCACCCCGGACTCCGACCCGGTCCTGCCGCCGTGGATCGCCTGACGCCGACCTCCAAGGACGGCCGAGCAGGCGCTACCCGGCGTCCAGCGCGGCCAGGGCCGACTCGGCCGTCCGGTACACCCCGGCGAGCCGGGCGGCGCCGCCGTCGGCCTCGGTCACCCCCATCACCCCCCCGGCGTAGCGGCTGTACACCCCGGCGCTGATGCAGGCCGACCGCCAGCGCGCGAAGGCCAGGTAGAAGTCCAGGTCGGAGACGTCGCGCCCGGAGCGCTCGGCGTAGCGGGCCACCAGCTCCTCGCCGGTGGGGTAACCGCCGACCGCGTTGGGGCCCGGGATCGTGACGGCCAGCGCGTCCCCCGAGCGGCCCCAGGAGGCGATGAGCCAGCCGAGGTCGGCCAGCGGGTCGCCCAGGGTGGCCAGCTCCCAGTCGAACACCGCGCGCACCCGCCCGTCCGGGCCGACGGCGAGGTTGCCGGGCCGGAAGTCGCCGTGCGCGATCCGCACGTCCGACGGCGGCAGCGCCGCGGCCCGCTCGACCAGCCGCTCGTGGGCCCGGTCGATCGTCGACAGGTCGGGCACCGACGAGTCGTGCGCCTGGCGGTGCCAGCGGCGCAGCTGGCGCTCCAGGTAGCCGCCCGATCGGCGCAGGTCGCCGAGGCCGACCTCGTCCGGGTCGACGGCGTGCAGGGCGGCGAGCACGTCGACGGTGTCCAGGCCGAGCGTGCGGCGCGGTTCGCCGGGGGCCAGCCGCTCCCCCGACGGGCCGTCGCCGAGCACCTCGCCCTCGACGAAGCCCATCACGTAGAACGACGCGCCGATCACCGACTCGTCGGCGCAGTACGCGACCGGCGGCGCCACCGGGACCGGGGTGTCGGCCAGCGCGCTGATGAACCGCCACTCCCGGCTCATGTCGTGGGCGGTGGCCAGCACCATGCCGGTGGGCGGGCGGCGCAGCGCCCACCGCCCGCCCCGCGCGTCGATGATCCGGTAGGTGAGGTTGGAGTGCCCGCCGGAGATCCGCTCGACCTCGACCGGGCCGTCGCCGACGGGGACCTGCGGCACCTCGGCGCGCAGCCAGTCGGTCAGCGGCTGCGCGGGAACGGGATCGATCTCCGGTGATCGTCGGGCGCTCATCGGACCATCAAAACCCGGCGCACGGGCGAGCACCAGGGCCCGCGGGGCAGCTCACCACCCGGGCTCGCCGCACCGCGCTGCGTGGCAGCCGGGGGCCCGGGGGGCTAACGTCCCGCGCGAGCCATTCCGCCGACCGGAACGAGGAGGACGGGCACCATGGACGGACCGCGCACCCTGGCGATCGACGTCGGCGGGTCGGGGCTGAAGGCGACGGTGCTCTCCCCCGACGGCGAGATGCTCACCGAGCGGGTCCGCCGCGAGACGCCCTACCCCTGCACGCCCGACCTGATGCTCGACGAGCTCACCGAGCTGGCGAAGGAGCTGCCCGAGTACGACCGCGTCTCGGTCGGCTTCCCGGGGGCGATCCGCGGCGGCGAGGTGCGCCACGTCACCGCCTTCACCCGGCCGGCGCCGGGCGAGCCGCCCACCGACGAGCTGAAGCAGCAGTGGTTCGGCTTCGACCTGCAGTCGGCGCTGGCCGAGCGGTTCGCCAAGCCGGTGCGCGTGGCCAACGACGCCGACGTGCAGGGCTGCGCGGTGATCAAGGGCGAGGGCCTGGAGCTGGTCATCACGCTGGGCACCGGGGTGGGCTGCGCGATCTTCTGGGAGGGCGCGCTGCTGCCGCACCTGGAGCTGTCGCACGGCCGGTTCGGCGAGGGCCTGTCGATCGAGGTCGCCTGCGGCGACAACGAGCGCCACAAGGTCGGAAAGCAGGAGTGGCGCCAGCGGGTGCTGAACGCGCTGGACGCGTTCGAGGAGATGGTGCTGCCCGACCACATCTACATCGGCGGCGGCAACGCCAAGAGGCTCGACGAGGACGAGCTCGGCGCCAACCGCTCGATCGTGCCGAACGTCTCCGGGCTGCTCGGCGGCATCGCGCTCTGGGAGCGCACCGGCGACCCGGTCACCTCCCCGATCGCCCACGAGCACGCCACCGAACACAGCAGCGGAGCCGCCCCGGCCCGCGCCGGCGGCTGAGTCGCGGGAGGATCTGCGCGTGCCCGACTTCCCCGTCACCGACATCACCGCCACCCCCGAGTGGTCCGCGCTGGCCGAGCACCACCGGGCCGTCGAGGGCAAGCACCTGCGCGAGCTGTTCGCCGACGACCCCGGCCGGGCCGAGGCGCTCACCGCGTCCGGCGCCGACCTCGTGCTGGACTACTCCAAGCACCGGATCACCCGCGACACGCTGCCGCTGCTGGCCGCGCTGGCCCGCGCCGCCGGGCTGCCCGAACGCACCGCGGCGATGTTCGCCGGCGAGCGCATCAACACCAGCGAGGACCGCGCGGTGCTGCACACGGCGCTGCGGCTGCCGCGCGAGGCGTCGCTCACGGTCGACGGGCAGGACGTCGTCGCCGACGTGCACGAGGTCCTCGACCGGATGGGCGCCTTCACCGACGACGTCCGCTCCGGCAAGTGGACCGGCCACACCGGCGAGCGGATCTCGACGGTGGTCAACATCGGCATCGGCGGCTCCGACCTGGGCCCGGTGATGGCCTACGAGGCCCTGCGCGCCTACGCCGACCGGTCGCTGCAGCTGCGGTTCGTCTCGAACATCGACCCGACCGACATCGCCGAGGCCACCCGCGACCTCGACCCGGCCACCACGCTGTTCGTGGTCTCGTCCAAGACGTTCACCACGATCGAGACGCTGACCAACGCCAAGGCCGCCCGGCGGTGGCTGGTCGAGGGCCTGGGCAGCGAGGACGCGGTGGCCAAGCACTTCGTGGCGGTGTCGACCAACGCCGAGAAGGTCGGCGGCTTCGGCATCGACGAGGCCAACATGTTCGGCTTCTGGGACTGGGTCGGCGGGCGCTACTCCCTGGACTCCGCGATCGGGCTCTCGCTGATGGTGGCGATCGGCAAGGAGCGGTTCGCCGAGTTCCTGGCCGGCATGCACGCGATGGACGAGCACTTCCGCGCGGCGCCGCTGGAGGAGAACCTGCCGGCGATCGCCGGGCTGCTCGGCGTCTGGTACGTCAACTTCTTCGGCACCGAGACCCACGCCGTGCTGCCCTACAGCCAGTACCTGCACCGGCTGCCCGCCTACCTGCAGCAGCTGACCATGGAGAGCAACGGCAAGTCGGTCCGCGGCGACGGCACCCCGGTGGTCACCGCCACCGGCGAGATCTACTGGGGCGAGCCGGGCACCAACGGCCAGCACGCCTTCTACCAGCTGATCCACCAGGGCACCCGGCTGATCCCGGCCGACTTCATCGGCTTCGCCGAGCCCAACCACGCCCTGCCCGTCGAGGACGGCGACGGCGCCGACATGCACGACCTGTTCATGGCCAACCTGTTCGCCCAGTCCTCCGCGCTGGCGTTCGGCAAGACCGCGGAGGAGATCGCCGCCGAGGGCACGCCGGCCGACGTCGTCCCGCACAAGGTGATGCCGGGCAACCGGCCCAGCTCGACGATCCTCGCGGCCGAGCTCACCCCGTCGGTGCTGGGCCAACTGATCGCCTTCTACGAGCACGTCACATTCGTGCAGGGGACGATCTGGGGCATCGACTCGTTCGACCAGTGGGGCGTGGAGCTGGGCAAGGTGCTGGCCCGTGAGCTGGGCCCCTCGCTCACCGGCGGCCCGGTCGACGGGCTCGACGCCTCGACGACGGCCCTGGTCCGGCGCTACCGGGAGTGGCGCGGACGGGCCTGACCCGGCGTTCGGTCGAGCGGAGCGCCGACGACGACGGGAGGATGGATCGATGGGTCCCGGCGACGGCGCCCCCACTGGGCGCGACGACGTGCACCGGAGCGTCGAGCCCCCTCCCGATCGGCCGGTCGGCCCGCGCGAGCACCCCGCCGGCCTCGACCACCCGCTGGGGGCCCCCGCGCCGCTGCCGAGGAGGCCGCTGTACGGCGTGCTCGCACTGGCCCTCGGCGCGGTGGCCGCGGTGTCCAGCGCCTTCGTCGGGGTGGGGCCGGCCGCGGTCGACCAGCTGGTGCTCGGTCAGGCGATCGACGCCCGGTCCGGCCCGCTGACGGCGATCGCCGTCGCGGTCACCGAGGTCGGCAGCACCGCGACCATGGGGGTGCTGGCAGCGCTGGTGACGCTGGTGCTCCTGGTGCGCTCCCGCCCGTACGACGCGCTCTTCGTCGCCGTCACCGCCGTGGGCGCCAGCCTGGTGTTCAGCGGGCTCAAGCGGCTGCTCGACCGCGCCCGCCCGCCGCTGGACGACCAGCTGGTCGGGGCGGCCAACGAGTCGCTGCCCTCCGGGCACGCGACGATGGCGGTCGCGGTGATCGGCTCACTGGTGGTGCTCGCCTGGGTCGGGCAGAGCGCGGCGACCCGGGTCGCGATGGTGGTGGGCGCGGCGCTGTGGGTCGGGGCCGTCGGGCTGACCCGCGTCTACCTGGGCGTGCACTGGTTCAGCGACGTGCTGGCCGGGTGGCTGGTCGGCGGGGCCTGGTTGGCGCTGTGCGCGATGGTGTGGGCCACCGCATCGGCCCGCCGACGGGCGACGGCGGACGGCTGACGCGCCGCCGCCCCGCGCGGTGGGTCAGTTGTGCATCCCGGCGAACTCCAGGAAGTCGATGATCGTGCGGACCGGCCCGCCGTCGGGCCTGGTGACGCCGGTGGCCGGGTCGAACCCCTTGTTGAGGTAGGACGTCGGGTCGGCGCGGAGCTGGCCGAGGATCGTCTCCGCGACGATCCGGCTGCCGACCGGGCCCAGCCGGTCGCCCTCACCGAGGATCTCGGCCTCCTTCAGCACGTAGAACCACAGCGGGGTCGCCCCGAGCAGCTCGGGGTGGTCCTGCAGCACGTTGCCGACCGGCCCGGGCGGCGAGCTCAGCTGGGCCACGGTGAGCGGGGTGATGCCCAGCTGGGTCGCGACCGCCTGACCCGTCGGGACGGCCAGCCGGTAGCCGCGCAGCAGGTTGCGGGTGGCCAGTCGCTTGAGCAGCCGACGGATCTCGCCGGACGTCGCTCCCCCGCCCTCGTTGAGCAGCGTGCTCAGCGGCGGCGCGAGGTGCGTGTCGATCTTGCGGGCGAGCCGGGCCGGGAGGCCGCCGTCGGTCTGCGGGTCGATCCCGGTGAGCCGGCGGAACCGGGCGGGCCAGTTGTCGGGCAGGGTGGGGTTGACGGGGAAGGACGGGTTCGGCCGGAGCCCGCCGTTGCCGGTGAAGCTGAACAGCTGCTCGAACGTCGCCCGGGGGAAGTTCTCGTTCCAGTCGTAGGCGCCGCGGACCATGCTGTGCCCGAAGCGGAAGGCGGCCACCGAGAACTCCAGCGGCATGAACGGGTCGTCCGCCGATGGCCGGAAGACCGGGCGGACCGTGCCGTCCAGCAGGCCGGTGACCACGGCCGGGTCGGCGATCCGCGTGAGGAAGTCCTGCACCGTCGCGAACTGGTAGTGCCAGGTGGTGAGCTCGCGGGCCCGCTCGAAGTTGCCACCGCCGTGGGCGGCGAGCCAGTCGATCACGTTGTTGTGGAACTTGAGGAAGGCCACGTGCAGCTGGGCGACGACCAGGTTCTCGTCGTTGCGCCCGTCGCCGATCAGCGCCTTGCCCTTGCCCGCGCCCTCCCGCGTGCGGGGCAGGTCGAAGCCCGGCACGATCGCGGGCCCGACCGGGGTGAGGTCCGGTTGTTCGAGCACGACGAATTTGTCGCCCGCGTAGGGCACCTGGCCCTCGAGGCCGGACGCCTTCGGACCGTTGCCGTAGACCGAGTCCAGGTTCAGCCGCGGCTCGCGCAGGTTCACCAGGCGGGCGGTGACCTGCAGCGGCTCCAGCGGGTGCAGGTCGTCCTCGACGATCGAGATGCTGGTGTCGCGGTCGGTGTTGGCGGTCAGGTCGTGGTCCACGAACTGGCCCCAGTAGGTCAGGATCGGGGGCAGCTGCGAGTCCCCGGCGCCGCCGCGGGGATCCTGCTCGATCATCGCCGACCCGAGCGCCTTGAGCGCCGCGACGGTCTCCTGCGCCGGGTCGCCGTCGAGGTGGGCACCCGGGAAGGCGTCGGCGAGCGCGCCGAACATGTACCCGAAGGGCGTCGAGATCTCCTCGATCCGCCCGCCCCGGAAGTCGTCGCCCGCCGTGCTGGAGACCGACGCCGACTGCGGCGCGGCGGCGTCCACCTGCGCCTGCGCGATCTCGTCGGTGACCACGTGCTGGCCGTGGCGGAGGTCCATCAGCACGCGCGGGAAGTCGTCGGCCATAGCTCACTCCTGTGGTGGTCCTGCGTCGGCGTCGGGGGGAACGCTCGCGGACCGGCGGCGCGGCGGCCATACGCACAACTGCGTAGTCGCCCCCCGGTATCAGCGGGGGCGTTCGGCGCTCAGGCCTGCTCCTTCGAGCACCACCAGGTGGAGCGCCCGCCCACCGTGCCGTGCACCATGGGCGCCCCGCAGCGCGGGCAGTCGGCGTCGGCGTGCCGGAACCCGATCACCTCCCCGGTGTGCACGCCGCCGTGCTCGATCGCCGAGCGCAGCGCCGCGGCCAGCGCGTCGTAGAGGTGGTCGAGGGTGGCGGTGTCGAGCTCGTCGGCCCGCGCCGACGGGCTGAGCCCGGCCTGCCACAGGGTCTCGTCGGCGAGCAGGTTGCCCACCCCGGCCAGCACCGACTGGTCCAGCAGCCGCGCCTTGACCGCCGAGTGGCCGCGGCGGACCCGGGTGCGGAACTCCTCGCGCCCGATCTCCTCGGCGTCCGGGCCGAGCGCGCCCAGGTCGGGCTCCAGCCGCACCCGGCCCAGCCTGCGCTTGTCGAACAGCCGCAGCTGCCCGCCGTCGGTGAAGGTGACCACGAAGCGGTTCCACTCGGGCTTGCGCGGCACGGGTCCGGTGTAGCCGGCGGCCGGGCGGGGGTCGCCGCCGGCACGACCGTGGTCGTCGGCGTCGGTGGTGACCACGATCCGCCCGCCCATGCCCAGGTGGATCCCCAGGTGCGGGCCGGGGCGGCCGTCGCGGTCGGCCGTCTCGCACCACATGGTCTTGCCGCGGCGGTGGGCGGCGGTCAGCCGGCCGCCGACCAGCGCACCGGCGATCTCACCGGGCCGGTGCGGGCGGCAGACCCACTCGTCGGAGTCGTCGACGGAACGGATCTCGCGGTCGAGCGCGCCCTCCAGCACGGAACGGGCGGCCTCCACCTCGGGGAGCTCGGGCACCCCCCGAGTCTGGTCACCCCCGCCGCAGCGCGCGAGCCGACCCTCGCACGCTCGCTCGAACCCGGCAGCGCATGCCCGGCCGTCGACGTCGCAGGGTGGGCGGCGGGTCGGGCGGGGTCAGCCGCCGGGGGTGGCGGCGCGGGCCTCAACGACCTGCCGAGCGACGGCCTCGACCTCCTCCGGCGGCACCCGGACCGCACCCTCGGCCGCGGTGACGGTCACGACCACCGGGAAGATGCGCCGGACCAGGTCGGGTCCGCCGGTGGCGGAGTCGTCGTCGGCCGCGTCGTAGAGCGCCTCGACCGCGGCGCGCACGGCGCCCGCCCGGTCGGCGTCGCGGCTGTAGCGCTTCTTCAGCGCCGACTTCGCGTAGGGCGAGCCGGAGCCGATGGACTCGTAGCCGGTGCTGTCCGGGACGATGTTGCCGCTGACGTCGAAGGTGACGATGCGGCCGGCGCGCGCCGGGTCGGGCTCGTCGGGGTCGACGCCGACCAGCAGCGGCAGCGCCTCGAAGCCCTGCATCGCCATCGGCAGGCTGTCGCGCAGCATCGCGGCGAGCCGGTTGGCCTTGCCCGGGAACGAGATCGGGGTGCCCTCGATCTTCTCGTACTGCTCGACCTCGGCGGCGAACAGCCGCAGCATCTGCATCGCGGGCCCGACGGCGCCGGCGTACCCGGCCGCGGTGGTGTCGTCGACGACCACGACCTTCTCCAGGTCGTGGCGGGCGATGACGTTGCCCGAGGTCGCGCGGCGGTCGCCGGCGACGACCACACCGCCGGCGAAGGTGAGCGCGACGATCGTCGTGCCGTGCGTGTCGAGCGGGCTCAGGGCGGCCTCCTCGGTCGGTGCTACCCGGCAGCGTAGACGGCGCGGAGCTTGCCGCCAGGGGTGAGCTGCGGCGGCTGCTCGTCGTCGACCAGGGCGACGCCGGGGACGCCGTGGGCGGTGAGCACGCCGGCCAGCCCGGCGCGGACGTCGGCCCGCACGCGGCCGGGGTCGGCGCCGGGCTCGACGTCCAGCCGGACCAGCAGCGTCGTCGGGTCGGGCCGCACGAGCTGGAAGCGGCGCACCCCGGGCAGCCGGTCGACCGCGGTGCCCAGGGCGAGCGGCGGGATGCGGACCGGGTGCTCCGGTGGCCCGAAGGTGAGCACGTCGGCGGTGCGGCCGCGGACGCGGACCGCGGGCAGCGGGTTGCCGCAGGAGCACGGGTCGGGCCGCTGGGTGACGCTGTCGCCGAGGTCGTAGCGGATGATCGGCTGGACGCGGTTGGCCAGGTTGGTCAGCAGGACGGTGTGCGAGGGCTCGCCGAGCGGCGTCGGGGCGCCGTCGGCGTCGACCGGCTCCAGGATCGCCCAGTCGGCGTTGACATGCAGCCACCCGTGCGCGCAGCCGGTGGCCAGGCCCATGAACTCCGAGCAGCCGTACTGGTCGCGGACCTTCGCGCCGAAGGCGTCGGCGATCCGCCGGTGCGCCTGCGGGGGCAGGCCCTCGGCCGCGGTCACCACCAGCACCGGGTCGATCCGCAGCCGCCCGGCGGCCTGCTCGGCGGCGACCATCGCCACGGCGCTCGCGTAGCCGTTGACGATCGCCGGGCGGAACCGCTGCAGCTCGGCGACGATCTCGTCCAGCGGCCGGTGCACCGACACGATGCGGATGCTGCGCCGCCGGGCCGGCCGCTCGGCCAGCAGCCGGCGCGCCGTGGCGTAGCCGGCGTAATGGCCGTCGGTGGCCCAGAGCGCCGCGGTGCGCCCGCCGTTGCGCAGCAGCCGGGCGTAGTCGCGCGGGCCGCGCAGGAACTGCCCGGTCGAGCGGCCCACGGTGATCGCGGTCAGCACCCGGACCATGCGCTCGTCCTGCACGAACACGCCGCGGACCCCGCTCGTCCCCGAGGTCGTGACGATGAAGTGGCGGCCGAGGAAGGGCGTGCCGATCGTGTCGGACCGCTCGACGAACGCCCGCACGCCCGCCAGCGTGACGGCCCGGTCGGTGCTCCAGTCGTCGAACCGGGCCATGAGCGCGATCTTGTCGGTGACGGGCAGGGCGCGCGGGTCGTCGACGCCGTCGGGCAGGTCGCGGTAGAGCTCGCGGTAGAACGGCGACCCGGCCCGGGCGGCGGCCACCAGGTCGGCGAGGCGGGCGCGCTGCCGGGCGGCGACGGCGGACGGCCCGCCGCGGCGGGCCCGGCGCAGGTCGCGCAGCAGCCACCACAGCGACCCGTTCCCCGGGGTCTTCGGGGCCCGGCCCCGCGGCGGCTCAGCCATCGCGGTGCTCCCGCCGCGCGTCCCAGCGCTGCCACATCGGTCCGACCTCGGAGTCGAGCCAGCCGAACAGCTCGTGCGCGCGCCGGATGCGGGTCGCCCTGGCCGAGTCCGCGCCGAGCAGGTCGAGCCCTTCCCCGGTGACCGCGAGGAACGAGGTCAGCGCGGCCATCCGGCGGCGGGTGACCTCGGTCCACGGGTCGTCGGCCAGCCGGTAGTAGGTGGTCCGCTCGCCGGGGCGGTGGCCCGGCTCGACGAACCCGCCGGCCAGCAGCACCTGCAGCGCGGTGGTGAGGGAGGCGCGGCTGGCGCCGATCGCGGCGGCCAGCTCGGCGGCCGACTGCTCGGGCGGGTCGCAGATCATCAGCCGGCCCAGCGCGCGGCCGGGGATCGGGGGCAGGCCGTTCTGCCGGGCGAAGAACCCGGCGACCCGCTCCACCCAGGCCCGCTCCTGCTCGGGCGTCGGTCCCGGACCGGTCACGCGGCCACCTTCCCCGTACTCCAACAGTTTCAGTAACGACTGTAACTTATGGGCACGACGAAATCGTGGTCTGCCGCGGGGTGGGTCAGACGCCCAACCAGGTCAGCACGGCCATGACCCTGCGGTGGTCGTCGCCCGAGGGCGGCAGGCCGAGCTTGGTGAAGATCGAGGAGATGTGCTTCTCCACCGCACCCTGCGAGACCACCAGCTCGCGCCCGATCGCGGTGTTCGTGCGGCCCTCGGCCATCAGCCCCAGCACCTCGCGCTCGCGCGGCGACAGCGTCTCCAGCGGGTCGTTGCGGCGGCGGTGCGAGAACAGCGCCGACACGACCTCCGGGTCGAGCACGGTGCCGCCGCCGACCACCCGCTCCAGGGCGTCGGACAGGTCCGACAGCCGCGACACCCGGTCCTTGAGCAGGTAGCCGACCCCGCCGCCGGTGCTGAGCAGGTCGGAGGCGTAGGTCTCCTCGACGTACTGCGACAGCACCAGCACGGCGGGCGGCGGGTCGAGAGTGCGGATCTCCAGTGCGGCCCGCAGGCCCTCGTCGGTGAACGTCGGGGGCATCCGCACGTCGACCACGGCGACGTCGGGCCGGTGCTCGGTGACCGCCTTCACCAGCTCCAGCCCGTCCCCCACCGCCGCGACGACCTCCGCCCCGGCCTCGTCGAGCAGCCGGACCAGCCCCTCGCGCAGCAACAGGGAGTCCTCCGCCAGCACCACCCGCACGCGCCTACCCCACCCTCTCCTCGCCCAGCCCGGCCAGCGGGATCTCCGCGGTCAGCACGGTCGGCCCGCCCGCCGGGCTGACCACGTCCAGCACACCCTCGACGGTGGCCAGCCGGTCGGCCAGCCCGGCCAGGCCGTGGCCCTTGCCCAGGTGCGCGCCGCCCTTGCCGTTGTCGAGCACCTGCACGAGGACCCGGTCGCCGTCCGAGCTCACCGACACGGTGCACAGCGTGGCCTGTGCGTGCTTGGCCACGTTCGTCAGGGCCTCGGTCACCACGAAGTAGGCGGTGTTCTCCACCGCGGCGGCCAACCGCCTGCCCTCGGGCAGCGCCACGTCGAGCGAGACGCGCACCGGGCAGCGCGCGGCCGCGGCGGCCAGCGCCGCGCCGAGCCCGCGGTCGGCCAGGATCGGCGGGGCGATGCCGCGGGAGAGGGCCCGCAGCTCGTCGAGCGCCTCGCGGCTCTGCGCCAGCGCCTCGGCGACCAGCGGCCGGGCGCGGTCGGGGTCGTCGTCGAGGCGGCGGGCCACCGCCTCCAGGTCCATGTTCAGCCGCACCAGCCGTTGCTGGGGGCCGTCGTGGATGTCGCGCTCCAGCCTGCGCAGCGTCTGCGCCTCGGCCTGCACCGCGGCTCGGCGCCCGGCCGCCAGCTGGTCGGCCCTGGCCCGCAGCGCGGCGGACTCGTTGGTCAGCAGCCCGCGGGCCAGCCCGGCCTCGGCCAGCACCAGCAGCCGCACCACCGGCGCCGCGGTGGCCAGCAGCACGAGCCCGAGCAGGGTGTTGAGCAGGATCTCCCAGCCCAACCAGCCGTTGCCGGTGAGCAGCCAGACCAGCCCGCCGCCGTCGTCGTCCTGCGGGATCGCCCACATCCAGGTGGCGGCCAGCGCCCCGCCCAGCCCGCCGACGGTCCAGGTGACCGCGATGCAGAACGCCGCGACCCGCACCGGGAACGCCACGACCGCGTGCAGCAGGTCGCGCCAGGACTGCGGCTCGCGCAGCGCCGACCAGAGCCGGCCGATGCCGGTGCCCTTCGGGGCGCGGTAGTGGTGCGGCGGGAGCGCCCGACCGGTGGCCCACTCGACGAGCCGTCGCTCGGCGCCGGCCAGCGCGCGCTGGGTCATCAGGGTCAGCACCAGGATCGGCAGCCCGAGCCAGACCACGAGCGTGCCGACCCCGGCGGCGAACCCGACGACGGCCACCACGAAGGCCACGATCCCCAGCGGCAGCCCGGTCAGCAGGTAGCCCAGGCCGGGCCAGAACCGGCATCGACCGCGGCCCGCCTCGACGGGCCCGGTCGCCCCCCACGCGCCTCCCATCGCGACCCCGATCCCGCCCTCTGCTGCCGACACGCCCGCTGGCTCGCTCACGGTGTCCACCCTCGCCCCCCGAACCGGCCCACCCCAACCGGCACACCTCCGAGTGAGGGTAGGGCCAACCCGAACCCGGCCGCGCCGGGATTCCGCCCCCGCGCACGCCGCGACCTGGGCGCGGCGACCAACCGGGGAGCGCGCTCGTCGTGCGCGCCGAGGCCGTCGCGGCGAGGGTGATCCATCGAACGCCGGCGAGGGCATCGCGGCCGGTAGCGTGCCTGCCCAGAGGCTCCGGCCGACGAGTGTGGACAGGAGATCGACGTGGACCCCTCCGACCTGGCCGACGTGCTGGCGTCCGTGCGGACGTTCATCCGCAACGAGGTCGTGCCGCTCGAGGAGAAGATCGACGCCGAGGACGCCGTGCCGCCCGAGATCGTCGCGGCCTGCAAGGCGATGGGGCTCTACGGGTTCGCCATCCCCGAGGAGCACGGCGGGCTCGGGCTGAGCATGACCGAGGAGGTGCAGCTGGCCTTCGAGCTGGGCTGGACGACCCCGGCGCTGCGCTCGCTGTTCGGCACCAACAACGGCATCGCCGGGCAGGTGCTCATCACCGGCGGCACCGAGGAGCAGCGCCGCGACTGGCTGCCCCGGCTGGCCTCCGGGGAGGTCACCGCGTCGTTCGGGCTCACAGAGGCCGACGCCGGCTCGGACCCCTCCACGCTGAGCACCTCGGCCCGCCGCGACGGCACCGACTGGGTGATCAACGGGTCCAAGCGCTACATCACCAACTCCCCGCTCGCCGACGTGATCATGGTCTTCGCCCGGACCGACCCGGACGCGCCCGGCAACCGCGGCATCTCGACCTTCCTGGTCCCCGCGGGCACGCCCGGGCTGGGCATCGGGCCCCGCGACCACAAGATGGGCCAGTTCGGCGCGTGGACCGCCGACGTGCACCTCGACGACGTCCGGGTGCCTGCCGACGCGCTGGTCGGCGGCGAGGACGGCCTGCACCGCGGCTTCGTCACCGCCGCCAGGTGCCTGGCGCACGGCCGCGTGCACATCGCCGCGCTGTGCGTGGGCATGGCCGCGCGGCTGGTGCAGGAGTCGGTGGAGTTCGCCTCGACCCGCGAGCAGGGCGGCAAGGCGATCGCGTCCTTCCAGCTCATCCAGGGGCTCATCGCGGACTCGGTGACCGACCACTACGCGGGCCGCGCGACCGTGCTGGAGGTCGCGCGCGCCTACGACGCCGGCACCGACCGGATCCAGGGCCCCTCAGCGGCCAAGTACTTCGCCAGCGAGATGGTCGGGCGGGTGGCCGACCGGGCCGTGCAGATCCACGGCGGCGCCGGGTACATGCGCGGCGTACCGGTGGAGCGCTTCTACCGCGACGCCCGGCTGTTCCGCATCTACGAGGGCACCAGCCAGATCCAGCAGGTGATCATCGCCCGACAGGCGCTGGGGAAGGCCGCACGCGGCTAGCGGCGCCCCGGTCGGAGGCGCACAGCGGTACGCGGCGTGACGCGGGCGCGTCCGGGCGCGCCAGAGCAGCTCCCTCGTCCGGGCGAGGTCAGGGCAGCGCGTCAGGGCCGGGCGTGGGAGCGCCGTGGCGGGTGGCGAGGAAGTCGGCGAGCGCGGCGGTGGTCGGGCCGGTGGCCGGGCCGGGGCGGGTGACCGACAGCGCGGCGGCGGCGTTCGCGGTGCGGGCCGCGGCCACCGGGTCCTGCCCGCGGGCCAGCGCGGCCAGGAAGGCGCCGGTGTGGGTGTCGCCTGCGCCGGTGGTGTCGACCGCGTCGACGGCGAACCCCGGCACGTGCACCGGTGCCGCACCCCCGACGGCCACCCAGCAGCCCTCGGCGCCGGTCCGCACGAGCGCACCGGCCCGCCCACCGAGCGCGCAGGCGGCGTCGGCGGGGTCGGTGCGGCCGGTGATCCGCCGGGCCTCGGCGGCGTTCGCGGTGACCCAGTCGGCCCGGTCGAGGAGCGCGCGCACGGCGCCGGGCGCGGACCAGGGCGCCAGCGGGCCGGGGTCGTGCACCACCGCGACCGCCGCGGGCAGGGCGGCGATCCAGGGCAGCAGCGCGTCGCGGGTGGGGCCGTGCAGGAGCTCGTAGCCCGACACCGAGATCGCGTCGCCGGGTCGCGGCACCACGGCGGCCAGCTCCGCGCCGGTCGCCCCGACGACGGACGCCGGGCTGGTCACGAACGTCCGCTCGCCCTCGTCGTCCACGACGGTGAGCACGATGCCGGTGTCGGTGGGCCGGGGCCGCTGCCGCACCTCGACGCCCTCGGCGCGCAGCGCGGCGACGGCGATGTCGGCGAACGGACCTGTGCCCACCGGTCCGGCGTACACGGCGGGCAGCCCCTGGCGGGCCGCCGCGGCCAGCACGTTGAACCCGCCGCCGGCCACGGCGTCCATGCGGTGGGCCAGGACGTCGGCGCCGCGGGCGGGCAGGGCGGGCACGGCGGCGACGAGGTCGACCACCACGTTCCCGACGTGCACCAGCCGGCTGATCATCGGGCGGGGTTCACCGGATGGGGCCGCGCAGGGCGAGCAGGTCGGCGGCCAGGCGGTCCAGCGGCAGCCCGTTGACCTCGGCGACGGTGGCCATGGCCGCGTCGGGCAGCCCGGCCGTGCCGTGGCAGGCCCCCGCGACCGCACCGGCCATGGCGGCCACGGTGTCGGTGTCGCCGCCGAGCGAGGCGGCCAGCCGGCAGGTGAGCCACGGGTCCTCGCCCGCGGTGGCGAGCACCGCGAACGCCGCGGGCACCGACTCCTGGGTGGCCAGCCCCGTGCCGACCAGCGCGCCGATCACCTCGACGGCCCGGGACGGCGCGAGCCCGGCGACCAGCCCGGTGGCCCACTCGATCCGGGCGGCCACGTCCGCGGCGGCGACCCAGCGGCCCCGGCCCGCGCCCCGGCGAGCGGCCCCGACCGCGTGCGCGGTGGCCTCGGCGACCGTCGCCCCGTCGATCCCGGCGCTGACCGCGGCGGCGACCGCGGCCGCCCCGGCGATGGCGACACCGGTGCCGTGGGTGGGGGTGCACACCCGCACGACCAGCTCGAGGAGCGCGTCGGGGTCGGCGACGGCCACGCCCGCCGGGGCGATGCGCATGGCGGCGCCGTTGGTGGTGCCGTCCCGACCGGCCTCGACCGGGTCGGCGCCGGCGGCCAGCGCGGCCACGGCGCGCCTGGTCGAGGGGCCCAGCAGGCCGTGCGCCCCGCGAGCGCGCAGCGCGCCCTCCCAGGCCAGCAGCCGGCGACCGAACTCCGCGGGGTCGAAGCCGCCGCCGGACTCCACCAGCAGCTCGCCCAGCAGCACGGCCTGCTCGGTGTCGTCGGTGACGGTGCCCGCGGGCAGCCCGGGCGCGACGGGCTGGTCGCGGGCACCGGGGTGGAAGCGGTCGACGACCTCGCCGTAGCGGGCGACGACCTCGGCGCGGGGCAGCGACTCGGTCGGCATGCCGAGCGCGTCGCCGATCGCCAGCCCGTGCAGCGCGCCACGGGCCCGGTCGAGGCGCCCGTCGTCGGGGGCGCTCACGTCAGCAGCTCGGCCGCGGACACCACCCGCACCAGCGGCGCGTAGAGCTCCATGACGTCCAGCGCCTTGCGGTGAGTGGTGGCGTCCACCCCGGCGCAGGCGTCGGCGACCACCCGGACGGCCGTCCCGGCGTCGGCCGCGGCGAGCGCCGTCGACAGCACGCAGCAGTCGGTGGACACCCCGGCGAGCACGAGATCGGCGTCGCCCACCCGGGCGGCCAGCTCGGGACCCCACTTGCCGAACGTCGGCGCGTCGACGGTGGGCCCCGGGCGGGCCAGCTCGGGCACGACGTCCCACAGCGGCGCGTCGGGCGGCTGCAGCGCGAAGGGCCACTGCCGGTAGTACTCGCGCCAGGCGCCCGACGGCCGCGCCGGGCTGACGAACCGGGTGAAGGTGACCGCCGGGTCGAACGCGGCGACCAGCGCCGAGACCGTGTCGAGGATGGCGGCGAAGCCCGGGGTCGCCCAGCCGCTGGCCGGGTCGGCGAAGACCCGCTGCATGTCGACGACGACCAGGTGCCCCGCCGCCCGTCCCGGCACCGCCCGACCCGGCCCGGTGCCCAGCGCTTCGGTGCCCAGCGCTTCGGTGCTCAGCGCTTCGGTGCTCAGTGCTCGGAGGGGCGGATGTGGTACTCGAACACCAGCCCGGCGATCGCCCCCAGCAGGATGATCCCGGAGATGACCATCGCCCAGACGTAGAAGAACGCCAGCGAGATGCCCAGCAGCGCGACCGCGAAGGCCACCCCGACGGGCCAGTAGCTGCCCGGGGAGAAGAACCCGACGTCGCCTGCGCCGTCGGAGACCTCGGCCTCCGGGTTGTCCTCCGGGCGGCCCTCCAGCCTGCGGGCGACGAACCGGAAGTAGGTGCCCACGATCAGCGCCAGCCCACCGGTCAGGAACAGCCCCGCGATGCCCACCGCCTCCTGGGCGAGGACCGTGTAGATGATCGCGACCACGAAGCAGAAGACCGCGACGATCTCGAAGATGCGGTGCTCGACCTTCATCGCTCAGCTCCCCGTGGTCGGCTGCGACGCGGAGCGCTGGGTCCGGTCGGTGGTGAAGGGGTAGGTGGTGGTGGCCTGCGGCGCGCACAGCTCGCCGCAGTTCAGCTCGCCCAGCGCCTCACCGGCGGTGTAGACGGCGTCGGTGTCGGGGTTGACCTGGGTGCGCAGCGCGAGCCAGCGCTCGTACAGGTCCGGGGGCAGCGCCCGCACCTCGAAGTTCATCTGCGCGTGGTAGGCGCCGCACAGCTCGGCGCAGCGCCCGACGAAGGCGCCCTCGCGCTCGATCTCGTCGATGCGCCAGACGTTGTCCTGGTCGTTGACCTCGGGCAGCGGGAAGACGTCGCGCTTGAACAGGAACTCCGGCACGAAGAAGCTGTGGATCACGTCGGTCGAGCGCTGGGTGAACTCGATGCTCTGCCCGGTGGGCAGCACCAGCAGCGGGATCGTGTCGCTCGTGCCCAGCGTGCTGACCGGGCGGCCGTCGGGGCCGGGGGTGTCGGGGTAGCCGAACTCCCAGTTCCACTGGAACGCGGTGACGTCCACGCGGACGTCGGCGGGCTCGGCCGGGTCGCTGTCGACGTAGTTCTGCACGACGACGGTGAACGCGAAGAGCACCGCCACGATGATCGTCGGGATCACCGTGAAGACGATCTCGACGGGCAGGTTGTACTGCGTCTGCCGGGGCAGCGAGCCGTCGTCGTCCTTCTTCTTGCGGTGGAACGCGACGGCCCAGAGCATCGCGCCCCAGGTGATCGCGCCGACGACCAGCGCCGCGATCGCGGACCAGGTCCACAGCTGGCGCATCGCCTCGGCCTGCGGGGTGATCCCCTCGGGCCAGCCGAAGCGGATCGCCTCCTCCACCGAGCAACCGCTGGTGAGCAGCGAGACGACCACGGCCAGGCCGGCCACCTTGGCCACCCGCCCGGTACCGCGGCGACTCCCGTCGCGCTGTGCTCGAGCCACTGCTCGCCGCCTCCCACCGTTCGTCCGGGACGCCCCGCGCCCCGTGCCGTCGCCGAGGCCACCGTCCGCCTTCGACCTCGCGTAGAGACTAGCCGCACCCGGGCACCGATCGCCTGCCGGGTGCGGCCGTGTCGGGGTGTGCTCCCGGCTACCCGGTGCGCCGCTGACCCGGCTGCGCCAGCCGCGCGCGCAGGGCCGCGACCAGCTCCGCGCGGTTGCCCGCGACGAGCTTCTGGCGCAGCCGGGCCACGTGCTGCTCCACCGTCTTGGGCGAGATGTAGAGCCGCGCGCCGATCTCGCGCTGGGTGAGCCCGTCCAGCACGAGCCTGCCCACCTCGCGCTCGCGGCGGGACAGCCCGTCCCGCCCGATCGCCCGATCGGGCGAGATCCGTCCGCGCAGGGTCCGCCCCGCGCCCAGCAGCTCGCGGGCGGTCGCGGGCTCGGCCGCGCGGGCCGCGGCGGCCAGGCACAGCGCGGCCGCCTCCCACGGGCGCCCGGTCCCGACCAGCCGCTCGGCCGCGGAGCGCACCTCCGCGGCC
>NZ_JAGSOV010000103.1 GCF_023898865.1 Pseudonocardia humida
CACGTCGGCCCACCGGGCACCGGCCTCGGCCCAGGCCCTCGCCCGCGGCGGACCGCCGCCCAGCGCGGCCAGCTCGGCGGCCGCGGCGGCGGCACCACCGGCGTCCCCGACGGCGGCGGCCCGCTGCACGCGCCACCACAGCGCGGCCGCGACGCACCATGCCGGGTCGCCCGCCGACCGCACGGCCGCGTCGATCGCGGCGGCCATCGTGGCGGCCGCCGCTCCGGTCGCGGCCACCGCCGCGGCGCCCGTGGACAGCTCCCCCCAGACGTCGACGTGCAGCAGCTCGACGTCGGCCCCGGCCACCACCGGAGCGACCCGGTGCCAGGTGGTGGCCAGCGCGGCGGCGTCGCCGGAGCGGCGGGCCAGGCCCACCGTGATCGCGGCGGCCAGCACCGCGTTGCGGCGCAGCGCCGGGCGCCGGGCCGCGGCGGCCAGCCCGACCCGGGCGTCGGCCAGCCGACCCGCCCGCATGTCCAGCCAGGCGGCCAGCAGCAGCCGGCGCGCCGAGGGCTCGTCGGGGTGCGCGGCCAGCACCGCGCGGGCCACCTCCTCCTCGCCCCCGGCGGCCAGCACCTCGATCGTCAGTTCGGGCCAGGAGTCGGTGGCGAAGGCGTCGGACGGCACGGTCGTCGCGGCCAGCCCGGCCAGCCGGTCGGCCGCCCCGCGCAGGTCGCCGTGCAGCGCGTCGATCACCGCGGACACCCCGTCCAGCAGCACGGAGAGCCCGCGCGGCGCGGGGTCGGCCAGCGCGGCCCTGGCCGCGGCCAGGTCGTCGCGCGCCGCGCCCAGCTGCCCGGCCAGCGCGCCGGCCAGCGCGGCGCGGCCGTGCGCCTGCACCGCCGCGGCCCCGCCTGCCACCGCGCCCACCCGCCGCCAGCGGG
>NZ_JAGSOV010000104.1 GCF_023898865.1 Pseudonocardia humida
CCAGCCACATCTCCTGGCTGCACCAGTGGGACGGCGTCGAGCAGATCCCCGACGACGGCAGCGACAAGCCCGGCTACCCGACCAACGCCATGTCGTGGAAGTTCTGGCGCCACGACCGCGCGCCCCGTCTCGAGATCGAGGACACCTGGTACGGGTTCAAGTACGCCGGGATCCGCACCACCCCCAACGGGCACACGCACGTGCGCGTGACCGCCTACTGCTACCCCTTCTTCACCGTCGTGGCCGCGCTGCCGTTCAGCACCCGCCACGGCGTGTTCGTCCCGATCGACGACCACAACACCGCGCGGTTCACCTTCGTCACCCGCGACGTGGAGAACCCGCACGGGATCGGCGGACCGGGGCTGTTCGAGCGGACCCCGTTCACCCACGCCCGCAACGAGCAGGGCACCGGCGTGCTGCCCCGCGTGTACACCGCGGAGAACGACTACGGCATCGACCGCGTGGTGCAGCGCACCCTGACCTACTCCGGGGTCGCCGAGTTCGTCAGCCAGGACTTCATGGTCACCGAGTCGATGGGCCAGATCTACGACCGCAGCCAGGAGCGGCTGGGCACCTCGGACAAGGCCATCATCCGGATGCGCCGGCTGCTGCTCGGCGCCGCCCGCGGCCTCGCCGACGGCGCGCCGCCGCCCGCCGTCGACGGCGACCTGGACTACCGCGGCATCCGGTCGGCGGAGAAGATCCTGGAACCGGGGGCCGACTGGCGCGCGCTGGGCACCGACGACGACCCGCTCGTGCGCGAGACCGACCCGCCCGCCCGGCTGCCGCAGGCGGGCGGCTGACGCACAGCTTGGCGTTGCGCGCGCGGTTCCCGGAGCCTGCGCGCATTTCGTCGTCCGGAGCCCCGGACGGCCCCCGCGCTGTGCCTACTCTGCGCCCACCTCCAGGTCGGGCCACACGTGCCGCAACGGGCACCACCGCCCCGGGAGGGCCGTACGACGACGTCCGGTGCTGCGACGGGATGGTGCTGATGAACCGCGTGGACCCCAGGGCCGGTCTCCCCCGCGCCCGCACCCCGGGCCGCGCGCGCCCGAGCGCCGCGGCCGCCCTGCTGGTCGTGCTCTGCCTGGTCCTGGCCGGCTGCGGGTCCGCGCCGGGCCCGGCGTTCGGCGGCGGCGAGCCGGAGTCGGTGGGCGCGCTCGACTCCTCGCAGCCCTGGGGCGGCGATCCGGCCGAGGAGGGCACGCCGGTGCGCGGCGGGACCCTCGTCGTCGGGATGTACACCGAGTCGCGCTCGCTGGACCCGACCGTCGGCAACAGCCTGATGGCCTCGGCCATCTACGACTCGCTGCTGAAGATGGACCGCGAGGGCCGCCCGCAGCCGCAGCTCGCCGAGTCGATGACCAGCCCCGACGGCGGCACCACCTGGACGCTGACCCTCCGCCCGGCGGTGACCTTCCACGACGGCACCCCGCTCGACGCCGACGCCGTCATCTTCAACGTGCGCCGCCAGCTGGACGACACCACCGCGCTGGGGCACCTCTACACCGAACCGATCGCCGCGATGACCGCCACCGACCCGCGCACCGTCACCTTCACGCTCAAGCGCGCCACCAGCACGTTCCCGATGTCGTTCGCGCTGCCGTTCTCCTCGGGCAACCTGGGCTCCATCGCCTCGCCGACCGCGGTGCAGGCCGGTGGCGAGGCCTACCCGCGCAACCCGGTGGGCGCCGGCCCGTTCCGGTTCGTCAGCTGGGCCCAGGACAACAAGACGGTCGTCGAGCGCTTCGACCGGTACTGGGACGAAGGCAAGCCCTACCTCGACGGCATCGAGTTCCGCCCGCTGCCCGACACCGACTCGCGCTACGCCTCGGTCGTCAACGGCGACATCGACCTGAACATCGGCGGCTTCTTCAGCGAGCTGGAGCGCGCCTCGGCCGACGACACCCTGCAGACCTACTGGGGCCCCGGCGGCGACGGGCAGTACCTGTACTTCAACCTGACCAAGGCCCCGTTCGACGACCGACGCATGCGCGAGGCGCTCATCCGGGCCGTCGACCCCGCCGCGCTCGACGCCACCCAGTTCCGCGGCCGGGGCCAGCTCGCCACCACCCCGTTCGCCGAGGACAGCCCGTACTTCAGCCGGCATGCCGCGGACGCCTACCCCGGCTACGACGTGGAGCGCGCGAAGCAGCTCGTGGCCGACTACCGGGCGTCCGGGGGCGATCCCACGTTCACCTACAACACCGGCAACTCGCCCGACGACCACCAGCTGGCCCAGTTCCTGCAGGCGCAGTGGGCGGCGATCGGGGTGACGGCGAACCTGCAGTTCGACGACATCTCGACGTTCATCGGCCCGATCGTCCGCGGCACCCGGTTCGGCACCGCGACCTGGATCACCGGCCCGTACGAGAGCCCGTACCCGTTCATGGTCAACCAGTTCAGCACCACCGGCATCAACAACTACGGCAAGTACAGCAACCCGGACGTCGACGCGGCACTCGCCGAGGCCGGCGCGACCGCGGACCCGGCGGCGCAGGTGGCCGCCTACCAGCGGGCCCAGGTGCTGATCAGCCAGGACCTCCCGGTGCTCTGGCTGGCCCGGGCGGCCAAGGCGGCGATCGCCCGGCCGACGGTCAAGGGGGTGTCGCGGTACCTGTCCAGCGAGATCTTCTGGGCGGGGGTGTGGAAGGCGCCTGCCTGATCCGGAGGCACTTACGTCGGATCGTGCTGGGCGCGCCGCCCGACGAGGTTGCGGTTCAGGCCGCCTCCGGCGGCGGCCACCAGCCGTGACACTTTCGTCCGGATCGTGCTCGGCACGTCGCCCACGGACGTTGCGGTTTAGGGCGCCTCCGGCGGCGCTTCCAGCGGGGACCTCAGCTCAAGCAGGGGGGCGACGTGCTCGGGAGGGGTGTGGGGGGGGGGCGCCCCCCCCCCCCCCCGGCCGGGCCCGGCTCGGCTCGCGGTGCTGCGCGCCGCCTCGCCGGCCGGGCTCGCAGCACCAGCGGTGTGTTCGCAGCACCGGGTGTGGCCGCGCAGCCCGCCGGCGCGCTGCGACAACCCAGCCAGCCCTGCGACGTCCCCGCCAGCCGCCGGCGCGCTGCGCGCCCCCAGAGCCAGTGCTGCGACACCCACCCAGCGCTGCAAGGACACCCTCCCCCGGGGATGGGGGCCGTCTTCGCAGGGGCGGTGGGGTCTTCGCAGGCGCCGTAGCACTTGCGAAGACCATGGGGACTCTGCGCAGAGGCCGACAGGCGCGCGTCGGGGGCTACCAGCCGGCGACCGACCCGGCGTCGACCGGCAGCGTCACCCCGGTGACGAAGGAGGCGTCGTCGGACATCAGCCACACGACGGCCGCGGCGACCTCCTCGGGCTCGCCGATCCGCTGCAGGGCCTGCGGGCGCATGATCTCGGCGAGCCGCTCGGGGGTGGCGCCGCGCGCGAACCCGGTCATGATCGTCCCGGGGGCGACGGCGTTGACCCGGATCAGGTCCTCGGCGTACTCGACGGCGGCGTTCTTCGTCAGCCCCACCAGTCCGTGCTTGGCCGCGGTGTAGGGCGCCAGCCGCTTCACCCCCCGCAGACCGGCGTTGGACGCGGTGTTCACGATGGACCCGCCCCCGCCTGCGAGCATCGCTCGGATCTGGCGCTTCATCCCCAGGAAGACGCCGCGCAGGTTGATCGCGATGACCCGGTCGAAGTCCTCGTCCTCGACGTCGGCGAGCAGCTTCCCGCCGCCGCCCACCCCCGCGTTGTTGTGCGCGAAGTCGAGCTTGCCCCAGCGGTCGAGCACCCCGGCGACCAGCGCGTCGTGGTCGGCGGGCCGCGCGACGTCGCAGACCTGGAACTCGGCGACGCCGCCGGCCGCCCGGCACAGCTCGACCGTCCGCGCGCCCTCAGCGGCGGCCGACCCCAGGTCCGACACCAGCACCGACGCACCCTCGGCGGCCGCGCGCACCGCGGTGGCCCGACCGATCCCGCTGGCCGCGCCGGTGACCAGTCCCGCCTTGCCCTCCATCGACCCCATCGACCCACCGTGCTGATCCCGCGCGCGCGGGACTCCACGATCCGCGCCGGGTTTGCTGGCGATCCGTGCGAGCCACCGATCCGCTGCGACCGGATCGCCCCGGCGCGTCTGGCGACTCGATCTTGTGAGGAGATGGACAAGCGTGGTTCTCCCACGCAGCACGCGTATCCCACGCAGATGTCCGCGGCCGGGCTCTCGGCCCGGATCGGCGCCGGCTCGATGCCGGCGGCAGCGCGGCTGGACCATCCGGGCGCGCGAAGGCGGCGGGGCGTCGGTGATGCTGTGGGCGTGGAGTACGTGTCCAGAGTGCCGCGACCGCCGCTGGACGGGCTGATCGACGACCTCTACTACCTGGAGGGTGCGCCGCCGTACGCCCGGCTGATGCTGCCGCCGATGCCGGGGGCGCTGCTCATCGTCAACCTCGGGGCGCCGTTCCGCATCCGCGCCGGCACCGACATCGAGACGGCCGAGTACGCCGACGGCTGCGTGATCACCACGCCCACCCGCGCGTTGGAGTTCGGCTACCCGCTCCGGACCCGGTCCGTCGGCGTGCACGTCAAGCCGTGGGGGTTGGCGCCGTTCCTGCCGATGCCCGCGGTCGAGCTGTGCGACCGGCCGGTGACGGTGGAGCAGGTGTGGGGCCGGCCCGCCGTCGCCGAACTGCGAGACCGGCTGGCCACGGCGGACGGACCGCGCGAGATGCTGACGCTGCTCGAGGAGGAGCTGATGCGACGGCTGTGCGAGACCGCCGGCCTGGGGCTGGTCCGCCGTACGAGCAGCGTCATCGCGGCGACCAGCGGGGCGGTGGCGATCGGCGACCTGAGCGTGGCAGCCGGTGTCAGCAGCACTCATCTGGCGCAGCGGTTCAAGGAGCTCATCGGTGTCACGCCGAAGCGGCTGGCCCGCACCCAGCGCTTCGCCGCCACCATGCTCGCGATCGACTTCGCCGAACCGATCGACTGGGGCGACGTCGCCGGTGGCGCGGGTTACTTCGACCAGGCCCACTTCGGCCACGAGTTCCGGGCGTTCACCGGGCTCACGCCGACCCGGTACGTCGAAGTCCGGCGGCGGTTCCTGCGCGAACATCCCGGCCACGTGCTGGACAGCTGGCCGCTGCCGGCCGATTGAATTCTTACAAGAGCGACAGCTCACGACCCGCTAATTTGGGGCCCCCGGAAGAAAGGAGAGCCCCGTGGGCAAGGTGGTCATGTACAGCTCGGTGTCGGTGGACGGCTTCATCGCGGACGAGAATGACCAGCCCGGACCGCTGTTCGACTGGTTGTCCAACGGGGACGTCCCGTTGGACGAGAGCGGCGCGGTGAAGGTGTCGCAGACGTCCTACGACTACACCCGGCCGTACTGGGACCAGATCGGGGTGACGATCGCCGGCCGCCACGTCTTCGACATCACGGACGGCTGGGACGGGAAGCCTCCGGGCGGGATCGACCACGTGGTGGTCGTGACGCACCGGCCGGAGCCCGAGGGCTGGGACCCCGGTGCGCCGTTCCACTTCGTCGACGGCGTCGAGGCAGCCGTGGCCAAGGCGCAGGAGCTCGCGGGTGACCGCGTGGTCGAGGTCGCCGCCGGCGACGTCGGTGGCCAGGTGCTTGCCGCGGGCCTGATCGACGAGGTGCGCATGGACGTCGTACCCGTCGTGTTCGGGTCCGGCAAGCGCTACTTCGGGTCGGTCCACGCGCAGCACCTGTTGGAGGATCCCGACGTGGTGATCCAGGCCAACCGGGTGCTTCACCTGCGCTATCGGGTGCGCCGTTGACACAGCGGGAACCCCGGATGGATCTGACCGTGGCAGGGCGTGATGCTGGTGAGTGATCGGGCCGTGCGAGTTCGGTGATCAGGCGGGCGACGCGAAGTCGGGCAACTGCCAGCGGCGTAGCGTGTTGTCGACACCACCGGTGATCAGCGACTGTCGGCCGTCACCGTCAGCGAGGACCGCGATGTGGACGTGATGGAACACATCGGCCCCGGAGTGCGTCCCGTGCCCGAGAAGCGGACCGATCACCTGCTCGCCCGTGCCGGGATCCCAGATTCCGACGTCGCCGCTCTGGCCGGCGATGGCCAGTGCGTCGGTGCCGTCGGGCCTCGGAATCACCGCCCAGTTCGCGACCCACACGTCGACGAGTTCGTTGACGAGCTCACCGCTCGTGACGTCCCAGACCGGCAGATCGGGGCCGCTGTCGCTGACCACGGCCACCAGCGGCCGGCCCGCCGGGCCGCGCAACCCGATCAGCTCGACGTACCGGGTGTCGTCCGGTTCGAACGGGGTCCCGAACCGGGCACCGGTGACCGGGTCGAACACCTCCACCGTGTCGTCCATGCCCGACAGGCAGGCCACCAGATCGCCACCGGTGGGACCGGGCACCGCGGCGATGGTCATCGGGACGCAGTCGAACGGGGCGGGCAGGTTCGCTCCCGTGTCCGGATCCCACAGCCTCACGACATCGGTCCGGCTCGTTCCGGAGCCGGCCGCCGGCGCGCCCCGCATGGCGATCAGGGTGCGACCGTCGGCCACCCGCAGATGGCATACCTGCTTGGTCACCAGCGGATGGGTGGCGGTTGGATCCGCCAGGGGCGTGCCGGTCATCGCGTCCCACACCTGCACGCGCGCAGGATGGTGGTCGAAGCCGACCAGCAGATCCGGCCCACCGGTGCGGGGCACGTACGCGAGCCTCTGCGTCTCCCCTGCGAGGTCCAGCACACCGATGCGGGTGCCCGCAACGGGATCCCAGATCCGCAGGCCGGAGCGGTCGCGAACGCCGGTAGGGCCGTTGACGGCAGTCACCACCGTGGCCGGAACGGACGCGGTCCCCGGCCGCACGGCCAAGAAGGCAACCTCACCCGTCGGGCGTTGCGGAAGGAACGGCGGCGCGTCGGCTCCCGGCCGGGCGTCCGCGGGCGATGCCGGCTCGTCCTCGTCCAGTTCACCGTTCATCTCCCCGCTGAGCGGATCCCACAACCGGACCGGGCCACGGTCGCCCTGACCGTTGCCGCTGGTGACCGCGACCCGCGGGCCATCGGAGCTATCCACCACCCGTACGCCCGTCACCCCCATCGCCCCTCCATCGGCGATGCAGCCGGCGGCGATCGGCGGGGCGACCTGGGCGCCGGTGGCCGGGTCCCACATGCGCAGCGTTCCGTCGCTGCCCCCGGTCACCACGACAGGACGTCCGTCCGGAAACGTCAACGGCGTCCAGCACATGATCCAGCCGAACGAGTCCGGAAAGATGAACTGGCCGGATGTGGAACGGCCCCGCTGGAGGTCATGTCGGTCGAAACCCGGCTCCGGCGAGGACACTGAAACACCCCTAGAGATCCATGACGATGATCGCGACCGATCGCAGCCTAGCGACCCGGTGCACCCGGTGGCCGTAGCGGGCCCGGACGGGCGCCATGCCCGCCTTCGACAGCGCGGACGCCACTCCGCCGCGCTGCGTCTCTGTACCGATCGGACAGGCGATGCCGGCCCGTCGAGTCCGCACTGAGGCTCTGCCGTGCGCCCCAGCAGACCGGAGGTCGCCAGTGTCGTTGGTTCTGCACCGGTACCCTCAGCGCACGAGAACGAGAAGGCGAGCGGCACATGGCACCCGGACGGTGAGCACGGCCCGCGGCCGACGGATCACCAGCGCCGACGTGGCCCGCGAGGCCGGTGTGTCCCGCGCGACCGTCAGCTACGTCCTCAACGACAAGCCCGGCCAGGCCATCCCCGACGCCACCCGCCGGCGGGTCCGCGACGCCGCCGCCCGACTCGGCTACGCCCCCTCGGCGACGGCGACGGCGTTGCGCCGCGGCCGCTCGGACGTCGTGCTCGGGCTGCTGCCGGACTGGCCGCTCGGGCACGCGCTCGGGCGGGTGGTGCAGGAGGTGACCGCGGCCTTCGCCCGCAGCGGGCTCACCTTCGTCCTGCACCCGGATTCCCGGGCCGTCCGCCCCATGGGTGAGGTGTGGAAGGCCATCACCCCGGTCGCGGTGCTCGCCTTCGACGCCCTCACCCCCGCGGAGGCGGCAGCGATGCGGGCGGCCGGCGTCGAGGTCGTGGTCACGCTGCACTCGCCGGTCGAACAGCGGCCCGGCGAGCTGCTGCAGCCCCAGGACCCGGTCGGCGGGCTGCAGGCCCGGCACCTCGCCCCCACCCACCGGCGGCTGGGCTACGCCTATCCCGACGACGACCGGGTCGCCGTGTTCGCCCGCCCGCGGTTGCAGGGGGTCCGCGATGTGTGCACGGAGCTCGGGCTGCCCGCGCCCGACGTCCGGACCGTCCCGCTGCAGCCGCGCGCGGCGGCCGAGGCGGTCCGGTCCTGGCTCGCGGCCGACCCGCCGGTGACCGGGATCTGCGCCTACAACGACGAGGTGGCCATGGCCGTGCTGACGGGCGCCCGGCGGCTCGGGGTGCGCGTCCCCGAGGAGCTGGCCGTCGTCGGGGTCGACGACGTGCCCGCCGCCGCCGTGGCCGACCCGCCGCTGACCACGGTGGTGCAGGACTACCGGGCGATCGCCGAGCACCATGTGCGCAGCGTCGTCGCCGTGCTGGCCGGCGAGCCCATCCCGGGTGCCCCGGTCAAGGACGAGTGCCGGTTGGAGATCCGCGCGTCGGCCTGACGACCCGTGGCGGGTCAGGCGCCGGCCCGGAACCGGTGGCTCCCGGCGCCCACGCGCTGGGGCTCTGCACCCGGCACGTCGATCTCGGCTGTCACCCCGTCGGGCACGGCGACCTCGACGTCCAGCGCTCCGGAGGGCTCCACCCGCCAGGCGACGGCCACCAGCCCGTGCGGTGTCTGCAGTGAGCACTCCGCCCAGGTCAGCCCACCTCCGGGGCGAGGGGCGACACGCACGGTCCGGTAGCCGGGCTCGGCGGGCGCGATGCCGCCGACCGTGCGGTGCAGCCAGTCCGCGACCGCGCCCAGGGCGTAGTGGTTGAAGCTGGTCATCTGCCCGGGGTTGATGGTGCCGTCGGGCAGCATCGAGTCCCACCGCTCCCACACCGTGGTCGCGCCCATGGTCACCGGGTAGAGCCACGAGGGGCAGTCCCGCTGCAGCAGCAACCGGTAGGCGTCGTCGAGGTGCCCGGTCTCCACCAGCGCGTCGCACACGTACGGAGTGCCGGCGAAACCGGTGGCGATGCGGTGTCCGCTCTCGGCCACCAGCGCGGCCAGCCGGTCGCCGGCCAGACCCCGGACGCGGTCGTCGAGCAGTCCGAAGTGGATGGCCAGGGCGTAGGCCGTCACCGCGTCGCTGCGGATCCGGCCGTCGTCGCCGACGTAGTGCTTGACGAACGCGCTGCGCGTGCGCTCGGCCAGCCCGGCGAAGTGCTCGGCGTCGCCGCCGCGGCCGAGCACGGCGGCGGCCTCGGACGCCGTGCGCGCGCTGCGGTACAGGCACGCGGTCGCCACCACGCCGTTGTCGGCCTTCGCGCGGATCGGGTCGTCCGGGGGCGCGGTCGGGTCGAGCCAGTCGCCGAACTGGAAGCCGGTGTCCCACAACCCGGTGTCCGACAGCAGCGTCTCGACCCGGCGGACGTGTGCGGCCATCGCACCGTAGGCCCGGTCCAGCGCGTCGCGATCGCCGTAGGCCCGCCACAGCGCCCACGGCACCCAGACCGCCGCATCCCCCCAGACGGCCGTGCTCTCCTGGGCGCCGAGGTCGCCCGGCGGGGTGTACTTGAGGACGTCGGGCACCACGTACGGGATCAGGCCCTCGGCCGCCCGCTGCTCGGCGTCCACGTCGAGCAGCCAGTCGCCGAGGAAGTCGGCGACGTCGTAGAGGAAGGCCGCGCTCGGCGCGAACGCCGCGATGTCGCCGGTCCAGCCCATGCGCTCGTCGCGCTGCGGGCAGTCGGTCGGCACGTCGAGGAAGTTGCCCCGCATCCCCCACACGACGTTGTCGTGCAACTGGTTGACCAGCTCGTCGGAGCAGCGGAACCGGCCGGTGCGGCGCAGGTCGGAGTGCACGACGACGGCGGTGATCGCGTCGGTGGTCGGCACCCCGGGCCAGCCGTCGAGCTCGGCGTAGCGGAAGCCGTGGAAGGTCAGGGTGGGCTCGAACACGTCGTCGGCGCCGGAGAGCACGAACCGGTCGGTCGCCTGCGCCGAGCGCAGCGGACGGGTGCCGAGCTCCCCGTCCTCGAGCACCTCGGCGTGCCGCACGGTGACCGTCGCGCCGGCCTCGCCGCGCACCGCCAGCCGCAGCCAGCCGACCAGGTTCTGCCCGAAGTCCACCAGCGTCCCCCCGGCCGGCGACGTCCAGATCCGGGTCGGCGACACCTCCTGCTGGCGGCGCACGACCGGCCCGACGTAGGGCGCCAGGATCGCGGCGTCGAACTCCTGGGCGTGCACCCCGGTCCACCCACTACCGGCGGCGCCCGGCCGCAGCCAGGCGTCGTCGACCAGGCGGGCGTCGATGGTCTGCCCGTCGTAGAGGTCGTTGGTCTGCACCGCCGACGGCCCGGCGCGCCAGGACCCGTCGGTGCCGACGAACTGCCGATGGCCGTCCGCGAAAGTGATCTCCAGCTGGGCCAGCACCCCGAGCTCGGGCCCGTAGATCGCGCGCTCGTCGCCCCAGCCGAGCCGGCCGCGGTACCAGCCGTTGCCCAGCGCGAACCCGAGCACCGCGGTCTCGCCCGCGTCCGGCAGCAGCGCCGCGACGTCGTACGTGCGGTACCGCAGCCGCCATTCGTAGCTCGACCAGCCCGGGCTCAGCACCTCGTCGGACACCGCGGCGCCGCCGACGAAGGCCGTGAAGACCCCGCGGGCCGTCGCGTGCAATTGGGCTCCGGTCACGGCGCCGTGGCCGGTCTCGACCGAGAACTCGGTGCGCAGCAACGGGGCGCCGGCGAAGTCCTCGTCGGGTCCGATCATCGTGGCGTGCCAGGTCGGCGGCATGGCCGTCGTCCCCTCTCGGTTTCGGGCACCGCGGTGCGGCGCGCTCAGCCCTTCACCGCACCGGACGTCATCCCGGCGACGATCTGGCGGCTGAAGAACAAGAACATGACCAGCGGCGGGATCATGATCAGCAGGATGTCCATGAACAGCAGGTTGTACTGGTTGCTGTACTGGCTGTTGAAGTTGAACAGGGTGAGCTGCACGGTGGCGTTCTGCTCGCCCGGCAGGAAGTACAGCGGGTTCACGAAGTCGTTGTAGATGGTCACCGACTGGACCACGACGACAGTGATGATCACCGGGCGCAGCAGCGGCAGGATGACCCGGAAGAACAGCCGCAGCGGGCCGGCCCCGTCCAGCACCGCCGCCTCGTCCAGCTCCCGCGGCACGGTGATCAAGAACGCCCGGAACAGCAGGATGCAGAACGACACCCCGAACGCGACCTCGACCAGGATCAGCCCGAGCATGGTGCGGAACAGCCCGATCCCGTCCAGCACCCAGATGGTCGGGACCACCGCCGGCGGGATGATCAGCCCGGACAGCACCAGCATGTTGATCAGCGGGTTCCACCGGCTCGGCCGGCGCTGCAGCACGAACGCCGCCAGCGCCGCCAGGATCACCGAGATGGCCACCGCGGACACCGTGAGGATCACGCTGTTGGTGAAAGCGATGATCAGCAGGTAGTCCCGCGCGGAGAGCACCTCGAGGAAGTTCTGCGCGATCCGCCACTCGGTGGGCCAGGTCAGCTGCAGCAGCGACGCCTCCTGGCGGGTCTTCACCGCCGCCAGGACCACGAAGGCGAACGGCACCAGGAAGACGACACCGAGCACGGCCATCGACACCGCGCTGAGGCCGAAGCGCCGCCACCGCGCCGCCGTGCTCACAGCGCGGGTCACAGCTCGGCCTCCTTGCGGTTGAGCCACCAGAACAGCGGCACCACGATCGCGGTGACCACCACGAACAGCACGACGTTCCCCGCGGTGGACAGGCCGTAGAAACCGGCCTGGTACTGCTTGTAGATCACCGAGGCGATCACGTCCGAGGTGAAGCCCGGCCCGCCGCCGGTCATCGTCCAGATCAGGTCGAACGACCGCAGTCCGCCGATCAGCGACAGGATGATCACGGTCGTGGTGGCCGGCCGGGCCAGCGGCAGGATGATGTACCGGAAGTTGTCCCACGCACTGGCCCCGTCCACCCGCGCGGCCTCGAAGTACTCCCGCGGGATGGACACGATGCCGGCGATGTAGATCACCGTGGCCAGCCCGACGCCCTTCCAGATGTCGACCAGTGCGACCGAGAGCAGGGCGTAGGACGGGTTGGTCAACCAGCCGGGGCCGGGCAGTCCCACCGCCTCCAGCGCATTGTTGATCACTCCGCCGAACGGGTCCATCAGGGCCTCGAAGGTCAACCCCACGCCCACCGTGCTGACCAGCACCGGGAAGAACACCATCGAGCGCAGGAAGTCGCGGCCGACGATGTTCGAGGTCAGCAGCACCGCCAGCAGCAGGCCGAGCACGACCTTCGCCGCCGAGGTCAGCACCCCGTAGATCAGCGTGTTGACCAGTCCGGTCACCAGCGCGGCTTCCCGGAAGAACATGACGAAGTTCTCGAACCCGATGAACTCCCAGTCGATCAGCCGCCAGCGGGTGAGGCTGAAGAAGAACGAGACGACCGTCGGCACGATGAACAGCACGAGGTAGACGACCGCGGCCGGCAGGTAGAACCAGTACGGGTACCGCGCCCCGGCGCGGACACCCGAGCGGATGCGGCCGGGTGGCCGCGGGGCCGGGCCCTCCCGGCTGGTCGCGGGCTCGAACGTCGTGGTCATGCGCGAGAGCACCTCCTCGGGCTCGCGGCGCCCCGTCCCCGGCGGTGCGCGCCGGGGACGGGGCGACCGTCGGCTAGTCCCAGCCGGGCAGCCCCAGCTGCTGGGCCTGCTTGCGGACGTCGTCGTCGTAGAGCGCCGCGCCGTCCTGCGCCGACCGGATCCCGGAGCCCACCTCGACGGTGATCTGCTCCAGCGCCGGGCCCTTGACCGGCGAGAGGAACTCCAGCGCCGGGCTCGTCCTGCCGTCGTCGACGTAGCCGGCGAAGTCGGCGACGGCAGCGGGCACGTCGGCCGGCAGCTCGCAGCCCGCGGTGGCGAAGGGCCCGGTCGGCGGGACCGCGGTGCGGGCCACCTCGCAGCCGTCGGGGCCGGTCACCCAGTTCAGGAAGGTCTTGGCCGCCTCCAACTTCGCGCCGGTGGTCGTCTGCGGGACGTAGATCCCGGCGGGCAGCCACTGGGTCGCGCCGTTGGTGGCCGCGTCGTCGCCCGGGAGCGCGAAGAACCCCACGTCCTGCGCGGACTCCGGGTTGTTCGCCACCATCTGGATGACCGTCGAGGTCAGCATCGGGTACTGCGCCCCCTCGCCGGTGGCGACCTTGCGCAGCCCGTCCTCGAGCTCGGCCGAGGCGAAGTCGACGTTCTGGTAGCCCGCCTCGTGGACCTCCTGCAGGTGCTGGAAGCCCTTGATGGCCGGCGCCGACGTCGCGTACTTGACCCGGCCCGCCGTGTACTGCTCGGCGAAGCCCGGCTCGGCCGCGGCCACGTTGTGGAAGTCGGCGAGCACCAGCAGCTGGGAGGTCCACGTCTCGCCGTAGGTCTGGACGACCGGGTCGATCCCGGCCGCCTTGATCGCCGCGCTGTTGGCCATGAACTCGGCCCACGTCGTCGGCACGCTCAGCCCGAGCCGCTCGTAGACCGGCTTGTTGTACAGGACGCCGCCGCCGAGCGAGGCACCCCAGGGAGCGCCGTACACCTCGCCGCCGGCGCTCACCGAGCTGCGGAAGTCGTCCTGCAGCGTGGAGACCCACCCCTCGCCGGTCAGCGGGGTGAGCTGCTGCTGCGGGGTGAGCGCCTGGAACAACGACCCGGAGTTGTACTGGAAGACGTCGGCCATGTCGCCGGTGGCCAGCCGGGTCTTGACGACGTTGTCGCCCTCGGAACCGCCTGGCCGCGTCTCCAGGGTCACCGTCACGCCCTGGTTGGTCGCGTTGAACGCCTCGACGAGCGCTTCGCCCAGCGCGACCGCCGACTCGTCGTTGCCGATGAGGAAGTCGAGCGTCTCCCCACCACCGCTGTCGCTGGAGGAGCCCAGGCTCCCCGCACTGCACGCCGAGAGCAGCAGTGCCGCTCCCACCAGTACCGCCAGCCGCCTCGGGCGGGGCCGTGTCCTGCCGTTCATCGTCGAACCTCCAGGAGTCCGGCCGACCGTCAGACGATCGGTCGGCGTCCGGGTCCGGCCAGGCGGCATGGAGTGCCCCGCACCGCCACCGTAATGAAACGTTTCAACCCTGTGACGCGGGGGACGCTATCGGTGCTACTTACACGTGTCAACGACCACAGACGAGCTGTGGCACGACCGAAACCCTCAGCGACGAGCGATGTCGACCCATGTAGGCGCGTACCTGCGATGGCTTCGGGTCACGGCGGAAGCCGCCGCACACTCGATGAGGAGCTGGGTGAACACCACCGAGCCGAACCCGCCCGATGCGACTTCCCGGCCGACCGCTGGGCGAGACCTGATCCGCCCGGTTTCCCCTGCCCGACGGAGATCCTGCGGCTGCCCGGGATCGGGCACTTGGCGCCTGGCGAGCGGTGCGATGCGCAGTGCCGCCTCCACGATGCGCTCGGTCGTGCGCGTGCAGCCCACTGCCCGGGACGGCGCGATCCATCGCTGGACGCCCGCGACGTCGAAGATCGTGTGCAGATGCACACTCATTTGCATGTGCAGAGCGTCGCCTCGCAGGCATCCTCGACAGACGTCAGATCAAGTGATGCTGATGCCGTGCGCACGTGGGGAAGGCACCGCCATGACGAAGCACTCCGGTGCCACACATCCCAGCAACGGGCCGACCACGTATCTGCGACCTCCCGCGATCGGCCACGATCGCGGGGTGAGTGAGCGGATCTACGCCTACATCCGCGCTGGCCGCCTCGACCAGCGCGACCACCACGGCGCCCGTCCGGCCCCGCCTCCGACTCGGACCTGAACCGCGCCGGACGCACCACGACGGCCTGACAACGTCGCCCCGAGCAGCGCGGCCCCGCGGTCGAGCCGAGGAACTGGCCCAGGGCGGGCACGAAGTCCCCCGAGGACAGGACGTGCAGGTAGAGCAGCGGCCGCACCTCGGTGATCTTCGGGGTCTTGCGCGCCCAGGGCGGGCAGGATCGCCGAGGAGAACCGCCGCCGCTGCCCTGTCTCGGCGTCGACGCGGCGGTCGTTGACCCGCGGCGCGACCACCTCGACCGCCCCGGCCGAGGTGAGGACCTCGCGAGGCTGATGCGAGCCGTTGCGCACGACCAACCGACGTCCGTCGGCGTCGCGCTCGCTGATGTGGCGGGCGATGTAGTCGTCCACCTCGGCCTGCAAGGCTTCGGCCGGCATCCGGCGGGCACCCTCGCGCACGAGCTCGTCGATCACCGACCGGCCGCTACCGGCGCGGTCGGGTCCTCAGCGCCGTGGTCTGCTCCAGGAACTACGGTGAGCACGGGTCGTCACCGACCGGCGTTCGCAGCGCCGATCTTGCTTGTGCGCCTCAAGATCACCGGGAGGGTACGACCTCCCAGGTCATCCACAGGGACCACGGTGACTTCGGTCCCGACAACACGCTGCTCGACCCGGACTCCTTCCAGATCACCGCCGTCCCGGACTGGGAGTTCTCCTCCCCGGGCCGTGCCGATCCCGTGGCCGACCTCGCCTGGTCCGAGTGGATCGTACGGATGCACCACCCCAGGCAGACGGCGGCGATTTCGGCGCTCTACGCCGGCTACGGCACGTCGTTCCCCTGGCCCGAACGACAAGCGGCCATGGTCAGCCGGTGTGAGGAACCCATCGACTTCACGCACGAGTGTGACCCGGACGGCGGCCCGGCGAGGCGCTGTGGCGCGAACGTCTCCGCAGCACCGCAGCATGGCCCGAATGAGGAGAGCGCCCTCGCCGGGCGAGCAGGTCTCCGGGATGACCGGGAGAGGCGCGGCAGGAGCGTTGGGCGTTGGGCGGGCTCGGTGAGCAGGCCAGAGCCCAGCTCACGAGCCGGAAGATACCCCGGACACCTCGGAACTCCTCACCCGAAGGTCACGTACGGAAGATCACCGGTTCCCTGGGAGCTGGCGCGGCGGGCGCGGGGTAGTTTACCCGACGAGATGTTAGGTGAGGCATTCCTATTGTACGAAGTGGAGTACCCCGACATGCGTGTCAACCGGTTCCTCACCGGGATCGTCGCCGCCACCAGCGCACTCGCGCTCGCCGCCTGCGGCGCGCCGTCCGACACCGGCGGGACGCCCGCCGCGTCCTCCGACAGCGCCGCGGCGGCGTTCCCGGTCACCGTCACCCACGCCTTCGGCACCACCACGATCGAGGAGAAGCCCGAGCGGGTCGCCACCGTCAACTGGGCCAACCACGAGGTGCCGCTGGCGCTGGGTGTCGTCCCGGTCGGCTACGCCAAGGCCAACTTCGGCGACGAGGACGGCGACGGCCTGCTGCCCTGGGACGCCGCGCGGCTCCAGGAGCTCGGTGCGCCGACCCCGGTGCTGTTCGACGAGACCGACGGCATCGACTTCGAGGCGGTGGCCGAGACCGGTCCCGACGTCATCCTGGCCGCCTACTCGGGGCTGACCCAGCAGGACTACGACACCCTGACGAAGATCGCGCCGGTGGTGGCGTACCCGGAGGCCCCCTGGGCCACCTCCTGGCGCGACAGCATCAGGCTGGAGAGCAAGGCCCTCGGCCTGGCCGCCGAGGGCGACGCGCTGATCGCGAAGATCGAGCAGCAGATGAAGGACGAGACGGCGCGCTACCCGAAGCTGGCCGGCAAGTCGGCGATGTTCCTCACCCACCTCGACCCGACCGACCTCAGCAAGATCAGCTTCTACACCACGCACGACACCCGGGCCCAGTTCTTCACCGACCTCGGCATGAAGCACCCGGAGAGCATCGCGGCGGCCTCCGCGACCACCGAGGAGTTCAGCCTCACCCAGAGCGCCGAGCAGGTGCAGAACCTCAGCGACGTGGACATCATCGTGACCTACGGCGACGCCGAGGGCACCACCCTGGCCACCCTGCAGCAGGACCCGCTGCTGTCCAAGATCCCGGCGATCCAGCGCGGCTCGTTCGTCTCGCTGCCCGGCAGCACCCCTGTCGCCACCGCCGCCAACCCGACGCCGCTCGCCGTGTCGTTCGTGCTCAAGGACTACGTCGACCTGCTCGGCGAGGCCGCCGACAAGATCTGATGACCGCCGTGACCGGGTCCGGGCCGGACGCCGCCGCGCTGCGCCGCCCGGGCCGGGTGCGGCTGGGCTGGCTGCTGGTCGTGCTGGCCGTCCTCGTCCTGGTCGTTCTCGCGTCGGTGGCCTTCGGCTCCCGGATCGTCGGCTGGGCCGACATCGCCGCCGCCGTCGGCGGCGCCGAGGAGACGCTCGACCAGGCAGCCGTGGTCAAGCGCATCCCGCGCACGGTGCTCGCCGCACTGGTCGGCGCGGCGCTGGCCCTGTCCGGCGCGGTCATGCAGGGGGTCACCCGCAACCCGCTCGCCGACCCGGGCATCCTCGGCGTGAACATGGGCGCGATGCTGGCGATCGCGGTCGGCATGGTCACCGTCGGGCTGCACACCGCCACCGCCTACATCTGGGTCGCCATCGCCGGCGCGGCGCTGTCCTCCCTGTTCGTCTACGCGGTCGGCTCGCTCGGCCGCGGCGGCGCCACCCCGCTCAAGATCGCGCTGGCCGGTGCGGCCACCTCCGCCGCGCTGGCGTCGCTGGTGGTGGCGGTCGTGCTGCCGCGCGGCGACATCGCCGAGAACTTCCAGTCCTGGCGGGTCGGTGGGGTCGGCGGGGCGAGCTGGCAGAGCATCGGCCAGGCGCTGCCGTTCCTGGTCGCCGGCCTGGTCGTCTGCCTGCTCTGCGCCCGGGCGCTGAACTCGCTGGCGCTCGGCGACGAGCTCGCCGCCGGCCTCGGTGAGCGCGTCGCCCTGGTCCGCGGGATCGCCGCGCTCGGTGCGGTGGTGCTGTGCGGGGCGGCCACCGCGGTCGCCGGGCCGATCGCGTTCGTCGGCCTGATCGTCCCGCACCTGTGCCGGCTCCTCGTCGGGCTCGACCACCGCTGGTCGCTGCCGTTCGCCACGCTCGTCGGCGCCGCGCTGCTGACCGCCGCGGACGTCGCCGGCCGGGTGGTGAACCGGCCCGACGAGATCGAGGCCGGCATCATCACCGCCCTGATCGGCGCCCCGTTCTTCATCTACGTCGTCCGCCGGCAGAAGGTGCGAGAGCTGTGAGCACCACGACCCTCGAGGCCGTCACCCGCGGCCGGGTCCGGCGCAGTCGGCGGCGACAGGCCGTCCTGACCGCCTTCTGTGTGGCGGCGGCGACGATGGTCGTCGTCTCGCTGATGGCCGGGCGGACCTTCTACCCGCCCGGCGACGTGCTGCGGGTGGTCCTCGGGGAGACGGTGCCCGGCGCTTCGTTCGCCGTGGGTGAGCTCCGGCTGCCGCGAACGGTCCTGGCCCTGCTCACCGGAGTGTGCTTCGGGATGGGCGGGGTCACCTTCCAGACCATGATGCGCAACCCGCTCGCGAGCCCCGACATCATCGGCATCAGCTCGGCGGCGAGCGCGGCGGCGGCCTTCGCCATCATCGTGCTCGGGCTCGGCGAGGCCGGCGTCTCGGTGTTCGCCATCGTCGCTGCGCTCGGCGTCGCCGTCGTCATCTACGTGCTCTCGTTCAAGGACGGGGTGGCCGGCACCCGGCTCGTCCTGATCGGCATCGGCATCGCCGCCATGCTCCACAGCGCCACCTCCTACATCCTGAACCAGGCCGGGCAGTGGGACCTGCAGGCCGCGACGCGCTGGCTCAACGGCAGCCTGAACGGCTCCACCTGGGACGAGTCCGTCCCGGTGCTGATCGCGCTGGTGGTGTTCGGCCCGGTGCTGCTGGGGCAGGCCCGGGGCCTGACGATGCTGCAGCTCGGCGACGACACCGCGGCGGCCCTGGGAACCCGGCTGGAACTCACCCGGCTGGTGTCGATCGTCTCGGCGGTCGGCCTCATCGCGTTCGCCACCTCGGCCACCGGACCGATCGCGTTCGTGGCCTTCCTCGCCGGGCCGATCGCGGCCCGGCTGGTCGGGCCCGGCGGCTCGCTGCTCGTGCCGTCCGGGCTGGTCGGCGCGCTGCTCGTGCTGGTCGCCGACTTCCTCGGCCAGTTCGCCTTCGGCACCCGCTTCCCGGTGGGCGTGATCACCGGCGTGCTGGGCGCCCCGTACCTCATCTACCTGCTCGTCCGCTCGAACCGTGCGGGAGGCTCGCTGTGACCACCGACCACCGCCTCACGGCCGAGAAGCTGACCGTGGGCTACGGCGAGCGCGTCGTCATCGAATCGCTCGACCTGCTCGTCCCGCCCGGCCGGATCACCGCGATCGTCGGCGCCAACGCATGCGGCAAGTCCACGCTGCTGCGCGCGATGTCGCGGCTGCTCGCACCGCGTACCGGTCATGTCCTGCTGGACGGCCGTGAAGTGCACAGGATGCCGGCCAAGGAACTGGCCCGCACCCTCGGCCTGCTCCCGCAGTCACCGATCGCACCGGAAGGCATCACCGTGGCCGACCTGGTAGGCCGGGGCCGCCACCCGCACCAGCGGATCCTGTCGCGGTGGAGCAGTGATGACGACCGTGCGGTGGCCGCCGCGCTCGACGCCACCCACACCGTCGACCTGGCCGACCGGTCGGTCGACGAGCTCTCCGGCGGGCAGCGGCAGCGGGTGTGGATCGCGATGGCGCTGGCCCAGCAGACCGAACTGCTGCTGCTCGACGAGCCGACCACGTTCCTCGACGTCAGCCACCAGGTGGAGGTGCTGGACCTGCTCACCGACCTGAACACCGACCGCGGCACCACCATCGTGATGGTGCTGCACGACCTCAACATGGCGGCCCGCTACGCCGACCACCTGATCGCCCTCGCCGGCGGTGGTCTGCACGCGGCCGGGGCGCCGGCCGAGGTGCTGACCGAGGATTGCGTGCGGGCGGTCTTCGGCCTGGACAGCCAGGTCATCCCCGACCCGATCTCGGGCAAGCCGCTGATGCTGCCGATCGGCCGCCACCACGTCCGGTCCGCGGTGCGGTAGACCGGTCGCGGGGCTTGAGTCCGAAGTCTCGGTCTCGAGCCAGTCGTCCGGACGGGCCGCCCGGATGCGCTTGAGCGCGGCCAGGCTGTGATCGCCGTGGACAAATTTTCGTTTTGTTCATATGGTCACTTGCATGAGACTTCTCGTGCTCGGTGGAACTCATCACGTCGGACGGGCGGTCGTGGAGACCGCGCTGGCCCGGGGAGACGAGGTCACCACGCTCAACCGCGGGGTGAGCCGCCCGCCGACGCCCGACACCCAGGCACTGGTGGCCGACCGGACCGACCACGAGGCGGTCCGCGCGGCGCTCGGCGGCCAGGAGTGGGACGCCGCCATCGACACCTGGGCCGGTGCGCCCCGCGCGGTCCGCGACGCCGCCCGGTTGCTCGCCGACCGGGTCGGTCACTACGGATACGTCTCCAGCCACGGCGTCTACCAGTGGCCGTGGCCGTCCGGCGCGGACGAGCGCGCGCCGCTGGTCACCGGCGACCCGGGCAGCGACGACGGCAAGGACTACGCCGCCGCCAAGCGGGGCGCCGAGCTGGCCGTGCTGGAGGCGTTCGGAGACCGGGCGCTGCTCGCCCGCAGCGGCGGGATCATCGGACCGTACGAGGACGTAGGCCGGATCCCGTGGTGGATGCGGCGCATCGAACGCGGCGGGCGGGTCCTGGCCCCGGGGCGCCCCGAGACGCCCCTGCAGTTCATCGACGCCCGCGACATCGCCGTGTGGATGCTGTCGGCCGCCGACCGCGGCCTCGGCGGCGCCTTCAACGTCAACAGCCGCCCCGCGAGCACGACGATGGGCGAGCTCCTGCACACTCTCGCCGAGGTCCTCGGCAGCGACGCCGAGCTCGTCTGGGCGGATTCCGGCCTGCTCGAACGCGAAGGGCTGATGCTGGGTATGGAATTCGGCCTGCGCTACCCCGGATACCCCAGCCCGACCGGCATCCACGACGCCGACACCTCGGCCGCCCACGCCGCCGGGCTGGTTTGCCGGCCGCTACGCGAGACGCTGGCCGACACCTGGGCCTGGTTGCGCACCGAAGGTGACCCCCGGCAGCCCGCGGGGACACCGCCGATGGGCTCCTGGTCCGACACCGCCGCGGAACGACGGGTCCTCGACCTGCTCACCGCCTCGTGACACCGCCCGTGGGATCGGTCGTGAGGCCGGTCACCACGGTGTCGATGAGCAGATCCAGCACGGCGGGATATGCCGCCGGATCGAACTCGCCCGCGTTGACGTGCACCACCGACACCGCTTGGAACAGCCCGACCACGGCCGCCGGATCCGCCTCGGCGATCCTGCCCTCCTGCTGGGCGCGCGTGACGAAGTCCGTCAGCGGCGCGATCAGCTCGCGCTGGACCCGCTCCATGTCCTCCTCGCCCAGGCGGTCCCGGACGGCCTTCAGTTCTTCGGGGTGAGTGAGCAGCCGCCGGTAGAGCGGGTGGTCGTCCAGGATGGTCACGATCGCGCGGAACAGCCCGGCGAGCTGGTCCCGCGCCTCGGACGCCGACGCGGCCGCCGCCAGCCTGGGACCGATCACTCCCATCTCCTCCATCATCAGATCGAGGAACAGTGCCTCCTTGCTGGCGAAGAAGGAGTAGAAGCTGCTCTTGGAGATCCCCGCTGCGGCGGTCAGGTCCTCCAGGGAGGTCTTGCGCACCCCGCGCGTGGTGAACAGCTCGGTGGCCGTGGCCCGCAGCTGAGCGGTGATGCGCCGGCGTTCGGCCGGGTTGAACGAGGGCGACATCGATGTCCGTTCAGCTAGTTCGGGTATTTGTTCACACCGTATGGCGCTCGCCATCAGCGGATCAAACCCCGGCTCACCCGACCGGCCGTTGAGACTGGTGAGATCGCCGACCACACCGGCCACGCACACCAGAGAGCCAACCCCCGGTGGGCGGCCCGGCACCCCGCACCTCCGACAACCGACTCGAACGGAGACAGCATCAGCTCGTCACGAGCGGCAGATCCGATCATTCCGGTAGGACATCGCGTCGCTGGAGCAAGGCCATGCCTGCTGCGATCAGCGCCCCTGCGATGATGACGAGCCCGATGTAGACGAGTGGCGTCGGTCGGTAGTAGGCGCTGACGTGCGAGAACGGGGAGACGGCGCGGTAGACGGCCTCGGGCAGTACTCCAGCCTTGACGGCGATCTC
>NZ_JAGSOV010000105.1 GCF_023898865.1 Pseudonocardia humida
AGGGATCGGGGAGATGGCGGGGTCCGGCGGGGGCCCGGGCCCCCGCGCGCACCGTGTGGCCACGACGCACACGTCGTGACGTGTGCGCGGTGGACGCTAGGTGCGCGCGGTGGCCGGTAGGTGTGCGCGGTCGCGGAGGCACCCACCTGAGCGAGACGAGAGTGGCTCTCGTCCCACCCAGCGCAACGAGAGTCACTCTCGTGCGGCTGGGTGGGCGTGGGAGTGGGCCGGGACGGGCTAGTTGTCGGCTCCCTGGCTGCGCCGCCAGCGGATGCCGGCGTCGATGAAGCCGTCCAGGTCGCCGTCGAGCACGGCGGCCGGGTTGCCGACCTCGTAGTCGGTGCGCAGGTCCTTGACCATCTGGTACGGGTGCAGCACGTAGGAGCGCATCTGGTTGCCCCAGGAGGAGCCGGTGTCCTTGAGGGCGTCCATCTTGGCCCGCTCCTCCTGGCGGCGCCGCTCCAGCAGCTTGGCCTGCAGGACCATCATCGCCGAGGCCTTGTTCTGCAGCTGGGAGCGCTCGTTCTGGCAGGAGACCACGATGCCGGTGGGCAGGTGGGTGAGGCGGACGGCGGAGTCGGTGGTGTTGACGCCCTGGCCGCCGGGGCCCGAGGAGCGGTACACGTCGACGCGCAGTTCCTTCTCGTCGATCTCCACCTCGTCGCTGGACTCGACGACGGGCGCCACCTCGACGCCGGCGAACGAGGTCTGGCGGCGGCCCTGGTTGTCGAACGGGGAGATCCGGACCAGGCGGTGGGTGCCCTGCTCGACCGAGAGCGTCCCGTAGGCGAACGGGGCGTGCACCTGGAAGGTGGCCGACTTGATGCCGGCCTCCTCGGCGTAGGAGGTGTCGTAGACGTCGGTGCTGTAGCCGTGGCGCTCGGCCCAGCGCAGGTACATGCGCATGAGCATCTCGGCGAAGTCGGCCGCGTCGACGCCGCCGGCCTCGGCGCGGATGGTCACCAGGGCCTCGCGGGGGTCGTACTCCCCCGACAGCAGGGTGCGGACCTCCAGCGCGGACACGTCCTCGCGGAGCTTGACGCGCTCGGCGTCGGCGTCGGCGATGGCCGACTCGTCGCTCTCGTCCTCGGCGAGCTCGTAGAGCACCGGGAGGTCCTCGAGGCGGCGCCGGAGCTCCTCGAGGCGGCGCAGGTCGCCCTGGGCGTGGGCGAGGCGGCTGGTCACCCGCTGGGCGGCGGCGGGGTCGTTCCAGAGGTCGGGCTGGCCTGCCTGGTCGGAGAGGTCGGCGATCTCGGCGCGCAGCGCGGGCAGGTCGGCGACAGCCTCGATGTTCTCCAGGGTGCCGGAGAGGTCCTTCAGATCGGCCGCGACGTCGGGGTTCACGACGCTCCAGGGTACGCGGACCGGCGAGACCTTTCGGGCGAGGCCCGGGTGGGCCTAGTCGGCCGGGATGGCGTCGACCAGTTTGAGCATCGCCCGGGTGTGGGCGACGGTGAAGTCGGCGACGGCCTTGCGGTAGGGGTCGGGTTCGGTGCGGGCGGCCGCGCGGGCCGCCTCCAGCCGGGACGCGTACTCCGCGCGGCTGCCGCCGAGCAGGTCGGCGCGCTGCTTGGGGGTGAGGGAGCCGGCGTGCAGCAGGCGCAGCACGAGCGGGCTGCGCAAGGTGTCGGCGCCCGACCCGCCGGCCACCCAGGCCTTGAACGACCGCTTGCCGGCCGCGGTGATCACGTACTGCTGGGAGCCGCGGGGGCCCTGCTTGCCCGGGCGGACCAGACCGGCGTCGGCCAGCGCCGGGAGCTCGCGGTAGATCTGGCTGCGGGTGACCGAGAAGAACGTCCCGAACTGCTCCCCGGCGGCGGCGACCAGCTGGCCGCCGGTCATCGGGCCCGTGTGCAGCAGCCCGAGCAGTGCGGCGGCGGTGGAGTTGACGGGAGTCGCTCTCGCGGGCGGCATTCCCCCACCGTGCCATTCCGGACCGGTATCCGCAGCTCCACAGTGGGCCGCTGAACTGCGCGGCCGCACTGTGCGACGACGTGTGCGGGCGGCTGCGACGGCGCAGTGGGGCCTCCCCCTCCGGGGAGGCCCCCGCGTCCGGCCGAGCGCGGTGCTCCGCCGGAGGGATGACCTCGGCGCCCGGGCAACGGATGCGCATCGAAATGCGACCCGTCACCGGATGCGGTACGAAACTCACATCGAACTCACACGGGGCCCCACAAGGTACCCGCCAGTAGTTCGGAGGGCCCACCGGTTTCTCCGGACAAAGTCGACACCGGTGCAACCCATCGGCAAGCAAGGAGAGGCATGGCCCGCTTCCTCGCCCGACGCCTGGTGAACTACGTGGCCCTGTGCCTCGTGGCGACGTTCCTCGCGTTCGCCCTGGCCGCCATGACCTTCGACCCGGTCGGCAAGCTGCAGGCGCGCAACCCCCCGCCGCCGCAGGCGACGATCGACGCCAAGCGCGCCGAGCTGCGTCTCGACGAGCCGATCCCGCAGCGCTTCGTCCTCTGGCTGGGCGACGCCGTGCAGGGCGATTTCGGCCGCACCGTGGTCAACCAGTCGATCAGCGACGAGCTCCCCCGGCGGATCGGGGTCAGCCTGCGGCTTTTCCTACTGGGCACGGTGGTCGGCATCGGGCTCGGCGTGATCCTCGGGGTGGCCAGCGCGATCCGCCAGTACCGCTTCAGCGACTACGCGGCCACCTTCTTCTCCTTCGTGATCCTGTCCACGCCGGTGTTCCTGCTCGGCCTGCTGCTCAAGTACCTCGCGCTGGAGCTCAACAGCGCGGCCGGGGCGCAACTGCTGGTGTTCACCGGCGAGACGACACCCGGGTTCCAGGGCGGTTTCTGGGCCGCGCTCGTCGACCGCGTCCAGCACCTGGTGCTGCCCACGCTGACCATCGCGCTGGGCCAGATCGCCTACTACAGCCGCTACCAGCGCAGCGCGATGCTCGACGTGCTGGGCAGCGACTTCCTGCGCACCGCCCAGGCCAAGGGGCTCACCCGGCGCAAGGCGCTGTTCAAGCACGGCCTGCGCACGGCGCTCGTGCCGATGGCCACCCTGTTCGCGTTCGGCTTCGGGCTGCTGATCACCGGCGGCACCTTCACCGAGCGGATCTTCGGCTGGTACGGCATGGGTGACTGGCTGGTCTACGGCATCGAGCAGGACGACACGAACATCACCGCCACGGTGACGCTGTTCGTCGCGGTGCTGGTGCTGATCTCCGGATGGCTGTCCGACGTCTTCTACGCGCTGCTCGACCCGCGCGTCCGGCTCCGCTGACCCGGCAGACAGGAACCCTGCGATGACCACGACAGACGTCACGGGCGGCACGGGCAAGGCGGTGCCGACCGGCGGAGCGAACCCGGTCGACGTGCCGCTGGACGCCGTCGAGGCCGAGACCGAGGGCGTCACCCGCGGCAAGCTGGTGCTGCGCCGCTTCCTGCGCAACCGGCTCGCGCTCACCGGGCTCGTCATCCTGGTGCTGCTCTACGCGCTGTCGCTGACCAGCCCGCTGTTCGCGCCCTGGCGCTACGACGAGTACGACTACCTGTCCTTCCTGCAGGGGCCCTCGGCCAGCCACTGGTTCGGCACCAGCCAGATCGGTGAGGACGTGTTCGCGCAGACCATGCGCGGGCTGCAGCGGTCGCTGACGATCGGGCTGCTCACCGCGGCGATCTCGATCGTGATCGCCTCGGTCGTCGGGGCGTGCGCGGGCTACTTCGGCGGCTGGGTCGACCGCGGCCTGATGTGGGTCGTCGACCTGCTGCTGGTGCTGCCCTCGTTCCTGATCATCGCGGTGATCTCGCCCGCGCTGCGCGGCAGCAGCTGGATCCTGTTCGTGCTGCTGCTCGGGATGTTCGCCTGGATGATCACCGCCCGCATCCTGCGGGGCATGACGCTGACCCTGCGCGAGCGGGAGTTCGTCAAGGCCGCGCGGTTCATGGGCGCCCCGTCCGGCCTGATCATCCGCCGGCACATCCTGCCCAACATGGCCTCGCTGATGATCATCGACGTGACCATCACGGTCGGCTCGACGATCCTGCTGGAGACCGGCCTGTCCTACTTCGGCTTCGGCGTGCAGCCGCCGGACGTCTCGTTGGGCACGCTGATCCGCGACGGCAGCACGGCCGCGCTCACCACGCCGTGGCTGTTCCTGTTCGCCGGCGGGCTGTTGGTGGTCTCGGTGCTGGCGGTCAACTTCATCGGCGACGGGCTGCGCGACGCGCTCGACCCGAACGCCCGGCGCGGCCGCAAGGTCCGCCACGACGAGGACCCCGACGTCGAGGTCGAGCGCCCCCGCACCCCGCGCGCCCGCCAGGAGGAGCCGTCGTGACGACCTACGAGTCCGACGTGCTGGCCGACCCCGGCCGCCCGGGCGAGCCGTCGGCGGCGCTGCTCGAGGTCAGCGACCTGGAGGTGTCGTTCCCGAGCGAGGACGGCAGGGTGCGGGCGGTGCGCGGGCTGAGCTACCGGGTCGCGGCCGGCGAGGTGCTCGGCATCGTCGGCGAGTCGGGATCGGGCAAGTCGGTGTCCTCGCTGGCCGTGATGGGCCTGCTGCCGCCCTCGGCGCGGATCGGCGGCTCCATCCGGCTGCGCGGCCAGGAGCTGCTGGGGCTGTCCGACACCGAGCTGTCCCGGATCCGCGGCCGGAAGGTCGCCATGGTCTTCCAGGACCCGCTCTCCGCGCTCACCCCCGTCTACACCGTCGGCGACCAGATCGCCGAGGCCCTGCTGGTGCACGGCGGCCGGTCGACCACCCCGAGCGCCGCGCGCAACCGCGCCGTCGAGCTGCTCGACCTGGTCGGCATCCCGAACGCGGCCGAGCGGGTCAAGGCCTTCCCGCACGAGTTCTCCGGCGGCATGCGCCAGCGCGCGGTGATCGCGATGGCGATCGCCAACGACCCCGACCTGATCATCGCCGACGAGCCGACGACCGCGCTGGACGTCACCGTGCAGGCCCAGGTGCTGGAGGTGCTCAAGACCGCCCAGGAGGTCACCGGGGCGGGGATCGTGCTGATCACCCACGACCTCGGGGTGGTCGCGGGCACGGCCGACCGCGTGATCGTCATGTACGCCGGCAAGGCGGTCGAGTCCGGCACCGTCGACGAGATCTTCGCGACCCCGCGCATGCCCTACACGCTGGGGCTGCTCGGGTCGATCCCGCGCCTGGACGTCGGCCGCGGCCAGCCGCTGGTGCCGATCGAGGGCCAGCCGCCCTCGCTGGTCGCGCTGCCGCCGGGCTGCCCGTTCTCCCCGCGCTGCCCGCTGCGGGAGGCGGCGTGCGACGCGGGCGAGCCGGAGCTGCTCCCGGCACCCGGCGCCGGGCCCGACCACCGGGCCGCCTGCATCCGCACCGCCGACCTCGCCGCCGCCGACGCCGAGGGCGGCGACCTGGCCGCCGAGCTGTTCGACGCGCACGTCGTGGAGGCCGAGCGGGTCGACGCCGAGACCCGCATCGACCGCGAGGTGGTGCTCGGGGTGGACCGGCTGGTCAAGCACTACCCGGTGCGCACCGGCGGGCTGTTCCGGCGCAAGGTCGGCGCGGTCCAGGCCGTGGACGGCGTCACCTTCGACGTGCGGGCGGGCGAGACGCTCGGGCTGGTCGGCGAGTCCGGCTGCGGCAAGTCCACGACGATCATGGAGATCATGAACCTGGACCCGCCGATGGGCGGGTCCATCCAGGTGCTCGGGTCCCAGGTCGAGGGGCTGTCCCGGGCCGACCGCAAGCGCATCCGGCGCGACCTGCAGATCGTCTTCCAGGACCCGATGGCCTCGCTCGACCCGCGGCTGCCGGTGCGCGACCTCATCGCCGAGCCGATGGAGATCCAGGGCTTCGACAAGGACCACATCAGCCGCCGGGTGCCGGAGCTGATGAAGCTGGTGGGGCTGCGCAGCGAGCAGATCAACCGCTACCCCGGTGAGTTCTCCGGCGGGCAGCGCCAGCGGATCTGCATCGCCCGCGCGCTGGCCCTGGAACCGAAGGTGCTGGTGCTCGACGAGCCGGTCTCCGCGCTGGACGTGTCCATCCAGGCCGGCGTGCTCAACCTGCTCGACGAGCTCAAGGCCCGCCTCGGGCTGGCCTACCTGTTCGTGGCCCACGACCTGTCGGTGGTGCGCCACATCGCCGACCGGGTGGCCGTCATGTACCTGGGCAAGATCGTCGAGATCGGCGGGGTGGAGGAGGTCTTCGCCGCCCCGCAGCACCCGTACACGCAGGCCCTGCTGTCGGCGATCCCGGTGCCCGACCCCGAGGTCGAGCGCCGCCGCGAGCGGGTCCTGCTGACCGGCGACCTGCCCAGCCCCGCGAACCCGCCGTCGGGCTGCCGGTTCCGCACCCGCTGCCAGCTGTTCGCGACCCTCGACGAGGAGAAGCAGCAGCGCTGCATCGACGTCGAGCCCCCGCGCGAGGGAGCGCTCCCGGCCGAGCCGGACGCGCCCGTCGCCGACCACGAAGTCGCCTGCCACTGGGCGCGGATCCGCACCGTGGTGTGACCCGGCAGTACCCCCCAACCCGGGAAGAACGATGAGAGGAACACCGATGAGATCGTCACGTCGGGGAGCAGGGTTGGTCGCGCTGGCCGCGACCACCGCGCTCGTGCTGAGTGCCTGTGGCGGCGGAGGCGGCGGCAGTGCCGGCGGCGGAACGGGCGACGTCTCAGGTGGTGCCCCGCCCGCCGAGGGCAACGACATCAACCCGGTCGACTACGCCCAGGTGCGCGACGGCGGCGACTTCTTCTGGGCCATCTCCAGCCTGCCGCCGCAGTACAACTACCACCAGCTCGACGGCACCGAGCGCGACAACAAGAACATCATCGACTCCTTCATGCCCGAGATCATGAAGGGCGACGCGCAGAGCCAGTACCAGATCGACCCGAACTACCTCGAGTCCGCCGAGGTGACCAGCGAGGACCCGCAGGTCATCACGTACAAGCTCAACCCGGAGGCGGCCTGGAACAGCGGCCGGCCGATCGACTGGACCGACTTCGAGGCCCAGTGGAAGGCGCTCAACGGCTCCAACGCGGCCTACACGGTGTCGAGCACCACCGGCTACGACGTCATCCAGTCGGTCGCCCAGGGCGCCACGCCCCAGGAGGTCGTGGTCACGTTCTCGTCGAAGTTCGCCGACTGGAAGGGCAACTTCCTGCCGCTCTACCCGCGCGAGACGATGTCCGATCCCGCCGTGTTCAACGACGGCTGGCGCAACGGCCCGCTCGACGGCGCCGGCCCGTTCAAGCTGGAGCAGATCGACAACACGGCCAAGCGCGTCACCGTCGTGAAGAACGAGAAGTGGTGGGGTGAGCCGGCCAAGCTGGACCGGATCGTCTACGTCGCGCTGGACTCCTCCGCCCAGCCCGAGGCCTACGCCAACGGCACGCTGAGCGTGCTGGAGATCGGTCCGAGCGTGTCGACGTTCCAGCGGGCCCAGCAGGTGCCCGACACCGTCATCCGCACGGCCAAGGGCCCGAACTTCCGGCACATCACGTTCAACGGCGCGCCGACGTCGATCCTGGCCGACCCGGCGCTGCGCCTGGCGATCATGAAGGGCATCGACCGCAACATCCTCACCCAGTCGCAGATCGGCCCGATCGTCCCGGACGCGAAGCCCCTGGGCAACCACCTGTTCGTGGAGGGCCAGGCCGGCTACGAGGACCACTCCGGGGTGGTCGCCTTCGACCCGGAGAAGGCCAAGTCCGAGCTGGACGCGCTGGGCTGGACGCTGCAGGGCGACGTCCGGGCCAAGGACGGCCAGCAGCTGGCGATCCGCGACGTCATCCCGACCGGCACCCCGGTGAGCGAGGCCGAGGCCAAGATCGTCCAGCAGCAGCTGGCCGCGATCGGCGTCCAGGTGAACATCGAGTCGGTGCCGCTGGACAACTTCTTCGAGCAGTTCGTGTACGTCGGCAACTTCGACATCACGCACTTCTCCTGGCTCGGCACCCCCTCGCCGATCAGCTCGGCCAGCGGCATCTACCGGCTGACGCCGGACTCGGTCGACCAGAACTACGGCCGGATCGGCAACGACAAGATCAACGAGTTGCTGGTGCAGGCCAACGCCGAGCTCGACCCGGTGCGCCAGGCCGAGATCATCAACGAGATCGACCAGGAGGTCTGGAACCTCGGGCACTCACTGCTGCAGTACCAGCGCCCGGACGCATGGGCGGTGAAGCCGAACGTGGCCAACTTCGGGGCCAAGGGCTTCGCCGACTACGACTACACCAAGATCGGCTTCACCGCCTGATGCGGTGCGGCTGAGCAGGACCGCGGCGGGCGGGGGGCCACTGGCCCTCCGCCCGCTGCGCCACGCGCTGCTCGCGACCGGCCTCGTGCTGGCCGTGTGCGCGCTGCTGGCGACGACGGCGGCGGTGTCGTTCGCGACCACCGCTGAGCGGATCGCCACCGCCACCGGGCGGACCCTCGGAGTCGTCGACGGGCCCGCCGATGACTCCGCCGACGGCGGTCCGGCGGTGCGGCTGCGCTGGACCCCTCCGGGCGCCGCCGAGCGCGTCGACGTCGTCGCGGTCGGCGGCCCGGCACCGGCCGCGGGCACCCGCGCCGAGGTCGCCTTCGACCCCGCCGACCCGAGCGCCCCGCTGGTCCCGGGCGCGCAGGTGCTCGTCGACGGCGACCGATGGCTGACCGTGCTCTCGCTCGCCGTCGTCGTGGCGGTCGGGGTGCTCGGCGCGCTGGCCTGGCAGATCACCGTGCGCCGGCGCGCGTTCGCCCGCCCGGTGCGCACCGCGCGCGTGCGCCGGGTGCGCTGGCAGCAGGGCCTGTGGACCCGCTCCTACCTGGAGACCGAGTCGAACCCGCAGCGGTGGATCCCGGTGCACTTCGACCCGGTGCTGGTCGGCCTGCCCGCACCGACGACCGTGCGGCTGCACGGCGATCCCCTGCGCGACCGGGTCGTCGCCGCCACCGTCACCGGCCCGGACGGCGTCCACCCCCTCGTCCCCTCCGGCCCGGTGCGGCTGACCGAGCCGCGCGGGCACCGCACCGACAACCCGAGCCGGCCCGACGACACCGTCGGGCAGCGCGCCGCCGCGCTGGCCCGGATGGCCCGCCAGCTGCGCGCGGACCTGCCGCTCGTCGTGCCGGCCCCGTTCCTCGCGCTGCTGTGGACCTACGTCGACCGCGGCGGCGTGCTCACCTGGGCCTCCGCCACCGCGCTCACCGCCGCCCTCGGCCTGTGGCTGGGCGCCCTGCGCGGCTCCGACCCGTCCTGACCCCGCTCACGCGCTGACGTCGACCCAGCCGCCGATGCGCCAGTAGTCGCCGCCCTCGCGGGCGAGCAGGCCGTGGTCGACGAGGTAGCGGCGCACCGTGACGTGGTCGACGCCACCGCCCTCGGTCCACGCCCGCAGCACCGCGTCGACCTCGCGCTCCGGGAAGCGCCTGCCCGGCTCGAAGCTCTGCACCAGGAACTCCAGCACCTGGCGGCGCTTGGTGTCGTGGGCGGGCATGGACAGCAGCCTGCCGTCGCGGACGAACCGGCCCACGACCTCGTCGGCCACGTCCGGGTCGGCCCCGCCGGGCGGGGCGGCCGCGATCGCCGCGTCCTTGATCACCTCGACGCGCACCGCCAGCGAGCCGTCGACCAGCCCGCCCGCCTGCAGCCTCTGCAGGGCCCGGCCGACCTCGCGGGCGCCCAGCCCGGTGGCCGTGGCCACCGCGGACGCCGAGCGCGCGCCCAGCACCAGCGCGGACAGCACGCGCAGCCGCTCCGGCTCGGCCAGCAGTCCGACGATCTCGGCAGCCTTCATCGGAGTCCTCCCGTGGGGTCGTGCGCGTTCGCGGTCGGGACCGTGATTCTCGCGCACGACCCCCGGGGTCAGCCGATGGTCAGGTCCGCGATCCGGGCCCGGTGCTCGTCGGCGGTGCCGAACTGGCCGGCCAGCCGCTTGGCCCGCTTGTAGAAGAAGTGCGCCTCGTGCTCCCAGGTGTAGCCGATGCCGCCGTGGTACTGGATCATCGCCGCGGTGGCGTCCAGCGCCGCGTCGCTCGCCTTGGCCTTGGCCACCGCGACGGCGAGGTCGCGGCCCTCCAGCCCGGCGTCGACGGCGTGCGCGGCGTAGAGCGCCGCGTGCTCGGCCATGGTCACCGCGACGTGCAGGTCGGCCAGCGCGTGCTTGATCGCCTGGAAGGAGCCGACCGGCACCCCGAACTGCTCGCGGTCGCGGTCGTAGGCGACCGTGCGGGTGAGGGCCTCCCGGGCGACGCCGACGAGGTCGGCGGCGACCAGGACGGTGGCCCGGGCGGTCAGCTCGGCCACCACGGCGGGGCTCGCGCCGGGCAGCGCCTCCGCCCCGCCTGCCTCGACCGCCGCGATCCGGGTGGTGCCGTCGTAGGAGCCGCGCGGGGTGGCCGCGCCGTCGGTGACCAGCGCCAGCCCGTCGCCGGAGGGCGCCACCACGACGTCGGCGAGCCCCCCGTACTCGACGGTCGGCAGCACGCCCGGCACGCGGCCGCGCGTGGTGAACGCCCCGACCGCGCCGCCCGAGGCCAGCCGCGGCAGCCAGGCCGCCCGCTGCTCGTCGGAACCGGCCAGCCGGACCGCCTCGGCGGCCAGCACCGTGCCCCGCCACGGACCCGGCGCCACCCCGGCGCCCAGCTCCCGGGCGATCACCTGGGCCTCGACCAGGCCCAGGCCCAGCCCGTCGTGCTCCTCGGGGACGGTCACGGCCAGCCAGCCCTGCTCGGCGGCGGCCTTCCACAGCGACTCCGGGTGACCGGGGCCGTCGGCGTCCTCGAAGACGCCGCGCACGGCCTCCAGGTCGAAGCGCCCGGCCAGGTAGCCGCGCACGGCGGCACCGAACTCCCGCTGGTCGTCGGTGAGTGCGAAGAACATGCCCGGACCCCTTACCGCGGCAGGCCGAGCACGCGCTCGGCGGTGACGTTGCGCTGGACCTGCGACGAGCCGCCCCAGATGGTGACCGAGCGGGACCACATGGCCTGGGCGTGCAGCGGGCGCAGGTCGAGGTCGAGGTCGTCGAGCCGGAGCCGGTCGAGGGTGGCGTCCTCGCCGAGCAGCTCGTCGTAGACCTCCCACAGGTCCTGCGAGGTCTCCGACCACATCAGCTTGGTCATCGAGGCCTCGAAGCCCAGGTCGCTGCCCTGCTCGACCTGGGTGAGCACGTGCCAGGCGTGCAGCCGCAGGCACTCCAGGTCGGTCAGCACGCGGGCCAGCTTGGCCCGCAGCACGGGGTCGCGGTCCTTGCCGAGCCGCGTGGCCACCTCGACGACCTCGTCGTACTGGCGGCGGAACTCGGTGTACTGGGCCATGCCCGACGCGCCGCGCTCGAACGACAGCAGCAGCATCGCCGTGCGCCAACCGTCGCCGATCTCGCCGAGCACGTCGGTGGCCGGGACGCGGGCGTCGGTGAAGAAGACCTCGCCGAACTCGCTGGCCCCGCTCATCTGCTTGAGCGGGCGGGCCTCGACGCCGGGCTGGTGCATGTCGATGAGCAGCATCGAGATGCCGCGGTGGCGCGCCGAGTCGGGCTCGGTGCGGACCATGGTGAAGACCTTGTCGCCGTGCATGGCGTTGGTCGTCCAGACCTTCTGCCCGTTGACCACGAAGTCGTCGCCGTCGCGCACGCCCCGGGTGGCCAGTGCGGCGAGGTCGGAACCGGCGCCGGGCTCGGAGAAGCCCTGGCACCAGATGACCTCGTTGCGCAGCAGCGGCCCGATGATCTCCTTGCGCTGGGCGTCGGTGCCGATGGCCATCACCGTCGGGGCCAGGAACGCCAGGCCGAGCGGGTTGACCGTCTGCGGGGCCCGCGCGCGCACCATCTCGACGTCGTAGATCGCCTTCATGCCCGGGGTGCCACCGCGCCCGCCGAACTCGGTGGGCCACTGGATGCCGGCGAAGCCGGCCATCGCCTTGTCGCGCTCCCAGTCGCGGCGGAGCTGGAAGCTCTCGTCGTCGGGCAGCGCCTCCCAGAACCCCGGTCGCACCCACTCGTCCGGGATGTTCGCCTGCAGCCACGCCCGCAGCTCGCTGCGGAACTCCTCCTCGGCTGCGGTGTAGCTCAGGTCCATCGGGGCCTCCTCGCGCACCGTCTCACTCGCCCCACCTTGGCATACTCGTGAGTAACCCGGGGGCCGGGATCCCGCCACGCCCGCTGGTCACGACGCACAACCGGCCGCGATCCCGGATGTGCGGTGACCGGACCGCTACTGTGCCGGCATGCGCACCGAGCGGATCACGCTCAGCCTGCCGGCCGACCTGGTCGCCGAGGCGCGGCGCGCCGTGCACCGGGGCACCGCCCCCAGCGTGTCGGCCTACGTCGCCGAGGCGCTGGCCGCCCGCCGGGGCCGCGAGCGCTCCCTGGCCGTGCTGGCCGACCTGTACGGCGGTCCCCCACCCGCCGACCAGCTCGCCCAGGCCCGCCGGACGCTGGCGACCGCCGTCTGATGGCGGCCGCGTGATCGGCGGGCGCGTCCTCGACGTCACCGCGCTCGAGGCCTTCGCCACCGGCCGACCCGTCTACGTCCGGGCGCTGGTCTGGGCCGCGGTCGAGGAGAACATCGTCCTGGCGGTGCCCAGCGCGGCGCTGGGCCGCGCCTGGGCGCTGCTCGGACCCGAGCACCACGCCGCGCTGCAGGTGCTCCTCGACCTGCCGATCACCGTGATCGACGAGCTCGACCCGGCATCGGCGCTGGAGTCCGGGCTGCTGCTGGCCGCCTCCGGCCTCGACGACATCGTGCCCGGCCAGGTCGCGGCCAGCGCCCGACGCCGCGGATGGCCCGCGGTGACCGGCGAGCCGGGCTCGCTGCGCAAGCTCGACACGACGGTCACCATCGAAGAGCTCCCCTGACTGCGAGGATCGTCCCCCGGGTCAGCCGGTGCTCGTGAGGTGCACCCGCAGGCGCTCCAGGTCGGCGTCGGCCAGGCCGTTGGTCCGCAGCCAGCCCGCCGCACCGCCCTCGGGGCCACCGCGACCGGGTTCGCGCGCGTACTCGGCGTCGAGGTGCTCGAGCACGGCGACCATCACCTCGGCGCGGGGCTTGTGCACGTCGATGTCGTCGGGCACCGGCTCGCCGAGCACCTCCGCCCGCCGCTTGAAGATCGCCTCGACCTGCGTGGCGGACAGCACGTAGTCCTCGACCACGGCGTCGCGCTCCACGCCGACGGCGTCGAGCACCATCGCGACCAGCACGCCGGTGCGGTCCTTGCCCGCCGCGCAGTGCACGAGCGTGGGCCCGGCGTCCTCGGCGGCCAGCCTGCGCACGCCCTCGGCCACGTTGGCCGGGTGGTCGGACAGGTAGCCGAGGTAGTTGCGCAGGACCGGGTCGGTGGTGTCGCCCGCCTCGGGGAGGATCTCCCGGCTGGCGCCGATGAAGTTCAGCGCCACCGTCTCCACGCCGGCGCGCGCCACCGCGCTCGGCCCGTCGCGCTCGATCTCGACCGGGCTGCGCAGGTCGAGCACCAGCCGCAGGCCGAAGTCGTCGACGAGGCGGGCCACGTCGGCGGGGGTGACGGCGCGCAGCGCGGCGCTGCGCAGCAGCACGCCGCTGCGGGTGCGACCGCCGCCGCGCACCGGCAGGCCGCCGACGTCGCGGACGTTGTCGAGTCCTTCGAAGGTGAGCCATCGGTCCACGGAGGTGTCCACGCGGACCACGGTATGTCTCAGCCGGTGAGTTTCTCGACCCCCGCGCGCGACACCGCCAACGGGTCGGGCAGGCCGGCGGACCGCCCCTCCGGGGCGACGAACGCGAAGTTCACGACGAGTTCACCGGAGCGCACCGCGATGAGGACGAGGTCGAAGCCGTCGCCGCCGATCTGCCAGCCGGTCGACTCGTCGGCCGGCACGTCCACGACGAGGTCCTCGGCCGGGGTGATCACCACCGGCGAGCCGGACGCCTCGCCCTGGCTGCAGGACAGCCCCTGCTCGTTGGCCAGGAAGGCGGCCTCCGCGGTGGCCTCGTCGCCGTAGACGCTCACCGTCTCCTGGACGAACACGCCCTCGGTGGGCCCGGTGAACCCGGCCCCGACGCGCACCGCGTACGGGAACTGGGCGACCACGCCCTGGCCGCCGCAGATCGCCGGGGCCTGCGGGTCGGGCCGCGGCTCGTCGCCGGCGACGAAGCCCGGGCCGATCTCGGCGGGCACCAGCAGGAAGGGACGCAGGCCGTCGGCCGCCTCGTCGAGGCCCGGATCGGGCGTCGGGGCCGGCGCGCCCGGTCCGGCGGCCGCGGTGGTGCGCGGGGCCGGACCGGTGGGCGCCGGGGTCGCGGCCGCGTCGGCCCGTCCGCTCACCTCGCCGCTGCACCCGGACGCGCCGAGCGCCAGCAGGACGAGCGCCGTCCCGGCCAGCGCGCGGCGGGCGCCGCGCGGCCGGCTGCGCGCCGGTCGCGCCGCGGTACCGGCGGCCGATCCGGGAAGCGTGTCGATCACCGGCCGATCGTACGGGTCGTACGCCGTCCGACGGAGCGGCCGATTCCGGCATCGGCGCCGGTGAATGCCGCGAACCGACGGCGACTACGTCACTCGGCGGAACGTCTGCTCCAGATAAGTTGGACTATTCGGACTCTTGCATTGACCAACGTTCGGTCGCTCGCCAGCTCCCACACCTAGTGCAGCGAGATGTGCGCGTGCAGCGACCGGGCACGACCCGACCAGCGATCTTGCCCGGTTCCGGCCCGCACCCCGGAATGCGCTGTCGAACGGCCCGCGGCCACCCCGTAGGCTGCCCGGGAACGGCGGCCACCTCCCCACCGCAAGCTCGGCCGTCGATCACGGAGAGTTGCCCGCCGAACCCGAGGAACTCGATGACGGACCCCCGCTCCAGCCTGATCCGCCAGCAGCTCGCCGACCTCGGCCGGCGCCACGCCGCCGAGGAGAACCGCGACGCGGTCACGCCCCGCCCGACGCGGGTGCTCATCATCGGCAACTTCGGCAACGGCAACACCGGCGACGAGGCCATGCTCGCCCGCACGCTGCAGGAGCTGCCCGAGGACACCGAGATCAAGGTCGTCTCGCGCAACCCGCGCATGGTGGAGGCCCTGCACAAGGTGGCCGCCGTGGCCATGGAGGGCGTCGCCTTCGTCAAGGCGCTCAAGTGGTGCGACGGGATCGCCGTGGTGGGCGGCGGGCTGTTCGGCACCGGGGCCTCCCCGCTGGTCAAGGCCCTGCCGGCGATCGTGTGGGCCGCGACGGCGCGCGGCCGCGACATCACCTACGTGGCCATCGGCGTCTACCCGGGCACCCCCGAGCGCGTGCTCGACCTGCTGCGCCGCTCGGTGCGCAAGCCCGGGCGCATCACCGTCCGCGACGAGGTCTCGGCCGCGACGCTGGGCGACGAGATCGTCGCCCCGGTCGTCGGCGACCTGGCCATGGGCCTCACCCCGGCCCCGAGCGCCGACGCCCGCCGCGCGCTGAGCGCCGCCGGCGTCGACCCGGCCGTGCCGCTGCTGCTGGTGGCGCCCAAGGCGCTGCCCAACCCGATCCTGGTCGACTGCCTGCAGGACGCCGCCGAGTCGCTGGCCCGGCGCTGGATCGACCGCGGTGGCGCGGTGGCCGGACTGGCCATCAGCACCCACGCCGACTACGGCCTCGGACTGCCCCGCCGCGACGAGGTGCTGATCACCGAGCTGGGCGAGCGGCTGGGCCAGCGGGTGCCGGTGCTGGGCCCGCAGCTGCCCCCGGCGCTGGCCAAGGCCGTCGTGGCCGAGGCCGACGCGCTGTTCGGCCTGCGGCTGCACGCGCTGATCTTCGCCGTGGCGGCCGGCGTGCCGTGCCTGGGCGTGGGCTGGGAGGAGCGCACCACCGCGTTCCTCGCCGAGCACGAGCAGTCCTCCATCAGCACCCGCCCGCCCATCGAGGACCTGCACGCCTGGGTCGACCGCACCCTGCCGGCGCGCTGGTCCGCCCGCCCCCGGCTGCTCTCCTCCTGACCCACCCCGTTCCGCTCGCCGAGGGCGGCGGCGCCGATCGGCGCCGCCGCCCTCGGCGCGTCAGGGGCTGTCGACCGGTGCGCGGCGCAGCAGCGGCGGGAAGATCTGGGCCCCGGGCCCGCGGCTGGCGATCCAGTCCTCCGGGTTGGACAGCTTGCACCGCTGCAGCGACAGGCAGCCGCAGCCGATGCACGAGTCCAGCCCGTCGCGCATCGCCTTGAGCGCGTCGATCTGCTCGTCGAGCCGCCCGCGCCAGGCCTTCGAAAGCCGCGTCCAGTCGGCCCGGTTCGGCGTGCGCCCCTCGGGCAGCCGGTCGAGCGCCTCGCGCACCTCCTCCAGGCCGACCCCGATCGTGCGCGCCGCCCGGATGAACGCGAGCCTGCGCAGCACCGAGCGCTCGTAGCGGCGCTGGCCGCCCGACGTCCGGGTGGTTCTGAGCAGCCCCTCGCGCTCGTAATAGCGCAGCGCCGAGGCCGGGAAGCCGCTGCGCCGCACCACCTCGCCGATGGTCAGCAGGTCGGTCGCGTCCATGCCCCCTCGCCTCCTCCGGCGGTTGACTTCAAGCTGACTTCAAGTCGCACTGTACGGTCATGACACCGCACTCCGCCATCGTCACCGGGGCCGGCCGCGGCTTCGGCCGCGCGCTGACCACCGCCCTCGCCCACCCCGACCGCACCGTCGTCGCCTGCGGGCGCGACCCGGCCCGCCTGCGCGCGGCCACCGACGGGCTGCCCGGCGTCGTCGCGCTGGCCGGCGACGTCACCGACCCCCGGTTCCGCGCCGAGCTCGTCGCGGCCGCGGGCGAGCGACTCGACCTGCTCGTGCACAACGCGGGCGAGCTCGGCCCGTCGCCGCTGCCCGCGCTCCACGCGTACCCCCTGGACGCCCTGCGCGCGGTACTGGAGACGACCGTGCTGGCCCCGCTCGCGCTCACCCAGCTCGCGCTGCCCGCGCTGCGGGCCAACCGCGGGACGGTCGTGACCCTCAGCTCGGACGCCGCGGTCGAGGCCTACCCGGGCTGGGGCGGCTACGGCAGCGCTAAGGCGGCGCTCGACCAGCTGGCCGCCGTGCTCGGCGCCGAGGAGCCCGAGCTGGGCGTCTACGCCTTCGACCCCGGCGACATGCGCACCGAGATGCACCAGCGCGCCTTCCCCGGCGAGGACATCTCCGACCGCCCGGAGCCCGAAGCGGTCGTCCCGGCCCTGCTGCGGCTGCTCGCCGAGCACCCGGGCAGCGGCCGCTACCGCGCCGCCGACCTCGCCGACCAGACCGTCGGGGAGCCGGCGTGACCGCGCTGACGACGGCCCTGCACGTGCCGCCGGAGCTGGCGGCCGCCGAACCGCCCGAGGAGCGCGGGCTGGCCCGCGACGAGGTCCGGCTGCTGGTCGCCGAGCCCGCCCGGCCGCTGCGCCACCTGCGCTTCCGCGACCTGCCCTCGGCGCTGCGCCCCGGCGACCTGCTCGTGCTCAACACCTCCGACACCGAACCCGCCGCCGTCGACGGTCGGCGCGCGGACGGCCGCCCGGTCGCCGTGCACGTCTCCGGCCCGGCCCGCGAGGACCCCGGCTGGGTGGTCGAGCTGCGCACCGACGACGGCGAGCGGGTGCGGGACGGGCGGGCCGGGGAGCGGGTGGCGCTGCCCGGCGGCGCGACCGCCCACCTGCGGGCCGCCCACCCGGACCCGGCCGTCGCGGTGGGCAGCAGGCTCTGGCTCGCCGAGTTCCACACCCCCGGGTTCGACACGACCGGGTTCGACAGCGGCGCGGCGCTGCCGGCGTACCTGCGGGCCGTCGGCCGCCCGATCAGCTACTCCTACCTGGCGCGGCGCCGGGCGCTGCCGGTCCACCGGACCGTGCACGCCGAGCCGGACGGCGACTTCGCCAGCGCGGAGATGCCCAGCGCCGGACGACCGGTCAGCGGAGCCGTGCTCGACGGCCTGCGCGCCCGCGGTGTCCGGGTCGCCCGGGTCGTGCTGCACACCGGGGTGTCGTCGCCGGAGGCCGGGGAGGTGCCGCTGCCGGAGCGGTACGCGGTGCCCGCCGACGCCGCGGCCGCCGTGCACGCGACGCGGTCGGCGGGCGGCCGGGTCGTCGCGGTCGGCACGACGGTCACCCGCGCCCTGGAGACGGTCGCCGACGGCGCGGGGCGGGTCCGGCCCGGGTCGGGCTGGACCGACCTCGTCCTCGGGCCGGACCGCCCGGCCCGCGTGGTCGACGGACTGGTCACCGGCTGGCACGAACCGCGCGCGTCGCACCTGCTGCTGCTGGAGGCCGTGGCCGGGGCGGAGCTGGTCGACCGGGCCTACGCCGCCGCCGTCGAGCGGGGGTACCTGTGGCACGAGTTCGGGGACTCCTGCCTGCTGCTCCCCGAGCCGATCCCCGTTCGTCGCGGCCGGTGACCGCTGGTCCCGTCGCCGCCCGTCGCCGCCGGCGGTGACGGACCCGGTGAACGGCCGCCCACCAGCGCCCACAGGCGGGTCCGGACCTTGTTCAACGCCGACGGGTCCTCATAAGGTTCTCGCCAGGCGTCACGATCCGATCACATGCGCAACGAGCCGCCGCTCCCCCACCTCGCGCGGCTCGTCCGGTCCCCCCGAACCGGTGGCGCAGTGATCGGATCGCTCCCCCGCGCTGGAAGGCAGGGCTCGTGGCAGGTCATCGCTCCCCCCGTGGTCGACGTGCGCAGAGGTCGGGTTCGATCCCGGCCACCCAGCTCATCGCCCGCTCCCCGGGCCCGAAGGGACCCACCCTCCGCACCAGCGTGCTGGCCTCCGCCGCCGCTGTCGGCGCGGTCGCCACCGGCACGTTCAGCGCGTTCGTCCCGGCCCTCACCGAGGCCGCCCCCACCGCAGGCGCCGAGGAGGCCCCCAAGCTGAACGCCGCGCTCGCGGCCAGCAGCGCCACGCTGCGGGCCCCGGTCGTCGACCCCGGCGCCGCGCCCGGGCCCATGACCATCGGCTCGCTGGCGCCGGTCGCCTTCGAGATCAGCGAGTCGGACGGCTTCGCCGCCGCCGACGACCACCTGGCCCGCCTGGGCAAGGGCGCCGACCTGGCCCAGCAGCTCGCCGAGCAGCTCGCCCGCGAGCAGGCCGAGCGCGAGGAGCAGGCCCGCCTCGACGAGCTGATCTCCAAGGGCGGCGTGGACGCCTGGATCGCCGAGGCCCTGGACGTCCTGGACCTCCCGCAGGACCTCGCCCCCGGCGTCAAGAACATCATCATGAAGGAGTCCGGCGGGAACCCCCGGGCGATCAACAACTGGGACAGCAACGCCCGCGCGGGCCGCCCGTCGCAGGGGCTGATGCAGACGATCCCCTCGACGTTCGACCACTACGTCGACCCGAGCCTGGCCGACCGCCCGATCACCGACCCGGTGGCCAACATCACCGCCGGGGTCAACTACATGATCGACCGGTACGGTGTCGACACCCTCGAGGCCGGTGGGCGCACCAACTCCTCCGGCGGCTACACCGGCTACTGAACGACACCGACCGGATCGAGCGCCTCCCGTCACCGTATCGAGACCACCGCGTTCCTAACCTGTCCTCATGCCGGGATTCCCCCGTCCGGCCGGAAGGACGCATGAGCGCACCACTCCACAGCCCCACCCGCACGACCGCACGCCGCTACCGGCCCGAACTGCAGGGCCTGCGCGGCCTCGCGGTCGCCCTGGTGGTCGTCTACCACGTCTGGCTCAACCGGGTCTCCGGCGGCGTCGACGTGTTCTTCCTGGTCTCGGGGTTCCTGCTGACCGCGCAACTGGCCCGGGCGGCCGAGGGCGGGGCGCTGGGCCTGCGCCGGCGCTGGGGCCGCACGGTGCTGCGGATCGGCCCGGCCGCGCTGGTCGTGCTGCTGTCGGTGGGCGTCGCGGGCGCGGCGCTGCTGCCGGAGGGCCGCTGGGCCCAGACGATCCGTGAGCTGCTGGCCTCGGCGCTGTTCCTGGAGAACTGGCAGCTCGCCGCCGACGCCGTGGACTACGGCGCGCGCAACAACGCCGCCAGCGTCGTGCAGCACTTCTGGTCGCTGTCGGTGCAGGTGCAGTTCTTCGCGCTGTGGCCGCTGCTGATCGCGCTCGTGGTGCTGACCACCCGCCGGGCGCCCGAGCGGCTGCACGGGCGGCTCACGCTCACCGTGCTCGGCGTGTTCGTCGCCTCGCTGAGCTACTCCATGGCGCTGACCGACTCCGACCAGCTGCTGGCCTACTTCCACACCCTGACCCGGCTCTGGGAGTTCGCGCTGGGGGCGCTGCTGGCGCTGTGGATCGACCGGACCTCCCCCGGCCGCACGGCGCGCGTGGCGATGGGCTGGACGGGCGTCGTCGGGCTGCTGCTGTGCGGGATGGTGCTGCAGGTCGGCTCGATGTTCCCCGGCTACGCGGCGCTCTGGCCGACCATCTGCGGTGGGCTCGTCCTGCTGGCCGGCCGCTCGGGGTCGCGCTTCGGCGTCGACCGGCTGCTCGCCGCCCGCCCGATGCGCTACCTGGGCGACATCTCCTTCGCGCTCTACCTGTGGCACTGGCCGCTGCTGGTGCTGTACCTGGTCAGCCGCGACCGCGAGGAGGTCGGGCCGGTCGGCGGGGCCGCGATCATCGCGCTGTCGCTGGTGCTGGCCGTGCTCACCCACCACCTCGTCGAGAAGCCGGTGCTGGCCAGGGCCAAGGGCCGGGCGCCGGGGCGCCGGTTCGCCGCGGCCGGGCTCGTCGCCGTGCTGCTCGTGGCCGGCGGGTGGCAGGTCGCGCTGGCCGAGCGCGCCCAGCAGCCGGGCACCGTCGGCAGCGCCTTCCACCCCGGCGCCCTCGCCCTGGTCGGCGCCGACGCCCCGCCCGCCCCGCTGCTGCCCGCGCCGGTCACCGTCTACGAGGACTGGGTGCGCATCGAGCACTGGGACTGCGCCCCGCTGGCCCGGTTCCCGATGGACCGCTGCACCCGGCCGGTCGAGGGCGATCCGGAGCGCCGGATCGTCGTGGTCGGCGACTCGCACCTCCAGCAGCTGACCGGCGCGCTGGTGCCGGTGGCCCAGCAGCGCAACTGGCAGCTGACCGCCATCGTGCGCGGCGCCTGCCCGTTCTCCACCGTCTCCGAGGTCGTGCCCGACGAGGTCGACTGCCTCAACTGGGGCGAGGCCGCGGCCGCCGAGATCGCCGAGCTGGCCCCGGACGCGGTGGTCACCCTGGCCAGCCGCGACGTGCGCGCCGGGCTGACCGAGCAGACCCCGCCCGGCTTCGTCGAGCGCTGGCGCCAGCTCGACGGCCTGGGCATCCCGGTGCTGGCGGTGCGCGACAACCCGCGCTTCGACCACTCCGTGCCCGACTGCGTGCAGACCGGCGGCCCCGACTGCGGCGCCGACCGGGAAGCCGTCTACGCGGCCGTCCCGCCCTACGCCCAGCGCGACGACGTGCCGGGCAACGTGTCGTTCCTGGACGTCTCCGACGCCCTCTGCGACGCCGCGCGGTGCCCGGCGGTGATCGGCAACGTGCTGGTCTACATGGACGACAACCACCTCACGGCCAGCTACGCGACGTCGATGTCGGGACTGCTGGAGGAGCAGATCGTGGCCGCGCTGGAGGCCTAGCCGTGGCCTAGCCGGGTGAGCCCGAGCACCGCGCACACCTACCGGCCACCGCCCGCACCTAGCGTCCACGGCGCACACGTCACGACGTGTGCGTCGTGGCCACCCGGTGCGCGCGGTGCCCCGGGACCCCCGCCGGACCCCGCCATCTCCCCGATCCCTCGCCGGTCCCCGGAGAAGTGCCCCCTGCCGTCGCGTCGGCACGCGCAGCGTGCATGGCCGGCACGGCCCCCGCCACACCGCGCCAACCCGACCCCGGTACCACGCTGGCGGGGGTCGGGACGGCCATGCCAAC
>NZ_JAGSOV010000106.1 GCF_023898865.1 Pseudonocardia humida
GGGCGGGGCCGGGCGGCGGTCGTCGGTCGGGGTGGGGCGCTCGGCGCGGGCCTGCGGGGCGGGCGGCGGCCCGGCGGGCTCGCGCTCCGGCGGCGGGCCCGCCGCGTCGGGGGCGCGGCGGCCGCTGGGTCGGGCGAACGTCCGCCGGCCGGCGGCCGACCCGCCGTCCTCGGACGCCACCGGCCCCGACTCCCCCGGCTGCGGAGGAGCGGGCGAGATGGAGTTGCGGCGCTCCAGCCGTTCGAGGCGCTCCAGCATCCCCGGTTCGGCGATGTCGGCGGCGGGCAGCAGCATCCGCGCGCAGAGCAGCTCCAGCAGCAGCCGCGGCGCCGTGGCCCCGCGCATCTCGGTGAGCCCGGCGTGCACGATCTCGCCGTAGCGGGTCAGGGTGGCCGGGCCGAACCGGTCGGCCTGCTCGATCATCCGGGCGACCTCGTCGTCGGCCGCCTCGACCAGCCCCCGCTGGGCCGCCTCCGGCACGGCCTGCAGCAGGGTGAGGTCGCGCAGGCGCTGCAGCAGGTCGGCGGCGAAGCGGCGGGGGTCGTGCCCGGCCTCGACGAGCCGGTCGACCGCCTCGAACACCGCGGCCCGGTCGCCCGCGGCGAGCGCGTCCACGACGTCGTCGATCAGCGAGACGTCGGTGACGCCGAGCAGCGAGACGGCCCGCTCGTAGGTGACGCCCCCCTCGCCCGCCCCGGCCAGCAGCTGGTCGAGGATGGACAGCGAGTCGCGCGCCGACCCCCCGCCCGCCCGGATGACCAGCGGGTACACCGGCGGCGCCACGGCCGCGCCCTCCTCGGCGCAGATGCGCTCCAGCAGCCCGCGCAGCGTGCCCGGCGGGATCAGTCGGAACGGGTAGTGGTGGGTGCGCGAGCGGATGGTGGTCAGGACCTTGTCGGGCTCGGTGGTCGCGAACACGAACACCAGGTGCTCCGGCGGCTCCTCGACGATCTTCAGCAGGGCGTTGAAGCCCTGCGTGGTGATCATGTGCGCCTCGTCGACGATGAACACCCGGTAGCGCGACTCGGCCGGCGCGAAGAACGCCCGGTCGCGCAGCTCGCGGGTGTCGTCCACACCGCCGTGGGAGGCCGCGTCGAGCTCGGTGACGTCGATGTTGCCCGGGCCGCCGGGGGCCAGCGACACGCACGAGGGGCACGTGCCGCACGGGTCGGGCGTCGGGCCGAGCACGCAGTTCAGCGACCGGGCCAGGATGCGGGCGCTGGAGGTCTTGCCGCAGCCCCGCGGCCCGGAGAACAGGTACGCGTGGTTGATGCGCCCCGCCGACAGCGCCGTGCTCAGCGGTTCGGTGACGTGCTCCTGCCCGACCACCTCGGAGAACTTCGCCGGGCGGTACTTGCGGTACAGAGCCAGCGCCACCCGGCGAGGCTACCCACCGGCCCGAGCGGGGGGCCGGGCACCCGACCCCGAACGTGAAGGGGACCCCGCGCACCCGCCAGAGCCCGTTGACCCTTGCTGCCTTCCGGCCCTGGGGGAGTTCACAGGATGGACGCCGCGCGGGGTCCGGGGACGAGTGTAGTGCCGCCGTCGAGGGCGCGGGCGCCGGGGACCCCGGGCGGTCGAGGCGCGGCGACCGGGTGGGTATAGTGCTCGGCGGAGGATTCGCCTAGTGGCCTATGGCGCACGCTTGGAACGCGTGTTGGGTTAACGCCCTCAGGGGTTCAAATCCCCTATCCTCCGCCACGCGCGACCAGCGCAGACGCCCGGACGACCGCTCGCGCGGACGTCCGGGCGTCGTCGTTCGGTCTCGGTTCCGGCCGCGGAGTCGGTCAACCGGGGTGGACGGCCACGTCGCCGTACCGACGCAGGACAGCGGCCGGGTCGGTCGGGACGGGGCGCAGGGTGTGGTCGAGGAACGCGGCGGTGGCGTCGGCGGTGATGCGGGGGCCGCTGTCGCGGTCGAGCGACCCGAACATCGACGGGAGCACCGGGGGCAGGAAGAGCGGCAGGTCGGTGGGGCTGAGGTGGCCGGATCCGGGGATGGTGAGCCGGTATCCGGCGGTGGTGCTGCGGTCGAGTGCTCGGTCGAGGCGGACCGCGTGGTCGCCGGTGGGGTTGTCGTAGCGCGGGCTGGTGATCGCGAGGACCGGCTGCGGGTGGGGCCGCGTCGACGGGTCGGTCGGGTTGCCGTCGAGGTCGACGGCGGCGGCGAACCGGAGGTCCTCCCCGATGAGCGCGAGGGCGGCCGCGCCGCCGAGGGAGTGGCCGGCCACGGCGGCCCGGCTCGCATCGAGGTGTCCGGTGAGCGGACCGGTGATCTCCCCGCGGTCGAGGCGGCCGAGTCGGGTCAAGGCGAAGCCGAGGTCGGCGGCGCGGGTGCGGACGAGCTGGTCGAGCACGCTCGGGTCGGTCGCGCCGCGGACGGTGCGGCCCTCGGTGAGGACGACGACGGGTGAGTCGTAGGCGTGGTCCAGCCCGGCCACGACGTAACCGCGACCGGCCAGGTCCTCGGCCCATGCGGTGCACTGGCCGCGCACCTCGCCCGAGCCGGGTGAGAGGAGCACGACGGGGAAGCGCTGCCCGCGGGAGTGGCGTCGGGCACCGCGTGGGTGCGGGTCCGGGGATGGCGTCGAAGGTGAACGGCGGCAGTCCGGCGTTCTCGGCGAGCGCGCGTGCGACGGTCTCGGATTCCTCCTGCGTGCGGCCGAGGTAGCGGGCCCGTTCCGCGTCCGCGGTGATGTCCTGGGCCGGGTACCAGAGCTGGGCGACGACCTCGCGGTGGTCGTCCGGATCAGCAGTGGTGGGCTCGGGGCGCTGCGGGTCCGTCCACTGCACGACGGTGGTGCCGACCGCGTACGGGCCGCTGAGCGCGGGGAACACCGGGATCGGGAACGCCCACGCGGCGATGGGACGGCGCATCCCCTCCCACGTCAACTTGAGTTGACACAGGCCAGGTCGGTCGCGGAACGAATGTCAACCTGGGTTGACGACGACACGGGCTCCGGCGGGCGCGTCGCTCTGCACGGACATGGTTCTCCTGGGAAAGGGGCGGTGCGGGCCCCGGGCCCCGGGCCGACGAGGCCGCCGTCAGGCGAGCGGCACCGTGCGAGGCGGGCGAGCGGCCACCGGAAGACGGCCCACGGACGCCCGGGCACCGGCACCGTCATCGGTACGGTCGGAGCCGGCCGTGGACCCGTCGGGGGTCCCGGGCCGGGTCAGGAGACAGGGGGCGCGGTGCTCGAGATCAGTGGTGGGCAGATCGCCCTCCACCCGACCTCGACCACGTGCAGCGCGAAGATCGTCGGTCTCGTCGGATGCGCCGGCACCGGCGGCGCGACGTGCTGATCTCGAGCCGGTCGCTGGCCGAGTACCGGGCGATGTTCGGGCTCTCCGACGCCGACCTGACCGGGGCCGTCCTCGACTGCGCCGCCGGTGGGTCCAGCTTCGTGGCCGAACTGGGGCCGGGGGCCGATGCCGTCGCCGTGGACCCGGCGTACGCCCGTCCGGACGTCGAGCTGGCCGCCGCACTGGCCGGCGACACGCGCCGGTGCGCCGACATCGCCGTCGAGCACGCGGACGAGTTCGTCTGGGACTGGTACCGAACGCCGCGGCGGCGGGACCGGATGCGCGCCGTCGCGGCCGCGCGGTTCCTCGACGACAAGGCGGCGCGACCCGAGCGCTACCGCGCCGGCAGCCTGCCCGACCTGCCGTTCCCCGACTCCGGCTTCGACCTGGTGCTGTGCTCGCACCTGCTGTTCACCTGGGCCGATCCGCTGGACCTGCAGTGGCACGCGAACGCCGTCGACGAGCTCCTGCGGGTCGCGCGCGGCGAGGTGCGGCTCTACCCCCTGGTCCGGCGCGGGGCCGGGGAGGCCGTGCCGTTCCTCCCCGCGCTGCGCGAGCACGTCCGCGCCCGCGGGCACCGGTGGTCCGAGGAGGTCGTCGACTTCCGGTTCCAGCGCCGGGCCGGGGTCATGGCCAGGCTCGTCAAGGGCCACCTTCCGGCCGTGTGACCGCGAGCCGACCGGTCCCGCAACTCCGGTGCGCTCGTGCCCGCACCCGGGGATGCTCGCCCCGGTGATGCACGACGACGAGGTGCGCGCCGCCCCGGACGTCGTGCGCCGGCTGGTCGCGGACCAGTTCCCGCGGTGGGCGCACCTGCTCGTCCGCGAGGTGGCCGCCGCCGGCACGGTGCACGCGATCCACCGCATCGGCGACGACCTCGCGGCCCGCTTCCCGCTGCGGGCGGGCGACCCGGGCCGGACGCGGGCCCGGTTGGTCGCCGAGGCCGCGGCCGCCCGCGAACTGGCGTCCCGCAGCCCGGTCCCGACCCCGGAACCGGTCGCGATCGGCGAGCCCGGTCACGGCTACCCCCACGCGTGGGCGGTGCAGACCTGGGTGCCCGGCACGACGGCCGCGGAGGACGACCCGGGCGCGTCGCGGGCCTTCGCCGGGGACCTCGCCGCCTTCATCGGCGCGCTCCGCGCGACGAGCACCCGTGGGCGGACGTTCGCGGGCCCGGGCCGCGGCGGCGACCTCCGGGACCAGGACGACTGGATGCGGACCTGCCTGCGCGAGTCGGACGGGCTGCTCGAGGTGGGGCCGCTGAAGCGGCTGTGGGGGGAGTTGCGGGAGCTCCCCCGGGTCGGCGCGGACGTGATGTCGCACGGGGACCTGATCCCCGGCAACGTGCTGGTCGCGGGCGGGCGCCTGACCGGGGTCCTGGACGGCGGCGGGTTCGGCCCCGCCGACCCCGCCCTCGACCTCGTGGCGGCGTGGCACCTGCTGGAGGACGCCCCGCGCGGCGGGTTCCGGGCGGCGCTGGGCTCCGACGACCTCGAATGGGCCCGGGGCCGGGCCTGGGCGTTCGCGCAGGCCATGGGGCTGGTCTGGTACTACGCCCGGTCGAGCCCCGCGCTGAGCCGGCTGGGGCGCCGGACGCTCGAACGGCTGCTGGGCCGGACGTGAGGGCCGGGTGCCGTCCGGTCGCCGGTGGCGGGTGAGCGGGGACGGGCGGCGCTCGGCGCGGGTGCAGCACCTCACCGCAGGACTCCAGCGGGATGGCGGCGTGGTGCGGACCCGGCGCCGCGAGCACCAACGGTTAGGCCGTCACCGCGCCGTCGGGCACGATGTCGGCCGTGGGAGTCCCCTCGACCGGGCAGGTCCGCGACCTGCTCCGCCGGCACCTGCCCGACCTGGCCGTCCACGAGGTCCGCACGCTCGGCGATGGCCTGGACAACACCGCCTTCGCCGTCGACGACCTGGTCGTGCGGTTCGCGAAGGAGCCCGACCAGGAGCTGCGGGCGAGCGCGGTGCGCCGGGAGGCCCGGGTGCTCGCCGTGGCCGGGCGGGTGTCGCCGGTGCCGGTGCCGGTCCCGGTGCTCGTCCTGCCCGAGCGGGGCTGCCTCGCCTACCGGCGGCTGCCGGGCGTCCCGCTGATCGAGGCCCGGGGCGCCGCCGAGCCGGTCGCCGTCGCGGCGGTGCTGGCCGAGCTGCTGCGCGCCCTGCACGGCGTCCCGGTCGCCGAGGTCGCGGACGTGCTCGAGGCCGACGACGAGCCCCTGGAGGTGTGGCGCGACGACGCCGCCGAGCAGTACGCGGCGGCGCGGGCGCTCGTCCCGGAGCGCGTCCGGGCTGCGGTCGAGGCGTTCCTGGCCGCGCCGCCGCCACCGCCGGGCGGGGTCGCCGTCCTGTCCCACGACGACCTCGGCATCGAGCACGTCCTCGTCGACCCGGGCAGCGGCGCCGTCACCGGGGTCATCGACTGGACCGACGCCGGGCTGGTCGACCCGGCGACCGACTGCGGGCGGATCCTGCGCGACCTCGGGGCGGCGGCGCTGGACGCGGTGCTGGCCCGCCTCGGTGCGGACCTGCGAGACCGTGCGCTCTTCTACGCCCGGTGCGGAGTGCTGGAGGACCTCGCCCACGGCCTGGAATCCGGGCGCCGGGCCTACGTCGACAAGTCGCTGGACGCGCTCGACGCCTTGTTCGCACCGGCTCGGCAGTCGCCGTAGAACGGATTCGTTCACCCGGCCCGGCTGCCGCAGGTGAATCCGGGCTCGCGCTCGGGGTCGAGTACGAGCTGGGTCAGTACCACCGACTCGGACGGCCTGCGCAGCGTCTCGAGCTTGTCGCAGTCGTAGAAGGCGAACATGCCTTCGCTCTCCCCGAGCACCATCATCCACCGGCCCTCGTAGAGCGGTTCGCCCTTCTCCTTGTCCTCCAGGACCGCCCACTGGTCCTGGAACCCGACCAGCAGCAGCACCTCGGAGACCTGCCCCGTCTCCTGCGTCTCGAGCGCGGCCTCGACCAGGTTCAGGATCAGCAGGAACCCCAGGCCGATGCCGGTGAGCCCGAGCACGACGAGCTTCATCCCGGCCCGACCGACCGGCTTGCGGCGCATGAGCCGGAACGGCACCAGGAACGCCAGCACGCCCAGCCCCACCGCGACGACCACCATGACCACCACGTCGAGGTCGACGAGCACCTGGGCCAGTCCCCAGTAGGTGGCGCCGCACCACAGCCCGGCGACGAGCCCGACGAACCACGGGCGCGCGCGCAGCGCGGTGTAGGCGCGCCGCAGCGCCCCGCGGCTGATCACGTTGAGCAGCCAGGCGATCCCGACCAGGACCCCCGCGGTCGGCACCGCGATCACCACCAGCAGGATCACCGTCAGCAGCAGCCGCCCGAACAGCACGGCCTGGTCGATGCCTGCCTGCTGCGGGCTGATGTTGAAGATCCAGTAGACCTGCGCGATGCCGACGTAGAGCACGGCGTACAGGGCGACGCCGATCGGCAGCAGCACCGAGCTGATCCGCTCCAGGAGCCCGAGCATCCCCGGCCCCTCCCCCGGCTCGGGTTCGGGTTCCGGTCGCGGTTCGGCTCGTCGCGCCCCTTCGATGGGGCCGGTCGTCTCCGGAACCGCCGGCTCGGGGTCCAGCTCCCGATAATGCCGCGGATATGTCGGGTGGCTCATGGCGGCGGACCGTACCCACAACCCGTTGAGCACTATTCCTCAGGTGGGGTTCCGCACTTTTGGTGACCATTCACCGGCGGATCGTGAGCACTTCTCGCGGAGGAAACAGCGGCCGAACTGATACACCGTCGGAGGATCGGGCCGCGATTGGTCGATTCCGTACGACATCCGTCGCGGAGGACCCTTCCGCCGCTGCGCCGGACGCGGTGTCCGCAATCCGGGTCGCCCGGGCGACGATGCCGGCCCAGTGTGACACGGACCACTTCGCGGCGCGATCCCGCGCCATGGCCGGCCCCGGTCGACAGCGCCGTTCCCGTTGCGGCCGGCCCATTCCCGAGCCGATTTACTCGGCCTACCGGGTGTCCAACACTGCGCACAGAGTTCAACTCACTACTCCGATCGGTCGAAGATCGGGCTTTGGGCGCGTCCCCGTGCATCGAGCTCGAACGCAGTGGGCACTCAGACCCCAGCGGGGCGCTGACGGCGACCCCGGGCACAGTTGGAGGAAAGCGTGACCGTCACGAGCATCATTGTCGCGATCATCGTGGGAGCGATCATCGGCGCGCTCGGGCGCCTCGTCGTTCCGGGCCGTCAGCCGATCCCGATCTGGCTGACCATCGTCATCGGCATCGTCGCCGCCTTCATCGGGACGTTCATCGCGCGCGCCATCGGCATCCCCACCGCGACGAGCGGCATCGACTGGGGCGAGCTCCTGGTCCAGGTCGTGGTCGCCGCGCTCGGCGTGTTCCTGGTCGCCGGCTTCTGGAGCCGCCGCGGTCGGCGTTCCGCCCACCGGTAACCGCGTGCGCTGACACAGCGCGAAGCGCCCACGACGCCGGGCCCGTCACCGACGGGCCCGGCGTCGTACGTTCTGGGGGAGCCCGCCCCCCGACGAACGGACCGCCGATGCCCACCCCACCCACCTACGCCGACGTCGAGAAGGCCGCCGAGCGGATCGAGGGGCAGGCCCACCGGACGCCGGTGCTCACCTCCCGGCGGGTGGACGCCGAGGTCGGGGCCCGGTTGTACTTCAAGTGCGAGAACCTGCAGCGGATGGGCGCGTTCAAGTTCCGCGGCGCGTTCAACGCGCTCTCCCGGTTCGACCCCGACCAGCGCCGCGCCGGGGTCGTCGCGTTCTCCTCGGGCAACCACGCCCAGGCCGTCGCGCTCTCGGCCGGCATCCTCGGCATCCCGGCCACGATCCTGATGCCGCGCGACGCCCCGCCGGCCAAGCTCGCGGCCACCCGCGGGTACGGCGCCGAGGTCGTCGAGTTCGACCGCTACACCGAGGACCGCGAGGCCCTCGCCCGCGCGGTCGCCGACGGGCGCGGCGCCACCCTGCTGCCGCCCTACGACCACCCCGACATCATCGCCGGCCAGGGCACCGCGACCCGCGAGCTGTTCACCGAGGTCGGTGAGCTGGACGCGCTGTTCGTGCCGCTCGGCGGGGGCGGCCTGCTCGCCGGGGCCACGCTCGCCGCCCGGGCGCTCTCGCCGACCTGCCGCGTCTACGGCGTCGAGCCGGAGGCGGGCGACGACGTGCGGCAGTCGCTGGAGAAGGGCTCGATCGTGCACATCCCGGCCCCGCGCACGATCGCCGACGGCGCCCAGACCCAGCACGTCGGCGTGCTGCCGTTCGAGATCCTGCGCGGCGGCCCCGGGGTGGGCGTCGACGCCGTGCTCACCGCCACCGACGACGAACTGGTCGCGGCCATGCGGGTGTTCGCGGCCACCATGAAGATGGTCGTGGAGCCCACCGGTTGCCTCGGGTTCGCCGCGGCCCGCCGGACGGCCGCCGAGCTGGCCGGGCAGCGCGTGGGCGTGGTGGTCAGCGGCGGAAACGTCGACATCGCGCGATACGCCGCCCTACTCGGCGACTCCTGACCATTCCGTCGCGCTGGGTGATCACTCGGAACACCTGGGTCACCATTACTCCGAAGAGTCGTACGCGTACTAGTCCGAGCCTGGCCAAGAACGTTTCTGATCCCTACTGTGGCGCGGTCACTCCAATGCAGGAGAAGTCTCGGATGAGAATCGCGCTCGCCGCCGTGGCCGGCCTCGTGCTGCTGTGCTGCGGTTGCAGCACGTCGCAACCGGAGGCTCTGCAGACCGCCGCCGCCGCCGCGCCGATGAACTGCACGGAAACGGTCGCCACCCCCGCCGGGAGCCGACCGGCCCTGCTGGCCACCAGCACCGGTTCGTGGTTCGGCGCGGCGGACCTGTGGGTGGGGCTGCCCGACCACCCCGCGGCGACGCAGGACGAGTCCATCGTGCTCAAGTTCCCGTGGGTGACCCTGCAGGGCGACGAGCCCACGTCGGCGCTGGGCGTCCCGCAGGTCAGCGCGATCAGGCCCGGACTCATGACCCCGGTCCCGGCCAGCTTCGGGCCCTACAGCCAGAGCTACGGCACGGGCGGGCTGGCGTTCTGGCCGGCCACCATCGAGTTCCCCTCGCCCGGCTGCTGGACCGTCTCGGGCAGCCTCGGCCCGACGACCGTCGAGTTCGTCGTCCGGGTCAGCCCGCCGTAGCCGACGGCCCGGGCGCACCCGTGACGGCCCGCCGGGGAGCCGCCGGGCAGACTGCCGCGATGTCCGAAACCCTGGTCGGAGCGATCACGCTGCCGGACGGCACGGTCGTGCGGGGCCGCGGGCGCCGCGAGCCGCTGCCGCCCGGGCCGTCGCCGCAGTTCGGCCTGTACCTCGGCCGCGACCCCGACCTGCCGCGGCGGTTCCGGGGGGTCGACGAGCGGGCCTGGCGCCCGGACTGGCCCGCGGAGTGGGTCGACTGGCCCGACTTCCGCACCCCGCGCGACGGCCGGGCGGCCGCGGCGGCGATCGCGGGCGCCTACCGCAGGGCGGCCGGCGGCGAGCGGGTGGAGGTGGCCTGCGGGGGCGGCGTCGGCCGCACCGGCACCGTGATCGCCTGCATGGCCGTGCTCGCCGGGTGCCCCGGCGCGGAGGCGGTGGCCTGGACCCGCGCCCACTACCGCCCGCGCGCGATCGAGACCCCCGGCCAGCGGCGCTGGATCAGCTGGTTCGCCGAGCACGGCCGCGAGTAGCCTGATCCGCGAGCGAGAACGGACCGCGCACGACCGCAGGGAGGTGGGACCGATCATCGGACGAGCAGTCATCGGGCTCCCCGCCCCCGGCCGACCGACCCGTTCCCGGTAGCCGCCCGCGGGGCCCGCGCACCTCCCGTGGAGACCCCATGTCGACGATCCCCTCCCCGGTCACGCCCGCACTGGTGGCCCGGCTGCGCGCCGCGGGCTGCGTCTACGCCGAGGACGAGGCCGACCTGCTGGTCGCCACGGCAGGCGACCCCGCCGAGCTCGAGGCCATGGTGCGGCGGCGGGTCGAGGGCCTTCCGCTGGAGCACGTGCTGGGCTGGGCGGAGTTCTGCGGGCGGCGCATCGCCGTCGAGCCCGGCGTGTTCGTGCCCCGCAGGCGCACCGAGTTCCTGGCCCGGCGGGCCGTCGCGGTGGCCCGCGGGCACTCGGCGCCGGTCGTGGTCGACCTGTGCTGCGGCTCCGGCGCGATCGCCGCGGTCCTCGCCGCCGAGGTCGACCGGGCCGAGCCGCACGCCGCCGACGTCGACCCGGTCGCGGTGGCCTGCGCCCGGCGCAACCTGCCCGCCGACCGCGTGCACCACGGCGACCTGTTCACCGCGCTGCCGCCCGGCCTGCGCGGGCGGGTGGCAGTGCTGGTGGCCAACGCCCCGTACGTGCCCACCGCCGAGCTGGCGTTCATGCCGGCCGACGCCCGGCTGCACGAGGCCGTGGTCGCCCTGGACGGCGGCCCGGACGGCCTCGACCTGCAGCGCCGGGTGATCGCCGGGGCGCCGCGGTGGCTCGCGCCCGGGGGCACAGTGCTGATCGAGACCAGCGCTCGCCAGTCGCCGCGCACCGCCGCGGCGATGCGCGCCGCCGGGCTGGCCGTGCGCACGCTGACCGACCCCGACCTCGACGCCACCGTCGTCACCGGCACGCTCTCGCCCTCCCCCACCTGACCGCCCCGCCCCCGTCGAGAACGAACCTGTTGTCGATTGGACCGGTCCAAAACGACGACAAGTTCGTTCTCGACGGGGTGGGGGCGGGCGGGGGCGGGCTGACTTCTACAGAGCGTAGAGTTTCTACGAGACGTAGAAGTTGGGGGCGAACGGCATGGACGAGGTACTGCTGGCCGCGGGGGCGACGGCGGCCGACCTGGCGGCGGCGCGGATGCAGATGGCGCTGTCGCTGGGCTGGCACATCGTGGTCGCCTGCCTGGGAGTCGGGATGCCGGCGCTCACCCTGATCGCCGAATGGCGGGGGTACCGCACCGGCGACCCCGCCTACCGGCTGCTGGCCCGGCGCTGGGCGCGGGCGATGGGCGTGCTGTTCGCCGTCGGGGCGGTGTCGGGCACGATCCTGTCCTTCGAGATGGGCGTGCTGTGGCCGGGCCTGATGGGCACCTACGGCGAGGTCATCGGCCTGCCCTTCTCGCTGGAGGGCATCGCCTTCTTCATCGAGGCGATCTTCCTGGGCGTCTACCTCTACGCATGGGACCGGCTGCCGCCCGTCCCGCACATGCTGGCCGGCATCCCGATCGTGCTCGCCGGGACGGCCAGCGCCTTCTTCGTGGTCACCGCCAACGCCTGGATGCAGCAGCCCACCGGCTTCGACGAGGTGAACGGCCGGATCGTGGCCGTCGACCCGTGGGCGGCGATGTTCAACCCGGCCACCCCGCCGCAGACCGCCCACATGATCGTGGCCGCGTTCATGGTCGCCGGCTTCCTGACCGCGAGCGTGTACGCCGTGGCGATGCTGCGCGGCAGGCGCGACCGCTACCACCGCCTCGGCTTCCTGGTGCCGTTCACGGTGGCCGCCGCGCTGACGCCGGTGCAGGTCGCGGTGGGCGACTGGGCCGCGCACTTCGTCGCCCAGTACCAGCCGGTGAAGCTGGCCGCGATGGAGGGGCTGTTCGAGACCGTGGCCGGCGCCCCGCTGACCATCGGCGGGGTCGCGGTCGACGGGGAGCTGCGCGGCGGGCTGGAGATCCCGCACGGGCTCTCCCTGCTCGCGCACTGGGACCCGAACGCCGTGGTCACCGGGCTGAACGAGGTCGCGCCCGCCGACCGGCCGCCGGTCACCGTCGTGCACCTGGCGTTCGACCTGATGGTCGGCGTCGGGTTCGCGCTGCTCGCGCTGTCGGCGTGGGCGGCGTGGAGCTGGTGGCGGCGCCGCGACCTGCCCCGCACGCGCTGGTTCCTGCGCGCGGGCGCCGTCTCGGGCGTCGCGGCGGTGCTGGCCCTGGAGGCGGGCTGGACGGTGACCGAGGTCGGCCGCCAGCCCTGGATCGTGTTCGGGGTGCTGCGCACGACCGACGCGGTCAACCCCGCGCCCGGGCTGGTCTGGGGCTTCGTGCTGGTGACCGCCGTGTACGCGGTGCTGACCGTGGCCACGGCGTACGTGCTGCGCCGGATGACCCGCAGCACCCCCGTGCCCGCGGCGCTCGAGGACTCCGACGTCGACTCGTTCAAGGTGGTGTGACCGTGGCCCTCGCAGACGTCATGCTGGCCGTGCTCTGGCTCGGCCTCACCGCCTACGTGCTGTTCGGCGGGGCCGACTTCGGCGGCGGCTTCTGGGACCTGCTGGCCGGCGACGCGCGCCGCGGCGCCGCCGTGCGCGCGCAGGTCGAGCACTCCATCGGACCGGTGTGGGAGGCCAACCACGTCTGGCTGATCTTCGTGATCGTCATGCTGTGGACCGGGTTCCCGTCGGTCTTCGCCGCGGTCGCCTCCACCCTCTACATCCCGCTCACCCTGGTCGCGCTGGGCATCATCGCCCGCGGGGCGGCCTTCGCGTTCCGCAAGGTCAGCGACGAGCCGCGGCTGCGCAGGCTGTTCGGGGCGGCGTTCGCGTTCTCCTCGGTGGCCACCCCGTTCTTCCTGGGCACCACCGCGGGGGCGATCGCGAGCGGACGGGTGCCTCCCGGGATCGCGGCGGGCGACCTGCTCGGCAGCTGGCTGAACCCGACGTCGATGACCACCGGCGTGCTCGCCGTCGGGGTGACGGCGTACCTGGCGGCGGTCTACCTCACCCTGGACGCCCGCCGCGAGGGCGCGACCGAGCTGGCCGAGGGCTTCCGGCGGCGGGCCACGGCGACCGGCGTCGTGGTCGGCGCGATCTCGGTGGTCGGGCTGGCGGTGCTGCGGACCGACGCGCCCGCGCTGTTCGCCGAGCTGAGCAGCTGGCCGGCGCTTCCGGTGGTGGGGATGTCGGTGGCCGCCGGGCTCGTGTCGCTGGCGCTGCTGCGGGCACGGGCCTACCTCGCCGTGCGGATCAGCGCCTCGCTGGCGGTGGTCGGCGTGCTGTGGGCGTGGGCGGTGGCGCAGTACCCGGTGCTGCTGCCCGGCGTCACCGTCGAGGCGGCCGCGGCCACCGACGCGGTGCTGGCCGCGAGCCTGGGGGCGCTGGCGGTGGGGGCGCTGCTGCTGGTGCCCTCGCTGTGGTGGCTGTACCGGATCTTCCAGCGGACGGCGCCGGAGTCGTCGCGCACCGTGGCGCCGCCCCGCGCCGACACCCGTTAGGGTCCACGGCACCGCACCCGAGGAGAACCGCACCATGAGCACCGAAGACGGCCTGCCCGGACTCGTCGCGCTCGCCGTCGACCAGGACGGGCTGTCGCTCGAGCTGCTGGTGTCCGGGCTGGAGACCGACTCGCGCATCGTCCGGGTGCTGCGGGCCCGCGACATCGGCGAGGCGCTGGGCCACCTGCAGTCCGAGCCGGTCGACGTGGTGTTCACCGACACCGCCATGCCCGAGCTCAGCGGGATGCAGCTCGCCCAGGTCGTCGACGCCATGGCCGCGGCGCCGCCGATCGTGTTCGTCACCGAGCGGGAGGACCAGGCGGTGGCCGCCTACGAGGTGGGTGCCCTGGACTACGTGCTCAAGCCCGCCCAGCCGGCCCGGCTCGCCCGCAGCGTCGACCGGGTCCAGGCCGAGCGCGGGCTGCGCTACATCGCCCGCACCCCGATCGAGGCCGGCCCCGCCCAGATCTACCTCTGCCACTCCGCCGACGCCGAGGAGCCCGTGCGCCGGCTGCGCCAGCGCCTGGTCGCCGACGGGGTCCGGTGCTGGATGGCCGCCGTGGACGCGCGCCCCGACCAGGACCTCGACCAGCAGATCGTCGCCGCCGTGCAGCGCAGCCGCTACGTGCTGGCCTGCGTGTCGCGCCGGTCGATCACCGACCGCGGCTACCTCGACGAGCAGCTGCTGGCCGCCGTCGAGGCCGCCGACGCGCAGCCGGAGGGCGCGACGTTCCTGGTGCCGGTGCGCCTGGAGCCCTGCCCGATCCCGCAGCGGCTGGCCCGCTGGCACTGGGTCGACCTGTTCACCGACCACGGCTACGAACGGCTGCTCTCGGCGCTGCGGATCCACCCGCAGGCCTGAGCGTCACGGGTCGAGGTCCTGGATGCGGGCCGAGCCCACCCAGGTGCGGAAGGCGGTGCCCCCCGACAGGTCGAACGGCTGGTCCGCGTAGGCGGCCGCGCGCAGGGCGGCGTTGTGCGCCGCGCGCCGGTGCGGTGGGCAGCGCCTGCGGTCGAGGACGAGCGTCGGCACGACCGGCAGCACCGACCGCGGGTCGGTGCCGTACCCGGGGTCGGCCGGGTAGTCGAGCGACACCCGCACCGGCAGCGGCTCGCCGACCGCGTCGAGCGACCGGGCCACGACCTCCAGCGCCATCACGACGTCGATCTCGGCGGTGACGTGCCCCGGCTCCGGCCGCCACCCCGGCGGCGCCGCCTCGGGCACGACGTACTCGATCCGCACCCGGCTCTCGGGCAGCGACAGCGCGAGCTCGGGCCACGGCCCGGCCATCCCCAGCGTGACATCCGGGCGCTCGGGCCGCGACGACCACCGCCAGCTGATCAACCGGACCAGGTGCATCGCCTCGGGGGGCGGCTCCTCGCGGCGGTAGGGGCCGGTGCTGCGCTCCTGCAGCGCGCTGTCGGGCATGACCGCCAGCACCCGCGCACCGCTCTCGTCGGCCTCGAACCGCACCGGCAGGATCCCCAGCGTCGTCAGGGTGTCGCGGGCCGCGGTCAGCACGGCGGACAGCGTCACCGGCCCGGTCGCCCCGGGTCGATGTCCTCGAAGATGACGTTGGCCCGCACCTTGCGGGCCCGCTCCAGCTGGGCGGCCGTCTGCACCGTCCAGACCAGCAGCGGCACCCGCAGCAGCCGCCGCCACACGGACACCGCCAGGCTCGGCACCGCGTCGACGTCGTAGGCGATGAAGTGCGGGCGCGCGCGGCCGTTGAGGACCATCGCGCGCAGCGCCAGCCTGCGCCCCAGCGGCAGCGGCCCGCGCCGGAACGCCTCGGCGATCTGCCCGCGCAGCAGCTCGGGGACGTTGCGGCGCAGCCAGATCAGCAGCCGCGGGTCGAACGACTGCACGGCGTGCGGCCCGCGGTAGCCCGCCAGGGTGCGCGCCACCGCCCGCCCGACCCGCGACGGCGGCGCGTCGCCGGTCTTCACCTCGACCAGCAGCGGGACCCGGCCCGCCACCGCGCCCAGGACGTCGTCGAGCAGCGGGACGGTGCCATCGGTGCCCAGCAGGGCGATCCCGCGCACCAGCGCCGACTCCAGCTCGCCGACCCGACCCGGGTGGCCGGTCGTGCGGCGCAGGTCCTCGTCGTGCATGACCACGAGGCGGTCGTCGGCGGAGAGGTGGACGTCGAGCTCGATGCCGAAACCGGCCGACACCGCCGCCTCGAACGCCGCCATGCTGTTCTCGGGCACCTCGGCGCTGTGCAACCCGCGGTGCGCGATCGGGTGCTCCCGCAGCCAGCTCGGACCGCCGCTCACTGTCGTCCCTCCCGGTTCGGCCCCCGCATGGGCGGACCCTAGTGCCCCCGGTCGGGCCACCCGGCGCGGGCCAGGATCTCGTCGATCACCGGGCTCTTCGCCTCCGCGTAGTAGTTGATGTCGGGCCACTCCCGGTCGGCCAGGGCGAGCTTCGTGCGGGCGTAGAGCTCGCGCTCGGCGGGCTCGGCCCGCAACCGCCCGCGGAACAGCAGGTACCGGCGCACCTCGTCGTGCCCCGGCGGGTAGCAGTGCAGGTTGACCGGCTCGTCGGGGTCGCCGGCGCGCAGGGCGCGGTGGTCGGGCTGGCGCACCCGCACGTCGTAACCGAGGGCCAGCAGTTCGGGCAGGTAGGCCGGCTCGTCGTCGGGGTCGTCGATGCCGACGACGATGTCGACGATCGGCTTGGCGATGAGCCCGGGTACCGACGTCGAGCCGACGTGCTCGATCAGCCGCGCCCGCGGCCCGAGCGCGGCCCGCAGCTGCGCGGCGCGGGCCGCGAAGCGCTCGGCCCATGCCGGGTCGTGCTCGACGAGGACCACGCGCGTCGGGCGCATCCCCCGCACGAGCTTGGCGGACAGGGCCTCGTCGGTGAGCGGTTCGCGCACGGTACGGCCTCCGGTGGGTGGGCAGCGGGCCAACGTAACCCGCCGCGGCCCCACCGTCGCGCCGTTTACCCGTTGACGAACGGGTCGACCGGGGTGATCGCGCCGACCGCGGCCTGGATCGCCGCCGCCGCGTCGAGGGCCCGGTCGTCGCGGAACGGGGCGGCGATGCACTGCACCCCGACCGGCATGCCTGCGCTGAGCCCGCCCGGCGTCGCCGCAGCGGGCAGGCCGAGCAGGTTGGCCGGCATCACCGGGCGCAGCAGCTCCATGGTCGCCAGCGACTGGGCGTCGGAACCGACGTCCCACCCGTGCTCGAAGGCCGGCTGCGCCCAGATCGGGGAGACGACCACCGGGTGGCGCTCGAAGAACTCCGCCCAGGCCCGGGCCAGCTCCCGGCGCCGGACGAACAGCCCGACGTAGGCGTCGACGTCGAGCTGGGGCCGGGAGCCCAGGACGACGCCCAGGAACCGCCTGCCGTCCTCGCCCATGACCTCGTCGAGGACCGGGCGCAGGGTGTGCAGCTCGGTGAACAGGAAGTCGTGCCACAGCTCGACGACCTGCTCGTAGCCCGGCGGCACCACCTCCTCGACCTCGTAGCCCGCCGCCTCCAGGTGCGCCCCCGCCCGCCGGACGACCTCGGCCACGCCGGCGTCCGTGCGGCCGCCGGGCGGCTCGGGCAGCAGCGCCACCCGCACCGGGCGGGCGTCGTCGGGGAAGGAGAGGGGGACGGGGAGGGACTCGGGGTCGCGCGGGTCGGGGCCGTTCATCACCCGCAGCCCGAGCCGGACGTCGTCGACGTGGCGGGCCATCGGCCCGTTCACCGCCATCAGCTGGAACGCCAGCGAGCTGTCGACCGGCGGGATCGCCGTGGAGTGCGGGACCCGCCCGGTGCTGGGCTTGAGCGAGCTGATGCCGCAGCAGTGCGCGGGGTTGCGCAGGGACCCGCCGATGTCGTTGCCCGCGCCCAGCGGCGACATGCCCGACGCGATCGCCGAGGCCTCGCCACCGGAGGAACCGCCCGCGGTGCGGTCGGCGTGCCACGGGTTGCGGGTGAGGCCGCGCAGGCTGCTGTCGGTGGAGACGCGCAGGCCCATGTCGGGCAGGTTCGTGCGGCCGACCACGACCGCCCCCGCCGCCCGCAGCCGCTCCACCACCGGCGAGTCGACCGGCGAGATGGCCTCGCCGAGCGCGACGACCCCGCTGGTCGTCGGGGTGCCCGCGACGTCGATGTTCTCCTTGACCGTCACCGGGACGCCGTGCAGCGGGCCGAGCTCTCCCCCGGCCGCGCGCTTGTGGTCGGCGGCCTTCGCGGCGCTCAGCGCCTCGTCGGCCAGGACCACGACCACCGCGTTGAGCCGCGGGTTGACCGCCTCGATCCGCCGCAGGTGGGCCTCGACGACCTCGGTGGAGGACACCTCCCCCGACCGGATCAGCCCCGCCAGCTCACCGGCACCCCTGCGCCACAGCTCATCGCGCTGCGTCGACGACTCGCTCGCAAGCTCGCTCATCGCGGCCCTCCTTCGCCCGTACCCGGACCCTGCCACGCGGGTTCACCCGCAGGCCAGAGCCGCGGACGATGCGGTACGCGGCGCGATCGCCCGTGCACCCACCGCGCGCACCTTCCGGCACCGCGCACACCTGACCTCCACCGCGCACACCTGACCTCCACCGCGCACATGTCCTGACGTGTGCGCGGTGACCACACGGTGCGCGCGGTGCCCGGCACCCCACTGGTCGTGGGTTAGCGGTTGACGCGGTAGCGCACCATCGCCCAGCCCGACGCCTCGAACACGCGGTGCTCGACCAGCGTGAGGTCGAACCGGCGCCCCGGCGGCAGGAACGGCTTGCCCCCGCCCGCCACCGCGGGCACCACGAACGGCGCGAGCTCGTCGATCTGATCGGCCAGCGCGGCGGCCAGCCCCGGACCGGCCACGCCGAGCACGCCGTCGGTCTCCTCCTTGAGCCGCTCGACCTCGGCGACCGCGTCGGCGCTGCGGACCAGCCGGCAGCCGTCGGGGACGGAGGTCAGCGTGTCGGAGAAGACGATCCGCGGCGTGGCCACGTAGGCCCGCGCGAACCCCGCCTCCACCGCACCCCCGTCGGCCCGCTCCGGCGACGACCAGAACTCGTCCATCGTCTCGAACATCCGGCGCCCGTACAGCAACGCCGCCGTCCGCTCCGTCTGCTCGTTCGCGACGCGGTGGACCTCCTCGTCGGGCACGGCCCAGTCGAAGCCGCCGGTCTCGTCCTCGACGTAGCCGTCGAAGGAGATGCTCATGGTGTAGCTCAGGATGCCCATGGCGCTCCCTGGGGTCGTGGGTTCGGGGTAGGTCCGCGACCCGGCGCGGAAGTCATCGATCAGTGCACGAGCTTGAGCCCGACCACGCCCGCCACGATCGCCAGCAGGCACAGCAGCCGCGCCACCGACGCCGGCTCGCCCAGCGCCACCATCCCGTAGACGGCCGTCCCGACCGCCCCGATGCCGACCCAGACCGCGTAGCCGGTGCCGATCGGGATCGTGCGCAGGGCCATCGCGAGCCCGCCCATGCTGAGCACGAGCGCGACCACGAACACCAGCGACGGGACGAGCCGGCTGAACCCGCGGGACTGGGCCAGCGCGGCGGCCCACACCGTCTCCAGGACGCCGGAGACCACGAGGAAGATCCAGGACATCGCACACACCTCCCGGGTGCTGCACCGTCTTGTCGATCCGGGTACGGCGCGCTCGTCCGGGAAGCCCGCTCGTGCGGCTCCGGCCCCACGGTACCCAGCCCGCGCGACGGCGGGTCGGCTCGGTGGCCGGCTTCACCACACCCCGGCGCGCTCAGTTCCGGGCTCGCGCGCGGTCCTTATTCACGACCACGCGACCGAACGATGAGGAGTCGCCATGACCGTGTCGTCCGTTCCCGACCGGGCGCTGCCGCCGGTCGTCCCGGCGGCGGAGTGGGCCGCCGCGCACGAGGCCATGCTGGCCAAGGAGAAGGCGCTCACCCGCGCCCGCGACGCCCTCGCCGCCGAGCGCCGCAGGATGCCGATGACCCCGGTGGAGGCCGACTACCGGTTCGTCGGCCCCGACGGCGAGGTCGGCCTGCTCGATCTGTTCGCCGGCCGGCGCCAGCTCGTGCTCTACCGCTTCTTCTACCAGCCCGACGTCGACGGCTGGCCGGACAAGGGCTGCGGCGGCTGCTCCTTCTTCGCCGACCACGTGCCCAACCTGGCCCACGTCAACGCCCGCGACACCACCTTCGCGATGGTCTCACCGGCCGACCAGGACAAGATCGCCGCGCTGACGGAGCGGATGGGCTGGGACGTGCCCTGGTACACCCTGCTGGGCGACGACTTCAGCGCCGACTTCGGCGTCGCCGAGCTGTTCGGGATCAACGTGTTCATCCACGACGACCGGGACCGGGTGTACCGCACGTACTTCGTCACCGCCCGCGGCGCGGAGGCCTTCACCCCGACCTGGTCGATCCTCGACCTCACCCCGCTGGGCCGCCAGGAGGAGTGGGAGGACACCCCCGCCGGCCGCCCGCGGAGCACGCCCTACTGGTGGGGCCGCCACGACGAGTACCCCTGACCGGTGCCCCCGGCGGAGGCCGGACACGCGGAGATGGCGCGGAGCCACGGCCACGGGCCGGGTGCGCTGTCTCGATCGGAGGTCCGCCTTGACGCAGTCGGCCACGATGAGCCGCGTGACTACGGATCCGAGAGATCGTCCATGTCTCGCTGAGCCGGCCGGTAGGGCCGCATACGACCCCATCGCCGAGGGGTACGCGGCCGAGAACGAGGTCAGCCTCGTGAACGCCCACTACGAGCGGCCCGCGGTCCTGGAGCTCGCCGGCGACGTGACCGGGCGGCGGATCCTCGACGCCGGGTGCGGCGCGGGCCCCCTGTCCGCCGCGCTGCGCGACCGCGGTGCCCGCGTGACCGGCATCGACGCGAGCGCGGGCATGCTGGAGGTGGCTCGCCGGCGACTCGGCCCCGACGCCGACCTGCGCGTCGCCGACCTGGCCGAGCCGCTGCCCTTCCCCGACGACTCGTTCGACGACGTCGTCGCGTCCCTGGTGCTGCACTACCTGCGGGACTGGGGCCCGACCCTGGCCGAGCTGCGACGCGTGCTGGTCCCCGGCGGTCGACTCATCGTCTCGGTCGACCACCCGTTCGCCCTCGCTCTCACTAGGCGCCTGGCAGGGGAGAAGGCGAACTACTTCGGGGTCACCGAGCGCACCGAGGAGTGGACGATGGGCGGGGGCAGCACCCGGCTGACCTTCTGGGACCGGCCGCTGCACGCGATGACCGACGCCTTCACCGCGACCGGCTTCCGGATCGGGGTCATCAGCGAGCCGCCGGCCGTGCCCGGGGCCCCCGAGATGTTCCCGGAGGAGTTCGCCACGCTGTCCGGCCCGCGCTTCCTGGGCTTCCTGTTCTTCGTCCTCAAGGCCGACTGATCGCGATGGTCTCGGTGGGGTCCGTGGGCGTCGGCGCACTACTGAGCACTCCGCCCGCGCTTCCGCATCCGATGCTCGCGCGCGCCCAGTAGCGGGGTCGCGACTGCGACCAGAACTGCAACCAGACGACGAGCGCCGGGCACTCCCTCAGCGGGAGGCCCGGCGTTCGCCCTGTTCAGTGGCGGTAGCGGTGGGATTTGAACCCACGGAGGCTTGCACCTCACACGCTTTCGAGGTCTGCCGGGGAACGTCCGTGATCGACCGTTGACGTCCTGACGTGCGGCTCGGTTCTCGTCCAGGACTGGGCGGACCCGCCCAGACGATGACGAACGAGACTACGAACGAGACTGGTGAAGATCCACGCGCTGAGCCCGTATCCGGCCGCGCTCCCCCGTCACCCCTCGTCCTGGCCGCACTGCTCGTCGGAGTGCCGGGGGCAAGGGTGGCGCTGGCGCCATCGCGGAGCGACGCCGCAGGCGCCCTTGCGGCCGGCACGGAGACGTGGATCATCCTCGACCGAGGGGGGTCGGGTACCGATCCGGTGATGCCGTGCGCCCTGGGGATCTGCGTACCGCCCGCGGCTGGGGCCGGATCGACGGACCCGGCGGCCGCGACCGGGCCGGAGGCAGAGGGAGCGAGC
>NZ_JAGSOV010000107.1 GCF_023898865.1 Pseudonocardia humida
CGCCGGAGCGCGAGCCCGCCGGGCCGCCGCCCGCCCCGCAGGCCCGCGCCGAGCGCCCCACCCCGACCGACGACCGCCGCCCGGCCCCGCCCGAGCAGCGCCCGGCCGAGCGCCCCGCCGCAGCCGACGACCGCCGCCCGGCCCCGGCCGAGCAGCGACCCGTCGACCGCCCGACCGAGCGACCCACGGAGCGGCAGAGCGGGCGCCCCGCGGAGCGGCAGCCGGAGCGCCCGGCCGCCCGGCCGCCCGCCGCTCCGGAGCCCGTGCCGGCGCCGGCGCCCGCCGCCGAGCGGCAGGTCCCTCCCACGCTGGACGCCGCCGCCGTGCGCCGGGCCTGGCCCGAGGTGCTGGCCGCGGCCAAGGAGCGCAAGAAGCGCACCGCGGCCCTGCTGGTCAGCGCCACCGTGCGGGCCGTGGAGAACGACACGCTCGTGCTGGCCATCGGCACCGCCCCGCTGGCCCGGTTGCTGTCCGAGCAGAGCAACACCGACGTCATCGCCGAGTCGCTGCACGCGGTGCTCGGCGTGCGCTGGCGGGTGCGCTGCGAGCACGGCGACGGCGCGCCCCCGCCGCCCCCGCCGCCTCCGGCGGGCCGCGCCGAGGCCACCCGGCCCGAGCCGGCGCCCGCTCCCGAGCGGCCCCCGGCCGGTGGCGGGCGCGGCGGCGCCGGGCCGTCCGCTGCCGAGGCCGGGCCGCAGCGGCGCCCGTCGCGGCCGCCGCCCGTCCGCCGCTCGAGCTCCCCCGACGACGGCGTGCCGCTGCCGCCGGAGCCGCCCGACGAGGACGCCCCCCCGGAGGACGACGAGGAGGCGATGATCGCCGAGGCGGCGGCCGACCCGAAGAGCGCGGCGCCCCGCCGTGATCCGGAGGAGGCGGCGATCGAGCTGCTCTCCGCGCAGCTCGGCGCCCGGGCACTCGACCAGCGGCGCGCGTGAGCGGCGTGCGTAAGCTCCTCGACCGTGTCCACCACTGACGAGCGGACCGACGCGCTGGTCGGCCTCACCGCCGACCAGGTCGCCGCCCGGGTCGCGGCCGGCCAGACCAACGACGTGCCGGCCAGGGCCAGCCGCAGCGTCGGCGAGATCATCCGGGCGAACGTGTTCACCCGGTTCAACGCGATCGTCGGGGTGCTGTTCGCGATCATCCTGGTGATCGGGCCGATCCAGGACGGCCTGTTCGGGTTCGTCATCGTGATCAACACGTTGATCGGCATCGTGCAGGAGCTGCGGGCCAAGCGGACCCTGGAGCGCCTGGCCATCATCGGCGAGGCCCGTCCGGTGGTCCGCCGCGACGGCACGCAGATCGAGGTCTCGCCCAACCAGGTCGTGCTCGACGACGTCATCGAGCTGGGACCGGGCGACAAGATCGTCGTCGACGGCGTGGTGCTGGCGGCCGCCGGTCTCGAGGTGGACGAGTCGCTGCTGACCGGCGAGTCCGACCCGGTCGCCAAGCAGCCCGGCGACCCGCTGCTGTCGGGCAGCTTCGTCACCGTGGGCACCGGCGCGCAGCAGGCCACCAAGGTCGGCCGGGAGGCCTACGCCGCCCAGCTCGCCGAGGAGGCCAGCCGGTTCACCCTGGTCGACTCCGAGCTGCGGGCCGGCATCAACAAGATCCTGCAGATCATCACCTACCTGCTGGTCCCGGCGGCGGCGCTGATCATCTGGAGCCAGTTCCGCACCGCGGGCACCGAGATCGACGACGCGCTGCGCGGCATGGTCGCGGCGCTGGTCCCGATGGTGCCCGAGGGCCTCGTGCTGCTCACCAGCATCGCCTTCGCCGTCGGCGTCATCCGGCTCGGCCGACGCAACTGCCTGGTCCAGGAGCTGCCCGCGATCGAGGGGCTCGCCCGGGTCGACGTCGTCTGCGCCGACAAGACCGGCACCCTGACCGAGAACGGCATGCGGCTGTCGGAGGTCCTGCCCTTCGGCGGGCACGGCGAGGACGAGCTGCGCGCCGCGCTCGGCGCGCTGGCCTCGGTCGACCCGCGGCCCAACGCGAGCCTGGCGGCGATCGCCGAGGTGTGCCCGTCGCCGGGCTGGACGGCCACCGAGACCGTCGCCTTCTCCTCGGCGCGCAAGTGGAGCGGGGCCAGCTTCGACGGCGCCCGGCACTGGGTGCTGGGCGCCTGCGACGTGCTCCTCGGCGCGGACAGCCCGGAGCGCGCCGAGGCCGAGCGGATCGGCGCCACCGGCCTGCGGGTGCTGCTTCTGGGCCGCTCCGCCACCACCGTGGACGCCGACGCGCCGGTCGTCGTGGAGCCGGCCGGTCTGGTCGTCCTGCAGCAGCGGGTGCGCCCCGAGGCCAAGGACACGCTGGCGTACTTCGCCGCGCAGGACGTCACGGTCAAGGTGATCTCCGGCGACAACGCGCTGTCGGTCGGCGCCGTCGCCGCCTCCCTCGACCTGCGCGGCGCCGAGGCCCCCGTCGACGCCCGCGAGCTGTCCGCCGAGCGCGACGCGCTGGGCGCCGAGCTGGACCGGGGCACCGTGTTCGGCCGGGTCACCCCGGCCCAGAAGCGCGACATGGTCGGCGCCCTGCAGGCAGGCGGCCACACCGTGGCGATGACCGGCGACGGCGTCAACGACGTGCTCGCGCTCAAGGACGCCGACATCGGCGTGGCGATGGGCTCGGGCAGCCCGGCCACCCGCGCCGTCGCCCAGATCGTGCTGCTGGACAACTCCTTCGCCACCCTGCCGCACGTGGTGGCCGAGGGCCGCCGCGTGATCGGCAACATCGAGCGGGTCTCCAACCTGTTCCTGACCAAGACCGTCTACTCGGTGCTGCTGGCCATCGCCATCGGCGCGATCGGGGTGCCGTTCCCGTTCCTGCCCCGCCACCTGACGCTGATCGGCTCGCTGACCATCGGCATCCCGGCGTTCTTCCTGGCGCTGGCGCCCAACACCGAACGGGCGCGGCGCGGGTTCGTGCGCCGCGTGCTGCGGCTCGCCGTCCCGTCCGGGGTGATCATCGGCGCGGCCACGATCGTCACGTACCTGATCGCCCGGGCCGATCCCACGGCCACCCCGATCCAGCAGAGCACCGCCGCGGTCGTCGTGCTGTACCTGGCGGCCACCTGGGTGCTGGTCGCGGTGGCCCGCCCGTTCGCGTGGTGGAAGGCGCTGATGATCGCGGCGTCGCTGGCCGCGTTCAGCTACGCGCTGTTCCTGCCGGCGATCTTCGGCCAGCAGTTCTGGCAGCTCGACCCGAGCCATGCGGGGGTCATGCTGCCCGCGGTGGTCGTCGCGGCGGTGGCGGTGGTCGTCATCGAGGTGGCCTACCGCCTGGTGAACCGCTCCCTCGCCCGTTCCTCCTGACCCACCCCCGGGTCAGGTGGTGGACAGGTAGCTGAGGACGCCGGTGGCGATGGCGTCGGCGTAGCGCTGGCGGCCCTCGGGGGAGGACACCAGCGCGGCCTCGTCGGGGTTGCGCATGTTGGCGCACTCGACGAGGGCGACCGGGCGGGTGGAGTGGTTGAGCCCGGCGAGGTCCGCACGCGGGGCGAGGCCCTCGTGGCCGAGGTAGTCGGAGTCCGGGAAGCCGCCGGCGCGCAGGGCGTCGCGCAGGGCCGCGCCCAGCGCCTGAGACGGGGCGCCCTGGGCGGGGTGCAGCGGCGGGTCGGGGAGGGCGACGTGGAAGCCGCTGTCGTCGGGGGCGGAGCCGTCGGCGTGCACGGCGACCACCGCGTCGGCGTCCGCGGCCTCGCCCGCGCGGCCGCGCTCGTCCACGCAGGGGCCGACGCCGGTGTCGTCGGTGCGCACCAGCACCACCCGCACTCCGGCCGCGGTGAGCCGCTGGGTGGCCCGCTCGACGACGTCGAAGGTGAAGGCGTGCTCGGGGTAGCCGGCGTCGGTGGCGGTGCCGGTGGTGTTGCAGTCCTTGGTGCCGCCGCGGCCGTCCGGGACCTGCCGGCGGATCTCGGCGGCGTGCGCGGCGTTGCCGCCGTTGTGCCCGGCGTCGAGCACGACGACCGGCGGGCGCGGGGCGGCGGTGGGCGCGACGACCGCCGCGGCCGGGGTGACGACCGGCGCCGGCGGGGTCGGCGGGGCGGTGCAGGCGGCGGCGAGCGGGGCCGCGCACAGCACCCAGCCGACGACCGCGCGCCGGGTCGGCGGGGTGGGACGGGCGCTGAGCACGGCGCTCAGGGTGTCACGGCTACCCTGGCGGTGAGCCGGCGCCACCGCAGCGCCGGGTACGACATCACGAGGAGACCGCCGTGCAACCCGGTCAGCCCGACATGCAGATGATCCTGCAGCAGGCGCAGAAGATGCAGGAGCAGCTCATGGCCGCGCAGGCCGAGCTCGCCTCCGCCGAGGTCGTCGGCCAGGCAGGCAACGGCCTGGTCCAGGTGACGATGACCGCCGCCCAGGAGGTGCGCGCCGTGCGCATCGACCCGAAGGTGGTCGACCCCGACGACATCGAGACCCTGCAGGACCTGCTGGTCGGGGCCCTGCAGGACGCCTCGCGCGCGGCCGCCGAGATGCAGGCCGAGAAGATGGGACCGTTGGCCGGCGGGCTGGGCGGCGACCTCGGCCTGCCCGGCCTCGGCTAGTCGGACCGCGGGGTAGGCGGTGTTCGAGGGACCGGTCCAGGACCTGATCGACGAGCTGGGCCGGCTGCCGGGGGTCGGGCCGAAGAGTGCCCAGCGGATCGCGTTCCACCTGCTGGCCGCCGACCCCGCCGACGTGTCGCGGCTGCAGGACGTGTTGCAGAAGGTCAAGCAGGGCGTGCAGTTCTGCGAGGTCTGCGGCAACGTCGCCGAGCGGCAGCGCTGCCGCTACTGCTCCGACGCCCGCCGCGACCCGACGCTCGTGTGCGTGGTCGAGGAGCCCAAGGACGTTCTGGCCGTCGAGCGCACCCGCGAGTTCAAGGGCCGCTACCACGTGCTGGGCGGCGCGCTCGACCCGCTGGCCGGCGTCGGCCCGGACGGGCTGCGCATCCGCGAGCTGCTGGCCCGCCTGGGCGGCACCGGCCCCGCCGCGGACGAGACCGAGATCGCCGAGGTCATCATCGCGACCGACCCGAACACCGAGGGCGAGGCCACGGCCACCTACCTCGTGCGGCTCCTGCGCGACTTCCCGGGTCTGTCGGTCACCCGGCCGGCGAGCGGGCTGCCGATGGGCGGCGACCTGGAGTTCGCCGACGAGCTGACGCTGGGCCGGGCGCTGTCGGGCCGGCGGTCGATCTAGCGTCGGTGGCGCCCGACGGTCGGGGAGGTCGTCCCTTCGGGGTGGCGCAGCCCGCCGGCCGGATCGGGGGTGACCGGCGGACTGCGCGGGACCGGGGTGGGTGGCGCGGTCACTCCCCGGGACCGCGCCGGGGGTCAGTCGTCGTCCCAGTCCGGGTCGGCGGCCTCGAAGCCCCCGTGCAGCTCGTGGACGCGCTCTTCCCACTTCTCCCGGCGCTCGGCGGCGACCTCTCGCCAGCTGGCGGCCTGGATGGCGTCGAAGATGCCGACGGCGATGGCGACCACGACGATGGCGGCGATGCCCGCGATGATCAGGACGATCATGGGGACCACCGTCCCGCGCGGTCGGAGCGGACGGTGTGCTTCCCGGCTGAGTGCATGGTGGTGCCCCTTTCCCGGTTGCGTGTCGTGCCGGCGGGTCGCCGGACGGCGGAGGTTCCCGGCCGCGGGGGGCGGCCGTGGGACGGGTGGCGGTGGCCCCGGTTCGCGGGGCGCCGCCGGGCGCAGGGGGTGGGAGGAGCGGGCGCGGGCGGCTCGGTGACGCTCGGTTCGTCGGTCACGGTGGCCTCCTCCCGCGGGGGTGCCAGTGCGTCGCGGTGGTGGCTTCCACCACACGACGCCTGGTGTGTAGATTGCCCTAGGACAGTGCCTTGTGCAATTGCATAACGCCTCCGACCGGCGCAATCACCCGGCCGTCGCAATGATGGGAGCGGGTCGGTCGCGCATGATGACAGCGGGGGATCATGGGAGCACCACAGAGTCCGATCGGCTCCCGGCGCAGGCTGGGGGCTGAGCTGCGCCGGCTGCGGACCGCGGCGGGCCTCACCCTGGACGAGGTCGCCGAGCAGATGACGTGCTCCACCTCCAAGATCTCCCGCCTGGAGACCGGCAAGGGCATCCCGAAGCTGCCCGACGTGCGCGAGCTGATGCGCATCTACGGCGTCGAGTCCGACGACGAGCGCGACGCGCTGCTGCGGCTCGTGCGCGACGGCCGCGAGCACGGCTGGTGGGAGTCGCTGACCGAGGGCGTCACGCCGGAGCGGTTCGTGCTGGACGCCCCCAGCCGCTACCCCGCGCTGGAGACCGAGGCCGCGGTCATCCGCTCGTTCGACATCGCGGTGCTGCACGGGCTGCTGCAGACGCCGGAGTACATCCGCGAGCTGATGAGCTCGCTGCTGACCAACCACAGCGCGGCCGAGGTCGAGCGGCTGGTGGAGCTGCGCGGGCGGCGCCAGCGCGCGCTGTTCGACGCGGAGAAGCCGCTGCGCCTGGACGTCGTGCTCGACGAGGCCGTGCTGCGCCGGATGGTCGGCAGCTCCGAGCTGATGGCCGACCAGCTCGACGCGATCCGCGAGCGCAGCCTGCTGCCCAACGTCACGGTCCGCGTGCTGCCCTTCGACGCCGGCTTCCACCGCGCGCACATCGGCTCGTTCGTGCTGCTGGAGTTCCCGGCGGGCACCGCCGACGTCGTCTACGTCGAGGGGCACGCGGGGGAGAACTACCTGGAGAACCGCTCCGACGTCGACCGCTACAACGCGATCTTCGATGACGTCGTCGACCGGGCGCTCTCCCCGGACGCCTCCCGCGAGGTGATCACCCGCTACGGCCGCGACTACGGCGCCCGAGGGGTCGGGAGGCGCGCCTGATCGTCGGCGCGCGCGGGGATTCCTCCGATCGGCGCAGACCGGTGGCGGTGGGTCGTGGCTCGACGGGCCCGGCCGCCGAACGGGGCGGCGTTTCGGCGCGGTCCGGGTGCCGTTCGGCCACGGGTTGTGACCGTTGGCCGACTGACTACCGAACGTGGTTATGGATCACCACGCTATCGGGGGATAAATCACTGCGCGCGCAGACGATCGTGCAGGGGTACGTGCAGCAGTCCGATGTGGAGAACGGTAGCTTCCGCACCGGGCGGGCACGCCGATCGGACGCGTGCGCTGCGCCGAGCGAGTCGGCGCCCCCCGACCAGCATCATGTAGTACCCGCGAGAGGCTCCCCGTGATCGAGTTCAAAATCAGCAGCTTCTGCTCCGCCGGAGGTTGCGTCGAGGTCGGACACTCACCATCGGATGACGCAGTGGTCGTGCGGGACAGCAAGGACCCGCTGCGCAGCGTGTCGATCACGTTCGGTGGTCAGCAGTGGTCCACCTTCCTGGACGGCGTTCGTCGCGGGGATTTCAACGCGGAGTAACCCGCAGCCGCTCCGTTCGGAGTACCGTCGGGTCTCCCGGTCGGCCGCCGAGCGCGGGGTCCGTAGTGGAACCGTGACTCAGGGAACTACCGATCGGTATGTGGGCCTAATACCTTGACGGTCTCCCGACCAAGAGGTGCCCGCATCATGAGATCTGCCCGACGCCTGTCCGCGGTGACCGCCGCGGCCGCGCTCGCCGTGACCCTCGCCGCCTGCGCCACATCCGAACGCAGCGACGAGGGCGAGGGTGGCGCCGGCGCCACCGGCGGCACGTTCGTCTTCGGTGCCGCCGGCGCTCCGGACAACTTCGACCCGGTGTTCGCCACCGACGGCGAGACCTTCCGCCCCGCTCGCCAGATGTACGACACTCTCGTCACCTACAAGCCGGGTACGGCCGACCTCGAGCCGGCGCTGGCCACCGAGTGGACGCCGAACGCCGACTTCACCGAGTGGACGTTCACCCTGCGCGAGGGCGTGAAGTTCCACGACGGCACCGACTTCAACGCCGAGGCCGTCTGCTTCAACTTCAACCGCTGGGTGAACCTGCCCAACGCGGCCGCGCAGACCCAGGCCCAGTACTACAGCGACGTCTTCGAGGGCTTCGCGAGCAACCAGACCGACACCACGGGTGCCCCGGTCTACAACTCGTGCACCGCGCCCGACCCGACGACCGCGGTCATCAAGCTGAACAAGGCCAAGGGCGCGTTCCCCTCCGCGTTCGGCCTGACCTCGCTGTCGATGTCCAGCCCGGCGGCGCTGCAGCAGTACGACGCGGACAACGTCCAGCAGAGCGGTGAGGCGTTCACCTACCCCGCCTACGCCACGGACCACCCGACGGGCACCGGCCCGTTCAAGTTCGAGAGCTACGACCGCACGGCCAACGTCGTCACGCTGGCCCGCAACGACGAGTACTGGGGCACCAAGCCCACGATCGACAAGCTCATCTTCAAGGTCATCCCGGACGAGAACGCGCGCAAGCAGGAGCTGCAGGCCGGCACCATCGACGGCTACGACCTGCCCTCGCCCGCCGACTGGGAGACCCTGAAGAACGACGGGTTCCAGGTCCTGGTCCGCCCGGTGTTCAACATCCTGTACCTGGGCATCAACCAGAAGAACAACCCGGCCCTGCAGGACCTGCGGGTGCGCCAGGCCATCGCCTACGCGACCGACCGCGAGTCGCTGGTGCGCACCCAGCTGCCCGAGGGCGCCGTGGTGGCCACCCAGTTCCTGCCCGAGACCGTCGACGGCTACGCCGCCGACATCCAGGCCCTCCCGTACGACCCGGAGCGCGCGAAGGCGCTGCTCGCCGAGGCCGGCCACTCCAACCTCACGGTCAACTTCTACTACCCGACCGAGGTCACCCGGCCGTACATGCCGAACCCGACCAACATCTTCACCGCCCTGCAGGAGAACCTGCGCCAGGTGGGGATCACGGTCAACGCGGTGCCGCAGCCGTGGAACGGCGGCTACCTGGACTCGGTGTCCAACAACGGCGTGCAGGACCTGCACCTGCTGGGCTGGACCGGCGACTACAACGACGCGGGGAACTTCATCCAGACGTTCTTCGGGCGGCCCAAGGCGGAGTTCGGGCTCAGCCCCGACCGCGACCAGGCGCTGTTCAGCGAGATCAGCGCGGCCGACAGCACCGTCGACCCGGCCGCGCACGCGGCGGCGTACGAGCAGGTCAACCGCGACCTGATGACCAAGTACCTGCCGGCCATCCCGCTCAGCAGCTCGCCGCCCGCCCTGGTGGTGCGCGACAACATCAGCGGGATCGTGCCGTCGCCACTGACCGACGAGCGCTTCCTGAACGTCGTCAAGGGCTGATCGACGGACCCCCGGGTGGCACCGCCGGACACGGCGGTGCCACCCTCGTCCGTCGACATCTCGCTATCTCGACGTCCGTTCTGACAACGTCGGCCGAATGAGCACTACATGATCGTCGTGCGGTCGGGGCCGGACGCGGTGGGCACCAGCACCGCGCCGGGAACCGCCATGGCGGAGGGGGGACCATGCTGCGCTTCGTGCTGCGACGCCTGCTGCAGGTGATCCCCACCCTGCTGCTGCTATCGCTGCTCGTGTTCGCCTGGCTGCGCTCCCTGCCCGGGGGCCCGGCCTCCGCCTTCCTCGGCGACCGCGCCACCCCGGAGCGGATCGCCGAGCTCAACCGGGTGCTCGGGCTGGACCAGCCCGTCCTCGTGCAGTACGGCCGGTTCCTCGGCCGCGTCCTCACCGGCGACTTCGGGGTCTCCACGATCACCGGCCAGCCGGTGCTGACCGAGATCGGCCGGGCCCTGCCGGCCACCGTCGAGCTGTCGGTCGCCGCGCTGCTGATCGCGGTGCTGCTCGGCATCCCGCTGGGCTACCTGGCGGCCAGCAAGCGCGGCGGCCCGCTGGACATCAGCACCATCATCGGCACCCTCGTCGGGGTGGCCGTGCCGGTGTTCTTCCTGGGCTACCTGCTCAAGGCGTTCTTCGCGGTCGAGCTGGGGTGGTTCCCGCCGTCGGGCCGGCAGGCCATCGCCCTCGACGCCACCGACGTCACCGGCTTCGCGGTGCTCGACGGCCTGCTGACCCGCGAGTGGGACGCCAGCTGGGACGCGATCCTGCACCTGACCCTGCCCGCGATCACGCTGGCCACCATCCCGCTCGCGGTGATCGTGCGGATCACCCGGGCGTCGGTGCTCGACGTGATGGGCTCCGACTTCGTGCGCACCGCGAACTCCAAGGGCCTGGCCCCGGGCACGGTGCGCGGCCGGCACGTGCTGCGCAACGCCCTGCTGCCGGTCTCCACGGTCATCGGGTTGCAGGTCGGACTGCTGCTGGCCGGGGCCGTGCTGACCGAGAAGGTGTTCGTCTGGGGCGGTCTCGGCACCCTGCTCGCCGACGCCATCACGCTCAAGGACTACCCGCGGCTGCAGGCGCTGCTGCTGCTCGGCGCCCTGGTGTACGTGCTGGTCAACCTGCTCGTCGACCTCTCGTACGCGATCATCGACCCGAGGGTGCGGCTGACATGACCACCACCTGGGCGCAACGGCGCAAGGAGCGGATCGACGACCTCGCGGGCGGGCGCAGCCTCACCTCCGAGGCGATGCGCAGGCTGCGCCGCGACCCCGTCGCCATCGTCGGCGCCGTCATCGTCGGGCTGTTCGTGGTCATCGCCGTGTTCGCGCCGCTGCTGGCCCCGCACGGGGCGGCGGAGTCGTTCCCGGAGCTGCAGGCCGACCTGCGACCGGGCAACATCCCCGGCGCGCAGGAGGGCTTCCCGCTGGGCGGCGACCAGCTCGGGCGCGACTTCCTCTCCCGGATGATCCTGGCCTCCCAGCAGACCCTGCTGGTCGGCGTGCTGGCCACGCTGATCGGGCTGGCGATCGGCATCGTCATCGGCACGCTGGCCGGCGCGTTCGGCGGCTGGATCGACACGGTGCTCATGCGCGTCACCGACGTGCTGCTGGCCATCCCCAGCCTGCTGCTGGCGATCTCGGTGGCCGCGCTGGCCGCCAGCCCGTCGCAGACCACCGTGATCATCGCGGTGGCCATCGTCGGGGTGCCGATCTTCGCCCGGCTGCTGCGCGGCTCGATGCTCTCCCAGCGCAACAGCGACCACGTCGTCGCGGCCACCGCGCTGGGCGTCAAGCGCCCGGCCGTCGTGCTGCGGCACATGCTGCCCAACGCCATCGGCCCGGTGATCGTGCAGGCCACGCTCACCCTGGCCACCGCCATCCTGGACGCGGCCGCGCTCTCGTTCCTCGGCCTGGGCGACGCCGACCCGGGCCGTGCGGAGTGGGGGCTGATGCTCGCCCAGGCCCAGACCTACCTCGACGTGCGCCCGGCGCTGGCGTTCTACCCGGCCTTCGCGATCATCGTGGTGGCGCTGGGGTTCACGCTGCTCGGCGAGTCGCTGCGCGAGGCACTCGACCCCAAGGGACGCCGATGACGGCTCCGAGACCCACCCCCACCGCGGAGCCCCTCCTGCAGGTGCGCGACCTGCGCGTCGCGTTCCGCAGGCGCGGCGAGCCCGACACGCTCGCCGTCGACGGGGTCAGCTTCGACGTGGCGCCCGGCCAGGTGGTCGGGCTCGTCGGCGAGTCCGGCTGCGGCAAGTCGGTCACCTCGATGGCCATCATGCGGCTGCTGCCCCGGCGCGGCGTGCAGATCACCGGCTCGGTGAAGATGGACGGCGAGGAGCTGCTCACGCTGTCCGAGGCGAAGATGCGCGAGCGCCGCGGCCGCGACCTGTCGATGGTCTTCCAGGACCCGCTGTCCTCGCTCAACCCGGTCGTCCCGATCGGGCTGCAGATCACCGAGGTGCTGCGCAGGCACCGCGGCATGGACAAGGAGAAGGCCCGCCAGGCCGCCGTCGACCTGCTCGACCGGGTCGGCATCCCCGACCCCCGCCGGCGCGTCACCGCCTACCCGCACCAGCTCTCCGGCGGCATGCGGCAGCGCGTGATGATCGCGATCGCGCTGGCCTGCCGGCCCCGGCTGCTGATCGCCGACGAGCCGACCACCGCGCTGGACGTCACCATCCAGGCCCAGATCCTCGAGCTGCTCAAGGAGATGGTCGCCGAGACCGGCGCCGCGCTGATCATGATCACGCACGACCTGGGGGTGGTGGCCGGGCTGTGCGAGACGGTCAACGTGCTCTACGGCGGCCGGATCGTCGAGCGGGCGCAGCGCCACCGGCTGTTCGGCACCCCGCGCCACCCGTACACGCACGGCCTGCTGCGCTCCATCCCGCGGCTGGACGCCGCGGCGGGCGAGCAGCTCGAGGCCATCCCCGGCTCGGTCGTCGACAACCTGCCGTGGGCGCACGCCTGCGCGTTCCAGCCACGCTGCCCCCGGTCGGTCGACCGGTGCGTCGAGGTGACCCCCGAGGCGGAGAACACCGGCGGCCGGCTGCTGCGCTGCTTCAACCCGGTCCCGGCGAGCGCGGAGTGAACGGCGACATGGACACCGACGAGGCCACGGCCGCCCCGCACGCGTCGGTGGACGGCACCGGGCCGCTGCTCGACGTCCGCGACGTCGCGGTGCACTTCCCGATCCGGCGCGGGCTGATCCTGGACCGCACGATCGGCCACGTCTACGCGGTCGACGGGGTGTCCCTGCGGATCCACCGCGGTGAGACCTACGGGCTGGTCGGCGAGTCCGGCTGCGGCAAGTCGACGCTGGGTCGGGCCATCCTGCGGCTGGAGAAGCCCACCTTCGGCGAGGTGTGGTTCGACGGCCGCGACATCGCCCCCCTCAAGGGCGAGGAGCTGCGGACCATGCGCCGCCGCTTCCAGATGGTCTTCCAGGACCCGATGTCCAGCCTCGACCCGCGCCAGTCGGTCGAGGGGATGCTGATGGAGGGACTGAAGGCGCACGGGCTGTCCCGCGGCCCCGAGGCCGACCGGGCCCGCCTCCGCGAGCTGGTCGAGCAGGTCGGCCTGCCCGCCGCCGCCCTGCGCCGCTACCCGCACGAGTTCTCCGGCGGCCAGCGCCAGCGCATCGGCATCGCCCGGGCGCTGTGCGTGGAACCCGACCTGATCGTCGCCGACGAGCCGGTGTCCGCGCTGGACGTGTCGGTGCAGGCGCAGGTGCTCAACCTGCTGGGCAGGCTGCAGGACGAGCTCGGGCTCACCTACCTGGTCATCGCCCACGACCTGGCCGTCGTGCGGCACGTGAGCGACCGCGTCGGCGTCATGTACCTGGGCGGGCTCGTCGAGGAGGCGCCCTCCCAGGCGCTCTACGACGAGCCGCTGCACCCGTACACGCGGGCGCTGCTGTCGGCGATCCCGGTGCCCGACCCGGAGCTGGAGGACCGCCGCGAGCGCATCCTGCTCACCGGCGACCTGCCCTCGCCCGCCGCGCCGCCCCCCGGCTGCCGGTTCCACACCCGCTGCCCGTGGCGCCAGCCCGAGCGCTGCGACACCGAGCGGCCGGAGCTGCGGGTCGTCGAGGGCACCGTCGGCGGGCACCGGGTGGCCTGCCACTACGCCGAGCAGATCCGCAGCGGCACGCTGCAGCCGCACAAGGTGGAGCCGGCCGTGGCCGAGGACGTCCTGGGCCCGGGCGCGGTTCCCGACCAGCCCGGCTCGGTGACCGAGATCCTCGGCCGCTGACCCCCGGAGGGGCGGCGGCGGGGCGAGTGACGCATGTCTCCTCGGGTGTCGGGCTCATCCCGGACAATGGAGATCCGAGCTTTTCGGTCCGAGGGGGCAGCCAGGGTGTGCGGGATCGTCGCCGCGTTCGGCCGGTTCGACGCGGCTTCCTGCGAGCGGATGCTCGACCGGGTCCGCCACCGCGGCCCCGACGACAAGGGGGTGCTCGCGCTGCCGGGGGCCTGGCTGGGCCACCAGCGGCTCTCGATCATCGACGTGATGGGCGGGCACCAGCCGCTGACCGACGCCGGGGAGACCACGTGGATCGTCGGCAACGGTGAGATCTACAACCACGAGCGGCTGACGGCCGGGCTGCCCGACGGCGTGCTGCAGACGAAGTCGGACACCGAGGCCGCCCTGCACATGGTCATGCGGGAGGGCCCGGCGGCGGTCGCGAAGCTGAACGGCATGTTCGCCATCGCGATGGTCGACGCCACGGGCGGGGGCCTGGTCGCGCGCGACCCGATGGGCGTCAAGCCGCTGTACTGGATCGCCGACGACGAGGTCACGGTGTTCGCCAGCGAGCTGCGCGCCTTCGACGAGGCCGACCGGCCGCGCGTGGAGGCGTTCCCGCCGGGCTGCCTGTGGACGCCGGCCGCCGGCGTCGTCCGCTACGCCGACGCCGTCCCGGTGGAGGTGCGCCCGGCCCGTCGCGCGCAGACCGACCTGTGGGACAACGTCGTGCTCGACGAGGTCCGCGACGCGGTGATCGCCGCGGTCCGCAGGCGGATGATGAGCGACGTCGGCGTCGGGGTGTTCCTGTCCGGCGGGCTCGACTCGGCGATCGTGGCCGCGATCGCCGCCCAGGAGACGGCGGCCAAGGGCGAGGTGCTGCCGACGTTCGCGGTCGGCACCCCGGAGAGCGCCGACCTGGCCGCGGCCCGCAAGGTGGCCGCCCACATCGGCAGCGACCACCACGAGGTCGTGGTCACCGCGCGGGACCTCGAGGACGCCCTGGACGAGGCCGTCACGGTGATCGAGCACTTCGACCCGCGGCTGGTGCGCAGCTCGGTGCCCAACCTGCTGCTGGCCCGCGAGGCGTCGAAGAAGGTGAAGGTCGTGCTGACCGGGGAGGGCGCCGACGAGCTGTTCGCCGGCTACACCCACCAGCACACCGACGAGTTCGCCGACCCGGACGCCCTGCACGGTGAGCTGGTGCGCAGCCTGGAGCAGCTGCACGGGCTCAACCTGCAGCGCTGCGACCGCACGACGATGCACTACGGGCTGGAGGCCCGCGAGCCGTTCCTGGACTCGGCGCTGGTGCGCACCGCGCTGCGGCTGCCGCCGGAGTGGAAGCAGCGCACCGGTGGCCGCCCGGAGAAGGCGATCCTGCGCGAGGCGTTCGTGGGGTGGCTGCCCGAGGAGCTGCTCTGGCGGGGCAAGGAGCAGTTCGGCGACGGCTCCGGCGCCGGGACGGTGCTGGCCGCCCTGGCCGCCGAGCGGGTGGGCGGGGCCGACCTCGACGACGTCCCGCAGGCCCCGCCGGACTGCTGGCCCCTGCGCAGCGAGGAGGAGCTCATGTACTACGAGCTGTGGGCGCAGCGGTTCGCCGGCATCCGCCCGCTGGCCACCCTGGAGCCGTTCGCCACCGCCTGACCCCGTCGAGAACGAACTTGTCGCCCTTTTGGACCGGTCCAAACGACAACGACTTCGTTCTCGACGGGGTGGGGTGGGTGGGTCAGAGGTCGCCGCCCTCGTCGAGGAGGCGGTCGATCTCGCGGCGCAGCATGCCGAGCCGGGCCTCGCGGACCAGCGGGATGCCGCGGCGGCGCCTGCGCACCTCGGCCAGGTCGATGTCGACGACCAGCAGGTCCTCGGAGGACTCCGCGCACTCGCCGACCATCTCGCCCCACGGGTCGATCACGTGCGAGCCGCCCCAGAACCGCAGCTGCCCCTCTGTGCCGACGCGGTTCACGAACACCACGAACAGCTGGTACATCCGCCCGTAGAACCGGGTGATGCCCTCCCAGTACTCGCGGGCGTTGTAGTGCTCGGGGAAGCTGGACTGCCCGCTGGCCGCGGGCACCAGCAGGATGTGCGCGCCGTCCTGGACCGACAGGAACGCCAGCTGCGGCTGCCAGGCGTCGTTGCAGATCAGGGTGGCCGCGCGATGGCGGCCGTTGCCCACCGGGTAGGCCCGCGAGGTCTGCCCGGGAAGGAAGTGCTTGCGCTCCTCGAAGATCGAGTAGTTGGGCAGGTACAGCTTGCGGTGCACGTGCACCAGCTTGCGGTCGGCGAAGTAGGCCGAGCTGTTGTAGGTGTGCAGGCCGTGGGTCTGGGCCTCGGGGAAGCCGAGCAGCACCCCGGCGTCGGTGCGCTCGGCCAGCGAGACGAGCCGCTTGTCGTCCAGCTCCATGGAGACGTCGTCGTCGACCTCCCCGACGGAGAAGCCCGACAGCGACAGCTCGGGGAACACCACCACCTCCGCGCCCTGCGCGGTGGCGTCGTCGATCATCTGCTCAGCGCGCTCGACGTTGGCGTCGATGTCCCCGAGCACCGCGTCGGTCTGGGCGAGGGCGATCCGCATGCCGCTCATTGTGCGGTCGCGCGGGGCGGTCGGAACCGGCGTGATCAGGAATTTACCGGCCGCCCGCGGCGGTGGTGGTCACGCTGGGCGACAGCTCTCTCACAACTTTCTCCCACCGAGCCGTATCCACGGCCGTACTCGCCGCTCATTCTCGACGGAGCGAGGAGAGGTCCGACATGAGCAACGCCCGCTGGGCTACCGTCGAGCGGCCGCGAGCACCGCGGCCAGGACGACCGTGGGCGGTGTGGGTGGAACCGAGCGAGGTGGCCGGCGCTGTGCGCCGGGCCGCGACGGGTGACCAGGACGCGTGGGACTCCATCGTGCGCAGCTTCAGCGGCCTGGTCTGGACGGTGGCCAACGGCCACCGCCTCGGCCCGGCCGACACCGCCGAGGTCCTGCAGACCACGTGGCTGCGGCTGCTGGAGAACCTGACCCGCATCCGCGAGCCCGAGCGGCTGGGCGGCTGGCTGGCCACGACGGCGCGCCGGGAGTCGCTGCGGATGCTGCGCCTGCGCGGGCGCGAGCTGCCCACCGACGACGAGGGCGTGTTCACCCGCGAGCCCTCGTCCTCGCCGACGCCGGAGGAGGCCGTGCTCGACCGCGACCGCGACCGCAGGCTCTGGCACGCGTTCAGCAGGCTCCCCGACCGCTGCCGCAGGCTGCTGCACCTGGTGGTCGTGCTGCAGCCGCCGTACGCGGAGGTGGCGACGATCATGCAGATCCCGGTCGGCAGCATCGGTCCCACCCGCGCCCGCTGCCTCGACCGGCTGCGCCGGCTGCTCGTCGACAGCGGCGACGGCCCGGTGGTGGCCTGAGATGGCCGACGACCCCACCGGGAACGCCCCCGACCTGACCGACCTCGACGACGACGCGCTGCTCGCCGAGCTGGCCCGCGTGCTGGAGCGGGTGTCGGCGCCGCCGCCGGAGGTGGTGGAGGCGGCCAAGGGCCTGTTCACCTGGCGCACCGTCGACGCCGAGCTGGCCGAGCTCACCCACGACTCGCTGATCGCGCAGCGCGAGCTGGGCGTGCGGGCCGCGGGCCAGCCGCGGATCCTCACCTTCGAGGCGGGTGGGATGACCGTCGAGGTCGAGGTGGACGACGTGCCGGGCGCGCGCCGGCTGATCGGGCAGCTGACCCCGCCCGGCCGGGCCGACCTGGAGCTGCGCTCCGCCGACGACACGGTGGTCGGCAGCATCGTCGGCAGCGCCGACGAGCTGGGCCGGTTCGTGCTGGACCTGCCGGCCGGGAAGCAGCGCTCCAGCCTGCGGATCCGGCGCGGTGCGGAGGTCACCGAGACGGCCTGGGTACCGCTGTAGCGGCCCCCGCGCC
>NZ_JAGSOV010000108.1 GCF_023898865.1 Pseudonocardia humida
TCACGTCATCGAACAGCAGCGCGTCGCAGTTGGTCGGGGTCAGCCGGGTGTGCGCGAGACCGGGGGCGCAGACCAGGACCTTGCGCAGGGTGCCGACCTCGGAATGCACCCCGTAGGCGGCCGACGGACGGGTGGTCGTGCCGGTCATGACGGGCTCCTCCTCGATGACTCGCCTCGACGACGGTGCGGCCGGGGGCGCGGATCCGACCGAGCGCCGTGGATGCCGGTGGTCGGCCGGGTCAGCTCTCCTCGCCCGCGGGCGAGGAGAGCGCGTGGGGGTCGATGGACAGCATCCCCTGGTCCGGCAGACCGGTCCTCGTCCGCGGGAGGTGAATTCGCCGCGCCGAGTTGCGCAGCGCCTCCGCCCACAGCGCCCGTGGGGTCGCCGTCGACCAGCACCACCTTCAGCAGCAGGATGAGCGGGATCGCGGGGACGGCGCCGACCGGGCCGAGCAGCCACCCCCCACGGCACCAGCGCGACCAGCGTGACGCCAACCGAGAGCCCCGCGGCGTCGCCGATGTAGTACAGCCGGACCAGCGAGGTGAGCACGAAGTTGACCACCAGGAACACCGCGACCACGGTCCCCAGCAGCGGCCAGCCGTCGACCGGCAGGGCCAGCAGCGCCGGCGGCCCGAGCCCGATCCAGAAGCCCAGGTAGGGGATGTAGTCGGTGAGGAAACCCAGCAGCCCCCGTAGGGCCGCGGCGGGGATTCCGAGCAGCGCCGGGACGACCACGGCGACGAACCCGGTGGCCAGTCCTACGACCGTGGTGATCCCGAAGTAGCGGCGGGGTGCTGACGGCGAGACCGCGCAGCGCCTCCGCAACCGGCGCCGGCCGCCGGCCGCCCGGCGACGATCGCCAGGCGGTCGCCGGCAGTCGGGGCCTCCACGCACAGGAACAGCAGCAGGGTCGGCAGGAAGACGACGCTGCCCAGCAACGTGGTCAGCCCGAGCAGCAGCCCGGTGGCCAGCCCGGAGGACCCTGGAGAAGTTCAGCGACGCGGTCAGCGCGCGCAACTGGGTCCGCGCCGACGCCGAACCGGCCGAGGGTGGCGGTAGCCGACGCGACCAGTGCGTTGGCCTCGCCGGCGTAGAGCGGCAGCACGCTCGCCACCTGCGCCACCACGACGACGAGGGCAACGGCTAGGACGAGAACCAGCCCGAGGACGAGCACGACGATGGCCGTGGTGGCCACCCAACCCGGAAGGCCGAGGCCGACCAGCCCCGCGCAGCGGATGAATGGTGATCACCACGATGAGCGCCAGGGAGGTGGGCTCGGCCCGACCAGCCACGCCGCCGCGTGGATGCCGGCGGCGCCGACGGCCGCCGCGGCGGTGCAGACCAGGACGACCAGTGCCCGCGGGTACCCCACCGCCCCGGTGACCGGCGCGCCGTCGCGGGCTGCGGCGGTGGGGTCGACGCGACCGGTGACGGTCGGCAGGGTCAGGCACATCATTTGACGGCCCGGCGGGACGCGCGTCCCGCACGGGGAGCGCAGCGGCCTCGTCCGCAGCGGACGAGATCGTGCCGCGGTGCTGACCGCCGCCGGTGGACCCGACCGGGCTCTGGGCGGCGCGGCGGTCGCTCCCGCGACGGGCACCTCATCCGGCCCGGACGATGCCCGGCACTGCACGGTCGCGGACGCTGGCTGCCCATCCGCGTTCGGATGCAGGTGAAGGGGACCGGGCGTGTCCGCACGACGCTACGAGATCCGGGTGGCCGGGCTGCTGTCCCCGCGCTCCCGCGCCGCCTTCCCCGACATGTGGGTCTCCGACGCGCCGCCGGAGACCATCATCAGGGGCGAAGTCTGCGACGACTCCCACCTGCACGGCGTGCTCGCCCAGTTGCAGTCGCTGGGCCTGCGGCTGGTGTCGGTGCAGGAGATCCCCCGCGACGGCGACTGACCGCAGTCGAGTGCTCACCGAACTCACCCCTTTATCCACTGCGTATCCGAGCAGGCGACCGCCCCCGGCTGGCCGCGGGCGTCTGGTTCTCCGCTGACGACGCCGACGTGCTGCCCACCAAGATCGTGACTGACGCGGCGGCGGGTACTGTCGCCGAGGTGGCTCAAGGCATGGTGATCGACACGAGCTTCGACTTCAGGACGGACACGCCGCCCGGCAAGGACCCGGACACCTACAGCGCGACGCTGTGCCGGTACCACCAGCTCCTGTGGAGCAAGCCGCTACCAAGTGGCGTCCAGTTCGAACTGGCGCCGACGACGCGGCCCCCGTACTACTTCAGTCACAGCTCGACGGCGGGTGACTTCGGGCTGTCGAGCGACGCCTTCGTCCCCTCCTACACGAGGTACGGCGTCCCGAAGCTGGTCCTTGAGCAGTTCTCGGCTGCCGAGCACGATTACTTCAACACGATCGGCTACACCATCGGCGGAATAATCCTCTGGCCCGCCGTCCGGATAGACGGGAAGTGGACGATCAACCAGGCCCGAGGCTGCCTCCGGACCATCGCCGACCGGATGGACCTGACGCTCGAGAGCATCCGACGCTACTACGAATGCAAGTGGAGCCCGCTCGGGGACGTGCTGGCTCGCTACCGCGACTTCTTCGCGGCCTTCGAGGACTTCCGCGGATACGTGGACTTCTGGCTGCTACAGGACATGGTCACCGACGACTACTCGGCCGTCAGGTTCTTCATACCGTTCGACGAGTTCAGACCGCCCGCGATCCCCCAGGACTTCGACACGTACCGGGAGTACCGCCGCCGCAGCATCGAGTTCACCCAAGCACGTAACCGCAGGATCGACGGGCTCGCGATCGCTTTCTAGCTGACCGTACCGCGAACCAGGTTGGAGGAGCTCCCTGCCTCGATCAGCGGCATCGAAGTCCGAATACAGTCGAATACCAGCGGTTGCCAGCATAGCCGTTTCGGCGCGCCTGTCGCTGTTGTCGGGCTGGTGCCGGCTTGGTTGCCGGCGCCGGGTAGGACCCGGTGCCCCGCCGATCGCGGCGACGTTGCTCCTCGAGGGTTTCGACCGCCTGGCGCACTCTCCGATCGATCTCGAACTTGCCGGCTTCGCCCAGGCTTTCGTGGCGGCGGTTCGCGAGGTGCCGCACCGCGGCCGCTGCCTCTCGGCTGCTGATGCGTCCGGCGACGACATCGCCGATGACGGCGAGCAGCGGTTCCAGTTCCTTGCTCGGGTCTCGACGCACCAGGGGTACCGCGTGCAGGTCGGTGACCAGGTCGCGTAGCGGGCCGGGCGTGCCGGACGGTACGTCCGGTACCGGGGTGGTCGGCGCGTCCAGGTCGAACCGGATCGCCAGGTCCAGCTGGCGGCGGGCGGTGCTGCCCTCGGGTAGCCGGCTGAGAATCCTCCAGTACTCCTTCAGCGCCTGCTGCGCGGTGCGCCGACCCATCACAGCGTCGGTGGCGATGATGCCCAGCACGTTGCCCAGCGGCTCCCCGTGGAACGGCCACGTTTGCCCTGCCGAAGCGCCTCCGCCGGTGGCCCGTCACTCTGCACGACCGGTCCGCTGCCCCGCTGCACCAGCACGCCGGTCCACGCGACGCCCTCACCGCCCCGGCTACCCCGTTCCGCGCCCTCGCTGCTACCGGTACGGGTCGGTGACAGTCCGCAGGTCGGCGAGGATCCCCCGCAGCTGCTCCATGCGTCGGCCCCCCAGGTGGTCGGTCCACTCGGCCTCGACCTCGGCCACGATGCCCGCCGCGAGCGGGATCACCCGCCGCCCGCGCTCGGCGATCCGCACCAGCCGGGCCCGCCCGTCTCGCGGGTCCGGCACGCGCTCGACGTAGCCTGCACGCTCCAGCTGGTCGACCAGGAACCCGATGGTCTGCTTGGTCAGTCCGGCCTGCGCGGCGAGCTCGGTGAGCCGGCTCCCCTGCGGGGCCAGCCGCTGGAACACCCGGGCCTGGGCGGGAGTGAAGTCGTCGAAGCCGGCTGCGGCCAGCCCGGCGAAGACCCGCGCCTCCATCGCCCGGTACGGGATGAACAGCAGCAGCCCGACGTTCAGCGACTCCGGGTCGTCCACGGTTGACGATAGTACGACACTCTGACTTAATTGGTCAGTCTCTCGTACTTCGCGGAGGTGCGCGATGGACCGTGACGAGCACTGGGCGACGATCGCCCACCAGCGCCGCGAGCTTGCCGACCTGCTCGACGACCTGACCGACGACGAGTGGGAGCAACCGTCGCTGTGTGCGCAGTGGCGCGTGCGCGACGTCGTCGCGCACCTCGTCCTGACCCCGCAGCCGCCCAGCCCGGCGCGGCTCCTCGCCGGGGCCGTCCGGGTCCGTGGAGACTTCGACCGGCTCAACCGCGACCTGGCGGTCACGCACGCCACCGCAACGCCCGCCCACCTGGTCGCGCAACTGCGCGAGCACACCGGGAGCCGCCGTCGGCCTGTGGTCACGACCTACCGCAACCTGCACTTCGACGTCCTGGTGCACGTCCAGGACATCGCGGTGCCGCTGGGGCGGTCGCTGCCGATGCCCGTGGACGCCGCCCGGGCGGGCGTCGAGCGCGTGTGGACGATGGGCTGGCCGTTCCACGCCCGCCGCACGCTGGCTGATCTTCGACTGGCCGCGACCGACACCGACTGGGCGGTCGGTGACGGCCTCGAGGTGCACGGGCCGACCGAAGCGCTGCTGCTGCTCGTCACCGGCCGCACGGCAGCCGCGCTCCCCCGCCTGTCCGGTCCCGGCGTTGCGCGGCTCGTCATCCGCACGCCGGAAGGCCGCGGGTGAGAACTCGCACCGGACGCCGACCTGCGCCCCGATCCCGGGGGCCGCCTCGCGGTTGGTGAACCACGCCGGGTGCTCCTCGGCACCGCCGTCGGCGGCGACAACGACCTCGCCGCCCGAGGTGTCGTAGACCTGTGAGGTTCCAGAACTCGGCCTACACGTCTGACCAGCGGTGAACGGCCTACGCGGAGGCACAAGCATGATCGCGGCGTGTCGCTTCGACTGCTGTATCTCATCTTCCAGCAGGTACTCAGCCTGATCGAGTTGCTCGGGCGCCAGCATCGTCGAAGGACTCGAAGGACATTGAGCTACTCGTACTGCGCCACGAAGTCGCCGTCTTCCGCCGGACTACCCCAGAGCCACCTCTGAACTGGGCCGACCGGGCGGTACCGGCCGCGCTGATCCGCCGACTACCGGCTGCCCTGCGCCGGCGTCGCGCACCTCGATGCGGTAGCGGTGCACCTCGTGCCCGGGGTCGAACGCGACGGCATCGAGGACCGTCGCGTCCTGCGCGGTCCACAGCACGGCGACCGACGGCTCGGGCCCGCCGCAGCTGAAGATCCCCGCCGCGACGCACCTCCCCACGCCGTAGCCGGCTCCCTGCGAGTCCGCGCGGACGACCACCCCGAACGACGCCATCCCAGAGATCTCCCGCCGTCGGGATTGCGCACGAGCTGGATCTCCGCCTCCACGGCGTAGTCGCTGCCCGCTGGCGCAAACGGGGCCACCACCGTGGCCTCCGTCCCCCGGCTCTCCCCGGTGTTGACCAGTTGACCACCGGCGACTGCCCAGTCCCGCGACCCCACCCAACCGCCGAGAACACCGACCAGTCAGCCGGACGAAGATCGACGACTTCCGGGCGCTTGCCAGCGCTGCTCAACACACTTCATGAGCTGCGGCAACGGGGTGCGAGTGGTTCCCGCAGCATTTTTCATGATCGTGTGCCCATTTCGTGCCATCCCGACCATTGCCAGCCGGGCTGGTGGGATTCCGGCGCGCTCACACACCGCCACCGAAGCCGACCGCCGACGGGTCCGGCAGACTCGGGTCGATGGTGATCGTACGAGGGACCCGCCGCTTCCTCGACAGGATCGGCGAGCCGACCGTGACCGCGAACGACGTATCGACCACCGTGCTCGGTGACTGGTATGCCACCGTGCTGCGTCGGCGGTCGCCGGTTGCCCTGTTCGTCAACGAGACCACCCTGCTGCCCGTCTTTACCCAACTCGCACCGGCCCGGACGCTGCTCCGCCGATTCCCCGCGGCCGTGACCACCGTGCTCACCGCCCACGGACTCGACCCGGCCTTCGTCGAGGACGAGATCAGCCGTACATCCCCGGTCGCGCTCGCCCCGACGGCCAACCGCAGCGTCGTCGGAATCATGAACGAGTTCACAATCCTGGCTGGACACGCCCGGACCGACGACCTCCTCGAGCAAGCCGTGGTCCTCGCCCGGACCCCCTGCAGCCCGCTCTACGAGCGACATGTCAGTCCCGACCGCGAACTGCGTGCGCTCGCCGCAGAGCACAGCCGCTGACTTCCACGCCGGCCTCTTGGTTCCGCCAACCGCGCTGCCGCTGCAGGCCAGAACTCCGGCGACGACCGAGAACCCCGATGCTCAAGCGCTGACGCCAAGGTCCAGGCGAGGCCCTGGCCGCGCCGGCCGGCTGCGCCGGGGCGGGGCGGGGCGGGGCGGGGCGGGGCGGGGCACGCTACGGTGCCGCCCGATGGCCACCCCGTCCGCGCCCGCGACCCGCGCATTGCCCGATCTGCTCGCACGAGCAGCCGACCTGAAGGGCGAGCTCGTGCGGTTCGCACAGGGCCCGCGCTACCAGCGGAGGCTGCGCGGCCAGATCGCCGAGGCAGCCGACCGCCACGGCACCCTCGACGAGGGGGTGCTCATCAGCGTCATCGACCGGTTCGCGCTGCAGTACCAGCATCCCGACGGTCGCACGGTCGTCGAGGACTTCATCGCCCGACACCGCCCACCGCTGCCCGACGACGACCGGGACATGCTGCTCGGATGGCGCGACGTCGTCGAGGGCTGTTTCGAGGTCCACCGCAACGACGGCGACTCCGTCGTGCTGCACAACCTGATCGACGACCTCGTCTACACCGTCCACTCCACCGTCGGTGCCGCCGCGTTCCACGAGTTGCGCCGCCGGATGCTCACAATCTGCCGCATCGTGCCGCTACACCCCTCGTCCACGGCCTGGTTGGTCAGTGGGCACCTCGCCGTCTTCGAGCGGTCCGCCGCCCAGGAGCTCGCCCACATCGCCGCGGATCAGGTCATGACCCGACCGGAGCTGCTGGAGCGCAACCCGGAGCTGCTGCGCCGAGCGTGGGACGTCCAGGCCGAGCACCGCGCCGAGTTCGTCGCCGGCTTCGGTTCCGACCTCGTGGTAATGCCGCCCCGCGAGGCGGACGCAGCCCTGCGCCGGCACTTCCACCGAGTGCGGGAGAAGGCCGCGCCTGCCACCACCGACGGCCCCGCTGTGGGGCTGCCCGAGGACCTGCTCGACGCCGACAGCGTCGCGATCGTCTTCGACGAAGTCGAGGGCCTGACCTTCTACCGCGACTTCGGCCGCATCGACGCGTTGTTCGCCGACCCCGGTCCGGCCCCGGATCGCGACGCCCTCGCTCGGCTGCGGGAGTACCTCGGCGACGACTCGGTCTCCCCGCTGGCGATCCGCCGGCTCGTGCAGCGCCACCCCCACAACGCCGACACCGTCTTCCGCGCTCTGCTGCGCAAGCCCGGGTTCAGCTGGGCACGCGACGGCGAAGCCCTGCTGCGCCGGCGCAAGAAGTCCTTCTTCGCGTGCGAGCCGCGGCCCGGCATGACCGTCCTGGGCGAGCGCCTGGCCGAGCTCCTCCGAGGCAGGTAGACAACGGCCCTCGGGCCGCGCGACACCGGCCGGCTGATCAGCTGTCGTCTGGGCAGGTCGCGGCCCAGACGTCGGCGCTGATCCGGACCAGCAGGGTCACCAGGCCGAGCACGAGGACAGCGACGAGTCCCAGCCGCAGGGCGAGGTGATCGGGGACGGGTCCGAACTCGAGGTCCACCGGGCCAAGTCCGCGCCCAACCAGCTGATGCGCAGCGGCGCTGGGCGGTCCGTCCGCTCCCCTGACCATCGGCGAGAGCATCCCAGGCGGCGTCCATCGAACATCCTGATGGAGGGATCGATGGCCGCCCGTTGTCGGCGCTGGCGCTGGTCACTAGCGTCCGCTGGTGGGTCCGGGGCCTGCCGGTGGGGTGCCCCGGAACGTCCGGGTCGGGAGTGAGCGCCATGGTGTTCCGGATTCAGCCCCACGTACGGCTGCACGAGTGGGTGGCCGAGGAGCGGGGCTTCTTCGCGCAGGAGGGCCTGGATTACGAGTTCGACGGCGGGTTCGCGAGCGGCTCGGCGCCGGGGGTGGGGGCAGCCGCCGAGCCGCCGCTGCAGGTGCGCAGCGGGGCGTTCGAGGACATGGAGTCCGGGCGATCATCGGACGTGTCCTGTGCCTGCCACTGGGCGGTCAACGCGGCCGCCACCGCGCAGCACGGGAAGATGTACGGACGCGCATACTCGGTGTGCCCGTCCGGGATCTACGTCGCCGCCGACTCCGCTCTGCGGGCCCCGACCGATCTGGCCGGCGTCGAGGTCGCGGTCGGGTACCACTCGGGCAGCCACTACTCCGCGCTGCAGGCACTCGAGGTGTTCCTGCCCCGCGAGCAGGTGGAGCTGGGCTTCCACGGCTTCCCGTTCGACCGCACCCGGCTGCTGCTGGAGGGCCGGGTGCGGGCGGTCAACGCGTGGGGCGCGTCGGCGTACGTGCTGGAGCAGCGGGGGTTCCGCAAGCTGGTGGACACCACGTTCGTGATGGGGTTCCTCCTCCACTCCCAGGTCGACGCGGACGACGTCGAGCGCTACTTCCGGGCGCTCCTGCGCGCGCAGCAGGAGATCGACCTGGAGCCCCACCGCTACGCTCGGCACTGGGCCCGGGAGGTTCCCGCGGACCTGCTGGAACTGGTGGACGTGCGGCGCTTCGGGCCCGGGGAGCGGATCGTGCCGCAGCCCTACACGCGCGAGATGTTCGATCGCACGCAGGGCTGGATGCGGGAATGGGAGCTCCTCGACGTCGCCGGCCCGGTTCGGTACGGGGCGGCCGTGCTGCACTGACCCCGGGCTCGGGGCGAGGAGGGCGGCGTGGGCCTCGACCTGTTCAAGCTGCGGGTCTTCGTGACCGTCGTCGACCGCAACGGTTACTCCGCCGCGGCCGGGCACCTCGGGCTGAGCCAGGGCACGGTCTCGTTCCACGTGCATGGCCTGGAGCGCCATCTGGGCGTGTCGCTGGTGCGCTACGAGCGGCGGGCGGTCAGGCTGACCCCGGCCGGCGAGCACGTCTACCGGTGGGCGCAGCGGCTGCTGCGCGACGAGCAGCACTTGGTGCGCAGCGTCCGCGGGGGTCACCGCGGACGGGCGACGCTCGGGGCGAGCATCGCCTTCGAGCAGGCGTACTTCTTCGACAAGATCGTCGCGCCGTACCGGCGGGCGCATCCCGACGTGCTGTTGTCGGTGCACTTCGGGCACAGCGTCGGGATGGCCGAGGCCGTGGCGGACCATCGGGTCGACCTGGCCTACGTGATCGGCTGGCAGGTGCCGGCGGGACTGCACTACGAGCCGCTGCATCCGGCCCGGTTCACCCTCTTCGTCGCCCGGGACCACCTGCTCGCCGGTGAGGAGACGGTGAGCGCGGCCCAGGTCGCCGACGCCGGGCTGATCGCCGCACCCCTCGACGACGTCGAGCGGGTGCACTACGAGAGGGTGCTGGACGGCCTCGACCTCGGCCCCAGGGACGTCACGCTGGAGATCGACGGGATCCAGGCGCGCGTGCTCGCGGCCGCGGCCGGCCTCGGCGTGCTGGGGACCTTCCATCCCGCCTACGCCGGGACCAGCACACCGAGCGGACTGACACCGTTGCGCCTGGATCGGCCGCTGCCGTCGGTCGAGGTCGGCCTGCTCAGCAGGCGCGCGGACATACCGGCCGGGGGCGCAGAGGCGCTCGCGGACTGCATCCGGACCACCACGGCCGAGACGGGCTGATCCCGGCTGCTCGGGCGCCGAGCGTCCTCGAAGGATCCGCGCAGGCGTCTCGACCACCGCCGGATCCCGCGTCAACGCCGCGTCCCCCGGCACCGGGCCGCGCCGCTGCGTCCGCGGTCCGACGAGCGCGGTCCGAACGCGCAGAACGACAGCCGACCGATGGTCGGCTGTCGTTCTGCGGGTTCGGGCGCGGCCCGGGATCAGCGCCGCACGTGCTCGACCAGCCGCCGGGTGCTCTCCCGGCGACCCCACGCGACGACCGCGGCCACGACGCCGACCACCGCCGGGATGGCGGCGAGCACACCGCCGCCGATCGCCACCGTCGCGGTCACCGCACCGATCATCAGCGCGACGAAGCACAGCGCGGCCAACCCGGTCAGCCGGGGCACGAACATGGCGATCGCGCCGGCCAGCTCCAGGGTGCCGATGATGTACATGCCGGCGGTGCCCAGGCCCATGGCCTCGAAACCGGCGACGTTCTGGGCGTCGGCGGCCAGCTTGCCGGAAGCCGAGAAGGCGTAGACGGCGGCGAGCAGGACCTGCAGCACCCAGAGCACGACCTTCGCGGTGCGGGGGGTGGCGGCGGCGGCGGGGACGGCGGTCGTGGTCATCGTGGGCTCCTGTGGTCGTGGCGACGGTGTTGCAGTGGAGACCGCCCGCGATCTCAGAGCTCATCGGCGGCCAGGACCGCGATCGAGATATCCGGGGTGGGTGCCCGGCGAAGTCGGCCGCCGGGCGCCCGGCCTGCCCCGACCGGGTGGAACGGCACTGCCTCCGTCGGTGTCAGTCCACGTGGGTGGCGGTTACGTCCGACGGCACCCGCGCACTCGTCGCCACCCTCGATCCGGGCTCGGTATCAGTGCTCGACCCCAGGCGGCTCGGTAGATGAGCCGCGGACCGCAGCACCGACACCGGCTGGCGCCAGTTCCATGTCGACTGCGCGGTCACCCTGCGCCGGCTCGACGTCCTGTTCGCATCGAGGTCCACGATCGCGGCCACTGCGCCGCCGACGACGCTGAACGGCTCGCCGTGCCTCACCAGAGGTGGTGGACCTGCGCGCGGATCTTGCGGTCGTAGAGCTGGCGGATCGCGTCCATCGTCCGCTCGGGCAGCGCCGGGAGCGCGGCGGCCTGCGCGTTGGCGCGGGCCTGCTCGGGGTTGCGTGCGCCGGGGATGACCGTGGACACGCCCGGCTGCTGGATGATCCAGCGCAGCGCGGTCTGCGCGGGAGTCGCCCCGTCGGGGGCCAGGGTGGCGAACTCCACAGCCGCCTCGACGCCGGCGGCGTAGTCGACGCCGGCGAAGGTCTCGCCCCGGTCGAACGCCTCGCCGTGCCGGTTGTAACTGCGGTGGTCGTCGTCGGCGAAGCGGGTGTCCGCGGTGTACTTGCCGCTGAGCAGACCGCTGGCCAGCGGCACCCGGGCGATGATGCCCACCCCGGCATCGGCGGCGGCGGGCAGTACCTGCTCGAGCGGCTTGAGCCGGAACGGGTTCAGGATGATCTGCACGCTCGCGGTGCCGGGGTGGGCGATGGCGGTCAGCGCTTCCGCACAGGTCTCCACGCTCACTCCGTAGGCGGCGATCCGGTCCTCCGCGACGAGGGTGTCCAGGGCGTCGAAGACGGCGCCGGAGGAGTACACGGGCGTGGGCGGGCAGTGCAGCTGCACCAGGTCCAGCCGGTCCACCTGCAGGTTGCGGCGCGACCGGTCGGTCCAGGCGCGGAGGTTGTCCACGGTGTACAGGGCGGGGTCCAACGCCACCCGCCGGCCCATCTTCGTCGCCACCAGCACCCCCGCGTCGGGGTGCTCGCGCAGGAAGCGGCCGATGAGCTGCTCGCTGCGCCCGTCCCCGTACACGTCGGCGGTGTCGAAGAACGTGACGCCGGACTCCACCGCGGCCCCCAGCACTGCGAGGGCGTCGCGCTCGCGCACATCACCCCAGTCAGCCCCGAGCTGCCAGGTGCCCAGACCGATCACCGACACCTCCTGCTTGCTCCTGGCGATGACGCGCTGCTCCATGTCCTGCATCTCCTCTCGATCTTCGGCGATAACGGCCGGCCGGTAGGCGTGGGTCAGCCGACGCCAACCCGGTCCGTACCCGGTTCCACCGGTGTTGCACCGGGGCGAACTCGGCGGAGACGACGCCCGCGGGCGCATCGGGCCGCAGGAACACCGCATCAGCCCGGCTGTGGGCACACCCGCACCCGCCCGATGGCCGCAGCCGACCCGCCGATCGAGATGCCAGCGTGCTGGTCGTCGGGGCCTGCGTCGCGCCGGGAGGCGCTGACCATCGTGGTCGACGCCGCACGCGCCGCGGCGCCGGCCCGCGGATCGACCCAGATGTGGGCGTCTGCGGCGCGGGCCCTGCGTGCCCCGGCCGCGGTGACCCCGCCCGGCAGAGCCGGGCGGGGCGGGAGTCGGATGTGGTGGACGGCTGCTTGCCCATCGCACTGCCGGTGGGTCGGACGTGAGCGTCCGACCCACCGGCAGTGGCCGGTCCCGTCGGCCCGCGCACCGGTACTGGCGACGGCCGACGAGTCCTGCGGTGCCCCCGCCGAACTCGTGGTGAGCGCGACCCTTCCGGTCATACCCGCGAGAAGCGCTATCCCGATGGCCGCCTCGGCCGCGTAGACCTCGGACAACGCGCCCCCCGGAACCGACGACCGGAGGGCCGGACCCGGACAGGGACGGTGCACCGGGCGGCGGCGAACGCCGCGAGGGCGGCGGCCTCGCCGATCAGCTCGTCGACGGTGCCGAAGGCCGCAGCGGCGACGAGGAGCTTGCCGAGGTCGGCCAGCTCGCCGTCGACGCCGACGACGGCATCGTCGAGCAGTCGCTCGGCGGTGGCGTGGCTCAGCCGGACCCGGGTCGTGGTGCGCATCTCGGGCATTCCAGCGTTGCCCTCGCCCGAGCTGTTACGCCTCGCGCCACCCCGGCCCGGCGACCATCCGGTCGTCGACCCGGGCGATCCCTAGTGGCTCGACACGCTGAGCCCACCAGGTAATTGATCTCGCTGCATCAGCCCGGGAGGCTGCCCGCACGTCGAGTGCGGGAGGTGACGGTGGCGCGCAGACCGAGCGTGTTCGTGCGGGCGTTGT
>NZ_JAGSOV010000018.1 GCF_023898865.1 Pseudonocardia humida
CTGCAGAACGCCGCGTCGATCGCCGCGCTGTTCCTGACCACCGAGGCGGTCATCGCCGACAAGCCGGAGAAGAACGCCGCTCCGGCCGGCGACCCGACCGGCGGCATGGGCGGCATGGACTTCTGAGTCCGACCCCCGCAGTACCCGCACGTCCCGCAGGGGCGGCACCCGTTCCGGGTGCCGCCCCTGCGGCGTTCTCCCCGCTGCTGTGGTGAGTGGTTCGCGCGCAAGCTCGCTCACGCGTGCTGCTCGGCGACCCCCGCGGCCCGCGCCCGCACCGCCTCCCGCAGCTCCGGAGGCCCCAGCGCCTCCGCCTCCGGCGCCATCGCCCACACCACCCGCTCGGCGTGCCCCACCCCGCCGAACAGCACCCGCACCACGGTGCGCCCCCCGCCGTCCGCCCGGGCGTCCACCGTCGACACCGCCGCCTTCGCGAGTTCGCCGACCAGGTGGTCCGGCACCCGGACGCTGGCCTCCAACCCGCTGATCCGGGCCCGGAAGTCGTCGCGGCGGCGTGCCCACAGCGCGTCCAGGTCGACGCCCTCCGGGCGGGCCGCGGGTTGGGGCAGTTCCTCGACGTCCTCGACGCGCGACATCCGGTAGGTCCGGTCCTGCCCGCCGTCCAGACCGAGCAGGTACCACTGGCCGGCCGCCTCGACCAGGCCGACGGGGTCGACGGTCCGCCAGCGCGGGGCGGGCGGTGGGTCGCCCGGACGGGAGCCGCCGGCGTAGTGGATCCGCAGCCGGGTGCCGGCGAGCACCGCCCGCTGGACGGCGGCCAGCCGCGGGTCGGGGGCGGCCGGGTCGCGCAGCCACCCGCCGCGGCGCACGAGCACGCGCCCGGCGGCGGCGTCGGCCTTGGCCCGGGAGGTCTCCGGCAGGGCGGCGACGACTTTGCGGATCGCCGACGAGAAGGCGGCGCCCATGCCCAGCGCGTCGGACGTGGCCCGTCCCGGCGAGGTCAGCAGCGCGACGGCCTCGTCGGGGGTGAGGCCGGTGAGGTCGGTGGTGAAGCCCGGCAGCAGGGCGAACCCGCCGTGGCGGCCGCGCTCGGCGTACACCGGGATGCCCGCCGAGGAGAGCGCTTCGACGTCGCGCAGCACCGTGCGGGTGGACACCTCGAGCTCGTCGGCCAGGGCGGCCGCGGTCATCAGGCCGCGGTGGCGCAGCAGCAGGACGAGCGAGAGCAGGCGGTCGGCGCGCACCCGGCGAAGAATGCCAGGAAAAGACGACACGAGGCGTCGTGATTCGGCGGCAGGGTGGCCGCCATGACCACACCGCTTCCCGACCCCCGCCTCGCCTACCGCACCGCGCTCGGCTGGACCGCGGGCCTGGCCGCCGCCGTGCGGCCCGACCAGCTCGACGGACCGACGCCCTGCGACGGGTACGACGTGCGGACCCTGCTCCGCCACCTCGTGACGACCGTCCGCCGGGCGCAGGTGATCGCCGAGGGCCGCTCGCCGCTGGAGATCCCGGCGATCAGCACCGACGTCCCCGACGACGGTCTGGCCGACACTTACGCCGAGGAGGCCGAGCGGGCCGTGGACGCCTGGTCCGACGACGCCAAGATGGACGCCGCGGTGACCGTCCCGTGGGGCACCGTCCCCGGTCGGGGCGCCGTCTGGGGCTACGTCAACGAGACGCTGGTGCACGGCTGGGACCTCGCGGTCTCCACCGGGCAACCCGCCGAAGCCCCCACCGGCCCGGCGGAGGCCGCGCTGGTGGCGGCGCGGATGGCGATCCCGGCCGAGCCGCGCGGCGGGCACGTGCCGTTCGCCCCGCCGGTCGAGCCGGCCGCGGGCGCGGGCGCCACCGAGCGGCTGGCGAACTGGTCGGGCCGGCCGCCGCACACCGATTTCATTACTTGATTACTTCTTGCGGTCGCGGCTGTTGGCGGGGCGCCCGGCGTGGGGCACGATCTCGCCATGGCAACACCGCGCCGGGGGCGTCTGGAGGCCGTGGGCGAGCGCGCCGTCGCCACGCCCATCGAGCTGTTCTTCGACCTGGTCTTCGTGTTCGCGCTGACCCGGGTCACCGACTGGATGGCCGAGGACCCGACGGTCGTGCACGTCGTCCGCGGCATCCTGATCATCACCGTGATGTGGTGGTGCTGGATCGGCTACGCGTGGCTGTGCAACGTGGTGAAGGCCGACGAGGGCATCATGCGGGTCGGGCTGTTCCTCGCGATGGGCGCGATGTTCATCGGCGCCATCACCATCCCGGAGGCCTTCGACGACCTGCCCGGCGGCCTGCACGGGCCGACGGTCTTCGCGTTCTGCTACTTCGCCGTACGGGCCGTGCACATCGCGATGTTCTGGATCGCCAGCGCCGACGACGCCCAGCTGCGCGGGCAGGTGCTGCGGTTCCTGCCGTCCATGCTCGGCGGCACGGTGCTGCTGCTGGTCGCCGCGCAGACCTCGGGACCGACGCAGACGCTGCTGTGGCTGGCCGCGCTGGTGGTCGACTACCTGGGCACGTTCCTCAGCGGCTCGAAGTGGCGGATGGGCTCGGCCGGGCACTTCGCGGAACGGCACGGGTTGATCATCATCGTGGCGCTCGGCGAGTCGATCGTCTCGATCGGGATCGGCGTGGCCGCGCTGCCGATCTCCTGGCCGATCATCGTGGCCACGGTGCTCGGGCTGGCCGTCGTGTCCGCGCTGTGGTGGGCTTACTTCGACGTCACCGCGCTCGTCGCGGAACGCGCGCTGGCCGCGGTCGAGGGCGAGCGGCAGGTCCAGCTGGGCCGGGGCGGCTACACGCTCCTGCACCTGCCGATGGTCGTCGGGATCATCATGCTGGCGCTGGGGCTGAAGAAGGTGCTGCAGTACACCGGCGACGAGGAGCACCACACGCTCGCCGACCCGCTCTACGGGGTCCCGCTGGCCGCGCTGTACGGCGGGGCCGCGCTGTACCTGCTGGCCCACGTGTGGTTCAGGTGGTACATGACCAGGTCGCTGAACGTGGAGCGGCTGGTGCTGGGCGCGGTGCTGCTGGCGGTGGCGCCGCTGATGACGATGCTGCCGGCGATGGCCAGCCTCGCGGTCCTCGCGGCGCTGCTGGTGGGCCTCATCGGCTGGGAGACCTACCGCCACGCCGAGGAGCGCCACCGCATCCGGCACGCCGAGGGCCACTGACCGGCTGCGCGCAGGGCCTCGGCCCTGCGCGCAGCGGCGGGGCCGCCACCGCGGCCGCCGATCAGGCGTCGGCCTCGGGGACCAGGATCCAGGCGGCGATGTAGAGCAGCGCGCCGGAGCCGGCGCCGAGCACGGTCAGCGCGACCAGGCCGAGGCGGACGAGGGCGGGGTCGGCGCCGAGGGCCTCGGCGACGCCGCCGCAGACACCGCTGAGCATCCGGTCCTTGCGGCTGCGCCGGAGCTCGAAGCGCCGACGCGGCGCGGGCGCCGTCGCGGTCGTGGTGTCGCTGGTGGCGTCGGTCGCGGGGTTGAGGATCGGGTCGATGCTCGGGTGGATGCCGGTCACGGGTTCCATGTCCATGACTCTGCCGCCGCGCGGGCCGCGTTCCATCCGGGACGCACCCGGAAACCGACCCGGAGCCGCGCCCGACCCCGTCTCGGGGTCGGGCGCGGGGTTCTCCGGGGGGTCGCCGTTGAATCCCCGGGGTCCTCGGGGTTACTGCTGGTACGGCGCCTTGTACCCGGCGGCCTCCGGGGCCGTGAACAGCGGCGCCACCTCGGTCAGCCCGCCCTCGGCGGCCGGGTCAACCTTGGCGATGTAGACGCCGCGGGTGGGGGGCGAGCCGGGCGAGCTGTAGTCCAGCTCGGTCACCAGGTCGTCGGTCTTGACCGAGGTGAGCGTGGTGAGCGCGGTGGCCACCCCGGCGCGGCTGAGGTCGCCGGACTCGCAGGCCTTCTCCAGCACCGCCTGCCACACCATGCCCTCGACGTAGCCGGTGTGCACGCCCGCGTTGATCGGGGCGCTCGGGTACTTCTGCTTGTACTCGGTCGCCACCTCGACGGCCTTGGGGGTCTTCGAGGAGAACGGCGGGCTGGACGCGGCCACGTACAGGTTGCCCAGCGCGCCGGCGGCCGGGCTGTCCAGCAGCGCCGGGTCGAACGTCGGGTTGTTGCCCAGCACCGGGACGTTGAGCCCGAGGGCCTGGTTGGCGGCCAGCGCGGAGGCGCTCTGGCCCGGGGTCGTCGTCAGCACCAGGACCTTGATGCCCTCGCCGCGCAGGCCGGTGACGATGCCGGTGAGGTCGTTGTCCGTCGAGGTGATCTTGGCTTCGCGGACGGTCAGCCCGTGCTGCTCGGCGTAGTACTGCGAGCCCTTCAGGCCGTTGCCGCCGTACTCGCCGTCGATGTAGATGTGGCCGATGGTGTCGCCGTCGGCGAGCAGGCCCTGCTGCTGCAGGTAGGCCAGCCCGTTGACGATCTCCAGGTCGTAGGTGGTGCCGATCATCATGATGCTCGGGTTGTTGAGCACCTCGCTCGACCACGACGCCGGGGCCGCGAGCACCTGGTCGTCGATCAGGTTCTGCTTGAGCGCGGCCAGCACCGGGGAGCCGAGCAGCTGCACCATGCCCAGCACCTTGGGCTCGAGCTGCGGGTAGAGCGTCTTGGCCGTGTCGGCCTTGTAGCCGTGGTCGACGATCTCCAGCTCGATCTGGCGGCCGCAGATCCCGCCCGCGGCGTTGACGTCGTCGGCCCACAGCTGGTTGCCGGCGTTGAGCCCGGCGCCCAGGTTCTTGAACACGCCGGTGTTGTCGCCCATGACGCCGAGCGTGATCGTCGTGTCGGTGACGCCCTTGTCGGTCTTCACGCCACCGGCGCCGGCCTCCGCGGTCTGCTGGTCGGCCGTGCTGCCGCAGGCCGCGAGCACCAGCATGCTCGCGAGCGCACCGGCGAGCACCGTGGATCGGGCAGCTGCCCGCCCTGCTCTACGCCCTGGGATCATCGTCGTTCCTCTCGGGGGATCGCTCTCGCCCGCCGGAGGCGGCGGGCACGGCTGTGTCGGTGCGGGAGTCGGTGGTGTTGGTGCGACGGGCCAGGAGGCGCCGGCCGATGGCGGCCGCGCCGCCGGGTTCGAACAGCACGACCAGCACGACCGCCGCCCCGTAGACGAACGCGCTGAGCACCACGGCGGTCAGCCCGCCGAACTGGGCGTCGGCGAACCAGCCGAACTCGTTGGCGCCGAGCAGGAAGAACTGCTGCAGCCCGTAGACCACGATGGCGCCGAAGACCGCGCCCGGCACCGAGCCCAGCCCGCCGATGATCACGATGGCCAGGAAGGCGATGGCGACGGTCAGCGAGTAGTTGCCGGTGAACTCGTTCTCGTCGGGTTTGACCAGGTCGAGCCACAGCGCCGTCATCACCCCGGCCAGCCCGGCGTAGGCCGAGGACACCACGAACGCCCCGGCCTTGACCCGGGTCACGTTCACGCCCATCGCGGTGGCCGCGGCCTCGTTGTCGCGCACCGCCCGCCAGGCCCGGCCGATCCGGCTGCGCACCGCGCCGCGGGCCAGCAGGTAGGCCACCACGGCCAGGACCAGGAACAGGTACCAGAGCCGCTGCTGCTTCTGGATCGCGATGCCGAGGATGGTCGGGGCGGGCTGGCTGTTGGCGAACACGAAGCCGAGCAGCTCGAAGTTCGGCGGGGTGCGCCCGGAGGAGGTGCCGCCGGTCAGCGACTCCAGCGACTGGCCGAGCCACAGCCCGAGGAACACCAGCGACAGCGACGCGACGCCCAGGTAGATGCCGCGCAGCCGGCCGGCGACCGGGGCGAAGGCCAGCCCGAACAGCCCGCTGATCAGCACCGCGCCGACCAGCCCGACGACCGGCGGCAGCCCCAGGCCCACCAGGCCGGCCTCGGCCTCACCGGAGATCACCGCGTAGGACACGGCCCCGACCAGCAGGAAGAACGGGTGGGCCAGCGACAGCTGGCCGGCCTGGCCGACCAGCAGGGTCAGCCCGATCCCGCCGACCGCGCCGATCAGGATGTACTGGGCCACCTTCAGGTAGGCGACCTCGTTGCCGATGAGCACCGGCAGCAGCACCAGGACCAGCAGCAGGACGGCGCCGCCGGCGATCGCGAGCCGGTTGCGCCGGCGCGCGGGCGGGGCCCCCGCCGGTGGGGAGGTCGGTTTGACCAGCGTGTCAGACACGACTGAGCTCCTTCGTCCCGAACAGCCCGGAGGGCCGGACGACGAGCACGACCAGCATCACCAGGAACACCGCGCTCTTGGAGAACTCGAAGGAGATGTACTGCGCCGACAGCGCCTCGGTGAGCCCGACGACGATGCCGCCGACCACCGCGCCCGCCGTCGAGTCGAGCCCGCCCAGGATCGCGGCCGGGAACGCGACCAGGGCGATCGCGTGGGTACCGCGACCCAGCCCGGCCCCGGAGAAGTCCTGGGTGGCGATGAACAGCACGGCCACCCCGGCCAGCGCCCCGGCGACCAGCCACGCCGTGGCGGTGACCCGGGAGCTGCGGATGCCCATCAGCGCCGCGGCCTCCCGGTTCTCGGCCTGGGCCCGCATGGCCACGCCCCAGCTGGAGTAGCGGAAGGCCAGCAGGAAGGCGGTGATCAGCACCGCCCCTACGACCAGCGCGATGGCCTGCGTCCGGAAGATCGTGATCGCGCCGAGCTGGATCGGCTGGGCGTCGTAGGGGTCGCCGATGAACGGGATGTCCGCGCCCACCCGGCGCACGACCTCCTCGGTGATGATCACGTCGACGCCGATGGTGAGCAGGGCCAGGCTGTTGTGGTCCGCGGCGCGGGCGTTGGCCAGCAGCACCCGCTCGATCAGCAGCCCGGCCAGCGCGGCCGCGACGATGCCGACCACCGCGGCCCCCACCCAGCCGAGCGTGTCCTTGAGCTCGTAGACCAGGAACCCGCCGACCAGCACCAGCGAGCCGTGCGCGAAGTTGATCACTTCGGTGGCCTTGTAGATCACCACGAAACCGAGCGCCAGCAGCGCGTAGACCGCGCCCTTGCCCAGCCCGTTGACCAGCAGCTGCAGGAACGTGTTCACACCGCCTCCTCGCTGACGCTCGTCGCCGGCGCGAACACCGATGTGGCTGTGTTGGACTGTGAGCTCGCAAGCTCGCTCATGCCGACTCCCCCTCGTCGGACGTGCCGAGGTACGCCCGCACCACCTCGGGGTCGGCCTGCACCTCGGCGGGCAGCCCGTCGGCGATGAGCCGGCCGAAGTCGAGCACGCTGACCCGGTCGGCGATGCCCATCACCAGTCCCATGTCGTGCTCGACCAGCAGCACCGAGATGCCCAGCGCGTCGCGCAGGTCGGTGATGGTCACCGCCATCTCCGCGGTCTCGGTGGCGTTGAGCCCGGCCGCGGGCTCGTCGAGCAGCAGCAGCGTCGGCTCCACCGCCAGCGCCCTGGCGATGTCGACCCGCTTGGCCACCCCGTAGGGCAGCACCCCGACCGGGGTGTCGAGCCGGTCGGCCAGCCCGAGGAAGTCGCAGATCTCCTCGACCCGGGCCACGTGCCTGCGCTCGGCCCGCGCCGCCCACGGCAGCCGCAGCCCACCGGTGAGGAATCCGCCGCTGGTCAGCACGTGCCGCCCGGTCAGCACGTTGTCGCGGACAGTCGAGCCCGGCGACAGCGCGATGTTCTGGAACGAGCGCCCGATGCCCAGCCCGGCCAGCCGGTGCGGCGCCAGCGCGGTCAGGTCGGCGTCGCCGTAGCGCACGCTGCCCGCCTGCGGCCGGTACAGCCCGCTGATCACGTTGAAGAGGCTGGACTTGCCGGCCCCGTTCGGCCCGATCAGCGCGTGCACGGTGCCCCGCGCCACGGTGAAGCCGACGTCGTCCAGGGCGGTGATGCCGCCGAACCGCAGCGTGACGTCTGCGACCACCAGCTCGCGGACGTCGTCGCGCAGGCCGGTCGGCCGGTCGGCGGCGCCCACCCCGGCCTCGTCGCGGGTCCCGGCGCTCATCCGACCCACCGCGACAGGGTCCGGGTGCGCCGGTGCGCCTGCGCCTGCGCCGCCTCGGACTCGGCCTGCGCCTGCGACTCGGCGTGCCCGCCCAGGTAGAGCCGCTGCACGTCGTCGCTGGCGGCCAGCTCGTCGGCCGGCCCGGACAGTGCGACCCGCCCGACCTCCAGCACCGCGGCGTGGTCGGCGACCCGCAGCGCCATCGTCGCGTTCTGCTCGACGAGCACCACGACCGTGCCCTGCGCGTGGATCTCCCGGATGATCGTGGCGATCCGGCCGACCATCTGCGGGGCCAGCCCCAGCGACGGCTCGTCGAGCAGCAGCAGCCGCGGCGCCGACATCAGCGCCCGGCCGATGGCCAGCATCTGCTGCTCACCGCCGGACAGCAGCCCGGCCCGCTGCCCGGCCCGCTCGGCCAGCACCGGGAACAGGTCGTGCACCCGCTGCCGGGCCGCGGCCCGGTCGGCCGCCGAGCGGGCACCGAGGCCCCCGGCGCGCAGGTTGTCCTCGACGGTCATCCGGGCGAACACCTGCCGGCCCTCCGGCACCGCCACCACCCCGCGCCGCACGACGACGGCCGGGTCGAGCCGGTCGATGCGCTCCCCGTCGACCCGGATCTCCCCCGCGGTGATGGTGCCGCGGTGCAGCTTGAGGGTGCCCGAGACCGCCCGCAGCAGCGTCGACTTGCCCGCGCCGTTGCCCCCCAGGACGGCGAGCACGCCGTCGGCGGGGACCTCGACGTCGACGCCGTCGAGCGCCCTGACCGAACGTCCGTACCGCACGGAGAGCCCGCGCACGCTCAGCACGCCCGGGCACCTGCCCTCCGGCGCACCCCTCGGAACCCTGTGACCACGCTCGAGCTCCCTTGCTCCGGCGACCCGTTCGGCCGATCGGGCTCATGGTGTGAGGCGTCACAACGATCAGGCACCCCCACTTGGAGAGGGGTCGGCCGAATGTTGACAGTCCGTTATCCGCCGGACCCCCGAACCGTCGCCAATCGCCATCGAGAACTTCGCTGTCGACGGGGAGGTGGTCAGAGGAGACCGGCCTCGGACGCCTTCCCGATCGCCTCGACGCGGTTGCGGGCGCCCAGCTTGTGCAGCGCGGACTGCAGGTAGGTCTTGACCGTGTTGCGGGCCAGCCCGGTGGTCTCGGCGATCTCCGGGTTGGTCCGGCCCTGCGCGGCCAGCCGCAGCACCTCGTACTCCCGGCGGGTGAGCCCGCTGCGGACCAGCGCGGCCTGGCTGGCCCCGCCGGGCACCATCCGCGGGTCGCGCACGCGCTCGCCGCGCAGCACCCGGCGCAGCGCGTCGACCAGGTCGGTGGCCGCGGCGTCCTTGAGCAGCGCACCGTGCGCCCCCGCATCGAGAGCGGCCTGCACGCCGTGGTGGTCGCCGTGGGCGGTGAACACCACCACCCGCGCCGCAGGCACCCGCTCCCGCAGCCCGGCCACGATCTCCGGGGCCAGCATGTCGGGCAGGCGCAGGTCGAGCAGCACGAGGTCGGGGGCGAGACCGGGGGCGCGGTCGAGGGCCGAGCGGCCGCTCTCCGCCGACCCGACCACCACCAGCGCCGGCTCCCCGCGCAGCAGCAGCGCCACCCCGTCGCGGACGACCGGGTGGTCATCGACGACCATCACCCTCGCCGCGCTCATCGCCCGGCCCAGCCGGGCTCGGCTGGCGCTCCGCGCGGGCGCTGCGTCGACGGCCCGCCCATCACTCCCGCCCCGGGGCGGGCAACAGCATGCGCAGCGTCGTGCCGCCGTCCTCGTCGTGCACCAGGCTGACCCGCCCGCCCAGCCGCGCCGCCCGCTCCACCAGCATCCGCACCCCGAGCCCGGTGCCGGGCACGCCGTCGGCCCCGGCCGGTTCCGCGGGCGCGCCGTCGTCGGCCACGGCGACCTGGACACCGCTCTCGACCTCGCCCAGGCTCACCACGACGGTGCTCGCCCCGGCGTGCTTCTCCACGTTCAGCAGCCCTTCCCGCACCGCGCTCACCAGCAGCGTCGTCCGCTCGGCGTCCAACGGGCGGACCTCCCCGAGCTGCACCAGCCGGGCCGCCACCCCGGTGCGGGCCTGGAAGCTGCGGCAGTGCTCGGCGAGCTCGATCGGCAGCGCCCGCTCCGGGCTGGACTCCGACAGCGCCAGCAGCGACTCGCGCAGCGCCAGCGCCGCGGCCGAGACGTCGGACTCCAGCCGCCCGAGGCGGGTGCGCAGGACGGGGTTGTCGGGCAGCGTCGTGCGCAGGTCGCGGACCTGCGCGCCGATCGAGAACAGCATCGCCCCCACCGAGTCGTGCAGGGACGCCTGCATCCGCTGGCGCTCCGCGGCCACCGCGGTGGCCCGCCCGGCCTCGGCCCGCTCGGCCAGGGCCAGCGCCACCGCCGCGTCCGCCGCCACCCCCTGCACCGCCCGCACGGCGTCGTCGCCGAACTCCCCCGGCCCGCGCAGCGCCGCGTACGCCACCGCCACCGTCTGCTGCCGACCCGCCCGCTCGCGCAGGATCGGCACCGCGAGCATCGCCGAGAGCGCCTCCCGGCTGACGACGCCGTCGAACTGGTGGGTGATGCTGGGCGCGGTCACGTAGTCGCTCACCCGCACCGGCCGCCCCAGCGCCATCACCCGCCCGCCGACGCCCTGTCCGACGGGCACGATCAGGTCCTGCAGCGAGTCGGTGCGGGTGCCGGCGAGCCAGCGGATGACACCGCCCCCGCCGTCGGTGTCGGCGACGAACCCGGCGTCGGCGCCCGCCGCGTCGCGCAGCAGCCGGGCGGTGCCGCGCAGCGCGAGCACCCGGTCGAGCACGGTGAGCAGCCCTTCGCGCTCCACGAGCAGGGCGTCGAGCAGGTGCTGGTGCTCGGCCGCGCGATCGGCGGCCGCCCGCTCACCCCTGGTCGACATGAGCGGAGATTCGCACACACCGGGCGCGAGTGCGACACCGTCGCGCCACGGGCCGGGGTGGCGGGGCTCAGCGCCCGTTGCGCCGCTCGTGACCGCCGGAGTTCTGGGTGGGGATCCCGGGGCGCGGCCGGCCGGCCGGCTCGTCGTCCGGCTCGTCGAAGACCTGCCGGTCGCGCAGCCGGATGGTGCGGCCGATCACCATCCCGACGCACGTGGCGACCACCAGCCAGGCGGCCACCCCGACGAGGATCCATCCGACTGTGGAGATGACGACCCCCGGGTGCGACGCCTGTGCGGCTTGACCCCAGGTTAGACCAATAAGAGCAATGACACAAAGCGAACGGCCGACGTCAGCACGTGATCAACCCTGGCTGCCCGGACGCCCCCACCCGGGCCCGGAACACCACGAACGCCGCGGTGGAGCCGGACCTCAGCCGGCCTCCGGGACCGCCGGCCCGAGCAGGTCGTCGGCGTCGACGATCCGGTACGCGTAGCCCTGCTCGGCCAGGAACCGCTGCCGGTGCTGCGCGTACTCGGTGTCGACCGTGTCGCGCGAGACCACCGAGTAGAAGTGCGCCTGGCGCCCGTCGCCCTTGGGCCGCAGCAGCCGCCCGAGCCGCTGGGCCTCCTCCTGCCGCGAGCCGAACGTGCCCGACACCTGCACCGCCACGCTGGCCTCCGGCAGGTCGACCGAGAAGTTGGCGACCTTGCTGACCACCAGCACCGGGATCTCGCCGCGGCGGAACCGGTCGAAGAGGACCTCGCGCTCCTTGTTGCGGGTGGAGCCCTGGATGACCGGCGCGTCCAGCACCTCGCCGAGCTCGTCGAGCTGGTCGAGGTAGGCGCCGATGACGAGGGCGGGCTCGCCGGGGTGCCGGTCGAGGACGGCGCGGACCACCTTGAGCTTGGTGCGCGCGGTGGAGGCCATCCGGTAGCGCTCCTCGGCGTCGGCGACCGCGTAGCCCATCCGCTCGTTGTCGGTGAGCGTCACGCGGACCTCGGTGCACTCGGCGGGCGCGATCCAGCCCTGGTTCTCGATGTCGCGCCACGGCGCGTCGTAGCGCTTGGGCCCGATCAGCGAGAACACGTCGCCCTCGCGGCCGTCCTCGCGGACGAGGGTGGCGGTGAGCCCGAGGCGGCGGCGGGACTGCAGGTCGGCCGTCATCCGGAAGACCGGGGCCGGCAGCAGGTGCACCTCGTCGTAGATGACCAGGCCCCAGTCGCGGGAGTCGAACAGCTCCAGGTGCCGGTACTCGCCCTTGGACTTGCGGGTCATCACCTGGTAGGTGGCGATGGTGACCGGGCGGATCTCCTTGCGCTCGCCGGAGTACTCGCCGATCTCGTCCTCGGTGAGGGAGGTGCGGGCGATGAGCTCGCGCTTCCACTGCCTGCCCGCGACGGTGTTGGTGACCAGGATGAGGGTGGTGGCCTGCGCCTCGGCCATCGCGGCCGCGCCGACCAGCGTCTTGCCCGCCCCGCAGGGCAGCACGACCACGCCGGAGCCGCCCGCCCAGAAGCCGTCGACCGCGGCGCGCTGGTAGTCGCGCAGGGTCCAGCCGTCCTCGGCGAGCGAGATGGGGTGCGCCTCGCCGTCGACGTAGCCGGCCAGGTCCTCGACCGGCCAGCCGATCTTGAGCAGGGCCTGCTTCAAGTGGCCCCGCTCGGACGGGTGCACGATGACCGTGTCGTCGTCGATCCGGGTGCCCAGCAGCGGGGCGATCTTCTTCTGCCGGAGCACCTCCTCCAGGACCGCCCGGTCGAGCGCCACGAGCACCAACCCGTGCACCGGCGACTGGGCGAGCTGCAGCCTCCCGTAGCGGCCCATCGTGTCGACCACATCGACCAGCAGCGGCTGGGGGACGGCGTAGCGGGAGTAGCGGACGAGTGCGTCGACGACCTGCTCGGCGTCGTGCCCGGCGGCGCGGGCGTTCCACAGCGCGAGCGGCGTGACGCGGTAGGTGTGCACGTGCTCGGGGGCGCGCTCGAGCTCGGCGAAGGGCGCGATGGCGATCCGCGCCGCCCCGGCTTCGGGGTGGTCGACCTCGAGCAGCAGCGTCTTGTCGGACTGGACGATCAGCGGACCGTCGGTCATGGTCGGTGACTCCTCGGACGAAAAGCGCCGGGGGGCTCGGCGCCGACTCGACGGTACGCGCGCGCACCGACAGCGGTCCGCCGCGCACAGGGGTGGCGGCGGGAGTGGTGGCGGTGCGGGCGCGGGGCGGTTGGCCCCGCTCGACGGGCGGATGCGTGTGCGGGTACGGGCCCGGGGATCGCCGACGACCCCAGGGTTATACTGCCCGGGCTCTCAGTCCGAGCGCACGCGTGCCGCCAAGATCCTACCGGGTCCGGACGGTCTCCACCCGGTGACGGGGGGTGCGTGTCGGAGAACCCCACTGAGCGTGCTCGACCTCGCGAACCGGACACCCGACCGGTTCAGCACCGACCACCGAAGGCGCTACGGACTGTCCCGATGCCCATGCCCCGCGGGCGTGCCGCCCGATTCCGGTCATCCACCGCCCCTGGACTGCCCTTCGTCCAGTTCAGGGTCGCCAGTCGACGTCCGTGCGTGCCAGAGTTCGGCGGATCGTCGCCGGCAATCTTCAGGGGGACGTTGACGTGACCACCACGGAGACCAGCCGGTCCTGGTCCGAGCGGCTGAATCCGCGCAACTGGACGCTGGTCTGGAAGCTCGCCGTCGTCGGCCTGCTGCCCGCAGTGCTCGCACTCGTCCTCGGCGTCCTGCGCGTCGCCGACCAGGCGGGCGATGCCGCTGACCTGGGCCGGAGCACCCGCCTGCTGGAAGTGCAGCAGCAGGTCTCCGAGGCCGCGTCCGCGCTGCGCGGCGAACGCGACGAGGCCACCCTGTTCGTGGCCGAGCAGCGGGCAGGCAACCGCGACGTGCTGGAGATCGGCTTCAGCGACGCCGACATCCAGATCGGCGAGATGCTGACCACCGTCCGCGGCGCCACCGAGCTCGACGACACCACGATCTCGGCGCTGCAGCAGGCCGAGTCCGGGCTCTCCCAGCTCGCGGTGCTGCGCGGCGACGTCACCGAGAACGCGGCCGCCGGCGTCAACCAGGTCCGCGGCCGCTACACCGGGCTCATCGAGGGCGTCGACGTGCTCGACCGTGCCCTGCTGCGCCAGCTGCGCACCCCCGGCACCGCCGGCCTCGCCGACGCGCTCACCGCCGTGACCAGCGCCAACGAGCAGCTCGCCATCCAGCACACGGTGCTCGGCACGGCGATCAGGGCCAAGACGCTGCAGACCGGCGACGTCACCACGGTCACCGCCACCGACAACCAGCTCACCGCGGACTACCGCGAGTACCAGGTGGCGCTGACCCCCGAGCAGCTGTCCACCTTCGGCAGCTTCCTCGACGACGCGGCCAACTCCCAGCGCGAGCGCCTCAAGCTGGCCCTGCTGGCCACCCCGTCCGACGGCGAGATCACCCTCGAGCCCTTCGAGTGGGACACCGCCTACAACGGCTCGCGCGCCGCGGCCGACCGGTCCGCGCAGATGCTGCGCACCGAGCTGGTCAACACCAGCGTCGCGGCCGAGCAGGCGGCCAGCAACAACGCCGGCATCCAGTCCGTGGTCCTGATGCTGGGCCTGCTGGCCGGCATCACGGTCGCGGTCCTGGTCGCCCGGGCCCTGATCCGGTCGCTGCGGGTGCTGCGCACCGCCGCGCTCGACGTCGCCGAACGGCGGCTGCCGCAAGCGGTCGAGAGCATGCGCGCCGGCGAGACGCCGGACGTCGCCGTCGACTCGGTGCCCATCACCACCAGCGACGAGGTCGGCCAGGTGGCCAGGGCGTTCGACGCGGTGCACGGGCAGGCGGTCCGGCTGGCCGCCGAGCAGGCGGCGCTGCAGCAGAACGTCAGCGCGATGTTCGTCAACCTCTCCCGCCGCAGCCAGGCGCTGGTCGAGCGCCAGCTGCAGCTGATCGAGCAGCTGGAGAGCAACGAGCAGGACCCCGACCAGCTGTCCAACCTGTTCCAGCTCGACCACCTCGCGACCCGCATGCGGCGCAACTCGGAGAACCTGCTGGTCCTCGCGGGCACCGACCTGGCCAAGCGCAACGCGGCCCCGATCCCGCTTGTCGACGTGCTGCGGGCGGCGGTCTCCGAGGTCGAGCAGTACCAGCGCATCGTCGTGCAGTCCCCGCCGACGGCCACCGTCGCAGGCCGCGCGGGCGCCGACCTCGTGCACCTGCTGGCCGAGCTGCTGGACAACGCCACCAACTTCTCCCCGCCGGAGTCGCAGGTGGTCATGAGTTCGGCCCGCACCCCGGACGGCTCGGTCGTCGTGGAGATCTCCGACCGCGGCGTCGGCATGGTCGAGCACGAGTTGATGGACGCCAACCAGCGGCTGGCCGGTCCGTCCTCGGTCGACGTCTCGGCCTCGCGCCGGATGGGCCTGTTCGTGGTCGGTCGCCTGGGCGCCCGCCACGGTGTCAGCGTCCGGCTGGGCACCTCCAGCGCCGGCCAGTCCAGCGGGCTGACCGCCTCGGTCACGGTGCCGGCCTACCTCATCTCCGCGACCCCCGGCTCCGAGCCGCCGCGCCCCTTCGGCGGCCAGCCCAACCAGGCCACCCCGAACGGCCTGCCGCAGCGGGTGGCCAACAGCTCCGGTGTCAACGGCCAGCCGAACGGATCGCCGAACGGTTCGCTCTCCGCGCTGGTCGCCGGCGCCGATGGCCCGTCGAACCCGACGAGCGTCTTCGACCCGCAGGTCCAGGAGAGCGGCGGCTACCCGCTGGGGGCCCCGCCGCCCTCGGCGAACGGCAACCCGCACCTGCCGACCCGTCGCCCCGGGTCCACGCTGCGGCCCAACCGGGACGGGCCCCCGCTGCCCCCCGACGCCGAGCGCGGTCACGGCGGCCCGCCCGACCAGCCCGGCCGTCCCGACGAGGACCGCGGCCGCGACGAGTGGGCCCGCGAGGACCGCGCCCGCGAGATCGCCGAGCAGGCGCGTCGCGACCAGGAGGCCGCCGCCCGGCGGACGGCGTCCATGCGCCAGCACCAGCCCCGTCCGGACAACCGCTCCGACGCCCAGCCCTACCCGGGCAGCGGCGCCGACCCGCGGTACTTCCAGGGCGGCAACGGCAACGGCGGCAACGGCTCGTCCCCGGGCATGCCGCCCGCCGACCAGGGCCAGGACCGGGCCGCTCAGGACCGGGCCGCTCAGGAGCGGGCCGCTCAGGAGCGGGCCGCCCAGGAGCGGGCCGCCCAGGCCCGCGACACCGGCCCGGTGACGCCCCCGCGGGCGCTGCCCACCCGGCCCACCGAGGACGACCGGGGCGCTGCCGGTGCTCCGGCGGGCGAGGGCGGCCCCGAGCAGAAGTACACCGGCGCACCGCTGCCGCGGCGGGTCCCGGGCACCTCGGCGCAGCCGCCGGGGCGCCCCCCGCGCGACCCGAGCGACGACGGCCGCCCCCGCTCGCTGCACCCCTCGGAGCCGGCCCCGGCCGAGCGCAAGCAGGCGGAGCGGCCCCAGCCCGAGCAGTCCCGTCCCGAGCCCCGCACCGATCGCCAGCTGCCCGAGCTCCCGCAGCGGGTCCCGGCCTCGGAGCTGCCCCGGCGCGAGCCGCGGGCGGTCCCGCCGGGCGGCCCGCAGCCGTTCTCCGGCCAGCGGTCCGGCGACGCCAGCGCGGCGGACGGGCTGTTCGCGCCGGTCGTCCCGGCCGAGCCGCAGCCCGACGGCCCGCCGGTCGGCCGCAGGCCGGGCCCCGCTCCGGCGCAGCCGCAGCAGGAGCAGCAGCAGGAGCAGCGCCGCTTCGACCCGACCGAGACCACGCCGATCTTCGAGGAGATCGCCTCGGCCTGGTTCCGGTCGAACCGCCAGATCCCGGTCGACTACGACTCGCAGAAGACCAGGGCCCAGCCCGCGGTCACCCCGGCGCAGGCGAAGGCGCCGAGCCCGGCTCCCGCACCGGCACCCGCACCGGCACCCGCACCGGCCGCGGCGCCCACCCCGGCGCCCGCACCCGTGGTCGCCGAGGCGGAGCGGCCCGAGCCCCAGCAGCAGCCGCTGCCGGAGCCCGTGGGCGCCACCGCCGGGCGGGTCGAGCGCGGCTTCGCGACCGAGGCCGACGACGGCTGGCGCGCGGCGCGCGGCGCCGTCGACGACCGCGCCAGCGAGCTCACGACGGCCGGCCTGCCCAAGCGCCGCCCGCGCGCACGGCTGGTCCCGGGCAGTGCAGGATCTGCGGTGCTGGCCGCACCGGCGTCCCCGGCACGCAGCGCCGAGAACATCCGGGGCCGGTTGGCGAGCTATCAGCAAGGTGTCCGACAGGGCCGCGAGCAGCGGCTCCGCGGCGGTACGGCAACTCCCAACGGATCCGGATCCAACGGTGGCAACGACCCCGCAGGCGCGGGTGGCAATCACGACGAGGAGTCTTCATGACGGCGCCACAGACCCAGCCGAGCCGATTCGGATGGCTGGTCACCAACTTCGCGGAGCGGGTGCCCGGTGTCGCGCACGCCATCGTGGTGTCCGCGGACGGGCTTCTGCTCACCAGCTCCGACCGACTGCCCCGCGACCGCGCCGACCAGCTCGCCGCGGTCGCCTCCGGCCTGATCAGCCTCACCCAGGGCGCCGCCCGCTGCTTCGACGCCGGTGGCGTCGTGCAGACGGTCGTCGAGATGGACCGCGGCATCGTGCTGCTCATGTCCATCAGCGACGGATCGTGCCTCTCGGTGCTGGCGTCACCCAGTTGTGACATCGGCCTGATCGGATACGAGATGACACTGCTGGTCGACCGGGTCGGTCAGCTGCTCACCCCGGAGCTCCGCGCGGAGCTGCAGGGCTCGTTCGGTCCGTGACCTAGCCGGCGGTTGCACAAGCCGCCCGGTATCGACGACAGTCCCGATCGGCAGAAGGAAGGTGATGCCCGATGAGCTCCGGTCCCGATGATGAGCGCCGGCTACCCTCGGAGCCCACTTTCGCCGACGTGATGAACGGTTTCAGCCTCGACGCCGGGCGCTCCCCCCGCCGTCGCAGGTGGGGTCGCAGGCGCGACGACGGCGTCGCGCCTGCGGAGGCGCCCCGGGCGGACACCCAGTACGAGACGCCACCGCCCATGTCCGCTCACCCGGTGCCGCAGCAGTCGTCCCTCGGGTCGATGCCGCAGCAGACCCCGCCGGGTGTGATGCCCAACCTCGCGCCGCCCATCGACATGAGCTCGGGCGACGTCGAACAGTCCGGTCCGATCGGCGCGGCCGCGGTGCGGCCGTACGCCTGGACCCGTGGACGTACCAAGTCCGGCTTCGACCTGGCGATCGAGACGCTCGTCTCGACCAGCCAGCGGGGCCGCGATCAGATGGGCCTGTTGCAGGTCGAGCACCGCACCGTAGCGGAGCTGTGCGAGCAGACCCGCTCGGTTGCCGAGGTGGCGGCCCTGATCTCCCAGCCCCTGGGCGTCGCCCGGGTCGTGCTGGGCGACATGGCGAGCCTCGGCATCGTGACCGTGCACCAGACCGCGAGCAGCGCCGGCAACGTGCCGGACCTCGCCCTGATGGAAAGGGTGTTGAGTGGACTCCGTCGGCTCTAGGCCGCAGTCGATCGCCACCGCGGCGACGATCTCGGCCAAGATCGTGGTCGCCGGGGGCTTCGGCGTCGGCAAGACCACGTTCGTCGGCTCGGTCTCCGAGATCGTCCCGTTGACCACCGAGGCCGTCATGACCGAGGCCAGCAGCGGCGTCGACGACCTCGCGGCCACGCCGAACAAGGTGACCACCACGGTGGCCATGGATTTCGGCCGCGTGTCACTGGACTCCGAGCTGATCCTCTACCTGTTCGGGACGCCGGGCCAGCACCGGTTCTGGTTCATGTGGGACGACCTCGTCCGCGGCGCGATCGGCGCAGTGGTGCTGGTCGACACCCGCCGACTGGCCGACTCGTTCGCCGCCATCGACTTCTTCGAAGACCGCGGCCTGCCCTACGTCGTCGGCCTGAACTGCTTCGACGGCCTGCTGCAGCACCGCGTCGAGGACGTCAGGGAGGCGATGTCGATCGACCCGTCGATCCCCATCGTCAGCTGCGACGCCCGCAACCGGCAGTCGACCAAGCAGACCCTGATCGCGCTGGTGGAGCACGCCATGCACCACCGGCTCACCGCAGGGGCCCGCTAGCGGAGTCGTGCGTGGGCGGCAGCCCGCGCACGACCTCCTGGTCGGCTCAGTCGACCAGGGCGATGCCGGTGATGCGGTGCAGCGGGACCCGGTGCACCGCGCCGTCGACGGCGTCGCGACCCTCCACCACGCCGCCCCCGACGCTCACCGGCTCGAGCACCTGCTCCCCCGCGACCCCGTGGCCGTCGACGAAGCCGATCCAGACGTTGCGCCCGGACGCGGCGGCCGTGCGCAGCAGGTCGACCGTGGTGCCGTTCGACGCCCGCTCCACCGGCCCGACGCGCCCCGAGCGGGCCCCGGCCATCGCCTCGCCCGCGCGCATCCGCGACACCAGCGCGAGCCGCTGCGCCGCGTCCGGCTCGGGCGGCATCCCCGACGAGGCCGGGCCGCGCCGCCGGGGTGCGGCCCGCCGGCCGCGGTCGGTCAGGTCGAGGACGCCGCCGCCGGTGTCCTCGGCGGCCGGGCTGAACCCGGCGGCCCGCAGCCCGTCCATCACCTCGATCAGCGGCAGCGGCGAGACGGCCACCGTCGGCGCGATCCGGCGCAGCTCCAGGCCCCCGGTGTCGGGGTGGGCCAGCACCTCGGCGATCAGCACTTCGTCCTCGGAACGCAGGAACGACGCCGCCGCACCGCCGCGCAGCCGCCCGTGCCGGCGCGCGACGTCGTCGACGAGGTAGGTCAGCCCCTGCGGCACCGGGGTGGCCGATCGGGTGCTCAGCAGCTCGTGCAGGTCGGCGGCGGTGCGCCCGGCGTCGAGGGCGCGGCGCACCGACTCCTCGGTGAACCGGTAGACCGTGGCCGCCCCCGCGGACTCCACGTCGGCCACCAGCTTCAGCTCGGCGGCCAGGCCGGACTCCAGCTGCCCCGGCGCGATGGCGGTGAGGTCGGCCTGCAGCAGCACGTGGTCGACCGGGTCGGGCAGCACGGCCCGCAGCGCCGCTGGCGCGGCCGCCGGGTCGTCCAGCAGGGCCCGGCCGGGCCCGGAGATGGCGTCCAGGGCCACGACGCCGATGGCGGTGGCCTCGGCGAGCACCCAGCCCACGACCTCGTCGCGCAGCCGCCCGCCCCGCCGGGGCGCCCGCCACGCCAGCAGCTCCGACAGCGCCGCGGCCGATCCGGGTGCGGTGCCGGGGGGCAGCTCGGCCAGCCCGGCCAGCACGCGGCGCCGGTCGCGCGGGGCCAGCGGCCGGCGCACGCCGTCGGACAGGGGGTTGATCGCCTTGCCGGCGTCGTCCTTGCGCCCGACGAGGCCGGGCAGCCGGGGCAGGTCGAGCCAGCTGCGGGCCAGCTGCAACCAGCGCGCGCCCGGCCCACCGGTGGCCCACACGTCGACGGCGGTGGTGGGGACGTACTCGGGTGGCGCGCCGTCGGTCTCGGTGACCAGGTCGGCGGCCACCGCCACCTCGATCAGCAGGGCCGCGGTCGGCTCGTCGGCGTCGATCTCGCGGGCGGCGCGGCGCAGGTCGCGCACCCCCAGCCCACCCGAGCGCAGCACGGGCGGCGGCGTGCGCCCCCAGAACGCGATCAGCAGGTCCATCCGGCGCAGCAGCTCGAGCGCGGCCCCGCCCGCGGTGCGGTCGACGGTGTCGGCGCCCCGGTCGCGGGCGCCCAGCTCCGGCGGGCGTACCGGCACCGTGCCCAGCGGCCGGTCGCCGCGCAGCGCCATCCCGACCTGCCGGGGCAGCTCCACGGTCTCCGCGTCGACCCGCAGCAGCAGCCCCTTGGCCACCAACCGCCCCACCGGGCTGTCCGGGTCGGCCCCGGCCCGGCTGCGCCCGATCGGCGGGCCCGCGGCCAGCGCGTCCAGCACCCGCCGCTCGTCCGGGGTGACCGCGGCCAGCAGGCCGGGCAGCGCGCTGGAGGCCGCGGGCCCGGCCGCCGTGCGACCGAGCCCGCCCGGATAGCGGGGGACGACGTCGCGCGCCGACGGGACGACCGACACCTCGCCGTCCGGGCCCCACGCGATGGCCCGCTCGCGCAGGGCCGCCAGCGCCGTCCGGGTGGCCGCGGCGGGCACGTCGGGCCCCAGGAGCCTGCGCAGCTCGGCCACCGGCACGGGGGCCGTGTCGGCGCCCGCCACGACCAGCGCCTCCAGCACGGCCAGCGTGACCGTGTCCAGGTCGTCGCAGGCGCGGTGCACGGAGGCGCGGATCGCCGCCCGCGTGGCCAGCACCGTGAGGTCGGCCGGCGGGGGCACGGCGAGGTCGGGCCGCAGCCGCAGCAGCGCGGCGAGCGCGTCGTCGTCGCGCGCGCGCAGCCAGTCGACCAGCGTGGTGGGCATCCTGTCCACGGTAGTCGGCCGCGCCGGCGGGACGCCCGTCGCTCCCGTGCGGGATACTGGGCGCAGAACCGGCGCCTACTGAGGAGGACAGCGTGGCCAAGCAAGCCCGTCCGGGCCGCATCGACCCGACCTGGCCGCACCTGCCCGACGGCGAGCACCCCGTGAGCGAGCTCGCCGCCCCCACCCAGGGCTCGCTGTCGCCCTTCGGGGACGTCGAGTTCCCGCTCGAGGAAGTGCCCTACGTGCACCCCGTCACGGAGATCAACAAATAGTCGAGCGCGGCACCGCCCCGGCCGGCCTGCTGCTGGCCGCCGGGGCCGGGCGGCGGATGGGCGGCCCCAAGGCGCTCGTCGAGCTCGACGGTGAACCGCTGGTCCGGCGGGCGCTGCGGGTGCTGTCCGACGGCGGCTGCCGGCCGCTCATCGTGGTCCTGGGGGCCGCCGCGGAGTCCGTGGGCCCGCTCCTGCCCGACGGCGTCACCCCCGTCGTGGCGGACGACTGGCCGGAGGGCATGGGCGCGTCGTTGCGCGCCGGCCTCGACGCGCTCTCCGGCACCGACGCCGACGCGGCCCTCGTGCACCTGGTCGACCTCCCGGGCGTGACGGCGGAGGCGGTGGCGCGGTTGGCCGCGTCGTCCGGTCCCGACGCTCTGGTCCGGGCCGCCTACTCCGGGCGGCCTGCGCATCCGGTCCTCATCGGGCGGGGGCACTGGGCGGGGGTCCGGGCGGGCGCCTCCGGTGACGCGGGGGCGCGGGAGTACCTCGCCGGCCACTCCGGGCTGCGGTTGGTGGAGTGCGGGGACATCGCCTCGGCGGGGGACGTGGACACGCCGGAGCAGTTGGCGCGGTTCCGGGACGGGTGAGCGGTATCGGACGGTTGCCGGTGCCCGGGCCGCTGAGCGGCACCCTGCCGTTGAAGGGCGCCTCCGGCGGCGCCTGCGCGGCGGGCGACCTCGGATCTAGCAGGGGTTCGGCCCCTGCCGTCACGTCGTCACGCCCAGCGAAGCACGCCGCCAGTGACCCCGCACCGTTGGCATCCACGAGCTACGGCTGGCAGGGAGGGGTGCGGGATCACTGCCGTCGCGCTCTGCCGAGCGCGCCGACGTGACGGCAGGGGCCTCGGGAGGGGAGTGGCGCTGCGCGCCCCGCCTGGGGCCTCGCCTCGCGGCGTTGGCGTGCCGCATCGGCGGAGCGAGAGTGGCTTTCTTCCCGCTGCGCTGGACGAGAGTGACTCTCGTTGCGCCCGGTGGACGAGAGTCACTCTCGTGCGCGAGCGAGTGCGCGCTCCGCTGGGCGAGAGGGCCCCTCGCTCAATGGGTTGGGCCGGGAGCGGCTCTCGCTCAGAGGCTGATCTGCTGGCCGACGCTGAGGCGGTTCGGGTTGCCGGCCAGGCCGGGGTTCTTCGCCACCAGCTCCTGCCAGCCGCCGGCCACGCCGTTGCGCTGGGCGATGGTGGAGAGGGTGTCGCCGCGCTGGACCGTGTAGTCGCCCGAGGTGGGGGCGCTGGCCCGCACGCGGACCTCGGTCTGGCCGCCGGGGGCGCTGCGCTCGGTGGCGGGCTCGCCGCGGATGCCGAGCTTGCGCGAGCAGGCGGGCCAGGCGTTCCAGCCCTGCTCGGCGAGCACGCGCTCGGCCACGACGATCTGCTCCTCGCGGCTGGCGTTGTTGGCCGTGCCGGCGAACTCGCCGCCGCCGAAGGCCGTCCAGGTGCGCGGGGAGAACTGCAGGCCGCCCTGGTAGCCGTTGCCGGTGTTGATGGCCCAGTTGCCACCGCTCTCGCACTGCGCGAGCCGGTCCCACGTGCTGTCCGACGCCGCGTTGGCCGTCGGCGCGATCAGGAGCGGCGCTCCGACCACAGCGCCGGCGAGCGCGGTCCGGGCGACCACGCGCCCGGTGTTGCTCGGCTTGCGATGACGACCGCGGTAGCGGGCCATGTCGGTCTCCGTGCGCTGCGCAGCCGGTGGTCGCGCCGGTTGGGAGCCGGCGGACGCGTTCCGTTCCTGTCCCGCACTCGTTGAGGCGACGGGGAGCCGGAACCGCCGGACAGGGGAGCGCTGCGGTACCGGGGCCGGCCGGATCTGGGGCATCCGGACGAGCCGCAGGGCACGCTACGGGTGTACGGCGCGAGCGCAAACCGGCCGCGACCCGGGGAGATGGCCGCAGAAATTAGTCCGTTCAGCGGGTTTAGCGTTCATCTGCCCACGTCAGGGCACACGAACGAGTGACGTTGCCGATCTCCATCGGTTGCCCGGCTGTGATGCAGCTCACTGTCACCCGCCCCTCGGGATCACCGTTTCCGGTGACCGCTCGCGGGCGCCGCGCAGGACGTAGGGTTCGGTCGTGGAGCTCACCCACGTCGACGCCGCCGGGGCCGCCCGGATGGTGGACGTCACCGGCAAGGAACCCAGCACCCGCACCGCGACCGCCTCCGGCACGCTGCGCACCACCGCCGAGGTGGTCGAACTGCTGCGCCGCGACGGCCTACCCAAGGGCGACGCGCTGGCCACCGCCCGCATCGCCGGGATCATGGGCGCCAAGCGCACCCCGGACATCGTGCCGCTCTGCCATCCCATCGCCCTGGGCGGCGTCACGGTCGAGCTGCGCCCCGACGGCGACAGCGTGCACATCCGGGCCACGGTGAAGACCACCGACCGCACCGGCGTCGAGATGGAGGCGCTCACCGCGGTCGCCGTGGCCGGGCTGACCCTGCACGACATGGTGAAGGCGGTCGACCCGGCCGCCGTGCTCGACGGGGTGCGCGTCGAGCGCAAGGAGGGCGGCAAGACCGGCACCTGGACCCGCCCGGAGGACCGATGAGCGAGCTTGCGAGCGAATCATCGGTACAGCGCCTGCGCGAAGCGCCGACCGAGCGCAGCGAGGGAGAGCGATGAGCGAGCTTGCGAGCGAATCATCGGTACAGCGCCTGCGCGAAGCGCCGACCGAGCGCAGCGAGGGAGAGCGATGAGCGGGTCGGCGCGGCGCGGGTCGGCGCGGGTGGTGACGGCCTCGAACCGGGCCGCGGCCGGCGTCTACCCCGACCGCAGCGGGCCGGTGATCGTCGAGTGGCTGCGCGGGCGCGGCTTCGACGCCCCGGACCCGACCGTCGTGCCCGACGGTGAGCCGGTCGGCGAGGCCGTGCGGGCGGCGGTCGCCGACGGCGCCGACGTCGTGATCACCACCGGCGGCACGGGGATCTCCCCCACCGACGCCACCCCGGAGGTCACCCGGGCCCTGCTGGACTACGAGGTCCCCGGGCTGGCCGACGCGATCCGCGCGGCCGGCTCGGACGCGGTGCCCACGTCGGTGCTCTCGCGCGGCGTGGCCGGCGTCGCGGGGCGCACCCTGGTGGTGAACCTGCCCGGATCGACAGGGGGGGTGCGGGACGGGCTGTCCGTCCTGGACGGTGTCCTGGAACACGCGATCGACCAGCTGCGCGGAGGCGATCACCGATGAGCGGGCCTGCGAACGAGGTCGGACGATGAGCGGCGCGACGGTGCGCGGCACCGCGGAGGTCGTGCTGGCCGCGGTGGGCGAGGAGCCCCTCGACGTCGCGGAGCACGCCGCGCTGGTCGACCGGGCCGCGGCCGGTGCGGTGGTGACGTTCGCCGGCGTCGTCCGCGACCACGACGGCGGCCGCTCGGTGACCGGGCTGGAGTACTCCGCGCACCCGTCGGCCGGGCGGTTGGTGGCGGAGGTGGCCGCCGCCGTGGCGTCCCGGGCCGAGGGCGTGCGGGCGATCGCGGTGAGCCACCGGATCGGCCGGCTTGCCATCGGCGACGTGGCCCTGGCCTGCGCGGTCGCCGCCGACCACCGGCGGGCGGCGTTCGAGACCTGCGCGGAGCTGGTCGACGAGGTGAAGCGGCTGCTGCCGGTGTGGAAGCACCAGGTCTTCACCGACGGCACCGACGAGTGGGTCAACTCGACCTGACGGTCGGGGGGGGGCGGCGCGGGGGGGGCGGGCCCCCCCCCCCCCCCGGGCCCGCGCGGGGGGGGGGGCGGGGGGCCCCCCCCCCGCGGCGGCCGGCGC
>NZ_JAGSOV010000019.1 GCF_023898865.1 Pseudonocardia humida
GCCCGGGGGTGGTTCGACCGGGCTGGGGGGGGGGGGGGGGGGGGGGCGCCGCGCCCCCCCCCCCCCCCGCGACCCGGGCGACCGCGCGGAGGGGTGCGCGGGTCGCCCAGCGGCGTCAGCGCAGGTCGAGCTGCTGGCCGACGCGGAGCACGTTCGGGTTGCTCAGCACGTCGGCGTTGCGCTGGTAGATGGCCTGCCAGCCACCGGGCACGTTCTCCCGAGAAGCGATCTTGCTGAGGGTGTCGCCCGCGGCGACCGTGTAGTCGGCGCCGTTCTTGGCGACCGGGGCGGCCGGGGCGGGAGCAGCCGGGGCCGGGGCGGAGGCGCGGACCTTGGTCGGCTCGGCGGGGAGTCCGCGCAGACCCATCTTCTTCGAGCACGACGGCCAGGCGCCCCAACCCTGGGCGGCCAGGGTGCGCTCGGCGACGGCGATCTGCTCGGCCTTGCTGGCCTGGTGGGGCATCCCGGTGCCGCCGAAGGCGCGCCAGGTCCGCGGGCTGAACTGCAGCCCGCCGTAGTAGCCGTTACCGGTGTTGATGCTCCAGTTTCCGCCGCTCTCGCATTGCGCGAGCTTGTCCCAGGCAGAGGCGGGGGCCGCGGTCGCGGTACCCGCGAGGGCAGCCGTGGTACCTGCTGCGACAGCTCCGACAACAGCGAGGCGGACGAGACTTCGACGCGTGGTCGTGGTCGGACGGTGGGTCATCGCGTGTTTCTCCTGACGCATCACCGAGACATCCGCCCTCGTCAGGCCGCACGGGCCGGACGATGCGATTCATTGATCCGGTCTTCGCCGTTGGGGATCGACGTTTCCGGGATGAAAATGTTCTCGGCCCCGTCCCGTCTGTGCTCGACGGACCGGAGCCGCGGACGGGGCATTGATGCGACGGCTCCGGATGCATTCTTCGTCGCCCTGGTCGGGGAGACGGCCGCCGACGCTACGAGGCCGGTACGGGCTATGGCCAAATTTGGTTGCCGTGACGCTGCTCACTGTAACGACACCATTGGTGTGGCGATTGGCGCAGATCCCCAGGTCAAATCGCGTGGATCACGCCGACATCACGGTGTTTGCAATACCTCCATCTCGGAAGCATCTCGGTTTGCGTCACACTCAGTGCTCGACGCGCCGTGCGAGCGCGATCACGTTCGGTCACGTGACGTTCGGCGAGCGGTGGCTGGCGACCCGGTGTTCCGTCATGCTGGAGTCGTGAATGATCGCCCTGCCGCCGACCCGTCGGGCCCGGCCTCGCCGACCGAGCTGGCCGGCGCGCTGCGCACCACCGGTTACCTCGCCGACGACGGACTGGCCACCGCCGCCTTCCTCGCCCTGCGGATGAACCGGCCGCTGTTCTGCGAGGGCGAACCGGGGACCGGGAAGACGGCGCTGGCCCAGGCCCTGGCCCAGGTGCTGGGCGCCGAGCTCATCCGCCTGCAGTGCCACGACGGCATCGACGCCTCGCAGGCCCTCTACGACTGGGACTTCCCCCGCCAGCTGCTGCACCTGCGCGCGCTGGAGGCCGCCGCCGGCGCCACCGGCGAGAAGCTGGACGTCGACTCCGTCGAGCACTCCCTCTACGACCCGCGGTTCCTGCTCGCCCGGCCGATCCTGCGGGCGCTGCAGACCACGCCGAGCGTGCTGCTCATCGACGAGATCGACCGCGCCGACGACGAGTTCGAGGCCTTCCTGCTGGAGGTGCTCACCGAGCACGCGGTGAGCATCCCGGAGGTCGGTGAGATCCGGGCCAGCACGCCGCCGCTGGTCGTGCTCACCTCCAACCGCACCCGCGAGGTGCACGACGCCCTCAAGCGCCGCTGCCTCTACCTCTGGCTCGACCACCCCGACCTGCAGCGCGAGATCGAGATCCTGCACGCCCGGCTGCCCGGCGTCCCCGAGCGGCTGGCCGCCCAGGTCGCCGGGGCCGTGCGCCGCCTGCGCACCGCCGACCTGCTCAAGCCGCCGGGCGTGGCCGAGACCCTGGACTGGGCCCGCGCGCTGCAGCTCGTCGGCGCCCGCCAGCTCGACGTGGACAGCGCCGCGGCCACCCTGGGCGCCGTGCTCAAGTACCGCGAGGACGCCGACCGCGTCCGCGCCCAGCTCGACACCCTGCTGGCCTCCTGATCCCTCCGATGCCCCTCCCCACCACCGCGGCACCCGCGGCCGACGGCGACCCGCTGCAGGCCCTCGTCGGGTTCACCGCCGTGCTGCGCGGCGCCGGGCTGGCGATCACCACCGACCGGGTCGCGGCGTTCCTCGGCGCGCTCGACAACCTCGACGTCACCAGCGAGCTGCAGACCTACTGGGCCGGTCGGCTCACCCTCTGCTCCGACCCCGACGACCTGCCCCGCTACGACCAGGCCTTCGCCGCGTGGTTCGACCAGCGGGAGGGCAGCCGCACCCGGATCGTCGACCAGCGCCCCCCGCCCCCGCCCAAGCTCGCCTCGCTCACCAGCGGTCCCGACTCCGCCGACGCCGACGACACCGGCGACCACCCTCACCTGCAGGCCAGGTCGAGTGGCACGGAGTTGCTGCGCAACCGCGACGTGGCCGAACTCACCCCGGCCGAGCGCGAGCACCTGCGCAGGCTGCTGGCCCTGCTGCGGCCCCAGCTGCCCGACCGGCCCTCCCGGCGGCGGCGCCCGCACCGCCGCGGCGCCCCCGACCCGGGCCGCACCCTGCGCGCCGCGCTGCGCAACCAGGGCGAGCTGCGCGAGCTGCACCGCCGCGACCGCTCCGCCCGGCCGCGGCGGATCGTGCTGCTGGTCGACGTGTCCGGCTCCATGGAGCCCTACGCCGACGCGCTGCTGCGCTTCGCCCACGTCGTGGTGCGGCGCGCACCGGGATCGGTGGAGGCGTTCACGCTGGGCACCCGGCTCACCCGGGTCACCCGGGAGCTGCGCATGCGCGACGCCGAGCGCGCGCTGGCCGCCGCCGGGAAGGCCATCCCCGACTGGTCGGGCGGCACCCGGCTGGGCGAGGTGCTGCGGGCCTTCGTCGACCGTTGGGGGCAGCGCGGCGCCGCCCGGCGGGCCGTCGTCGTCGTGTTCTCCGACGGCTGGGAGCGCGGCGACACCGACCTGCTGGCCACCCAGATGAGCAGGCTCAGCCGGCTGGCCCACGAGCTCGTCTGGGTGAACCCGCACGCGGGCAAGGACGGGTACGCCCCCGTGCAGGGCGGAATAGTCGCGGTCCTGCCGTACTTGGACCATCTACTGGCCGGGCACTCCCTGGCCACACTGGAGAAGCTGCTCGAGGTGATCAGGCATGCGTGATGTGCTGGCGAAGCTCGACGAGTGGTGGGCGAAGGGCGAGACCGCAGCCCTGGCCACCGTCGTCGGCACCTACAGCTCCGCCCCCCGCCAGCCCGGCGCGTCGATGCTGGTCGGGCCGGCAGGCGAGGCGGTCGGCAGCGTGTCCGGGGGATGCGTCGAGGGTGCGGTGTACGAGCTCGGCGAGCAGGTCCTCGCCGACGGGCGCCCGATCCTGCAGCGCTACGGCGTCTCCGACGACGACGCGTTCGCCGTCGGGCTGACCTGCGGCGGCATCATCGACATCTTCGTGGAGAAGGTCACCCCGCAGTCCTACGCGCAGCTCGGCGCCGTCGCCGAGGCGGTGCGGGCCGAGCGGCCGGTGGCGGTGGCCACGGTCGTGTCGGGGCCCGCCGACCGGCTGGGCAAGCGGCTCGTCGTGTGGCCCGACGGCACCGACGGCGGCACCGGTTCGGCCCGCCTCGACGACGCCCTCCGCGACGACGCCCGCGGCCTGCTCGACGCCGGCCGCAACGCGATGCTCACCTACGGCGTCGACGGTCAGCGCCGCGGCGAGGGGCTGTCGGTGTTCGTCGAGTCGTTCGCCCCGCCGCCCCGCATGATCGTGTTCGGTGCCATCGACTTCGCCGCCGCCGTGGCCAAGATCGGCAACTTCCTCGGCTTCCGGGTCACGGTCTGCGACGCCCGCCCGGTGTTCGCCACCGCGTCCCGCTTCCCCGGCGCCAACGAGGTCGTCGTCGAGTGGCCGCACCGTTACCTGGCCGCCGAGGCCGAGGCCGGGCGCATCGACGCGCGCACCGCCCTGTGCGTGCTGACGCACGACCCGAAGTTCGACGTGCCCCTGCTGGAGGTGGCGCTGCGGCTGCCGGAGGTGGCCTACATCGGCGCCATGGGCTCCCGCCGCACCCACGAGGACCGGCTGGAGCGGCTGCGCGAGCGCGGGATCACCGAGGAGGAGATCGCCCGGATGTCCAGCCCCATCGGGCTCGACCTCGGGGCGCGGACGCCGGAGGAGACGGCCGTCTCGATCGCCGCGGAGATGATCGCGAAGCACTGGGGCGGGGGCGGGGAGCCGCTCGGGCGTCGCGAGGGCCCCATCCACATCAGCGGCTGACCCGCGGCGGTCCCGCGCCGCGCCGCCCGAGTGGGCAGGGGGGCGGGGGCCGTTCAGCGCGTGGGCGGCGGGAGAGCCACGGGGACGCCGTCCAGGGTGCCGGTGGCGGTGGCGTCCGGGTCGAGGAGCGGCCAGGTCAGCTCGACCCGGTGGGGGCCGTCCGGGGTGGCCACCGTGAGCCGGGCGGTCGCCGCGTGGCCGGCGTCGATCATCACCGTGCCGTCGACGGCGGCGTCCTCCACGAACCGGTAGCCCTGCAGGGTCACCACGCCGTCGGCGGTGCCGGTGGCCGTCCCGCCGCGCACCCCGGGCCGGGTGAACTCCGCCGCGAGCACGTCGGATGGGTGCCGCGGGACGGTCGCGTCCACCGCGGTGGCGAAGCCGACGGCAGCCGGGCCCGGTAGGTCGGCCGCGGCGCGCGGGAACGAACCGGCCGGCCGGAACGTGGTGCGATCGCAACCGCCCACGACCGGCGCCGGTGGGTCGAGCAGGAACGCGCGCATGGCGTCGCGGGCGCACCAGCCGTCGACCGGGTGCTCGTCGTCCCAGGTCTGGTGGGCGCCGCCGGGGACCCGCAGCAGGGTGTGCCGCGGGAACCGGTCGCCGAGCACCTCGGCGTCCACCGTGGTCGGGTCGCTGCCGCCGGCCAGCTGCAGCACCGGCGCGTCCGGGCGGGCGGTCGCGTCGACCGGTGCGCTCTCGCGCAGCCACGGCCAGTGCACGCACAGGTCCCCGGTGTCGGCCAGCGCGGACCCCGCCTCCGCCTCCTCCCGCGTGAACGGCGCGTACGGCTGCCGCTCGGCGTAGAAGGCGTCGAGCTGGGCCAGGCGCTGCGGCAGCGGAGCGGTCCGGTCGAACGGCAGGTCGGCGCCGCTGCAGCCGTAGAGCAGCAGCGTCGCGGCGCGGTCGGGTGGGAGCTCGGGTCGGTCCGGAGGAGGCGGGACGACGGCGGTGGTCAGTCGGCGCAGCGGGGCCGGGTCACCGTCCAGGTGGGCCTGCAGCGCGGCGTCGAGGTCCCGCCCGACGCGCGGGTCGAACGCGGCCCAGTCCAGCAGCGTGACGAGCCGGCTCGCGTCGCCGCCCTCCGCGCGCAGGGCGGCGGCCACCCACCCCAGGCGCTCGCCGGTCGAACCCGGTAGCGCGGCGCACGCCGGCGCGGTCTCGCACGCGCGGTCGACCGACCCGATCACCGTGCGCAGGAACTCGTGCGGGCCACCGGCGAAGAGGTAGCCCCGCTCGCTCGCCGGGACCGCGCCGTTGAGGAACACGGCGGCCACCCGCTCCGGGAACCGCGAGGCGTAGGCCTGGGCCAGCTCCGAGCCCCACGAGTTGCCGAACAGGGTCAGCCGGTGCACGCCCAGTGCCGCGCGGACGGCGTCGTAGTCGCGCACGGCCTGGTCCAGCGCGAACCACCCGGCCCGCGGTCCGAGCTGCTCCCCGCAGCCGGCCACCGTCCCCGGCCGGTCGGTGTCGACGCCGGTGCACGCCAGCGGGGTGGAGGCGCCGAGCCCGCGAAGGTCGGCGACCACCAGGTCGTGGTGGTCGTGCACGGGGCCGAGCGGTTCGAGGATGGTCCGCTGCACCCGCTCCGCCGGCCCGATCGACGGGGAGGGCGGCCCGCCCATGTGGACCAGGATCGTCCCGGCCGCGGGCTCCGCGGTCTCGCGGCGGGGGATCCGCTGGAACGCCACCCCGATCCGCTCGGACCCGGGGTCGTCCCAGTTCAGGGGAACCTCGACGGTGCCGGTGCACACCTCGGTCGCGGTGGCGCACGGGTGCGGGGGCGGAGCCGGACCGGCGGCGGGTTGGGCGGGCGGGGCGACGGCGCACCCCGCGAACGCCGCGGCCGTCACCGCGGCGGCGATCAGCGGTCTCTTCACGGGCCGGACGCTAGGAACGCGGCGGGTCCGGACGCCTCACCCCGCGGAGCGCACCGGGCCTGGCTCCCCGGGGGCAGCCCGGCTCTCCGGCTGGTGTCGTCCCCCTGGCGGCCCGACGTCAGCCCGACGTCAGGAAAGCCACGTTCAGGACGGATCCGGTCCTGAACGTGGCTTTCCTGACACGTGATCGGGGGTGCGCCGGGCCGGTGCGCGAGCGACTCAGGAGCCCGGCTCGACGAGCCCGCTCTCGTACGCGAACACCACCGCCTGCGCCCTGTCTCGCACCCCGAGCTTGGCGAACAGCCGCCCGACGTGCGACTTCACCGTCTCCTGCGCGATCACCAGCTCGGCCGCCACCTCGGCGTTCGACCGGCCGCGCGCGATCAGCCGCAGCACGTCGCGCTCGCGGGCGGTGAGCGCGGCCAGCAGCCCGGCCTCCCGGGCGCCGACGGGCCTGCGCTCCCCGAACCGGGCCATCATCCGCCGGGTGATCGACGGGGCGAGCAGCGCGTCGCCGGCCGCCGCCACCCGCACCGCCTCGGCCAGCTTGTCCGGCGGTGCGTCCTTGAGCACGAACCCGCTGACCCCGGCGCGCACCGCCTCGTAGACGTAGTCGTCGAGGTCGAACGTGGTCAGCATGACGACACGGGGGCGGTGGCCGTGGCCGGTGAGCAGCGCGCGGGCCGCGACCAGGCCGTCGACGCCGGGCATGCGCACGTCCATCAGCACCACGTCCGGGCGGTGGGCGCGGGCCAGCGCGACGGCCTCGGCGCCGTCGGCGGCCTGGGCGAGCACCGCGATGTCCGGCTCGGCGTCCAGCAGGGCGGCGAGCCCCGCCCGCACCATCGCCTGGTCGTCGACGACCAGCACACCGATCGGAGCGCTCATGCCACCCCCTCACCGGTGCCCGCCGGCAGTTCGGCGCGCACCGCGAACCCGCCCCCGGGCCGCGGCCCGGCGTCCAGCCGCCCACCGAGGATCCGCACCCGCTCCCGCATGCCGACCAGGCCCAGCCCGGCGCCCGGCGAGGGTGCGGCGGGCGCCGCCGCCGGCCCGTTCTCGACCTCCACCCGCAGCACGTCCCCGCGCCGACCGATCCGCACGGTGGTGCGGGCACCCGGGGCGTGCCGCGCGGCGTTGCTCAGCGCCTCCTGCACGATCCGGTACGCCGACAGCGCCGTCCCCGCGGCCAGCCCCGGCGCCTCGGCGAGCTCCAGGTCCACGTCCAGCCCGGCGCGGCGGGCCGACCCCGCCAGCTCGGCCACCTCCCCGAGCCCCGGCTGCGGCGCGCGCTCGGGCGCCGCGTCGCCGCGCAGCACTCCGAGCAGCCGGCGCATCTCGCCGAGCGCCGACCGCGCCAGCGCGCCCAGCTCGCCGAACTCGGCCGCCGACTCGTCGCCGACGCCGGGGAGCCGCCGCGACGCGCTCGCCGCCCGCAGCGCGAGCTCGGACAGGTGGTGGGACACCGTGTCGTGCAGCTCGCGGGCGATGCGGTCGTGCTCCTCGCGCAGCCGGCGCTCACCGGCCTCGGCGATCAGCCGCACGGTGCGGAGGTGACGATCGCGACGGCGCGCGCCGACCGTGGCCGCGAGCCCGACCAGCGCCACCCACGCGAGCAGCGGCCAGAGCCCGGCCGGCAGCCCCGGCGGCGAGGCCAGCAGCGCGTGCACGAGCCCGACCAGCAGCAGCCCGCCCAGCACCCCGGCCGCCGCCCCGGCCGGCACGGCCACCCCGACCGCCCAGGCCACGACCAGGTGCGGTGGGACGACGTCGACGAACCACGGCGGCGCGACGTCGGCCGCACCCGCCGTCGCGGCGAGGACGACAGCGGCGAGCGCCGCGGCGGTCGCGAGGAGGCCCGCGACCACCGGGCGCCACCGGGCCAGCAGCGCCGCGACCGCGCCGGCCAGGGCGGGCGGCAGGCTCACCGCGCCCAGGCCGCCGGACGCGACGACCCCGATCGACAGCGCCACGGCCAGTCCGGCCGCGGCGAGGAAGGGCCACCACGGCAGCACCGGCCGGCCGGTGACCGGGTCGGCGGGCAGCCCGGCGCCCAGCACCCCGCGCAGCCGCTCGCCCGTCCCCCGACGCACCACCCCAGTCAACCGCGTCCCCGCCCGTCGGACCCAGCCGATCCCCCGGGTTCGCGAGGCCTCCCTCGGCCCGCCGGGTTCAGGAAGGCCACCCTCACGAACCCCGGGGTTCAGGAAGGCCACCTTCAGGTCCTCACAGGCCGGGAAGGCCACCTTCCTGAACCGGAGGTACCGGAAGGCCACCTTCCTGAACCACGGGCCGCGACCGTGGCCCCGCCGCCCCCGGGGCACGGCTCGGCGGCCGGGGTGGGTCTGCGGTAGACACCGCGCCATGCGGTTCTACGCGGAGCGCCCGGCCCGGTTCCTGCTCCAGCTCCTCGCCGACGTCCTCGTGGTGGCGTGGGTGTGGCTGTGCGTGGACGTCGCCGGCACGGCCCGCGACGTGGTCCTGCAGCTGCAGACCCCCGCGAACACCCTGACCGGCGCGGGCGACGGCATCCGCGGCGCCTTCGACGACGCCGCCCGCACCGCGGGCGAGCTGCCCCTCGTCGGGGAGGACCTGGCCCGGGCGCTGGGCGCCGGGACGGGGGCGGGCGACTCGATCGCCACGGCCGGGCGCGACATGGCGGGCACGGTCGGCACGATCGCGTTCGGCACCGCCGTCGGGATCGTCGTGCTGGGGGTGCTGCCGGTCCTGCTGACGTGGCTGCCGCTGCGGCTGCGCTACGCCCGGTCGGCCGGGTCGGCCGCCGGGGTGCGCGGTGTCGACTCCGACCTGCTGGCCCTGCGCGCGATCACCAACCGGCCGGTGCGGCGGCTGCTGCGGGTCAGCCCCGACCCGGCCGCCGCGTGGCGGCGCGACGACCGCGAGGTCGTGCACGCGCTGGCCGCGCTGGAGCTGCGGGCCCTCGGCCTGCGGGCGCCGCGGCACGCGCCCGACTAGCCGAGCGCCCCGCCCGCCGCCCGCTCCGCGGAGTTCGGGCGTCGTCGCAGCCCCGGGGTGGTGCTCGCAGGTGTCCGGCGGGCTGCGACGACGTCGTCAGCGCTGCGACGAGCGCGCCGGGCGGACCGCCGGGTCAGCCGACGGTGATGGTCTTGTCGTCGGTGAGTGGCGGGCGCCCTTCACCGTCCGACGGGTCGTCCTCGCTGACGCGGACCACGTACTCCCCCGGCCCGAGCTGCACCGTGAACCGGAAGGGCGAGAACTTCTGGCCCTCGCTCGTCGTCGTGTAGCCCGACTGCACGACCCGCCCGTCGCGCAGGACCTCCCACAGCACGGTGGCCTCGAACACCGCCGCCTCCCCGGCCACCGTCACCTCCGGCCCGACCGTGGACCCGTCGGCGGGCTCGTCGATCTGGACCAGCGAGCGCAGCCCCAGGGTGTCGCCCCGGCGGACGGGGTCGGCGGTGGGGACGCCCCACAGGTCGTCGACGGGCTCGCCGTCGACCAGGATGCGGACCGGGTCGACGGACTGCAGCGCCGCCTGCACCGTGAAGACCAGCTGCTGGACCACCAGCGGGGCGGGGGCGGCATCGACCGGGGCCGGGCCGACGCCGGTGAGGTCGACGGTGATCACCCCGCCGCCGGTGGTGACCGGGCCGCGCAGGGCGGCGGTGGGGGGCCAGTGCGTGCGGTAGTCGGCGTCGAGGCCGGCCGGCTCGCCGAGCATCTCACCGACCGCGTCCGTCGCCGGGTCGACCGTGCTGACCTGGTGGAACTCCCGGTACAGCCGGGGGCCGGCCGCGGTGTCGGCGATGTAGTAGACCGGCAGGGCTCGGGCGGCGCTTGGCTCGCCGGTGGGCAGCGCGGAGGCCGGCCTCGGGCCGGCGGAGATGGTCGGGACGGGCACCGGGTCGGTCGGGGCGGCGGTGCAGCCGGCCAGCACCGCGCCGACCAGTCCGGCCATCCCGACGGCCGCGGCCGCCGGTCGCGCGTGCGTGCGGTGCCCCCGTCCCACCCCCATCGCTACAGGCTGCCCGACCCGGCGCCGCCGCGTGGCGCACGTCACCCGAGCGGGCGACGTGCGGCGCGGCGCACCAGCAGCAGTGCCGGCGTCCGCGTGACAGGCTGCCGACCATGCCGTTGTTCGCTTTCGAGGGGATCGCCCCGACCGTCCACCCCGATGCTTTCGTGGCGCCGACCGCCACGCTGGTCGGCGACGTGCGCGTGGAGGCCAACGCCTCGATCTGGTACAACGCCGTGCTCCGCGCCGACTTCGGGCCGATCGTCATCCGGGAGGGCGCGAACGTGCAGGACGGCTGCGTGCTGCACGGCGGCACCGAACCGGTCACCGAGGTGGGCGTGGGCGCGACGATCGGGCACCTCTGCGTCGTGCACGGCGCGGTCATCGGCACCGAGGCGCTGGTCGGCAACGGCGCCACCGTGCAGGACGGCGCGCGGATCGGCGCCCGCTGCCTGATCGGGGCGGGAGCCACGATCCCGCCGAACACCGTTGTGCCCGACGGGCAGCTCGTGCTGGACACGGTGGCCCGGGTGAAGGGCCCGCTGAGCGCGTCGGCGAAGGGCTGGGTGGACTCCAACCCCGACATCTACCGGGAGCTAGCCCGCAGGCACCGCGAGTCGGTCGTCCCGGTCGTGCCCTCCGACACCAGGGCGTAGCGGCCACCGCCCCGGGGCGGATGTGACGTGGGTCCACTCGGTTGCATGGTGCAACCATTGGTCTTATCGTTGTCCTATGCGAACTAACGGCGGGCCGGACGGGTACGCCCCCGACCGCGCGGCCGACGAGCTCGCCGACGCCGTCCAGGCGCTCCTGCGCAGCTGGCGCGCACTCACGCAGCGGGCCGCCGAGATCGGGGCGCCCTCCACGATGGCCGTCCTCGAACTCGTCCGCCTGCTCGGCGAGGACGAGCGGCGGCTCAGCGAGATCGCCGCCCTGCGCGGCGTCGACCAGTCCGTGGTCAGCCGCCAGATCAGCGAGCTGCAGGCCAAGGGCCTGGTGTGCCGGCGACCCGACCCGGCCGACCGGCGGGCCAGCCTCGTGCGGCTCACCCCCTCCGGGCAGGACCTGCTCGCCGAGGTGGCCGAGCTGCGCCGCGACTGGCTCCACGGCGCGCTGGCCCGCCTGCCCGAGACCGACGTCCTGGCCGCGGCCCGGCTCGTCACCGCCGTCGCCGAGGAGATCGCCCACCGCGCCGCGGAGCCCGCCGGCTCCCCCGCCCCGCCGGCCCGACCCGGCCGCCCCGCCCTGACCAGCACGAGAGGCACGACCGCATGACCACCCCGTCCACCGCCCCGGCTCAGGCGGCCCCCGCCCTGAGCCACCGGCAGATCGTCACCACGCTCAGCGGTCTGCTGACGGGGATGTTCGTCGCGATCCTGTCCAACACGATCGTCTCCAACGCGCTGCCGGCGATCGTCAGCGACCTGGGGGGCTCGCAGACCGGCTACACCTGGATCGTCACCGCCACGCTGCTGGCCACCACCGCGTCCACCCCGATCTGGGGCAAGCTCGCCGACCTCTTCCCGAAGAAGCCGCTGGTCCAGGCGGCCACCGTGATCTTCATCGTGGCCTCGATCGGGGCCGGTTTCGCCGGGTCGATGGGCGAGATGATCGGCTGGCGGTTCCTGCAGGGCGTCGGCGCCGGCGGGCTGCAGGCGCTGGCCCAGGTCGTCATCGCGGCGATCATCCCGCCGCGCGAGCGCGGCCGGTACTCCGGCTACATGGGCTCCGTGCTGGCCGCGGCCACGGTCTCCGGCCCGCTGATCGGCGGCCTGCTCGTCGACACCCCCGGCCTCGGCTGGCAGGCGACGTTCTTCGTCGGCGTGCCCGTCGCGCTGATCTCGCTGGTCGTCGTGCAGAAGACCCTGCGCCTGCCCACCGTGCGCCGCGAGGTCAAGCTCGACTACTGGGGCGCCGCGCTGATCGTCGGCGGCGTGTCCACCCTGCTGGTCTGGGTCTCGCTGGCCGGCGAGCAGTTCCCGTGGAGCTCCCCGACGTCCTTGGCGCTCGTCGCGATGGGCGTGGCCGCACTGGTCGCCGCCGTCATCGTCGAGACCAAGGTGCCCGAGCCGGTCGTGCCGATGTGGCTGTTCCGCGAGCGGACGGTCGTGCTGTCCGTGCTGGCCAGCATGATCGCCGGTGTGGTGATGTTCGGTGGCTCGGTGTTCCTCGGCCAGTACTTCCAGATCGGGCGGGCCTACTCGCCGATGGCCGCCGGCCTGCTCACCCTGCCCCTGATCGGCGGCCTGGTGGTCTCCTCGACCGTCTCCGGCCAGCTGATCAGCCGGTTCGGGCGCTGGAAGCCCTACCTGCTGGCGGGCGCCGCGCTGATCACCACCGGGCTGACGCTGCTGGCCACGATCGACCACGCCACCCCGGTATGGGAGGTCTCGATCTTCCTGGTGCTGCTGGGCACCGGCATGGGCATGACCATGCAGAACCTGGTGCTCGCCGTGCAGAACACCGTCGACGTGTCGAACGTCGGCGCCGCCAGCTCGCTCGTCGCGTTCCTGCGGTCGATGGGTGGCACGGTCGGCGTCACCCTGCTCGGGGTGGTGCTCGACGACCGGGTCTCCCAGCTGCTGGGCGGCTCCACCGGCGCGCTGCAGGCGCTGGGCACGGCCCCGCCCGCGCAGGCCGGGCTGATCCGCGCGGCCTACGGCGACGGCATCTCCTTCGTCTTCCTGATCTGCGCGGCGGCCTCGCTGGTCACCCTGGTGTCGGTGATCCTGATCCGGGAGGTCCCGCTGCGGACCACCATCGAGAAGGCGCCCGCCCCGGCGGAGTCCCCCGACCTGGCCCCCGCCCGCACCCGCTGAGGTCCCACCCGGTCCAGGAAAAGCCACGATGCTGCCCGCACAGGGCGGCATCGTGGCTTTCCTGAACTACGGCCGGGGTCAGTCGTCGGGGTCGGGGGACGAGGCGCGGGCCCAGTAGCGGCGGGGGATGCGGCCGGCGTGGCGGGCGGCGTGGCCCGCCTCGACGGCCAGCCGCATCGCCGTGGCCATGCGCTCCGGGTCGGCGGCCCGGGTGACCGCCGTGGCCAGCAGGACGGCGTCGCAGCCCAGCTCCATCGCCAGCGCGGCCTCCGACGCGGTGCCGATCCCGGCGTCGAGCACGACCGGCACCCCGGCCTCGGCCACGATCATCTCGATGTTGTGCGGGTTGCGGATGCCCAGCCCGGTGCCGATCGGCGAACCCAGCGGCATCACCGCGGCGCAGCCGACCTGCTCCAGCCGCCGGGCCAGCACCGGGTCGTCGTTGGTGTAGGGCAGCACGGTGAAGCCGTCGTCGACGAGCTGCTCCGCGGCGTCGAGCAGCTCGACCGGGTCGGGCAGCAGCGTGCGCTCGTCGGCCACGACCTCCAGCTTGACCAGCTCGGTCTCCAGCGCCTCGCGGGCCAGCCGGGCGGTGAGCACGGCCTCGGCCGCCGTGCGGCAGCCCGCGGTGTTGGGCAGCACCTCGATGTCGAGCCTGCGCAGCAGGTCGAGCACGCCGGTGCCGGTGGCCGCGTCGACCCGCCGCATCGCCACCGTCGTGAGCGCCGTGCCGGACGCCACCAGCGCCCGCTCCAGCACCTCCAGGTTGGCGGCCCCCCCGGTCCCCATGATCAGTCGTGAGGCGATCTTCCGATCGCCGACGACCAGCGTCGTGCCGTCCATGCTCATCCTCCCTGCACCGCGGTCAGGACCTCCACCCGCGCGCCATCGACGAGCGGGGTCGCCGGCCAGTCGGCCCGGCGCACCAGCTCGCCGTCGACGGCGACGGCCACCCCGCGCCCGGGCAGGCCGAGCACGTCGAGCACCGCGGCGACCCGCGCCCCGGCCGGCAGCTCGTGGGCCGCACCGTTGATCCACACCTGCATCTCCTGGCTCCTTCCGGCGCTCAGCGCCCGTGCCCCGCCGCCGCGAACCGGGCGGGGTCGGCCGCCGCCACCGCCGGTTCGGGTTCGCCCCGCAGCAGCCCGAGCACGGCGTCGGCGGTCAGCGGGGCGAGCAGGATGCCGTTGCGGTGGTGGCCGGTGGCGACCAGCAGGCCCTCCGGGCCGAGGGCGCCGAGCAGCGGGAGGTTGTCGCGGCTGCCCGGGCGCAGCCCCGCCGCCGCCTCGACCAGCGCGTACTCGGCGATGCCGGGCAGCACGCGCTCGGCGTCGCGCAGCAGGTCGCGCACCCCGCCCACGGTGACCTCGGTGTCGAAGCCGGTCTCGGTCTGGGTCGCCCCGATCACCAGGCCGCCGTCGTCGCGGGGGACGGCGTAGACGGGCCTGCCGTCGACGAGTGCGCGCACCGTGCGCGACGGCGGCGGGAACGCCCCCACCCGCGCGGCCAGCCGCAGGATCTCGCCCTTCACCGGGCGGACGAGCCCGTGCAGGGCGGGGTGCAGGGCCGCGGAGTGGGCTCCCGCGCAGACCAGCACGCACTCGGCGGGCAGGTCGCCCGCGGCGGTGCGCACGCCGGTGACGCGGTCGCCGTCGTCGAGGACCTCGTGGACCTCGACCTCGCGCACCGCCGCCCCGGCCCGCTCGACGGCGGCCCGCAGCGCGGCCAGCAGGACCCGGTTGTCCACGGCGAGGTCGCCGGGCACGCTCAGCCCACCGCGCACCTCGGGCCCGAGCGCCGGTTCGAGCCTGCGCAGCTCGCGCCCGCCGAGGCGCTGCACCTCCCGGCCGAGCCCGGCCAGGTATCCGGCCAGGGCGTCCAGCTCGGCGCGGTCGCCGCCGCCCGTCGCCACGACGACGGTGCCCTCGGTGCGCAGCCCGGCCGGGCGGCCCGCGGCGTCGGCGAGCCGCCCGGCGAACCCCGGCCACCGCCGCACCGACTCGACCCCGAGCCCGAGCAGGCCCTCCTCGCCCGGCCACGCCTCGGTGACCGGGGCCAGCATGCCGCCGGCGACCCGGGAGGCGCCCGAGGCGGGCGCCGGGTCGAGGACGGTGACGTCGAGGCCTGCGGCGGCGGCGCGCCAGGCGCAGCTCAGCCCGATCACACCCGCCCCGACGACGGTCAACCGCGTGTACGTCATCATCACTGCGCTCCCTGCGCCGGCATGACCCGGATCAGGTTCGACGGTCGGGATCGTCGCGATCCCCTCTCAGCCCGGATCCCGGGCTCCCGTGCGTCACCTGCGACCCACCCTACGCCGGGAACGCGCCCGCGGCGTCGTGGCGGCGGACCAGTCGTCCGCGCAACCGAGCCGCCGCGGCGGCGGGGTCGTCCGCCTCGGTGATCGCGCGCACCACCACGATCCGCGTCGCCCCGGCGGCCAGCACGTCGTCCAGGCGCTGCTCGTCGATGCCGCCGATCGCGAACCACGGCCGCCGCGGCGCCCGCCCGGCCACCTCCCGGACCAGGTCCAGGCCCGGCGCCGGGCGGCCCGGCTTGGTCGGGGTCGGCCAGCACGGGCCGACGCAGAAGTAGTCGACGCCCGGCTCGGTCGCCGCCGTGGCGGTCTCGGTGGGGCTGTGCGACGACCGCCCGAGCACGACCTCCTCGCCGACGACGCGGCGCGCCCACCCGACGGGCAGGTCGTCCTGCCCCAGGTGCAGGACGTCGGCGCCGGCGGCCAGGGCGACGTCGGCGCGGTCGTTGACGGCCAGGAGGGCGCCGTGCCGGGCGCAGGCCTCCGCCAGCACCTCCAGCGCGGCGAGCTCCTCGCGGGCCTCCAGCGGGCCGTCGGGGCCCTTCTCGCGCAGCTGGAGCACGTCCACACCGCCGCTCAGCGCGGCGTCGGCGAACTCGGCCAGGTCGCCGAGGGAACGGCGGGCGTCGGTGCAGAGGTAGAGGCGGGCGTCGGCGAGGAGGGAGCGCCGGGCGGCGCCGTCGAGGTCGGGCACGTGCACCGACGCTAGCGGGTCGCCCGGCAAGTCTCACCCGTCGGCGCAGGGCCTGCGTGTTCTTCGCAGGCGCCGCAGCACCTGCGAAGAACACGCCGCCTCTGCGACGACGGCCCGAGGGGCGTCAGCGGCGCGAGGTGGGCGGGGCGACGGTGGTCTCTTCGACGTCGTCGCCGAAGCGGTCGCCCAGCGAGGAGCCGAAGCGGTTGCCGATGCCCGGAGCCGCGCCACCGGAGCCGGCGCCCGAGTCGGTGTCCGCGCCGCTCTCGGGGGTCGCCGGGGTCTCGCCGGGGGTGTCCCGCTCCGTCGGCCGGATGTCGACCGAGCCGCCGGGGTCGTCCTCGGGGGCCTGCTCGTCGTCCTGCCGGGTGTCCGAGTCGCCCTCCGCGCCGCCGGGGGCGTCCGGGTCGGGGGTGGCGGTGGTCGAGCTCTCCGGGTCGGCGGTGGGCTCCGGGGTCGCGGTGGCGTCGGTCTCGGTCGGGGCGGGCTCCTCCTCGTCCTCGACGGGCGCGGCCGGACGCGGGTCGGCGGCCCGGCTGATCGAGGTGCCCGACTCGTTGCCGGTGATGGTGGAGCCCTTGACCAGCTCGATGCCGGTGATGACCGCCATCGCCAGCGCGAACACCAGCGCCGTCAGGCCGGCCCAGAGCAGCCAGCGCCGCCGCGGGGGCTGCGGGCCCAGGTCGGGCTGGACGGAGCCGTCGGCGTCGACCGGGGGCAGCCGGACGGTCATCTCCGAGTCGGACTCGCCGGACTGGCCGGACTGGCCGGCGGCGTCGCCCGGGTTGCGCCGCACCCGGACCACGGCGACCAGCGTGTCGCGGGTGCGGTCCAGCGAGCGCTGGTAGAGGGTCGTGGCCACCGTGCTGGCCACGGACCCGAAGGCGGCGCCCAGGACCGTGCCCTCGGCCCCGAAGAACGAGCCGAGCACCGCCGACGTCGCCGCGGCGCCCGCGCCGGCGAGCACCTTGTTCAGCGACAGGTCCGCCTTGGGCGGCTCCTGGGCGGTGGCCACGCGGACCGTCTCGCCCTCGGTGCTGCCGTTCGGCCGCCCCGGGCCGGGTGGGCGGGGCGGCGGGAACGGACCGCCGGGGTTGTACCCGCCGGGCGACCGGGGCGCGGGCGGGCCCGCGGGGCGGGGCGCGGGCGGGACCCCGGGGTGGCCGACCCTGGGGTCAGGACGGGGCTCCGGGACCGGCGGGGTCCGGGGCCCGTCACCGGGGACGGGACGAGGTGCAGCGGGGTGGTGGGGCATGGCTCCGAATCGCGGTCGTCGAGCTTGGCGGTCGTCGACCGTCACGCCCGGCTACCGGCGGGTTCGCCGGTGTCGGCGTGGCGGTCCCACGGCGTACCCGTTTCCAACCGACGAGACGACTGAATCGCTCCAGTCGATCACTATTCGTGAGACCGTTCACGCCGTCGGGCGGGCTGCCTCGCCTTGAGCCTCCGGATGGCGCAGACCACCATGGCCTGGAGGTAGCGCCGAACGGAGTACTGGCCACGATAGCGCCACGCACAGGGCCACCAGCGGCCAGGTGAGCACGGTCCGCGCGACGCCCAGCGCGACCACGGCGTCCGCCCAGTACAGCGGCAGGAATACGGCCAGCCGCACGAGGTACTGCCCGACCCACACCCAGCTGGCCCGCTGGTAGCCGCGCAGCAGGTGGGGGTCGCGCCGCCAGCGGGTGCGCTGGCCGAGCGCGGTGCCCACGACCAGCCCGAGCAGCGGCCAGCGGACCACGATCGACACCGCCCAGGCCAGCGCGCTCGCCGCGTTGGTGGCGATCTGCACGAGGAAGAAGTCGACCGCGCGGCCCGTGTAGCCGGCCACGAGCGCGGCGACCGCCACACCGAGCAACCCGAACAGCACCGCCCGGGGCCGCCGGCCGCCGACCATCCGGACCACCGCCACCACTGCGGCCGACAGCACCGCCGCGCCGCCGCCCCAGGCCACCGGCGACGGCCAGCCCAGCGCGTCGCCCAGGGTGAAGACGAGCACGAACGCGACGACGGGGACCGTCGCGTCCACCGCGCCACCGCGCCCGCCCAGGACGTCGGCCAGCGACGGCTCCGGGCGCTGCTCTCCACCGGACATGAGGCAAGGGTGCCCTATCCCGGGTCGCGGATCACAGGGCAGCCCAGGTGATCTCCGTCCGGCCCGGTCGGGGTTCGGCCCGTCGGGACCCCCGAGGTGGTGGCGCTTACCCGGGGTGCTGAGCGATCCTGAGGCGTACGGCACCCGTCGCCGTGGTGACGGGTCGGGGACGGGAAGGGGGGTGTCGACGTGGGCGAGCGAACCGAACCGGTCGGCAGCTTCATCGCACTGGGGGACAGCTTCACCGAGGGACTGGACGACTGGCGGCCCGACGGCAGGCCGCGCGGCTGGGCGGACCGGGTCGCGGAGTACATGGGCGAGCGCGAGCCCGGTTTCCGCTACGCGAACCTCGCCGTGCGCGGCAAGCTGCTCGACGAGATCGTCGCCGAGCAACTGCCGGTGGCCGAGCGGCTGCGCCCCGACCTGGTCGCGTTCTGCGCGGGCGGCAACGACATCATCCGGCTCTCCTGCGACACCGACGACCTCGCCGCCCGGTTCGACGCCGCGCTGCAGCGGCTCACCGCGACCGGCGCCCGGGTGTTCGTGTTCACCGGTTTCGACCTCGGCCGCATGCACCCGGTCATCCGCCGCCTGCGCGGCCGGGTCGCCTGCTACAACGAGCTCATGCGGGCCAGCGCCGACCGGCACGGCGCCACCGTCGTGGACCTGTGGGGGATGACCCCGCTGGCCGACCCGCGCACCTGGGGCCGCGACCGGCTGCACCTGACCGCCGAGGGGCACCGCCGGGTCGCCCTCCGCGTGCTGGAGACGCTGGGCGAGCCGGTCACCGACGACTGGCGCACCCCGCTGCCGGTCGCCGAGCCCGCCCCGTGGCGGCACCGCCAGGTCGAGGACCTGCGCTGGATGCGCGAGTTCGTGATGCCGTTCGTCCGGCGGCGGCTGCAGGGCCACCGGACCGGCGAGGGCTTCGCGGCCAAGCACTCCGACCTGCTGCCGCTGAGCCCGGGCGGGCACCCGGCCACCTGAACCGGCTTGCCGGCGCGCCACCCGGCCCAGCAGCCTTGTCCGCATGAGCACTTCCCGACCGAGGTCGTACGTCGTCACGGGGGGCGGGCGGGGGGTCGGCCGGGCGATCGTGGAGCGCCTGCTGGCCGACGGCCACCGCGTGGTCGGCGTCGAGCTCGACCCATCGGCCGTCGGATGGCTGGACGGGCGGGAGGGCGCCGCGGCGGTCGTCGGGAGCGCCGCGGACGAGGAGGTCGCCGAGCGCGCCGCGGACCGGGCGGCCGAGTTGGGCCCGCTGGGCGGCTGGGTGAACAACGCCGCCGTCTTCCGCGACGCCGACCTGCACGTCGACGGGCCCGCCGTGGTCCTCGACCTCGTCACCGCGAACCTGGCCCCGGCGCTGGTGGGCACCGCGGTGGCGGTGCGCAGGCTCCTCGCCGGGGCCGCCGGCGGGGCGATCGTCAACGTGTCCTCGCACCAGGCGACGCGGGCCGTGCCCGGCGCCCTGCCCTACTCGGTGGCCAAGGCCGCGGTCGAGGGGCTGACCCGGGCCACCGCGGTGGAGTACGGGCCGCGCGGGATCCGGGCCAACACCGTGGCGCTGGGCTCGATCGCCACCGCGCGCTACGACGACATGCTCGAGCGACTCGGGCCGGAGGCCGCCGCCGACGTCACCGACCAGATGCGCCGGCTGCACCCGGTGGGCAGGGTGGGCCGCCCGGCGGAGGTCGCGGCGGTGGTCGCGGTGCTGCTGTCGGAGGAGGCGTCGTTCGTGTCCGGGGCCACGGTCCCGGTCGACGGCGGCCGGGCCGCGCAGGGCCTGGACCCCGAGGCGCGGTCCGTCTGAGCGAACGTCACCCGTTCGAGTAACACCGCCGTCGACCCAGCGATATCCGGGCGTCCGCTCCCCCGCTCCCCCGCGCCGCCGGAGTACCCGCATGCCCTTCGTCCCGCTGTCCTCCGACGGCGTGCAGCGCGCCACCACCGAGGCCCTGCCCGCGCCCCGGATCCAGGTGGCCCTGGAGCCCCACGAGGGCGGGATCACGGTGCTGGCGGTGGAGCCCACGGGGCTGCGGGCGATCGGGCAGCTCGACCCCACGGCCGCCGAGCCGTACCGCAGGGTGCTGGCACCGCTGGCCGAGGAGGGCGTCTACGGCACCTGCACCGCCGAGGCCGCGGTCACCGGCACCGTGCTCAACCTGGCGCCGGCCGAGGCCTGCCTGCCCGAGGGCGGCAGGGCGCCCGCCGAGGAGGACGACGCTGCGCCGAAGGGCGCCACCGCCCGCACCGGGCGGCTGCGCGAGGAGGCCGACGACGTCGAGACCGGGGCGTCGCTCGCGGTCGTCGCGGCCACGACCGTCCGGGCGCCCGCCGGGTCGACCGTGGACACCGTGGTCCTCGATCCCGGCGCGGCCACCCGCCCCGGCCGCCGCCACGACCCGCGGGGGCGCCCGGCGCACCGCCGCCGGAGCTCGCGAGCGGCCGGTGGCGGCGCGGGTCCGGTCCGGATGCTGCTCGCGGGGGTCACCGGGCTGCTGCTGGTCGGCGCGACGGCACAGGGCCTCACCGGCGGGCAGCCCACCGGCGGCTCCGCGGTGACCGCCGCCCCCAGCCCGGTGTCGGTGCCCACGCGGACGGCGCCGGAGGCCGTGCCGGTCACCGTGTCGGTGGTGCCGGGGGCCAAGGTGGGCGCCGACGGGCCGGCCCCCGACCGGGCCGGGGCGGCGTCCCCGCCCGCGGCCGGGGCGCCTGCGGACGAGGACGAGCCCGCCGACGAGCAGGGCGGGTCCGACCACGAGTCCGACGAGGGTGCCGACGAGGACCGCTCCGACAACGGCGACACCGAGGACGGCGACCACTCCGGTTCCGACGCCGACGAGGGGTCCGACGACTCCGACGACGGTGAGTCGGACGGCGGGCGCTCCGACGGCGGGTCGGACGGCGGGCGCTCCGACGGCGGGTCGGACGGCGGGTCCGACGACGACGAGCCCGACGGCCGCCCCGATCGGGGCGGCGGCGGAGGTGGCGGTGGCGGTGGCGGCTCCTTCCGGGTCTGCCTCGCCGCGTGGGCGGACGGCAAGACGTCGATCCGCCGCGGCGAGCCCGGTTACAGCCGCCGCCTCGACCTCGACGGCGACGGCCGGGCGTGCGAGCGGCGCTGAACCCCGCGATCCCGCTGCCGGGGTGAGCACTCACTCCGTTGCCTGCCGGGCATGGAGGACACCCCCACCCGACGCCGCGCCCCTGCTCGGCGACGTGCCGGTCGACCCGGCAGGCCCGGACGGCGGCATGGTGCGCTCGACCCGGACGGCCACCTGATCGAGATCATCAGCGGCCGGCGTCCGGGCGGTGGGCCGGGTCGCCCATCGCGTTGAGCGCGTCGACCAGCCGCTTCTCCTCGAACCGGAAGTGCGACTCCAGCAGCGCGGTCAGCCCGTCCAGCTCGCCGAGGACCCCGCGCAGCGCGGGCGGGGCCGGGTCGGGCGGCACCCCGCCGACCAGCTCGGTGATCCGGGTCAGGATCTGCGCGACGACGCGGTGGTCCCACTCCAGCTGCTCCAGCACCGGGCGCAACGCCGGGTCGCGGCGGGCCAGCGCGGGGAAGACGGTGGTGTCCTCGTCGGTGTGGTGCTCGTGCAGGTGGGCGCAGAAGGCCAGGCAGTGCGCCCCCAGATCGCGCGTCGGGGCGGCCGGGGCGCCGGCGGCCAGCGCGGCCCGCAGGTCGTCCAGCTCGTCGCGGAGCCGGAGGTGGGTGTCGGTCAGCTGGTTGCCGAACGCCCTGAGCCGGTCGATCGGGTCGGAGGGGGTGGTCATCTCGGAGCCTTCGGTCCCGCGCCTCCATGCCCACGGCGGTCTGCTCACCGGGTGCACGCGACGCTGCGGCCACCTGATCACAGGGCGGCGACCGGAGGCGACCCCGGCCGTCCCCGGCGGATCGACGCCGCATTACATCCATCGGGTGATGTAAGCCATCGTCAGCTTGCGTTCCAACAAATCTCTAGCTATCGTTGCAGATATCAGGGGCGCCGAACAGGAGATGTGCTCCACCGGCGCTTCCCGCATCGCCGCCTGATGTCGAGGATGAAAGGAGTGGCTCGCGATGCTGATGCGCACCGACCCGTTCCGGGAGTTCGACCGGCTCGCCCAGCAGGTCCTGGGATCGGGGCAGGGCACGTGGTCCCGGCCCAGCGCCATGCCGATGGACGCGTACCGCCACGGCGACGACTTCGTCGTCGAGTTCGACCTGCCGGGCGTCGACCCGGCGGCCATCGAGCTGTCCGTGGAGCGCAACGTGCTGACCGTGCGCGCCGAGCGCCGGCCCACGCGCCGCGATGACGACGTCGAGATGCAGGTCTCCGAGCGCAGCCTGGGCGTGTTCTCCCGCCAGCTGTTCCTCGGCGACACGCTGGACACCGACCACATCGCCGCCGACTACTCGGCCGGCGTGCTGACCCTGCGGATCCCGGTGGCCGAGCGGGCCAAGCCGCGCTCGATCTCCATCACCAACCGCGACTCCGACCCCAAGGAGATCAACGCCTGATCCGGCGGTGAACGGGCCGGGCACCCCTCGACCTGCCGGGGGCGCCCGGCCCGTTCGCGCACCGCGATCGGTGGATTCCTGCCGCAAGATATGTGAATCTACTGCTGTGGATTATGTCCAGCGGCCCGAGCAGCAGAGGGCGGGGTGACGACCGTGAGCCTGTCCCGGCTCGACGACGAGGACTACCCGGCGGTCGCCATGGGCCAGGCCGCCGAGCTGCTGGAGGTGCAGCCCGCCTTCCTGCGCAGCCTGGACGCCGCCGGCGTGGTCAGCCCCGAGCGCTCCTCCGGTGGGCACCGCCGCTACTCGCGCCGGCAGCTGCAGCGGGCGGCCCGGCTGCGCGGCCTCGTCGACAACGGCATGAACCTCGACGGCGCCATCCGCATCCTCGAGCTGGAGGACGACCTGGCCGCCGCGCACGCGCGGATCGCCGAGCTGGAGCGTCGGCAGGCCGACGCCGCGGCGAGCCAGGAGGACCAGCCCTGACCCCGGACACCGGGTGGACCTGGCCCGAGCTGCGGGCCACCCGCGTACTGGCCGAGGACGACGACATCCTGGCCCTGGACAAGCCGGCCGGCATCTCGGTCACCGGCGAGCGGCACGACACCGACGTCGTCGAGCTGGCGGAGCGGGCGGGCGAGCGCCTCTTCCCGGTCCACCGCATCGACAAGGTGACCTCCGGCGTCGTGCTGCTCGCCCGGACCCTCGCCGCGCACGGCCCGCTGACCAGGCAGTTCGCCGACCGCACCGCGGCGAAGGGCTACCTGGCCGTCGTCGAGGGCGACGGGCTGCCCGAGCGCTGGACGATCGACCTCCCGCTGGGCGTGGGCCGCAAGAACCGGGTGCGGATCGCCGCCCCGCGCGAGCGGCTGCGCTTCGACGAGGCCGCCGCCACGTGGACCGTCGACCCGGGCGACGTGCTCACCGGCAAGTCGACCTACCCCTCCCGCACCGACGTGCACCGCCTGCTGAGCACCGGCGGGCGCACGCTGGTGCTGGCCCTGCCGCGGACCGGGCGCCGCCACCAGATCCGGGTGCACCTGGCCTGGACCGGCAGCCCCATCGTCGGCGATCCGCTGTTCCGCGCGCCGGGCGCCGCCCCGGCCACCCGCACCCACCTGCACTCGTGGCGGCTGCACCTGCCGGCCACCGACCTGGCCCTGGCGGCCGAACCGGACGCCGGGTTCCTGGCCCCGCTGGACGGCGGGCCGGCCGGCGCCACGGCCGTCGAGACCGCCGTCGAGACCGCCGCGGCGCTCTGGCTCGCCCGCCGCGGCTGACCCACCCCCGGAGCTCCCGTCGAGAGCGATGAGTTCGGCGACGCGTGGAGGTCATCAGTGCGCCGGGACGGACCCGGCGAGCGGGAGGTGGACATGTCCGACGACGACGTGCGCGCGGCGGTGATCGCCGAGAGGCGGGACCAGGTGGAGGTGCTCACGGCGCTGACGCCCGGGCAGTGGGACGCGCCGACCCTGTGCGAGGGCTGGCGGGTGCGCGAGGTCGTCGCCCACACGACGTCGGCGTACCGGCTGTCGTTCGGCCGCTTCCTGCTCGACCTGCTGGCCGCGCGCGGCAGCATCAACCGCGCCGCCGACCGCCGCGCCCGCGCCGACGCGGCGGTGATGGGACCGTCGGAGCTGCTGGCGTGCCTGCGGGACAACGTCGAGCACCCGTGGACCCCGCCCGGCGGCGGCCCGGCGGGCGCCCTGTCCCACGACGTCATCCACGGGCTGGACATCACCGTCGCGCTCGGGCTGGACCGGACCGTGCCGCCGGAGCGGCTGTCGATCGTGCTGGGCGGGCTGAAGCCCAAGAACATCGGGTTCTTCGGCATCGACCTGTCCGGGGTGCAGCTGCGGGCCACCGACCGGGAGTGGACCTTCGGCGAGGGCGAGCCCGTGCACGGCACCGCGGCCGACCTGCTTCTGGTGGTCTGCGGGCGCCGGCTGCCTCCCGGCAGGCTGACCGGCGCCCGCGCCGACCGCTACACCCGCGCCTGACGCCCGCGCAGGTGGTCGGCCAGCCGCCGCGGCGGCCGACCACCGATCCGCTCGATCTCCTCGCTCACCCGGTACAGCTCGTGCACCGAGCCGAACATCCGGAACATCGCCCACAGCGCCGTCAGGTGCTCCACCGCGCGGTCGTCGCGGTAGAGGTCGTCGGCGGCGGCCCGCCACGCCTCGGGCGCGACGTCGACGTAGTCGACCTCGTGCCCGAGCGCGGCACCGAAGGCCTCGACGACCCCCCGCACGGACAGCACCTGCCCGGTCAGCCGGTACACCGGTTCGACCGGGTCCGGGTCGACCAGCAGCCCCGCGGCCACCCGCGCCACGTCCTCGGCGGCGACCAGCGGCAACACCGTGTCGGGCGGGCCCAGCGGCAGCGCGAGCTCGCGGTAGCCGGCGGCGGCCGCTACCACCGCGAGGTTCTCGAAGAACACCCCGGCCCGCAGGTGCACCGCGCCCACCTCGAACCGGTCGAGCACCTGCTCGGCCACCCAGTGCTGGCGCATGTGCGGCGTGCCCGCCCCCGGGTCGGCGGCCAGCTGCGACACGTCGACCACCCGTTCCAGCCCGGCCTCCCGCGCCGCGACGGCGAACGCGCCGGTGGCGTCGACCAGGCCGTGGGTGACGGGGTAGGTCAGGAAGGCGCGGCGCACGCCGCGCAGCGCCGGGCCGAGGTCGGCGATCTCGCGCAGGTCGCCGACCACCACCTCGGCGCCGAGGGCGCGCAGCGCGGCGGCGCGCTCGTCGTCGACGCGCACGAGCGCCCGGACCCCGAGCCCGCGGGCCAGCAGCAGGTCGACGACGTGCCGGCCGGTGGAGCCCTGGCGCCCGCCCGCCGCCCCGGTGACCAGGACCGGTTCCACGCCGCTCACCGGATCCGCAGCAGGGGCCGGTCGTCGGGCGCCGGCAGCAGCCCGGGGGACGCGGTGAACGCGCCGCGCTTCTCCAGCCGGGCCAGCAGCGCACCGGCCCGCAGGGCCTCGCCCGGGGCGAACACGCCGCCGGGCACCGGCCCCGGGGCCTCGACGAGCGCGAGCGCGGCCTCCACCGAGACCAGCGCCGCGCCCCACCAGAGGTCGCGGCCGCTGACCTGACCGGTGCGGCCGCCGTCGGCGGTGATCGCCTGGACGGCGACGGTGTACTCCGAGCCCGCGCGGGTGGCGTCGTCGACGTCCTGGCCGGCGAAGGTCTCCGGGGCGAACGTGTGCGCGGTCATCTGGGCCTCGACGGTCCGCACGGGCACGTGCCGCGGGACGGTGATCGTCTCGTGGTACGGCACCGGGGCGACCATCGTCTGCGGGCCCAGCGGCGGCGGGAACGGGAAGACCGCGTTGCGCGGCTCGACGTAGCGCTCGTCGAGGGCGCCGTCGGTGTAGGTGACCCGGCGCAGGTCGGCGATGACCTGGTCGGCGGTGTGCCGAGCGCCGCGCGTCATCCGCCACCCGGTCACCGCGTAGCCGACGACCAGGCGCTCGACCCCGGGCAGGTCGGCGGCGACGACGGCGGCCAGCAGGTCGCCGTAGCCGCCGTAGAAGCTCGCTCCCGGGACGAGGGCGCTGCCCGCCGCGCGGGCCGGGCCCTGCAGCTCGTCGAACAGGTGGCGGACGTGGTGCTGTTCGAGGGCGTGGTCGACGTAGTGGCAACCGGCCGCGACGGCGGCTTCGGCGACCGGTCGGCCGGTGGCCGAGTACGGCCCGGCGCAGTGCACGAGCACCGCGCAGCCTGCGGCCAGCTCGCGCAGGGCGGCGGGGTCGTCGACCGGGGCGACTCGCGTGCCGACGCGGTCGCCCGCGTCCAGCTCGGCGGCCAGTTCGCGCAGCCCGTCGGCGCTGCGACCTGCAAGTACGATGCGCTGGTCCCGCGCCAGCAGCTCCTGGGCGACCAGGCGCCCGGTGTGTCCGGTGGCGCCGTACACGGCGATGATCGGCGGAGTCATGAGCCCACTTCCATACTCGGGGTACGGATGTGCCCACTCTTGCATACTCGGAGTATGTATTGTCAAGGCCGCGCGGTGAGCCCACGCACCCAGGCCGCCCGCACCGAGGCCACCACCGGGCAGCTGCTCGCGGCGGCCCGGGAGCTGTTCGGTCGTGACGGCTTCGCCGCCACCTCGATCGACGCCGTCGCCGCCGCCGGCGGCGTCACCAAGGGCGCCGCGTACCACCACTTCGCCACCAAGGGCGCCCTGTTCCGGGCCGTGTTCGTCGGGGAGCAGGACCGGGTGACCGCGGAGCTGCTGCGCACCACGGCCCAGGAGCCCGACCCGTTCGCCGCACTGCGCCGCGGCTGCCGCACGTTCCTCGAGCTGTGCCTCGAGCCGGCGTTCCGGCAGATCGTGCTGCTCGACGGGCCCGCCGTGCTCGGCTGGCAGGAGGTCCGGGCGATCCAGTCCGAGCGGGCCCTGCGGGTGCTCGCCGACGGCATGCGGGTGGCCGCCGCGCTCGCCGGGGAGCCCGGCGTCGACGTGACGGCCCGCGCCCACCTGGCCTTCGGCGCGCTCTGCGAGGCCGGCATGCTGCTGGCCCGCGCCGACGACCCGGACGCCGCGCTGCACGCGCTGCTGGCCGAGGCAGAGCGCCTGGTCGGCGCCATGGCCCGGCCCTGAGCGACCTACGCTGCGCCCGTGACGGTGCTCAGGTCGGTGCTGCTGTTCGGGCTGGCCGCGCTGGCCGAGATCGGCGGGGCCTGGCTGGTCTGGCAGGGGGTGCGCGAGCAGCGCGGGCTGCTGTGGATCGGGGCCGGGGTGGTCGCGCTGGGCGCCTACGGGTTCGTGGCGACCCTGCAGCCCGACGCCGAGTTCGGCCGCATCCTCGCCGCCTACGGCGGCGTGTTCGTGGCCGGGTCGCTGGCCTGGGGCGTGGTCGTGGACGGCTTCCGCCCCGACCGCTACGACCTGCTGGGCGCGGCGATCTGCCTGCTCGGCGTGGCCGTGATCATGTACGCCCCACGGACCGCCTGACGTGGGGGACGAGGACCGCCGCGGGCCGCCCGTGCCGATGACCGGGCAGGACGGGGCGGCGGATCCCCCTGGGAGCGGGTCCACCGGCTGCCGGTCGCGCGCCTCGCCGCGCGTCTCGGCCTGCACTACGAGGGACCGTGCGCGGCCGGGCAGGTCGGCGCGGGTTACGTCCGCTGGCCCGACGGCCGCCGGGCGGTGCTGACCAGCGGTTCCCCCACCGCGAGCCGCCTGGTCGAGCCGGCCCGCGGCGCCGGACTGCCCGCCCCGCGGTACCAGCTGGTCGCCGAGGTCGACGGCGTCCACGTCGTAGTCCAGGAGCGCCTCCCCGACGCCCCGCCGACCGTCGTCGACCGGGCTCTCGTCGACCAACTGCTCGCGCTGAACCAGCGGTGCGTCGGGTTGCTCGCCGGGTCGGGCCACCCACCGCTGCCGCTGCACCTGCGCCGCAGCGGCCCCGGCTTCTGCCTCCACGAACCCGTCGCGGCCCACTCCGCGAGGGCGGCCGACCTGCTGGACTGGGCCGGGTCGCTCGGTGCCGACTCGCTGCCCGGCGACGACCTGGTCCACCTCGACTTCCACACCGGCAACGTCCTGGTCGAGGGGGCCGGGTCACCGGGGTCGTGGACTGGGACGGCGTCGGGCGCGGGGACCACCGCCTGGACCTGGTGACCCTGCGCTTCGACCTGCAGCGGCGCGCTCCGTGGCCGGCCGCCGAGCTCGACCGGCACCTGCGCGCCGGCACGCCGGCCGACCTGCTGCGGCTGTGCTGGGCGCACATGGGCATCCGGCTCGTCGACTGGGCCATCCGCCACCACGGACCCGCCGAGGTCGACCACTGGCTCGACGTCGCGGAGCGGGGCTACCGCATCTGAGGCCCGCCACGCCGGTCCCACCACGGCGTCACCGGGCGGTCCCCACGCTCGCCCGCTGCCGCCCGTGGCGGCTGAACCGGAACACGTCGTCCGGGTCCCACCGGCGCCGCAGCTCGACCAGGCGCTGCCAATCGGCCGGTGTGTAGGCGGCCCGCACGCGCGTGGGCGTGGCCCCGTCGGCGTCGAGGAAGTTGAGGTAGGTGCCGCCGGTCGCGTGCGGGCGCACCGCCGCCGCCAGCCGGGCCAGGAACGAGCGGACCGCCGCGCCGGACTCCGGCGTCGGGGTCATCCCGATCGCGTTCAGGCTGTACCGCGCCTCGGTGCGCCCCATCGGGCTGAGCTGGGCGGAGGGCCCGAGGAGGGCACCACCCAGCCGGCGCAGCTCCAGCATCACCAGCGGTGAGTCCGCGCCCAGCTCGACGAGCGCGTCGATCGCCTCCGGGGTCAGGGCCCGGACCAGCTCGCAGTGCCCGACCGCGGCGAGCGGGTCGACCGGGTCGGAGCTGATCGGGTCGAGGTGCGCGGCCGGCAGCACGCCGAACGTGTCGAGCACCGGCGGGCCGAGGGCCGTGCGCAGCTCGTCGACGAGCCGCTCCCCCGCCGCGAGGTCGGAGCCGCACCAGCAGCCGCGCACGGCCATCACCAGCCGCCCCCGCAGCGGCGCGGGCACCGCCGGGAGCGGCGGGAACCGGCGGAACGCCACCGCCGAGGCCATCTCGTCGGGGTGCGGGGCGGCCCAGGCGGCGTAGGCGGCCAGCACCTCGCGGGCGCGCTCGACGGGGTAGAAGAGGTTCCCCCCGTGCACCCGCACGACCGGGTGCAGGGCGAACTCCAGCGTCGTGACGATCCCGAGCGCGCCCCCGCCGCCGCGCAGCCCCCACAGCAGCTCGGGGTGCCGGCGGGCGTCGACGCGGACCAGGTCGCCGTCGGCGGTGACCACGTCGGCCGCGGTGACCCACCCGGACGCCAACCCGTACCGCCGGCCCAACCAGCCGAAGCCGCCCCCGCTCGTGTAGCCGACGATGCCGACCCGGGAGCTGGAGCCGGGCAGCCCGACCAGCCCGTGGGCCGCGGCCACCGGGGCGAGGTCGGCCCACCTCGTCCCGGCCGCGACGCGCGCGATCCGCGTGCGCGGGTCGACCCGGACGCCGGTCATCCGCGAGGTGTTGACCAGCACGCCGCCGTCGCAGGGCACCGACGTGCCGTGCCCGGTGGCCATCACCCCGACGCCGCGGCCCTCCGCCCGGGCCAGCCGCACCGCGGCGACCACGTCGGCCGGATCCCGCGCCATGACGACCGCGGCGGGCGCCTGGCGCGCGTTGCGGTTCCACGCCGCGCGCCCGGCGTCGTAGCCGTCGTCGCCGGGGCGCAGGAGCGCGCCGCGCGGGCGGGTGTCGAGCTGGGTCATCACCGGTCCCCGAACGCGGCGGCGTGCTCGCCGAGGAACTGCGCGAGCGAGCGGGGCTCGCGGCCGGTGAGCACGCGCACGACGTCGCGGACGTCGGCCTGGGTGCCGGCGCGCAGCAGCCCGAACTGGGCCACGACGCCCGCCGCGTACCACTGCGGCGCCCCGGCGCCGACGAGCTGCCCGAGCGCGGCGTCGTCGGGCACCGGGACGAAGCCGACCGGCCGGTCCAGCAGGGTCGACAGCTGGGCGGCGACCTCGTCGAAGGTCACCGCGGCCGGGCCGGTCAGCTCGTAGGCGCGCCCGTCGTGGCCGTCGGTGGTGAGCGCGACGGCGGCCACGGCGGCCACGTCCCGCGGGTCGATCATGGCGATCTTGGCGCCGGAGCCGGGCAGGAGGATCGCCCCGGCCTGCCGGACGCTGTCGGCGGCGGCGAGCAGGTTGGTCATGGCGAAGGTGGGCTTGAGCAGCACGTGCGGTACGCCGGCTGCCAGCAGGTGCCGCTCGACGCGGCCGTGCGCGTCGGCGAAGGCGACCGGCGAGCCGATCCGGGCGTCGAGCGCGGAGAGCTTCACGATCCGCCCGACGCCCGCCGCCGCCGCGGCGTCGATCATCGCGGTCTCCCACGCGACCTGGTCGGGGTGGTTGGCGCAGGCCAGGTGGACGCGGTGGACGCCGGGCAGGGCGGCGCGCAGGGACGCCGGGTCGGCGAAGTCGCCCACGGCGAGCTCGACGTCGGGCCCGATGATCCCGGCGGCCCGCTGCGGGTCGCGGACGAGCGCGCGGACGTCGGTGCCGCGCCTGCGCAGCTCGGCGACGAGGTGGCGGCCGACGGTGCCGGTCGCGCCGGTGACGAGGACGGTGTTCCGGTTCATGGGGGCAGCGTGCGGACCGGGGCGTTCCACGACCGTTCCTCAGTCGTGCGCGGGGAGCGGGCTGCGGCCCGGTTCGCGCACCCGGCCCCAGACCGCGCCGATGCCGCCCATCGCCCGCAGCTCTTCGGCCGTCGACCGGACCGCGGCGGGATCGCCCGCGGCGAGCTGCGCGGCCAGCAGGACGCGGGCCAGGATCGCGCGCAGGCCCGGTGCGGCCTGCTCCCCCGCCACCTCCGCGCGGGCCCGGTGGATGGCGGCGAGCCCGGCGGTGGGCTCGCCGTCCAGCACCCGGACGTGGCCGGCCAGCGCGTCGGCGACCAGCCGCATCTGCGGCGGGGCCTGCGCGGTGGTCGCGGCCAGCGCGGCGGCGTGCCTGCGCAGCTCGGCGGGCTCGTCGAGGTCGAGCGCGAGCAGTGCGGCGAAGGTCAGCGCGCCGGTGCGGTTGGGCGGGTGCCCGGCCCGCCCGGCCCAGTCCAGGGCGGCGGCGCGGGTGGCGCGGGCGGCGGCGGGGTCGCCGAGGAACCACAGCGTGCACGCCAGCCGGGCCAGTGCGAGCACCTTCGGGTCCTGGCCGAACCGGACCAGGTGCGCGCGCCGGTCCTCCGGCCGGTAGCGGGCCACGGCCAGCTCGAACCAGCGGCGCGCCGCCGGGAAGTCGGCCTGCCAGAACGCGGCGACCCCGAGCACGTAGCCGGCCTCGGACACCTCGACGTCGTCGGGCTCGGCGGCGGCGCGCAGCCGCTCGGCGTGCCGGGCGGCCTCGGCGAAGTCCGAGCGGGCCATCGCGCGCAGCGCCAGCGAGCGCAGCAGCACCGGCGCGGGCGGCGCACCGGTGCTCGCCAGCAGCTCCAGGTGCCGCTCGTGGGTCGCGGCCAGCGCCGCCGAGGAGTACCCGCCGACCAGGACCAGCGGGGCGAGCAGCGCGGTGCGCACGGCCAGCTCGGTGGTGTCGCGGTCCGGACCGGGCGGCAGCCCGCCCAGCAGCTCCAGCGCCCGCTGCAGGTGGCGCACGGCGTCGGCGTTCGCGTGCAGCAGCACCGCGTCGGCGGCCGCCCGCCGGTGCGCCTCGACGGCCGCGCCGGGCGGGCCGCCCCGGTCGCGGTGCTCGGCGACCCGCGCCGCCGGGGCCCCGGCGGCCTGCAGCGCGTCCGCGGCCCGCCGGTGCAGCTGCCGGCGCCGGGCCGGGGCGATCCGCAGGTCGGCGACCTCGCGGAGGTACCCGTGGACGAAGTCGTAGCCCTCGCCGCGCTCGCGCACGATGCGCCGCCGCCACAGCTCGTCCAGGCCGCGGACGAGCACGTCCTCCTCGACGCCCGCGACACGGGCCAGCAGGTCGGCGTCGAACTCGCGGCCCAGCACCGCCGCCGCCCCGACCAGCCCGGCGGCCGGATCGCGCAGCCCGGCCAGCCGGGCCGTGATGAGCGCCCGCAGCCGGGGCGGTGGGCCGGCGGCCCGCCCGGCCCGCACCGCCTCCACCACGAACAGCGGGTTGCCGCCGGTCGCCAGGTGCAGCCGGCGCAGGTCCGGCTCGGACATGTCGGCACCGGACAGCCGCCGCGCCAGCGCGGCCGTCTCGGGCAGGGCGAGCGGCCCCAGCTCGATCTCCACGAGGCGGTCGCCCGCAGTGGCCGCGGCGACCAGCTCGACCAGCGGGTGGTCGGGCGGGCACTCCTCCCGCCGCGCCGTGGCCAGCACCAGCAGCCGGGCGTCGGCCCGGGTCCGCAGCAGGTAGTGCACCAGCCGGCAGGTCTGCCGGTCGCCGTGGTGCAGGTCGTCGACCAGCAGCAGGAGCGGGCGGGCGACGGCGCGCACCGCGTCGGCCACGGCCTCGAACAGCCTGCGCTGCTGCTCGGCCTCGGGCAGCGGCTCGGGCGCCGGGACGTCGGGGCGCTCGTCGCGGATCTCGGGCAGCAGCCGGGCCAGCTCGGCGAGCCGGGCCACCGGGAGCCCGCGCAGCGGGGCGCGCAGGGCGTCCGAGCGCAGCCAGTCGACGACCGGCACGTACGCCGGCGCCCCCTCGCCCGGGTGGCAGCGGGCCTCGGCGCCGACCGCGCCGCGCCGCGCGCACCAGTCGCGGAACTCCTCGGCCAGCCGGGTCTTGCCCGCGCCCGGCTCGCCCCCGACCAGCACCAGCCGCGCCCGCCCCGCCGCGGCCGACCGCCAGGCCCGCACGGCCGTCACCCGCTCGGTGAACCGCCCGACCAGCGGCGGCCTCCCGGGCTGCGGCGGCGGTGCGCCCGGCTCCGGCGGCAGCAGGGCCTCGTAGGCGGCCCTGGTCGCCGTGGACACGGCCACGCCCAGCTCGCGGTCGAGCGCGGACACGCAGGCGTGGTACGCGCGCAGCGCCCGTCCGCGCTCCCCGCGGGCCGCGTGGCAGCGCATGAGCAGCCGGTAGGCGGGCTCGCGCACCGGATCGGCGCGCAGCAGCCGCTCGGCGTGCCCGACGGCGGAGTCCAGGTCGCCCGCCTCCTCGGCCAGCGCGCCCAGCTCGGCCAGCGCGTCGAGCCACCGGCGGCGCAGCCGGTCGCGCTCGTCGCGCAGCCACTCGTCGTCGTGGGACTCCAGCAGGTCGCCGCGGTGCAGCGCGACGGCCGCGGCCAGCGCCGGGCCGCGGTCGGGGCCGGTGGTCGCGAGCAGCTCCTCGAACTCCACGACGTCGACGCGGTCGGCCGGGTCGGGTCGCCAGCCGACGGCCTGCGCGGTGATGTCCAACCGACCGGCCAGCCCGGGTGCGCGCTTGCGGAGGGTGTGCAGCAGGTGGCGCAGGTTGGTGCGGGCCTGGGCCTCGCTCGACTCCGGCCACAGCAGCGCGGCCAGCCGCCCGCGCTGCTGCAGCCCGGGGCGCAGCAGCAGGTGGGCCAGCAGCGACTCGGCGCGCGCCGAGTCGAGAGCGAGAACCCGGCCGCCCAGCTCCAGCCCGAACCCGCCGAGCAGCCGGGCCCTGGCGCTCACCCCCGCTGCCCGGTCACGACCACGGCGTCACCGGGCGGTCCTGGCGCTCGCCGTCGAGCACGACGTCGAGGCGCTCGGTGTAGAAGCAGACCAGGTCGCGGACCCGGGAGCTCTCCGGCAGCGGATCGGGGTAGCTCCACGCCAGGTCGGCCCGCTCGCGGCCGTCCACGACCGGGGAGAAGTAGACCGCCTCGCCCTTGTAGGGGCAGCCGGTGCGGGTGGCGCTCGGCACCAGCTCCACCCGCACGTCCGCCACGGGCAGGTAGTAGCGCACCGGCAGCAGGGTCTCGAACAGCAGCGTCGGGTGCGCCGACTCGGCCAGCACGTGCCCGTCCAGCTCCACCCGGACCGGCCGCGACCCGGCCAGCACCTCGATGCGGTGGAAGGGGTCCTTCGGGTGCACCGCGACCGGCTCGTCCTCCTCCAGCCAGTCGAAGGCGCCGAACTCGACCGCCACGTAGCCCGCCAGCTGGGGATCGTCGAGCTGGTAGGCGGCCTGGTGCAGCACCGTCCCGTCCAGCTCGACGTCGAGCGGACGCCCCTCCGCCGTGTGCACGGCGAACGGGACACCGGGCAGCAGGCGCAGCTCGGACAGCGCGGGCATGCGCACGCCGACGTCGTCGGGGACGGGCAGCGCCGGCCCGCCGGGCCGCAGATCGGCGCGGACGTCGGCGGCCGGCACGGCGTAGACCGGCAGGATCCGCCGCGGCTCCCACAGCAGCACCCCGCGCGTGGTGTCGACGACGGTGGTGCCGTTCCACCTCGCCCGCAGGCGGCGGCCCAGCGGCTCGTGCCGCAGTTCGCCGTAGCCGGCGGTCAGCAGGTCCCGTGCGCGGGTGCTCATGGCGCACCAGCATCCTCCGAGCCGCGGCGCCCGTCAGCTCCTCCCCGCGCGCGACGGGGAATTCCCGGCAGCCCTGCCGTCGTCGCACCGGACGGTTACCGTGCCCGCAAACCGGCAGGAAGGTGAAGGTCCGCAGTGCAGACCCAGACAGTGCAGAACCCGATGGAGAACACCACGTGGTGGCGCAGCGCCGTGGTCTACCAGGTCTACATCCGCAGCTTCGCCGACGGCGACGGCGACGGGCTCGGTGACGTCGCCGGCATCCGCGCCCGCCTGCCGCACATCGCCGGCCTCGGCGTCGACGCCGTGTGGATCAACCCGTGGTACCCGTCGCCGATGGCCGACGCCGGCTACGACGTCAGCGACTACCGCGACGTCGAGCCCCGTTTCGGCACGCTGGCCGAGGCCGAGGCGCTGATCGCCGAGGCGCACGGGCACGGGCTGCGGGTGCTGCTCGACATCGTGCCCAACCACACCTCCGACGAGCACGAGTGGTTCCAGGAGGCGCTCGCGGCCGGCCCGGGGTCGCCGGCGCGGGAGCGCTACCTGTTCCGGCCCGGCCGCGGCGACGACGGCGAGCTGCCCCCCAACGACTGGCGCTCGATGTTCGGCGGCCCGGCGTGGACCCGCGCCACCGACCCGGACGGCACCCCCGGCGAGTGGTACCTGCACCTGTTCGACACCAAGCAGCCCGACGTCAACTGGGAGCACCCCGACGTCCGCGCCGACTTCCTGCAGACCCTGCGGTTCTGGTTCGACCGCGGCGTCGACGGCTTCCGCATCGACGTGGCCAACTCCCTGATCAAGCAGCCGGGCCTGCCCGACATCGGCGACCTCGTCTACCCGCCGCCGCAGGTCGAGGTCGACGGCGAGCTGGTCCGCGCGCCCTACACCCCGCACCCGCACTGGGACCGCGACGAGGTCCACGAGGTCTACCGCGAGTGGCGCGAGCTGGCCGACTCCTACGACCCGCCGCGGGTGTTCGTCGCCGAGGCCTGGGTCGACCACCCCGACCGGCTCTCGCGCTACGTGCGCCGCGACGAGCTGCACACCGCGTTCAACTTCAACTACCTGGTCACCCCGTGGCGGGGCCCGGAGATGCGCAAGTCCATCTCCGAGACCATCGCCGAGCACGCCGCGGTGGGCGCGCCCCCGACGTGGGTGCTGTCCAACCACGACGTCTCCCGCCACCCGTCGCGCTACGCCCGGGTCGACCAGACCGCCCCCACCCGCCACCTCGACCCCCGCGACACCGGGGTCGACCACGCGCTGGGCCTGCGCCGGGCGCGCGCGGCCGCCCTGCTGACGCTGGCCCTGCCCGGCGGCGCGTACGTCTACCAGGGCGAGGAGCTGGGCCTGCCGGAGGTGGAGGACCTGCCGGAGGACGTCCTGCAGGACCCGACGTGGGAGCGCTCCGGGCGCACCGAGCGCGGCCGCGACGGCTGCCGCGTCCCCATCCCGTGGTCGGGCGACACGCCGCCCTACGGCTTCGGCCCGGGTTCGACGACCTGGCTGCCCCAGCCCGCCGACTGGGGCCCGCTGACCGTCGAGGCGCAGGCGGGCGACCCGTCGTCGGTGCTGGAGCTGTACCGCGCCGCCCTGCGGCTGCGCCGGGAGCACCCGGCCCTCGGCGACGGGACGCTGCGCTTCCGCGACGACTTCGACGCCGACGTCGTCGCGTTCGACCGCGAGCCGGGCTTCACCTGCGTGGTGAACATGGGCCCGAACGCGGTGCGGGTGCCCGCGGGAGAGGTCCTGCTCTCCAGCATCGACCTCCCCGACGACGGCACGCTGCCCTCCGACGCCGCCGTCTGGCTGTCCCGCTAGGAGCCGCTCACCGTCCTCCCAGGTTCAGGAAGGCCACCTTCAGGTCCTGTGCGGACAGGAAGGCCACCTTCCTGAACCCCGGGGTTCAGGAAGGTGGCCTTCCTGAACCCGAGCGCCGGTAGCGTGGCGCCATGGGCTCCCGGCTCCGTTCCTTCCTGGGCGGCGTGCTCGTCGGCAACAGCGCACCGCACCTGGCCACCGCGGTCACCCGCCACCGCCACCTCACCCCGCTCGCCGGCCGCGATTCCGGACCGGCGGTCAACGGGCTGTGGGGCGGGATCAACCTGCTGGGCGGGCTGCTCCTGCTCTCCCCGGACAACCACCGCGAGCCCGGCCGCTGGGACCGCGACCTGCTCGCGTTCGAGGCCGGGGTGCTGACGATGGCCGTGTGGATGGTCGGCAGCGAACGCGTGCTGGGCACCAACACCCGCCGCGAACCGTCGTGAGCGGGGTCCACGCCCGTGTGGACCCCGCCCAGCCCTGACTCATGCCATGGCGGGTTCGGCGGCCTTCGGGTCCGGGCCGTAGGCGTTCTCGCCGCGCTGCCCCTCCAGCGCCCAGAACACGATCAGCACGACCACCCCGGCCAGCGGCACGAGCACGATGAGCAGCCACCACGCCGACCGCCCGGTGTCGTGCAGCCTGCGGACCTCGACCGCCAGGCTCGGCACCAGCAGGACCAGCCCCACGACGACGGCGATGATCCCGGGCGAGTAGGTGAAGCCGGCGTAGCCCGGCGCGGTGACGGTGGTGTAGCCGCCGAACCCCAGCGCGGCGTCCACCGCCGAGGCGATCGCGCCGAGCACGACGTTGACCGCCAGGAACGGCCAGAGCTCGCGGCGCCGCGACCGTCCGCTGAAATCGGTGAAGCGCCGCAAGGTCTGCAGGTACCAGCCCATTCCATCTACCCCCTGAAGTCCACAGTCGAGTGATCGCCGGGATCGTGGCAGTGCCGTTTCCGGTGCGCAGCGCGGAACGGGGAGATACAACGTGCGGATGATTCCGCTGCGCTTTCGGCGGTACGCCGCTGCGTCGATCGTCTGCGCCGCCGTCAGCTGTGGAACAGGACGCTGCGGCAGGCCAGGTGCAGGGCGAGCCGCTCGTCGGGGTCGGTCAGGTCGACGCCGAGCAGTTCCTGGGCGCGGGCGACGCGGGCGGTGACGGTGTTGCGGTGCACCCCCAGCACCGCCGCGGTCTCGGTCAGGGACGACTCGGCGTCCAGGTGGGCGGTGAGGGTGCGCAGCAGGTCGCCGGGCTGGCCGTGCAGCGGGTCGAGCATCGAGCGGGCCGCCGGGAGGAACGTGTCGGTGCGGGTCCAGGCCAGCAGCAGCCGGCCGAGGCCGAGCCGGTCGACGTGCACGAAGTGCCCGCTCGCGGTGCGGGTGACGGCGAGGCGGGCGGCGTCGCCGGCCTCGCCGAGGGTGCGGGCCAGGCCGTCGACGCCGCGGTAGACGCGCCCGACGCCCATGGCGCTGCGCACCGAGCTGCGCAGCAGCCAGTGCGCGCGGCGCGCCGCGGTGGCGTGGCGGTGCAGCTCGTCCGAGCCGGGCTCGTGCTCGAACGTCGACCAGGCGCCCCACCCCGACCCCTGCTCGACGACGGCCGCGGACAGGTGGGCCGTGTCGAAGGCGCGCAGCACCTCGGGCCGCACGGCCACCGCGTCCACCCCGGCGGGCACGTCGATCCGGATGCCGATGTGCCAGCCGTCGAGCCGCCAGCCGGCGTCGACGGCGCGGCGGCGGGTCTCCGGGGCCGGGTCCCCGGTGGTCTGCAGCAGCTCGACCAGCAGCGACGTGCGCAGCCTGGCGTCGCGCTCGACGGTCAGCCGCTGCTGGGCGAGGCGGTGGCCCATCGACTCGGCGGCCACCGCCATGGCCGCGGTCACCGCGGCCGTCTCGGCGGGGACACCCGGCGGCACGGCGACGGCCAGCCGCGAGCCCGGGTGGCCGTCCGCGCCGACGGCCCGCACGAGCGTCTCCTGGCCGGCCGGTCCCGGGTCCGGCCCGGCGACCCGACGGCCGGTGCCGTCGAGCAGCCAGACGGGCCGCCGCCACACCCGGGCCAGCTCGGCGAGCAGCCCGTCGACGCCGCCGGTCGCCGCGGCGCCCGCGGCGGCGGTGCGGCTGACGAGGTCGGCGACGACCTGGTCGGGGGCCCGCAGCAGGCGCGTGGCGACCAGGCCGACGGCCAGCGGGTCGGGCGCGCCGAGCACGGCGACCCCGATCCGCTCGGCCAGCAGCGAGCTGGCCCGGCGCAGCTCGGCGCGGCCCGGCAGCAGCACCGCCGCGGCCCCGGCCGCGCCCGCCCGGCGCAGCAGCGCGTCGAGGTGCCAGTCGCCGCGGTCGGCGGCGATGGCCACCACGAGCAGCGCGCACTCGGCGTCGACGGGTTCGGCGCGCAGGTCGGGCACGGTGCGCACGTCGCGGATCTCGACCGGGTCCGGGTCGCCGGCCAGCACCTGCACGCCGGCCCAGTCGGGGTGGTCGAGCAGCGCGGCCAGCCGCAGGGCGGTCACATCAGCACCGGGTCGCAGTCCAGGCCGAAGGCCCGTGGCCCCACGTGCACCAACCGCTCGGGCCGCTCGCGCCACCACCGCGGTCCCGGCAGCACGACGACGGTGACGTCGTCGCCGACCCGCAGCGCGTCGACGGCGATGGGCGCACCGGTGCGCCGGTCGAGCACGCACAGCAGGTCGGGGCAGCTGGCCACGGGCTCGCCGTCGAGCAGCGCCAGCAGGTACTCGTTCTCGGCCTCCAGGCGCAGCACCGGACCGGTGTCGTCGAGCACGGTGATGCCGGCGCGCCCGAACGTCGCCGACGCGTTCCGGGCGATCTCCACCGCCCGCCCGGCGCCGAGCGCCCGCCCGCCGAGCGCCTCGGCGATCCGGGCGGGCGGCGCGTCGGCGTGCGCGCGCCCCAGGTCGAGCGCGCGGGCCAGGCTACCCAGGCAGGCGTCCTCGCAGACCACCGAGGCCGGGGTGGGGGCGAACGCGCACCCGGCCCACCCGCCGCTCTGCGCGATGAAGGCCCTGGCCACCCGCTCCAGCGTCACCGGGTCGATCCGGTCGAGCAGCACCGTGCGCCCGCCGGACTCGGCCATCGCGAACGGCGCCAGCGAGCCGCCGGCCACGGCCCGGGTGGTCTGGTCGGCCCGCGGCAGCGCGCGCCCCATCAGGTCGGCGTCGACGAGCGGGAGGCGCAGCTCGGCGGCGGCGGCGACGGCGAGCACCCCGTTCACCCCGGCCGCCTCCAGCGCCATCACCGCCTCCGGCTCGGCGCCGGTCCAGCGGGCCAGCGCCCGCACCGCGCCGACGATCTCCTGCCCGCTGGGCAGCCTCTCGGTGAGCATCCGGGTGCCGCCGAGCATCCCGACCGCGACGACCGACGCCTCGCCCAGCTCCGCGGGCGGGTGCAGGACGATCGAACCCTCGCCGAGGGCGCGGCGCAGGGTCGTGGCGAAGACGCCCGCGTCGCCGCCCCCGCCCGAGCCCAGCAGGCTCAGCCCGACGACGAGCGCGTCGACGTCGTCCGCGCGCAGCGCCCTGTCGATCACCCACGGGATCGTCGCAGATCAAGCCGGTCGTGAGTGAGTACCACGGTCCGAACCGTGATACTCGCTCACGACCTCCACGGGGCGGAACTCCTCGGCCAGCCCGAAGCAGGCCGGTCCGAAGACCGCCAGCGCCTCGGGCGTGCGCATGATCGGCGGGGTGGAGATGCCCACGACCACGACGCGCTGGCCGTAGCGCAGGCCCTCGGTGGTGATCGGCTCGGCCGACTCGGCCTCCAGCACGCAGATCAGGTCGGGCACGATCGCCGCCACCTCGCCGTCGACCTCGGCGATGAGCGTCTCGTTCTGGAACTGCGTGCGCAGCGTCGAGGTCCCGTCGAAGGACGTGAACCGGGCCCGGCCGCGGGCGAACCCGTCCACCGTGCGGCGCTCGACGTCGGCCACCTTGCCCGCGAACAGCACCCGCAGGTGGGTGTAGATCGTCGTGGAGAGCGCCTCGGCCAGCGCGGACACCGGGTCGCGCAGCTGCTCGCGGGCCTCCCGGATGGCCCGCCCGAGCGATAGCCCGAGCGAGAGCGTGCGCGGGATGGCGGTGCGCTTGACGTCCGCGCCGCTCATCGCGTACTCGGCGATCAGCGCCGCGCCGCCCATGCGGATCGTCGCGCCGCGGGCCAGCCACTCCATGCGGATGTTGTCCGGCCCGGTGTCGATGGTGACGGTCTCGCCGTGGTCCCCGGAGACGACCATCGGCGAGCCCGGCACGCCGTAGACGCCGAAGGTCTCCATCTGCAGCTCGGGGAACGCCCGGCCCATCCCGTCGGCGTCGACGACGGGCAGCCCGCTGCGTGCCGCCACCACCAGCGGGATCATCGAGTTGATCCCGCCGCACTCGATCGGCATCGTCGCCGTGGCGCGGCGCCCGAGCAGCCGCTCCAGCGTGCGCAGCGCGGTCACCGCCTCGTCGCCGCGCGGGATCTTCTCCACCATCACCGTCGGCGCGCCCATCATCGCCGTCGGGATGACGAACGCGTCGTCGTCGACCTCGTCGGGGTCGAGCACGGCGACCGGCCCGTGCTCGCGCATGGCCTCCTGCACCATCAGCCGCCCGACGTGCGGGTCGCCCCCGCCCCCGGTGCCCAGCAGGGCGGCACCGCGGGCCAGGTCGGGCAGGTCCTCGGGGCCCAGCGTCCAACTCACGTCATCACCCGGACCGGGTCGGTGTCGTAGCCGAAGTACCGCGGCCCGACCAGCTCGATCGCCTCCGGCGAGTGCCAGCGCTCGTCGGCCGGGGCCGCCAGCACGCACACCCGGTGGCCGAAGCGCAGTGCCTCGGTCGTCACCGGCTCGCCGGTGTCCTGGTCCAGCACGATGATCAGGTCGGGCGTGGTGACGACCGGCGCCCCGTCGCGCATGGCCATCAGGTGCTCGTTCTGGAAGTGCAGCACCAGGTCGCCGTCGGCCCCGGCCACGACGGCCTCGCCGCGGGCGAAGCCGGTGGTCGTGCGCCGGATGACGTCGACGACCTTGCCGGTGTGCAGCACCGCCCCGCCGATGGCCCCGACGACCGCCGCCACCGGGTCGGTGTGCGCGGACCGGGCCGCCGACACCGCGCGCCCGATCGCCACGCACAGGCTGAGCGTGCCGTGCACGAGGGCGCTCTTGGCCTGGGCGCCGGTCATGACGTAGTTGCTGATGATCGCCGAGCAGCCCATGGTCACGGTCATCGAGCGGGCCAGCGACTCGGCCCACCTGTTGTCCACGGTCCGCAGGACGCCGGTGTTGCCCTTCTCGTCGGAGATCGACATCGGCGTGCAGGCGATGCCGTCCAGCGTCGCCAGCACCATCTGCAGCTCCGGGAAGGCCCGGCCCATGCCGTCGCCGTCGACCAGCGGCAGCCCCAGCTGCGCCGCGGCGACCAGCGGGAACGTCGAGTTGACCCCGCCGGCCTCGATGCACGCCACGTGCGTGGGGGTGATCCCGAGGTGCTCGGCGAGCGCGGTGACCGCGTGCCCGACCAGCTCGGTCGACGGCGTCTTCTCGACCATCACGGTCGGCGCGCCCATCATCGCCACCGGCACCACGCAGGCGTCGGTCGGCAGGTCGTCCGGGGCGACCAGGCGCACCGGGCCGTGCTCGCGCAGCGCGGCCTCGGCCAGCAGCCGCCCGACGTACGGGTCGCCGCCGCCTCCGGTGCCCAGCACGGCCGCCCCGCGGGCCAGGTCGACCAGGTCGTCGACGGTGACCTCGGTGAGCCCCGCACCGGTGATCGTCGCGGTCACGAGCCGCTCCCGACGGGCGAGTCGATGCGCAGGTCGCCGACCGCCTTGCAGCGGATGCGGGTGGCGTTGCCCGGCAGGTACGGGATCGGCACCTCGTCGAAGTCGACGATCTCGATCGTGGACGGGTCGGCGCCGGCGACGACCGCCCGGTCGACGGCCTCCTGCCGGGCCTCGTCGACGACCGCGTCGCGGCGGCCCGGCTCGATCGCGAACACCCGGTCGACCTCGCCGCCGACCTGGGCGATCGCCGCCCCGATGGCGTTGGCGACGGCGAAGTTCTCCGGCCGGTGCACCTTCCCGATCCCGGGCAGCTCGTCGGGCAGCAGCACCGACCCGCCACCCACCCCGACGACGGGCAGCGGGTCGGCCGAGACCCGCATCCGGTCGACGACGTCGGCCACGTCCGCGGCGATCCGCTCCAGCGCCGCGGCGACCAGCTCCCTGGGCAGGGCGGCGGTGCGGCTGCGGTCGCCGATGTCGGCCCGGCCCGCGGCCACGGCCACGTCGGTGGCGGTGAGCAGGCCGCCGCCGAAGACCAGCGCCTTCTCGGTGAGCCGGTAGCCGACCGAGTCGGGCCCGACCGTCGGGTCCTCCAGCCCGCGGACCAGGCTGCCGCCGCCGATGCCGACCGACAGCACGTCGGGCATGCGGAAGTTGGTGCGGATGCCGGCCACGCTGACCTCGACGGTCGCCTCCCGGGGGAACCCGCCGTTGAGCACGCCCACGTCGGTGGTCGTCCCGCCGATGTCGACGACCGCGCAGGTCCCGAGCCCGGACAGCACCGCGGCCCCGCGCATCGAGTTGGTCGGGCCCGACGCGAACGTGGCGACCGGGTAGCGGCGGGCGAACCCGACGTCCATCAGGGTGCCGTCGTTCTGGCTGAGGTAGAGCGGCGCGGTGATGCCGTGCCCGGCGATGGAGGCGGCCAGCCCGTCGACGATCCCCGCGGCCAGCTCGCGCAGCGCCGCGTTGATGATCGTCGCGTTCTCCCGCTCCAGCAGCCCGACCCGGCCGATCTCGTGGGAGAGCGAGATGGGCACGTCGGCGCCGAGCTCGGCGGCCACGATCTCCGCGGCGCGCAGCTCGAACTCCGTGTTGACCGGCGAGAACACCGAGCTGATCGCCACCGAGCGGACGCCGTTGGCGGCCATGTCGCCGGCGTGGCGGCGCAGCTCGGCCTCGTCGAGCGCGGAGATCGGGCGCCCGTCGAACTCGTGCCCGCCGTGCGCCAGGTAGGCCCGGCCCTTGATCGCGCCGACGAGCCGTTGGGGCCAGTCGACCATCGGCGGCAGCGACGCCGTGGCCGGCAGCCCCAGCCGCAGCGCGGCCGTCGGGGCCAGCCGGTCGGCCTCGACCAGCGCGTTGATGAAGTGCGTCGTCCCGATCATCACCGCGGCGACCTCGGCGGGCGCGAACGGCTGCGCGGCCTGCAGCGCGTCGAGCGCGGTGACGATGCCGGAGGTGACGTCCGAGGTGGTCGCCGACTTCACCGCGCCCAGGAGGCGTTCGCCGTCCATCAGCACTGCGTCGGTGTTGGTTCCGCCGACGTCGATCCCGATCCGCATGCGCGTCAGTCCTTCGTGGAGACGAGTTCGGGGTCGGACAGGTCGGCGGTGGGGCTCGTGCCCACGCCGCGGACCAGCCCGAGCTTGCCCGCGACCACGTAGAGCACGAAGGCCGCGACGAGCGAGTTGATGCTGGGCAGGCCCCAGCTGACGAAGTAGCCGATCAGCCCAGCGCCGACCCAGATGACCAGCGTGGCCGGCACCCACGTCGGCGCGGACTCGGGCAGCCTGCCCTGCGCCCGGCTGGCCTCCAGCTCCCCGCGCCAGCGCTTCACCACGAAGTACTCGGCGACCATGATCCCGGCGATCGGCGGGAAGGCCACCCCGAGGACGGTGAGGAACCCGATGAAGCTGTCCAGGATGCCGGCCGCGGCCAGCACGCTGCCGACGACGCCGAGGCAGAGCGTGGCGATCGCCCGGTTGATCCGCTTGCCCAGCACCGTGCCGACGAAGTTCACCAGGCCCAGCCCGGAGCTGTAGAGGTTCCAGTCGTTGATCTTCAGCGTACCCAGGATGATCACCAGCGTGCCGACCCAGCCGACCGAGGAGGTGACGATCGTGATGATGTCGTCGGAGCGGATGGCGTGGGCCAGCAGCACGCCCGACAGCCCGATCACGTACTCGCCGAGGGTGAACCCGACGACCGTCTGCTTGACGACGTCGGCGGAGTTGCGGTTGAACCGGGTCATGTCCGGGGTGATGACCGCCCCCACGATGAACCCGCCCGCGACCAGCGTGGTGCCCTCCAGCAGGGTCAGCGCCGGCCCCGGCGGCGGCCCGGTCATCAGGGTGCCGATGTCGTGGTTGAACAGCTCGCTCCCGATCGACCAGGCCACCAGCACCAGGAACGCCGGCACGGTGATGTAGGCGACCCACTTCATCGAGGCGAAGCCCCACAGCACGATGAAGGTGACCGCGAGCCCGAACAACAGCGACCACAGCCAGGTCGGGAGCCCGCCGATCAGGCTGGTCAGCCCCTGGGCCGACACCCCGGACTGGATGCCGAACCAGCCGATCAGGCTGATCCCGATGGCCAGCCCGACCACCGCGCTACCGCCGTGCCCGAACCCGGTCCAGCGCGCGAGCAGCGAGGTCTGCAGCCCCTCCCGGGCCCCGATGATCCCGACCCCGATGGAGACCAGCTCCAGGATCACCGCACCGAGCGTGAACGCCCAGAACGCCGTCCAGAAGTCCATCCCGAACCCGAGCGTCGAGCCCAGCAGGAACTGGCTCAGCGCCGAGACCTGGCCGAACCGCTGCACCGCGACCGACCACCAGGAGTACCGGGCCTCCTGCGGGACCCGGGTGAGCGCGTAGTCGTCGACTCCCACCTGACCTGCCATGGCATCCTCCGGCTCTCGGGCGGTGATGGAGTGGGGCCACGCTAGATCCGAGGTCAGACCGGGGTCACGAGGCAGGATGCCCGGTGCGGCGGCCCGGGCAGTGCACAACGCACAGGATGGCGCGGCGATGAGATCCGGCCCGTCCGGCGGTCATACCCCCATCCGAGGAAGGGAGAATCGCATGACCGCACCCGTCGCCACCGACATCGACCCCCGCTACGGCGAACCCGACGCCACCCCCGTCCCCTGGGAGACCACCGAGCAGCGGTTCGCCGACGCCGAGGTCTACTGGCTGTCCACCGTCCGCCCCGACGGCCGCCCGCACGTCACCTCACTGATCTCCGTCTGGCGCGACGGGTGCGCCCACATCTGCGCGGGCCCCCACGAGCGCAAGGCCCGCAACATCGCCGCGAACCCCGACGTCGTCCTCACCACCGGCACCCCGGCCCTGCGCGGCGGTCTCGACGTCGTCGTCGAGGGGCGGGTCCAGCGGGTCACCGATCCCGACGAGCTGAAGGCGCTCGCGGCGGCGTGGGAGGAGAAGTACGGCGCCGACTGGCACTTCGACGTGCTCGACGGCGGCTTCGAGGGCGGTGGCGGGCTCGCGCACGTCTACCGGATCGAGCCGAGCACCGCCTTCGCCTTCGGCAAGGCGCCCTACAGCCAGACCCGCTACCGCTTCGCCGGGGGGTCGCGGTGAACTGGACGCTGGAGGTCGTGCAGGTGCCGGTGACCGACATCGACCGGGCGAAGGCGTTCTACGCCGAGAAGGTCGGCTTCGCCGTCGACCACGACACCGCCAACATGGGCGACGGCACCCGCTTCGCCCAGCTCACGCCGCCCGGGTCCGGCTGCTCGATCGTGATCAGCTCGGGGATGACGAAGCTGGCGCCGGGGGCGCAGGAGGGGCTGCAGCTGGTCGTCAACGACGTGCGCGCGGCCCGCGCCGAGCTGGCCGGGCGCGGGGTGGACGTCAGCGAGGTGCGCGTTTACACGAAGGACGGCATCCGCCCGGCCCGGGAGGACGACGACCTGAACAACGTCGGCTTCTGCTTCTTCAGCGACCCCGACGGCAACGGCTGGGCGGTCCAGCAGATCACGTCCCGTCCCTAGCCGGCGCCCCACCGGGCCCCGGGGCACCGCGCGCACCGTCCGGCCACCGCGCACATGTCAGGGGGTGTGCGCGGCGGTCAGAAGGTGCGCGCGGTGGCGCCGGTCCCGCGGTCGGCTACACCTCGCCGGCGGGGCGGCCTCCCCCGGCCGGCCCGGCAGGGCGGCGTCAGGGCGGCGGGAACTGCGCGGGCGGGCCGTACGGCTGCTGCGGGCTCGACATGGCGGGCACCTTCCTGGCCGGTCTCGCCGGGGAGCGTGGCACCGATGGTGCAGCACGGGTCACGAACGGCGACGAAGCACCCGTGTCGCCGAACCCCCGCTACGCCGACCGGTCCTACCGCTGGCGCCGTCACCCGCTCGAGCTCCGGTCACCGGACCGCGACCACGACCACGTCGTCGCCGCACTGCCACACCGGCGTGACGGTGGCGAACCCGGCCTCGCGCAGCAGGGCCGACTGCTGGCCGAGCGTCAGGTCGCTCTCCGCGCTGTGCGCCGCCCCGTCGCGGGAGCGGGCTTCCAGCAGCGGGGCCAGGTCGGCGTCGGCGAGCGCGGCGTCCCACCACGAGCGCCAGTCCTCGTTGTCGTCCACCCCGGCCCGGGTGGCGCGGGCCGCGCGCACGTGCCGGGCCAGGTCGGTGGCGTCCGGGCCGTCGAGGGCGCGGTGGTCGGCGTCGACGAAGACGCCGCCGGGGCGCAGCCGGGCGGCGACCGCGGCGTAGAGGGCGGCCAGGTCGTCGGGGGCGAGCCAGTGCAGCGCGGTGGACGACACCGCGGCGTCCCACGGGCCGTCGAACCCGAGCGCGTCGGGCCAGCCGGGGTCGGTGAGGTCGGCGCGCACCACCCGCACGCCGCTGCCCGCCTCGGCCAGCCCGAGCAGCAGGGGGTCGGCGTCGACCCCGACGACCTCGACGCCGGGCAGCGTCGCGGCGAGCCGCGCACCCAGCGACCCGGGCCCGCAGCCGAGGTCGACGACCAGGCCGGCGCCGCCGGAGTCGCGCAGCGCCCACCCCACGACGTCACCCACGACGCGGAACCGCTCCTCGCGGTCGGCGATGTAGCGCTCCTGCTGCGCGTCCCACCGCTGGATCCACCGCTGCGCCACCGTAGCCCGCATGACCCACCTCCGTCACTGCTGTCTAATCCGACGACAGTGACGCTAGCTGTAGCTGCTATAACTGGTCAAGTGGACTTCGACAGTCACATGAGCGATGTGGTCCGGGTGGCGGTCGCGCTCGTCAACGCGGCGACCCCGGGCGAGCGCGGCGGACGACCGGTCGAGGCGCCCACCGGTGCGGCGCTGACCGCGGCGGTCGCGGCCGCGGTCGCCCCGGTGAGCCGGCCGTCCGACGGCCCGATGACCGACCCCGTCGCGGCCGAGCTGGCCGGCTGGGCCGCCCGCATGCGGGCCGTGGTGCAGCACGTCGACGCGGGCGACCTCGACGCCGCCTGCGCCCGGCTCAACGAGGTGCTGCGCGACGCCGAGGCCGTGCCCACGCTGACGCGCCACGACGGCGAGGGCTGGCACCTGCACTTCCACCGGCCCGACGCCGCCACCGCCGCGGGCTGGGCGGCCGGCATGGCCACCGGACTGGCGATCGTGCTGGGCGGACCCGCCGTCGAGCGCCTCGGCCTGTGCCGGGCGCCCCGCTGCGACCGCGCCTACCTGGACACTTCGCGCAACGGCACCCGCCGGTTCTGCTCGACGGCCTGCCAGAACCGGGTCAAGGCCGCCGCGTTCCGAGCCCGCCGGGAAACGACCCCGGCGGGGTAGACGCTCAGCCGACCGGCGGTCGGGAGGGGGCGCCGCTGCTCTCGTCCGCGCCTGCGGTGAAGAACGAGATCTTGCCGTCGGCCTCCAGCACCGCGAGGTCGATCCGGGACAGCCGGCGGATGCCCTGTTCGCGGGCCGCGGCCAGCAGGTCGTCCACCGACAGCCGCTCCCGGTGCAGGACGTCGAACAACGGCTCGCCGTCCTTGACGACCACGACGGGGACCCCGTGGGTGATCGGCCGGGCCTTCGACCAGCGCGCGTTGACCCAGGAGATGCCGATGGTGAGGAGCGCGAACACGCTGATCGTGAGCACGCCCGAGGTCAGCGAGTAGTCCTGCTGCGTGACCGCCTGCTGGACCATGTCGCCCATGGTCACGTAGAGGATCAGCTGGAACGTGCTCAGCTCGCCCAGCGTCGAGCGGCCGACCACCCGGGTGACCAGCCACAGGAAGCCGAACATGACCACGGCCCGGACGACGATCTCCATCAGGGCACCAGCGCCGTCGTGAAGTCCACCGAGACCACCCGCCGCCCGTCCTCGACCACCGCGACCGTCCCGCTGGCGCCCCACTGGCTGGCCGGCTGGATGTAGGCGTCGAAGTCGATGCCGAGCGTGTCCCCCGGGGGCGGGTCGAACGTCCAGTAGACGTCCTGGGCGTCGGCGGTCTGGCTGGCCGGCTCGGGGTCCAGGCCCTGTTCCTCGTAGATGTCCAAGTACTCGCCGGTCACCGCGACCGTCACCGGGCCGTCGAACCCCCCGTCGCGGCGCAGCTCGACCGACCACGGCACGTCCAGGCCGGCGCGGGCGACCCACGCGTGGGTGACCGACAGCGTGTAGCCGCCCGCCGAGGCCGTCGTGGTGGTGGAGCGGACCCCGAACAGGCCGAGCGCACCGGCCAGCACGATCACCAGCAGCAGCCCGACCACGGCACTGCGCGCCCGGGTGCGGCGCGGGCCGCGCTCGACCGGCCGGACGTCGGCCAGCGTCGAGTCCGAGTCCCCCGCATCGGTCACCCCCGCTGACTACCAGAACCGGTTGCGGGCCTGCCCACGACACGCCGCGTTTCGGCGGCGACCGATCCGGGCAACTCCGCGGGAAGTCGATCGAGGAGGCCGAGATGGCGAAGTCGAGCGTCAAGGACAAGAAGACCTACGAGAAGGTGAAGGAGAGCGGGGCGTCGAAGGAGAAGGCGGCCCGCATCGCCAACGCCTCGGCCGCGCAGGGGCGCAAGAAGGTGGCGAAGAAGGGCGGCAAGTCGTCGAAGTACGACGACATGAAGAAGGACGAACTGCTCGACCGCGCGAAGGAGGTCGGCATCAAGGGCCGGTCGAAGATGGGCAAGAAGGAACTCGTGAAGGCCCTGCGCGACCACTGACCGACGAGCCGCTTGACCGGGACCCCGGTGCGGGGGGAAGGGTGGTGGTGTGGAGACAACCTTCCCCGTCTGCGCGACGTGCGCCGTGGAGCATGCCGAGCGCATCGACGTCTGCCGCATCTGCGCCGACGAGCGCCAGTGGGTCCCGGCCGACGGCCAGGTCTGGACGACGCTGGCGGAGCTGGCCGCCTCCGGCCGCGAGGCCCGCGTCGCCGAGCTGGAGCCCGACCTGCACGGCATCACCACCGCGCCGAGCGTCGGCATCGGCCAGACCGCCCTGCTGGTCGGCACCCCGGCGGGCAACCTGCTGTGGGACCCGATCGGCTACCTCGACGACGGGCTCGTCGAGCAGGTCCGCGGGTTCGGCGAGGTGGTCGCGATCGCGGCCAGCCACCCGCACATGTTCGGCGTGCAGGTGGAGTGGAGCCGCGCGCTGGGCGGTCCGCCGGTCCTGGTCGCCGAGGCCGACCGGGAGTGGATCGCCCGCCCCGACCCGGTGATCCGCACCTGGTCGGGCCGCACCGAGATCGCCCCCGGGCTGGCGCTGGTGCAGATCGGCGGGCACTTCCCGGGCAGCGCCGTCGCGCACTGGGCGGCCGGCGCGGGCGGCAAGGGCGTGCTGCTGGCCGGCGACACCATCATGGCCTGCCCCGACCGCACGTGGGTGTCGTTCCAGCGCAGCTACCCCAACCGCATCCCGCTCTCCGCCGCGGTCGTCGACCGGGTGGCCAAGGCGGTCGAGGGGCTGGAGTTCGACCGGCTCTACAGCAACTTCGGCAACCAGGTCCCGACCGACGCCCACGCGGCCGTGCGCCGCTCGGCCGACCGGTACATCGGTTGGGTCCGCGGCGACTTCGACCACCTCACCTGACCCCGGCCCCCACCCGTCGATAACGAAGTTGTCGTCGTTTGGACCGGTCCAAAACGACGACAGCTTCGTTCTCGACGGGTGGAGGGTCGGGTCAGCGGGCCGTGTAGCCGCCGTCGATGACGAGTTCGGCGCCGGTGACCCAGCGGGCCTCGTCGGAGGCCAGGTAGACCACGCCCCAGGCGATGTCGTCGGGGCGGCCGACGCCGCCGAGGGGGTGCAGCGGGTCGAGCCGGGCCCGGGCGTCGGGCTCGGAGAGCCCGGCGCGGTCGGTGGAGGCGCGGACCATCTCGGTCCACACGTAACCCGGGTGGATCGAGTTGACCCGGATGCGGTCCGGGGCGTAGGCGAGGGCGTCGGTCTTGGTCATCGCCCGCACCGCCCCCTTCGACGCGTGGTAGGCCGGGATGCCGCCGCTGCCGACCAGGCCGAAGATCGACGAGATGTTGACGACGCTGCCCTCGCCCGCCGCGCGCAGGTGCGGGACGGCGTGCTTGGTGCACAGGAACACCGCGGTGCTGTTCACCGCCATCACCCGCTCCCAGTCGGCCAGCGCCAGCTCGTGCGACGGCCCGGCGGCGCCGGTGATCCCGGCGTTGTTGACCAGCACGTCGAGCCGGCCGTGCGCGGCCACGGCAGCGCCGATCGCGGCCTCGACGTCGGCCTCGCGGGTGACGTCGCAGGCGTGGAAGGTCGCGCCCGGCAGGGCCGCCGCGACCCGCCGGCCGCCGTCGGCGTCGACATCGAGGACGGCGACGGTGGCGCCCTCCTCGGTCATCCGGGTGGCGATGGCCTCGCCGAGGCCGTTGGCCCCGCCGGTGACGATCGCGGTCTTCGCGTCCAGCCGCCCCATGTGGTCCTCCCCGTGCCACCGATGATCACCCCAACCTGCCCCACCACCCTGTCGAGAACGACGCTGTTGTCGTGTGGACCGGTCCAAAACGACGACGAGTTCGTTCTCGACGGGTGGGTGGCGGCGGCTAGGGCAGGTGCGGGGGCCAGGCCGCGTCGACCGAGCGGGCGCACCGTGCGGGGTCGTCGCCGGCGTCGACGAACAGCGCCTTCGCGATCCGCGGCCACTGGGCCAGCAGCACCTCCCGCGGCAGCACCCCGGTCAGCACCAGCGTCGTCAGCCCGTGCCCGCTGGCCCAGTAGCGGAGCGCCAGCTGCTCCGGGTCGCAGTCCGGGGCGAACCGGCCGGCGGCGCGGGCCCGCTCCGCGGCCGCGACGAGCGCGGCGAGACCGCCGTCGGCGACCGAGCGGTCGTCGAGGTCGGCGGCCTCGTCGAACATCGCCCGGTAGAGGTGCGGGTGGGCGACGGCGTTGGCCACGTAGGCCGCGCCGAGCGCGACGACGTCGTGCACGGGGTCGTCGGTCGGCGCCACGGTGGCCAGCCGGGCGGCCAGCCGCTCGAAGCCCTCCTGCCGCACGGCGCGCCACAGCCCGGGCATGCCGCCGAAGTGCGTGTACACGGCCATCGTCGAGGCCCCCGTCCCGGCGACGACCGAGCGCAGGGTCACCGGTTCGCGGCGGGCCAGCATCGTCGCGGCGCGCTCGACCAGCGCGGCGCGCACCTCGGGCGGGGCGGTCTTCGGCACTTGCCCAGGATACATAGCAGTGCTATAACTTGCGATACATAGCGTTGATATGTCTCCAGAGGAGGACCCCGTGCCCGTCGAGTTCCTGAACCCGCCGTCGCTTCCCCAGCCCGAGCACTACCGCCAGGTCGCCGTGGCCACCGGCTCGCGCACCGTCTACCTGGCCGGCCCGGTCGCCCGCACCGCCGACGGCACGCCCGGCGGTCCCGGCGCCCTGGCCGCGCCGGGCGGGCAGGCCGCCCGGAACGGCGCTACCTGAACGTCGCGGCCGCGTTGGAGGCCGTCGGCGGCAGCTTCGCCGACGTGGCCAAGCTGACCGTGTACGTCGTGGACTGGTCGCCCGACAAGCTGCCCGCGCTCGGCGCGGGCGTCGGCCGCGCCGCCGAGCGGCTGGGCCTCGACCCGACCCGGCCGATCACCCTGATCGGCGTGGCCGGGCTGGGCGAGCCCGACCTGCTCGTCGAGGTCGACGCGGTCGCCGTGCTGCCCTGACGGCCTTGCCGATCACGCCCGCCTGGCGCAGGCTCGGCGGGACGGTGCGGGCTCCGACGAGGGAGTGATCGGGTGAGGGTCGAGACGCAGCTGCCCCTGGGCAAGGTCGATCCGGGGCTGCGGCCCGCCGACACGACGGTCGACATGCGCTCCTTCGGCCGCCAGGCCCAGCTCGTCGAGCAGCTCGGCTTCGACGGCCTGGCCCTCACCGAGACCAAGGAGGACCCGGTCGTCGCGCTCGCCGTCGCCGCCGACCGCACCGAGCGGATCCGGCTCACCACGGCCGTCGTCATCGCCTTCCCCCGCAGCCCGACGGCGCTCGCGCTGACCGCGTGGACGATGTCGCGGCTGTCCGGCGGGCGGTTCACCCTCGGCCTGGGCACGCAGGTCAAGGGGCACATCGAGCGCCGGTACGGGATGGCGTGGTCGGCGCCGGGCCCCTGGATCAAGGAGTACGTGCAGGCGGTGCGGGCGGTCTGGCGCACCTGGCAGGAGGGCGTGCCGCTCGACCACCACGGCGAGCACTACGACCTGACGCTGATGAACCCGCTGTTCGACCCCGGCCCGATCGAGCACCCCGACATCCCCGTGCACCTGGCCGCGGTCCGACCGGGGATGGCCCGGATCGGCGGGGAGGTCGCCGACGGCGTGCGGCCGCACCCGATCTGCACCCGCGCCTACCTGGAGGAGGTGCTGCGCCCCGCCGTCGACCGCGGGGCCGCCGCGGCCGGGCGCGACCCGGGCGCGATCGAGGTGGTGGCCAGCCCGCTGATCGTCACCGCGGCCACCGAGGGCGAGTTGGAGAAGCGGGTCAGCGACGTGCGCGCACGCATCTCGTTCTACGCCTCCACGCGCACCTACCGCCCGGTCTTCGCCCACCACGGCTGGGACGACGTCGCCGAGGAGCTGTCGACGCTGTCGCGCGCGCAGCGGTGGGCCGAGATGGAGCGCCTGGTCAGCGACGACATGGTGCGGACCATCGCGGTCGTCGGCACCCACGACGAGATCGCCGAACGGGTCTGGCGGCGCTACGAGGGCGTGTGCTCGGCGGTGGAGTTCAGCCTCCCGGTCGCCGGCCCGGCCGACCACGAACGGCTGGCCGCGGAGGTCGCCGCGATCCGGCGCGGCTTCTGAGCGACCGGAGCAGCCGGTTGATCCGTCCGGCAGCGGGTAGCTCACGCCCATGGCTGACGACGACGTGCGGGCCGAGTTCGACGACGCCGTGAACATGACCGCGGGCGAGCTGGAGAAGTGGCTCGACACCGACGAGTCGAAGGCGGCCGGGCAGCACGAGGACGGCGGCGAGTCGACCGGGCACGCGTCCGGCCGGCGCATCGTCGAGCTGCTCCGCACGAAGAAGGCCGACCTCACCGACGACGACCGCGCCCACATGCGCAAGGTCGTCGGCTACGTGCACCGCCACCTCGCCCAGCGCCCGAAGGGCGACGTCGAGGACACCACGTGGCGGCACTCCCTGATGAACTGGGGCCACGACCCGCTCACGTGAGCGAGCGCAGGGCCAGCAGCTCCCCCTTGCCGACGCCGATCGTGGTCGTGACGAGCGCCGGGTCGGCCTCCACCAGCTCGCGCAGCAGCGCGATCTCCTCCGGGTGCGAGGTGGCGTTGTCGGCCACCAGCACCCCGCCCGGGCGCAGCACCCGCGACGGGTGCGGCCACCACCCCGGGTACTCGGTGCGCTCCGCGTCGAGGAACAGCAGGTCGAGCTCGCCGTCGCCGTAGCCGGCCAGCGCCGCGCCGCCGTCCTCGACCCGGAAGGACACCAGGTCGGAGAGCCCCGCGCGCTCGACGCTGCGCCGGGCGTGCTCCTGGACGGTGGCGTCGGTGTCGATGGTGACGACGCGGCCGCCGGTGGCGCGGGCGGCGGCGGCCAGCCACAGCGTCGACACCCCCCGCGACGTGCCGATCTCGACGATCGTCGTGGCGTGCAGGCTCTGCACGAGGAACCAGAGGAAGCGCCCGGCGTCGGGCTCCAGGACGCGCCACCGGTCGAGCCGGTCGGCCTGGCGCGCGTCGTGCTCCTCCGCGGCCCGGGTCAGGTCGTCGATGATCTGCTGCACCGTGGGGTCCACGGGCGGATCATCCCACCGGCCGCGTTCAGCCGTCCCCCTTCGACCGGCGCTCCAGCTCGTCGAGCTGCTCGCGGACGTCCTCGATGCGCCGGCGCAACTGCCCGCTGGGCAGGCGGACGGCAGGGCGGAGGACACCGCCGGTCGAGAGGACGCTCAGGTCGTCCGCGAGCGTCGGCTGGACGTGCCGGGCCAGGGCGTTGCGGGGCAGGGCGGGCGCGACGAGGAGCGGCACCGGCCCGATCCTGCCCGACGCGGCGGGGGGAAATCCGCTGGTCGCGTGTCGAGGGCTTCGGCTAGCCTCGCGTCGCTCGTTCCGGTTCCCGTCCCGAGAAGGCGATGCCATGGTCACCCCCCGGCCGCACCGGGGCGGATGACGACACGGCCGACCGTCGGCCGTCCCCGCGCGCGTCGGCGCGCGCCCTCGTCGTGCCCCGGTGCCTCGTCAGCACGTCTCACGAGCACCCCTTTTGGAGCACACCGGAAATGACGCAGGATCCCCCGTCCGCCTGGTACGCGGACTTCTTCACCGAACTGCCCAACGCGTTCTGGCGCGCGGCCGTGCCGCCCGCGGCGACCGCCGCCGAGATCGACTTCCTGGAGCGGGCCACCGGCCTGCCCCCGGGCGGTCGCGTCCTGGACGTGGCGTGCGGCAGCGGCCGGCACGCCCTCGACCTGGCCCGCGACGGCCACCGGGTCACCGGCCTGGACGTGTCGGCCGAGGCCGTCGGGTTCGCCCGGGCCGTCGCCGACGCCGAGGGCCTGGCGCTCGACCTGCGGGTCGGCGACATGCGCGCGCTGCCCGCGGACGTGCGCGCCGACCTCGCGATCTGCATGGGCAACGCGTTCGGCTACCTCGACCACGAGGGCACCCGCGCGTTCCTGGCCGACCTGGCCGGGCTCGTCGTGCCCGGCGGCGCACTCGTCCTGGACTACGCGTTCGTGGCCGAGTCGCTGCTGCCCGGGCTGGGCCTGGACGAGGAGCCGATGACCTTCGGCGGGGTGGAGGCCACCCAGGTCAACACCTACGACGTGGTCGAGAGCCGGTGGCTGACCGAGTTCACGTTCCGCCGCGGCGCCGAGGTGCACCGCGGCACGAGCGTGCAGCACGTCTACACCGCGGCCGAGGTCGTGCGGCTGGTCCGGTCGGCCGGGTTCGTCGGGGTCGAGCTCTTCGGCGACCCCGACGGCACGCCGTACGGGCTGGGCGGTCCGCGCTTGCTGCTGGTCGCCCGCCGCTGACCGTGTCGTGAGTGGGGTTTCACGGTCCCAGCCGTGAAACCCGCTCACGACCGGTGAGTCGTGCGGGCGGCCGGAGTCGTACCAGTACAACCTGACCGGGAGGACCAGCCATGACCACCACCGACCGCAGCCCCGCCCTCGCCGCCCTCGACGTGTTCGTGGGCGAGTGGGAGGTCCGGCCGACGCCCCCGCCGGAATGGGGCGTCACCGACCCGGACGCCATGGCCGGCACGGTCACCTACGAGTGGGCCCTGGGCGGCGCGTACCTGGTGGCGCACTCGCACGCCCCCGACCCCGTGCCGGACAGCATGACCGTCATCGCCCCCGACGGCGACGGCTACCGCCAGCACTACTTCGACTCGCGCGGCGTCACCCGCCTCTACCGGATGTCCCTGGCCGGGGGCACGTGGACGCTGCTGCGCACCGAGCCCGACTTCTCGCCGCTCGACTTCGCCCAGCGCTTCGTGGGCGAGTTCAGCGCCGACGGCGCCACCGTCGACGGCCGCTGGGAGACCTCCCCGGACGGCGGGCGCACCTGGGAGCTCGACTTCGCGATCACCTACCGGCGCTGAGCGTGGCCGACGCGCAGACCGACCTGATCGCGGCGGTCCGTGCCGGTGAGGCGGGCGCCTTCGACCGCCTCGTCGGGCCGTTCCGCGCCGAGCTGGAGGCGCACTGCTACCGCATGGTCGGCTCCCTGCACGACGCCCAGGACGTCGTGCAGGAGACGCTGCTGCGCGCGTGGCGCGGCCTGCCCGGCTTCGACGACCGCGGGCCGATCCGGCCGTGGCTCTACCGGATCGCCACCAACCGGTGCCTGACGCTGCTGGAGCGGCGCGGGCGCCGCGAGCTGCCCACCGACCTGGCCCCCGGCGCGGCCGAGGTGGCCGAGCGGTCGTGGCTGGAGCCCTACCCCGACCACCGGCTCGACGCACCAGGGCAGAGCGCCGAGCAGCGCTACGAGCTGCGCGAGGGCGTCGAGCTGGCATTCGTCGCCGCGCTGCAGCACCTGCCCGCCCGCCAGCGCGCCGCCCTGCTGATCTGCGAGGTTCTGGCGTTCTCCGCCGCCGAGGCGGCCGCCATGCTCGACACCACCACGGCCGCGGTGACCAGCGCGCTGCAGCGGGCCCGCCACACGCTGCGCGACCGCGCCGGCAGCCAGCAGGAGGCGCAGCGCGCCCTCGGCGACGCGGGCGTGCGCGAGCTGGCCCACCGCTACACCGCGGCGTGGGAGGCGGGCGACGTCGACGGGATCCTCGCACTGCTCACCGAGGACGCCCGCTACGCGATGCCGCCGCTGGCGGCCTGGTACGAGGGCCACGACGCGATCCGCGCGTTCCTGACCGACGGCCCGCTGGCCTGGCGGTGGCGGTTCCGGCCGGCCCGCGCGAACGGCCAGCTCGCCTTCGCCACCTACCTGCGCGAGCGGCCCGACGGACCGTGGGTCGCCTGCGCCCTGGACGTGCTGGCCCTGCGCGGCGACCGCATCGAGGAGGTCGTCTCGTTCCTGGGAGCCGAGGTGTTCGTCGCGTTCGGGCTGCCGACGAGCCTCGACCCGACCGATGATCCGGCGGGCCCGGCGGGGTTGTAGGGGCATGAGCGACGACGAGAAGACCATCCGCACCCAGATCGAGCGCTGGGCCGAGGCCGTGCACCGCGGCGACCTCGACGCCGTGCTCGCCGACCGCAGCCCGGACGTCGTCATGTTCGACGTGCCGCCGCCGCAGGACGGCGTGCGCGGCATCGACGCCTACCGCGCGACCTGGCCGCCGTTCTTCGCGTGGCTGGCGGCGGGCGCGCTGTTCGAGGTGGTGTCGGTGGAGGTGACCGCGGGCGTCGACGTCGCGTTCGCGCACGCCCTGCTGCGCTGCGGGATGCCCGACGACCTGGCCGCGGACCCGGACGCCCGGCTGCGCATCACGTTCGGCCTGCGCAAGCGGGACGGGCGGTGGCTGGTCACCCACGAGCACCACTCGTTCCCCGACGCGAGCCTCGCCGACGCCGGGGCCGTGCGGGCCCTGCACGAGCGGTGGTACGCCGCGACGGCGGCGAACGACCTCGACGGGATCATGGACGGCATCGTCGACGACGTCGTGTCCTTCGAGCACGAGGCCCCGCTCGTCCACCGGGGCGCCGACGCGGTGCGCGAGGTCTGCCGCGGCGGGCTGGAGGCGTCCACCGGCACGGTGACCTGGGACGTCCCCGACCTGGAGGTCGTCGTGTCCGGCGATCTCGCGGTCGGGTGGGGCCTGAACCGGGTGACCGCGGACGGGCGGGAGTGGTGGTCGCGCGGCACCCGGGTCTTCCGGCGGCGCGCGGGCCGGTGGGAGCTGACCCACCAGCACGTCTCCTACCCCTACGACCCGGCGACGGGGGCCGCGCTCACCGAGCTCACCCCGTAGTCGCCACCTCCTGGACAGGGCCGGTCCCGGTATCCGCTGCTCCCGCTCCCGCTCATCATCACTGCGTCGCCGCCGACCGGCGGCGGGCCGACCGGTGAGCTGGGGAGAACAATGGACCGGACGCACGACATCGTGATCGTCGGCGGGGGCATCGCCGGCTCGGCCCTGGCGACGGTGCTGGCCCGCGACGGCTACGACGTCCTCGTGCTGGAGCGCCAGACCTCCTTCCGCGACAAGGTGCGCGGCGAGACGCTGCTCTGCTGGGGCGTCGCGGAGCTGCAGCGGCTGGGGCTGGAGGAGGTGCTGCTCGGGGCGGGCGGCACGTACGCCACGCGGATGGTGCCCTACGACGAGCTCCTGCCGCCCGCGCACGCCGAGGCCGCCGCCGCGGCGCTCGACCGGGTGCTCCCCGGCGTGCCCGGCGCCCTGGACGTGGGGCACCCCGAGGCGTGCGAGGCGCTGGCCACCGCGGCGGCCGGGGCGGGGGCGACGGTCGTGCGCGGGGTCGGCGACGTGGAGGTCGTGGCCGGCGCGGCGCCCGTCGTGCGCTACGAGCACGACGACGTCGGGTACGAGGTCGGCTGCGGGCTCGTGGTCGGCGCCGATGGGCGGATGTCCACGGTCCGCAGGCAGGTCGGGATCGCGCTGGAGCAGAGCGCGCCCCGCACCATGGGCGGCGGCATGCTGGTCGACGGCCTGCACGACTGGCCGACCGGGCAGATGTCGCTGGGCACCGAGGGCGACCTCTACTACCTGCTGTTCCCGCGGGCGGGCGGGCGGGTGCGGCTGTACCTGCTGCACGACATCGCCCAGCGCGGCCGCTTCGCCGGGCCGGGCCGCGAGAAGGCGTTCCTGGACGCCTACCAGCTGGCCTGCATCCCGGGCAGCGAGATGTTCGCCGCCGCGGAGCCCGCCGGGCCGTGCGCCTTCTACCCGATGAACGACAGCTGGACCGACGAGCCGTGCGCGCCCGGGGTGGTGCTGATCGGCGACGCCGCCGGGTGGAACGACCCGATCATCGGGCAGGGGCTGTCCATCGCCCTGCGCGACGCGCGGATCGTGGCCGACATCCTGCGCGCGAGCACCGACCGCTCGGTCGAGGCGTTCACCCCCTACGCGCAGGAGCGCGGGGAGCGGATGCGGCGGCTGCGGGTGGCGGCGCAGGTCACCACCGCCCTCGCGGCCACGTTCACCCCGCGGGCCGCGGCCCGGCGCGCGGCCTACAGCGCCGTCTTCCGGTCCGACCCGGTGCTGGGCGGACCGCGGCTGGCCCCCCAGGTCGGACCGGAGCGGATGCCGGCCGAGGCCTTCACCAAGCAGAACGTGGACCGCATCCTGGCGATGGGCTGAAGCGGCACCCGCCGGGGTGGTCAACCGGCGAGCACGAGCGTGCCCTCGCCGCCGGCCTCGACCCGGGAGCCGTCGGCCGGGTCCAGGGCCGACGCGCGGGCCGTCGCGCCCGGAAGGGCTCGTTGGTGGAGTGCGGCTCCGGTGAGCACGAATTCGACCGGAGGAATGTGGTGATCACCATCCCTGTCGGGGAATCGCCGGGGCCGTCAACGCGCCGCCGCGTCCGGACGGAATTCGACGAATCGCGCGCGGCGAATGCGGCGCGATTGCGCCGTTCGGATCACGAGCGGTACCCGCTCACCCGGTGAGCGCGAACGTCAGCGTGACCGTGGTGGACTGCTCGGCCCCGACCGGGGAACCGTCGTCGGGGTCCACGACCGACGCCCTCGTCGACGCACCGACCTCCCCCGGTTCGAAGGGCGCGTCGGTGAGGTGGGGCAGCACCGCGTCCCACGCCACGGGTCCGCCGGGCGCGCAGTCGACGAGGGCGTCGAACATGCCGAAGGCGCCGGTCGAGAACTGCACGGCGCTGCCCGACACCCTGACCGCGACGGCCTCGGTGCAGCTGACGATGCCGTCGACGATCGCGTAGCCGGACCCGCCGTCGATCACCCCGCCGGTGGCCTCGACGCCGAGCTCCGGCGAGCGGTCCTGGGTGGTGCCGAACGCCCGCTCCGCGGCAGGGGCGGCCGACGCCGCGCCGGGCAGGGCCACGGCCGCGGCGGCGACGACCGAGGCGACCACGACCGACGCCGCGGCCCGGCGCACGAGAACTCCCACGAAATCCCCCGGAGGATGCGTTCGATGAACGTGGCATGCCTAGCCCGGTGTCGACGCGGCTGTCAACGCGATCGGCGACCGCGACGAATGCCTCCACCGTTCGGCCCAGGGCGATTGCGGATCGGTTCTGCCGGCACCGCGCTCACCCGCGCAGCGCCTGCCGATCCGCGCGGCCTGCCGGGTGAGGTGGTGGCGCTCGGCGAGGTCGGGGGCCGCCCGGGCGGCGTCGGCGTACGACCGGGCCGCGGTCGGGAGGTCGCCCGCCTTCTCGTGCAGGTACGCCGAGGCGGCGGCGCGACGGGGCCGGTCGGGTCCATCTCGGCCAGGGCCGCGAGACCGGCCGCGGGCCGTCGGCCTCGCCGACCGCGACGGCCCGGTTGAGCCGCACGACCGGGCTCCCGTTGAGCCGGAGCAGCTCGTCGTACCAGCTGACGATCTGCACCCGGCGCGCTCGTAGGAGTCGACGTCGATCACGTACCAGCCGGCGATCAGGTCCTTCGTCTCCGCGAAGGGCCCGTCGGTGACCGGCGGCCGGCCCTCGCCGTCGTAGCGGACGGACGTGCCCTCCGGCGAGAGCGCCTGGCCGTCGACGAACTCGCCGGTGCCTTCGAGCTTGGTGGCGAAGTCGGACATGTACTGGATGTCCTGGACCTCCTGCGGGCTCCACCGGTCCATCGCGACGTTGTTCATCGCGTCGGGGCACCCCGGTAGTGCTTGAGGAGCCACGTCAGGACTACCGGCCGCCCCAGACGGAAGCGGACACCGCCGAGCAGCGCGGTCCGAGCCTGTGATCGCTACTCGAACAGGCGGGATGACGACACCGGGTGATCATCGCGGGCTCGGCCCACCCGTGCGTCGCTACGCTGAGGTGGTTCCTGGCCACCGGCCGTGGACGTCGCCCCGCACCGCTCCCCCTGAACACGGGCGGCGTCCGCACCGCAGCCCCCTCGCGTCGGTCGGCCGGGTCGATCACCACCATGCGACAGGAGATGATGTTGACCCAGGGCCGAGGCCTGTCCCGACGCGACTTCCTGCAGGGCACCGCAGTCGGTGTCGTGCTCCTCGGGGCGTCGGAGGTGCTGCTCACCGCGCCCAACGCCGCGGCGGCCGCGCCACCCGCGCCGGGCTACGGCCCGCTGGTCGCCGACCCGGCCGGCCGGCTCGCGCTGCCGGAGGGCTTCTCCTACAGGATCGTCACCGAGGCCGGGAAGACCGTCCTGGAGTCCCGGTGAGCCGACCCCCGGCACGCACGACGGCACCGGTGCGTTCCGCTCCCGGCGCGGGACGACGCTGGTCAACAACCACGAGATCGGCCCGCTGTCGCAGGCCGGCGGGAGGGCGACCGTCCCGCACCTGGCCGGGCTCACCTACGACCCGGGCATGGGCGGCGGTTGCACCGTCGTGGAGACCGACCGGGTCGGCGCCCGGATCAACGAGTACGTCGGCATCGCCGGCACCGCGGTCAACTGCGCCGGCGGGATCACCCCCTGGGGCACCTGGCTGACCTGCGAGGAGGACAGCACCCGGGCCGGCACCAACGGCGCGACCAAGGACCACGGCTACGTCTTCGAGGTCGACCCGTTCGACCGCGGGGCCAACCTCGATCCGGTCCCGATCACGGCGTTCGGCCGCTACGCCCACGAGGCCGCCGCCGTCGACCCGCGGACCCACGACGTCTACCTGACCGAGGACGCCGCCGGCCCGAGCGGGCTGTTCTACCGGTGGACCCCGCCGGCCGGGTTCCGCGGCGGCAGGGGCGTGCTGCGCGCGCTCGGCCCGACCGACGGCGTGCTGTCCGCGATGGGGTGCACCGCGGAGGGCGGCGAGCACGTCGACGACCTGTCCCGGGCCACCGAGATCGGCACGACCTTCCGGGTCGAGTGGACCCCCGTGCCCGATCGCGACGCCGCGACCGTGTCGACCCGCCGCCAGCTGGGCGAGGACCTGATCACCCGCGGCCGCAAGCTGGAGGGCATGTGGTGGGGCGACGGCGGCGCCTACGTGGTGACGAGCTTCGCCCGCGTCACCGACAGCCCCGTCGCGCACGACGGGCAGGTCTGGTTCTACGACCCGAGGGCCGCCACCCTCACCCTGAAGGTGCGCTTCGGCGTGAACCCGACCCCCGACGAGGACGGACCGTTCGACGGGCCGGACAACATCACCGTCTCGCCGTGGGGCGGGCTGATCCTGGCCGAGGACGGGGTGGGCGTGCAGCACCTGATCGGGGTGTCCGCAGCCGGCGCCACCTTCCCGCTGGCGCGTGACGACATGGGCGGCGGCGAGTTCACCGGCCCGGTGTTCTCCCACGACAAGCGGGTGCTGTTCGCGAACACCTACGTGCCGGGAACGATGTACGCGATCACCGGGCCGTGGCGGCCGCAGCGGTGAGCCCCTGACCGGGCTCCCGGGGCGCGTTCGAGCGAGATGTTCCATCGCTCCAACCCGCCCTTCCACGTCCGACGGAGGGCGTCCCCGACGCCGTGCCCGGCCGATGTAGATGTGCGCTCTGCAGCGTGTACGGCGACACAGAAGCGCCGACCGGAGTCGGAAAGCAGGGGCTGCACCGCGTTGCCGGACACCCGGACCAGGACCGCCTCGGTGCAAGTGGCAGTGCCCTCAACGACCGCGTGCCCGGACCCGCCGTCGATCATCCCGCCGATGGTGGCGACGCCCAGCTCCAGCGGCCCCACCGGCGGTCCCGCGACGCGCACCCCGCCACGGGCCGCCTCGGCGGCCCCGTCGCAGCGCACCTCGAACCCCGCGTCCAGCACGACGACGCGGCCCTCCTCCACGACCATTTGATCGATCGTGAAGCGCCCGGCGACGCCGAGGCAGCCATGGCCGTCGCCCCCCAGGTCCAGGCCGGGCACCCCGGGCGGGGTGGCTGGCCACTTAGCCGCTCCCGGGTAGGTGCCCGGCGCGGGCGCCTACCCGTCGGCGCGGCCGGCTCCAGCCGCCAGTCGGCGCCGTCGACCGCGTCGACGCGGACGGTGAGGTGGCCCGGCCCGTCCAGTGCGGCGTAGACGCCGTCGCCGTCCGCCGCCGAGTAGCCGCGGGACGAGCCGCCGGTTAGGTGTCGCCCCGGATCGCCGCTGATGTCGAACGTCCGCTCCGCGGCCGGGGCGGCGGACGCGGCGGCGGGGTGAGACCACGGCCACGGCGACCACGGCGACCACGGCGACCACGGCGGACGCGGCGGACGCGGCGGACGCGGCGGCGCGCCGCGGCGCGCGAGAACTCCCACCGGATGTGGGCACGGCGCGGGAGTCACGTCTGCGCCTCCACGACGCGATGCGTGACGACCTCGCGTCCGGGCGCTAGGCCCTTCCGCCCGATCATCATGGCGACGGAGGACTGCGACCCTCCTCGTCGCCACGAACCCGGCTAGACGGTGACGTACATGGCGAAGTACAGCCCCAGGATGAAGCCGAGGACGATCGCGACGATCACTAGATTGCAGAGGAACCGCGGCGTAAGAATGATCATTTCGGTTCCCTCCTCACCTCGTTGTTGTGGCGTAGCCGTTCCCTGCGCTTGCACCCGACGAGCCCTGCCGTCCGTCGTGGTGCCGGACCGGTGGCGCGAGCTGGCTGTTCAACTCGCCGCCACTGAGCTGCGACGTCGACACACTCGCCTACGGAGTAGCGGCTTCGACGAACACCGGCCTACTCCTGGCATGATCACCCGGAGGGAGAAGCAGATGCACGACCTCGGGACGCATCACGCCTCCCGCTCGTACGACGGTCTGCGGTGGGCTAAGTCGGATGATCAGCAGGACCCCCTAGTGCGGTAACGTTCGCGACAAGGTCACGATGGCTCACTGAGTCGCTACCTGTCGGCGTGGTTTGCTACCTAGTAGCGTGACATCTGCTTCGTGGGTAGCGGAAGGGTAGGGGCGAGTCCATGGCTACTGCCCTGTCCCAGGAGCTGCGCCGACGGAGGCTAGCGATGGGGGTGAGCCAGAAGGTGGTCGCCGAGGCCGTCGGCGTGGAGCGCGCCACGGTCGCACAATGGGAGGGCGGCTCGAGCCGTCCGTCCCCCGAGCGACTCCAGCAGCTCGACGACCACTTCGACGCGCGGGGCGAACTGGTGGAGCTCGGCACCAAGGGCAGCTCCTCAGCCCTCACCCGATCCCTCCTGAGTGTGCGGGCAGAGATCCGCCAGGCCCTCCTCGCCCAGCTATGCTTTGCCGACTCCGGTCGGGCGACCGGGTGGCGGCACAACCTCGTCCCGTCCGACGAGCCCCCGAGCGTCCTGTCGACCGCTTACGGCCTCAAGGCGTTGGCCATACTGGGCGGCCGAGATGCGAACACCACCGCAGTGGTCGATTGGGTGTTGGGCAAGGCGGTGCGGTCCGATGGCGAGATGCTCGGCTGGCACGCCCGCATGCAAGACGTACCCCGGCTGGAGACCACCGCCACCGCGATCGACGCATTGCTGAGCGCAGGGGTCGGTCTGAAGGTCGATGACGTACTCCGCATGTTGGAGCGCCTGCTCGACGACGCCTCTCGCGGTCGCCCCTTCATCCTCATATCGGCCCTGGAACCGTTGCTGCGCCTTGCGCCGGACGCCGATCTGACCCGCCAGTTCTTGGACGCGCTACTGGCCTGCCGAGTCGACTTTGGTGGCCGGCAGCTGTGGCCGGAGAAGCGGCTGCGGCGCGACCAACCGATGCTGACCGCGTCGATCGCGCACACCGCGCGGGCGGTCACGGTGCTCCGCTCCGCACCCGAGCATCTGGTCACGGACATGGGCTCCGCCGAGGACTGGCTCTCCGAGGTGGAGAACCTGGCCGAGGTGTCGGAGACGATCCGGCGCGACCTCGCCGCTGACAGGTCGGAAGAACTGACGATCTACCACTTCACCTCGGCCTGGGTGGTCCGCGCTCTAGCCAACGCACCCGTCCCGGACCGCCCCCGGATCGAGAACGCCCTCCGCCACGTCTGGAAGCGCTACGACCCCGACCGGCACTTCTGGGCTCTGACTAACGGAGACGTACCGGTCTGGATGCTGGCCGATGCCGGATATGCACTGCACGACGCTGCCCTCGCCCTGCACCCCACGCCCGTACCCCACGACCCGGGGTGATTCTGCGGCGCCCCTGCGCCGTCGCCCCGCCCGCGGCTCGTCGAGCCGCCCCACTCCTGTACTCGGCCCCGCTCCCCTCCCGAACGGACCTGCCCCGTGCTCCCTGCCCCGACGTGCGCAGCCAGCCGCGCCCTCGTCGCCGAGATCGACGACGCCCTCCTGCCGGCCACCGGTCTCGCCGCGCTTCTCGACGCCGCTCACCGCGTGCGCCGCAGACCCGACCTGGTGCGGTCCCGGCTGGCTTTCCTCCTGTCGCACCCGGAGCGGCTCGCCGAGGTCGCGGGCCGCGCGTACTGGCACAGCAACGGCTTTGCCAAGATCAAGCTCCTGCACGGCCGCGGCTTCACCGTCCGCCTGCACATCTGGCCAGCGAGTACGGGCCGGGGCGAGGTCAACCCGCACGGGCACCGCTGGGAGTTCGCCTCTTGGATCCTCACCGGCGCCGGCATGTCCGAGGCCTACTACGAGTCGGTCGAGTCGTCCCACACTGACGCGACCCCGTACACCCGCTGCGACTACGGCCCCGGGCAGCTGCGCCCCGTCGGTGACGCATCGCTGCGGGTGCAGCAGGTCGTGCGGCGCCCAGCGGGCACCGTCTACACCTGTACGCTGGACGCCCTGCACACCGTCGCCCCGATCGGTGACGGACTCGTCGCGACCGTCGTGCTGCAGGGTCCGGCACTCATCCACTCAGCGCGGGTCTTCGTCCGGACGGACCCCGGACCGGAGCCAGCTCCACGCCCTATCCCGCAGGACGAGCTGTGCGAGCTGCTCCACCTGGTCGACGCAGCTTTCATCGAGGAACAGGACGCGACCCGGCTGGACGCCACCGTCGGTCCGCCCCGTGAAACGCCCGCGGTGAGCGCGAGTCAGTCGAGGGATCAGCTCGGCGCTGTTGCGGAGCCGACCCGATGATGCTGCGTCGAGGGCTCCTGGTGGACCGGGACATCCGCGCCGCACTCCGCAGCGGCGAACTCATGGTCTCCGACCTCGACGACGAGATGGTGCGTCCGGCCGCGGTCAGCCTGCGCATGGGTGACGAGGCGTATGTGCTGTCCTCGCAGACCGACGTCGACGCCTTGGATCCCGCCACCTACCCGAAGGCGATGCCTCGCCTCGTGGACAATCGGGGAGTGGTCGTCCTGCGGCCGGGCGAGGTGATGCTCGCCCGCACCCGCGAGCGAATCGGCCTGGGCGAGCGGCTCGCGGGCCTCGTCGACGGCACGTCCGACTGGGCGCGGCTGGGAGTCAGCGTCGTGCTCGCGCACCAGGTCAGTCCGGGCTACGGCATGCCGGACGGGTCGCCGCTGACGCTGGAGATCGTGTCCCGGCTTTCGCACGATGTCCTGCTGCGTCCCGGCACGCGGATCGCGAACCTGATGCTCCTGCGCGGACGGCGGGTACGGCAGTCCTACCGCGACATGCCCGCCAACCATTCCCAGCCCGAGTGGTCGTTCGAATCCCGGCTGGGCGAGGCGGAAGCGCTGCGGAGCGGCTGAGACCGTTGCGCCCAACCGAGCGGGCGCCGGCCATGCAGACCCCTCTCGGAGGGCCGTGGAGCCGGAGGTCGGGATCGAACCGACGACCTACCGCTTACAAGGCGGCCGCTCTACCACTGAGCTACACCGGCAAGACTGGCGATCTACCTGCGGAAATGATGTCCACAGATCAACAACGCCGCTGCACAACGCTATCAGAGCAACCTGCTGTCACCGCTGCGGTCCAACTCCGCGACGAGTCCCTCGGCGCAGCTCGGCGCACCGCGAACTCGTCCAACGCCGCCACCCGCGCCCGGGCCGACTGACCGCCGCGGTCAACCGGGCAGCCGTCCGGACTGGCATCGGCTACCGTCCGCAGCGTCCGTCGACGACTCGGCGAAGTGGAGAGGCGTGCGGCTCGGCCTGCTGCTGTCCGCGCAGTTCCCCGACCAGCCGCACTCCGCCGTGCTCGACGCCACCGTCGCCGCCCCGGTCGCCGCCGAGGAGACCGGCTTCGACGACGCGTGGGTGGCCGAGCACCACTTCGTGTCCTACGGCGTGTGCCCCTCGGCGCTGACCATGGCCGGCTACGTGCTCGGCGCCACCCGGCGTATCGCGGTGGGCACCGCGGTCGCCGTGCTCAGCACTCAGCACCCGGTCGCGGTGGCCGAGCAGGCCCTGCTGCTCGACCAGCTCTCCGGAGGCCGTTTCCGCCTCGGTGTCGGCCGCGGCGGGCCCTGGGTCGACCTGCTCGTGCTCGGTACCGGACCCGACCGCCACGACACAGGCTTCGCCGAGTCGCTGGACCTGCTGCCGGCCGCCCTCGCCGGCGGCCCGGTCCGCGGCGACGGACCGCCGTTCACCTTCCCGCCCGTCGAGATCGTGCCGAAGCCGCGGACCCGATCGCGGCCCGACGTCGTCCCGGCCGCCACGACCGCCGGCACCGTCGAGCTCGCCGCCCGACGCGGGCTGCCGCTGCTGCTGGGCATGCACGCCGACGACGCCGAGAAGGCCGTCGTGCTCGCCGACTGGGCCCGGATCGCGGGACGGTCGCAGGCGGGACACGTCAGCGTGGGTGTCGCGCACCTCGCCGACACCGACGCCGAGGCACTGGCCACCCCGTCGGCTCCCCCACCACCTGCCGCGACCGCCGTGCCCGCACGATCGCCACCACCGGCGTCGAGCACGTCGTGCTCATGGTCGAGGGCACCGGCGACCCCGCCCGCACCCGCGAGACGATCCACCGCCTGGGCACGGAGGTCCTGCCCGACCTGCGGGTCATGCGTGGCGGCGGAAGACGCTGATGTGGTCAACGCCGTCCCGGTACGGCGCGGCGGTCCAGTCGGTGTAGCGCCCGTCGATGGTGAGCCCGGCGAGCTCGGCCATCAGGTCCAGCTCCACGATCGACACGTTGCGGGCCCGCACCGGATGCACGACGACACCCTGGCCGATACCGCCGAGCACGACGGTCGCGCCGTCGACGACCTGCTGGACCGGGTCGTACTGCGCCACCTGCAGCACGACGTGGTCGACACCCACGTGCGCGACGCGCAGCGCCTGGCCCCCCGGGTACGCGCGGGCGTCGGGCACGGCCATCTCCAGCACGAGCGCGCCGCCCGGGACGAGGCGCGCGGCTACATCGCGCAGACAGCAGCGCTGGTCGGCGAGCGTGGTGAGGTTCGTGAAGGTGTTGGTGAACGCCACGACCACGTCGAACGCGCCGTCGTCGCCGACCGCGGCGAGCGCGGCGCCGAGGTCGGCCATGTCCCCGAGCACCGGGGTGACCCGGTCACCGCCGGGCTTGGTGCGCATCCGGTCGAGCATCCGCGGCGAGGCGTCCAGCCCGACCACCTCGTGCCCGGCGCGGGCCAGGGCGACGGCGAAGGTGCCGGTGCCCACGCCGAGCTCGAGCACGCGGGCGGGGCCGCCGACCAGGCGGGTCAGGAACGCGACGGCGTCGTCGAGGTGGGCGGGGGCGCCGAACCAGTCGTCGTAGCGGTCGGCGATGCGGTCGCCGTAGGTGGCGGGGCCGTACTCGGTGGCATCGGCAGGGTCCGGCACGGGTGGCTCCGTTCCAGGTCGGGGGTGCTGAACAGCAGGTGGGGCCGGCCGGTGCGGGGGTGGGTGACCACGGCGGCGTCGACGTCGAACACCGCGGCCACGGTCTGCGGGGTGAGCACCTCGGCGGGGGTGCCGTCGGCGACGACGCGGCCGCCGTCGAGCACGACGAGGCGGTCGCACCAGGCCGCGAGGTCGAGCTGGTGCAGGGTCAGCAGCGTGGTCAGGCCGAGTGCGCGGACCATGGCCACGAGGTCGAGCTGGTGGCGCACGTCGAGGTGGTTGGTGGGCTCATCGAGCACCAGCAGCCGGGGACGCTGGGCGAGTGCCCGGGCGAGCAGCACCCGCTGGCGCTCCCCGCCCGACAGGCTGGCCACCAGCCGGTGCTCGGCACCGGCGAGGCCCACCCGGTCGAGGGCCTCGGCGACCGCGCGGACCGTCTCCGGGTGGCCGCCGCGCTCGCGCAGCGGCGCGCGACCCAGCGCGACGAACTCGCCCACGTCGTAGTCGAAGCCGTCCCCGCCCTCCTGCAGCACCGCGGCGGTGCGGCGGGCGGACTCGCGCGGGGGCAGGGCCCACACGTCGTCGCGGTCGACCAGGACGCGGCCGGCGTGCGGGCGCAGCGCCCGGTAGACCGTGCGCAGCAGGGTGGTCTTGCCACTGCCGTTGGGCCCGATCAGCCCGACCAGTTCGCCGTCGTCGACGGCGAGGTCGACGCCGTCGACGACGTCGCGACCGCCGAGGGCGACATGCAGCCCGGCGATGTCCAGGCTCATCGATCAGCTCGCATCCGACTGCGCAGCAGCCACAGGAACACCGGCGCGCCGAGCACCGAGGTGACCACGCCGAGCGGGACCTCCACGGGAGCGTTGACCGTGCGCGCGACGACGTCGACGGCGACCAGGTAGCCGGCGCCGACCACAGTGGCCAGTGGCAGCAGCCGGGCGTGAGTGGGGCCGGTGAGCAACCGCACCAGGTGCGGGATCATCAGCCCGACGAACCCGATGCCCCCGCTGACGGCCACCACGACGCCGGTGACCAGCGAGGACACCACCAGCAGCTCCCGGCGCAGCCGACCGGCGGCGAAGCCCAGGGTGGCCGCCGGCTCGTCGCCCAGCACCATGGCGTCCAGCGCCGGGGCCCTGGCCAGCAGCCATCCGCAGCCGAGCACCAGCGCCGCCGCGGGCACGCCGAGGGACTCCCAGCGGGCCGGTCCGAGGCTGCCCAGCAGCCAGAACAGCACCGACTGCGCGGCCTGCGGGTCGTCGCTGGCGAAGATCAGGTAGGAGGTGGTGCCGCTGAGCGCGTAGGACAGCGCCACCCCGGCCAGCACCAGCCGCAGCGGCGGCAGTGTGCCGCGCGCACCGGCCAGCAGCGACACCGCCAGCAGCGCGGCCAGCGCCCCGAGGAACGCGGCGATCTGCACCGGTGCCCCACCCACGGCCACTCCGCTGAGCAACACGGCGACCGCGGCGAGGGAGGCGCCCGAGGAGACGCCCAGCACGTAGGGATCGGCGAGCGGGTTGCGCACCATCGCCTGTAGGGCGGTGCCGGCCACGGCGAGGCTCCCGCCGACCAGGACGCCGAGCAGCGCGCGGGGCAGCCGGATGTCCCAGACGATCTGGTCGGTGATCGGGTCCGGTACCGCCGTCGTGCCCAGCAGGTGGTGGGCGACGACGGCGAGGACGTCGCCGGGCGGGATCGGCACGGCCCCGACGCTCACGCTCAACACGACCAGTGCCGCGCTCATCGCGGTCGCGACGGCCAGCCGGGCCACGGCGCGGCGGTGCTGCCCCAGCCGGCCGGGCGCGACCGTGCTGGCGGTGGAGGCGCTCAGAACGCGTCCGGGTGCAGGGCGCGGGCGATCTGCGCGACGGCGTCGGCGTTGCGCACGCCCTCGTTGAGGGCGGCATCGTCGACGCCGACGGCGCGTCCGGCCCGGGCGGCCGGGGAGTTGGGCAGCAGCCCGGTGAGCAGAGCGATCTTGTCCTGGGCGGCGGGGCCGCCCTCGTAGAAGTTGACGACGAAGGCCTCGGGGTCGCGCTGCGCGGCCACCTCCACACTGACCTCGCCGAAGCCTTCGGCGAGGTCGGCGAACACGTTCTCACCTCCGGCCAGCCGGATGAGGTCGGTGGCCAGCCCGGCGCCCGACACGCCGAGGGGGCCTTCGCCGTTGGCGTAGGCGAGCACCCGGACCGACGCGCGTCCGGCGATGCGGGACCGGACGTCGTCGACGGTCGCGCGCATGTCGGCGACGAGCTGCTCGGCCCGGTCGCTGACGCCGAAGATGCGGCCCAGGTCGAGCACGTCGGCGTAGGTGTCCTCGAGCGTGCTGGACGCGGGGTCCTCGGTGCAGTTGACCCGCAGGCCGAAGACCTGTGCCCCGGCCGCGGCCAGGTCCTCCCGGGTGGCCAGGCCCTCGGCGGCGTCGAAGTCGTAGGTGGCGTAGGGCGCGACGACGAAGTCGGGCCGGGCGGCCAGGGTGACCTCGCGCGGCGCGCTGTCCTCGCCGGCCAGCTGGGGCACCTTCGCGAAGTCGGCGGCCAGCTCCGGCGGCAGCGCGTTGTAGGTGCGCGACACCCCGACGACGCGGTGGGCCAGGCCGAGCGCCAACAGCATCTCGGTGGCCTCCTGCCCGGTGCTCACCACCCGCGACGGTGGGGCGTCGAAGGTCAGGGTCGACCCGCAGCTCTGCACGGTCACGGGGGTGTAGCCGTCCGTGGCGGGCTGCGCGGCCGGGGCGGGCGCCGGCGGGGCCGGGGCCGACGGCATGGCGCTGGTACCGCTGCACGCGGTGAGCAGGGCGGCCGCGGCGAGTGCGGCGGCGAGCCGGGGAGCGGGCGAGAGCGTCATCCGGGCTGTCATCGGGTCTCCTGGAGCGGGGGCGGGACGAGCGGGGGCGCGGGTGTGGAGGGATCGGCGGCCTGGGCGGCGATCAGCCGGGCGAACGGGCCGGCGGCGGCGAGCAGCCGGTGTGGGGGCCCGATCTCGACCACCCGGCCGCCGTCGAGGACGGCGACGCGGTCGGCCAGCTCGACGGTGGACAGCCGGTGGGCGATGAGCAGGGTGGTGCGGTCGCGGCGCTGCGGGGCCAGCGCGACCTGCAGCGCGCGTTCGGTGCGGCTGTCGAGGTTGGCCGCGGCCTCGTCGAGCACCAGGACGGGCGGGTCGACCAGCAGCGCACGGGCGATCGTCAGGCGCTGGCGCTGCCCGCCGGACAGGCTCGCCCCCCACTCGGCGAGCACGGTGTCGTAGCCGTGGGGCAAGGCGGTGATGAACCCGTCGGCCTGGGCCAGCGCCGCGGCCGCGGCCACCTCGGAGGCGGTGGCGTCGGGCCGGCCGAGGCGGATGTTGTCGGCCACGGTGCCGCGGAACAGGTGGACGTCCTGGGACACCACGCCGACCAGCCGGTGCAGGGTCGCCAGCGGTAGGTCGCGCAGGTCGTGGCCGCCGAGGTGGACGCTGCCGGCGGTGGGGTCCCAGAACCGCTGCAGCAGCGCGACGCAGGTGGACTTGCCCGCTCCGGACGCCCCGACGAGCGCCAGGGTCTCCCCCGGTTCGACGGTGAGGTCCAGGCCGCGCAGGACGTCGGGGCCGCCGCGGTGGTAGGCGAAGGTGACGCCGCGGAACTCCACGCGGGGCTCGACGGGCCCGTCCGGCTCGAGGACACCCGGCCGCTCGACGACGGTCGGCGGCGCGTCCAGCACCGCGAGCACCCGCTCCACGCAGCCGCGCAGCTCCCCGACCTGGCCGGCGGTCGCCGCGACCAGGGCGATGGGGGCGATCACCGCCCCGGTGAGCACGACGACGAGCGGCACCGCCGCCACCGGCAGGCGGTCGGCGGCGGCCAGCGCGGCGGTGCCCGCGAGCACGCCGACGACCGCCGCGGCCTGCAGCGCCTCGGAGGCGGCGTTCTCCAGCCCGGCGCGGCGGCCGTGGCGCAGCCGCAGGGCCAGCAGCCGGCGCATCCCGTCCGCGATGCGGTCGCGGTGGCGCGCACCGGCGCCGAACAGCAGCAGCTCCCGCAGGCCCTGGATGCCGTCGACGACGTCGGCCTGCTGGGCGCCGGCGCGCTCGCGCAGGGCCACACCGTCGCGACGCGCCCGCGCCGACAGCCAGACGGGCAGGGAGGCGAGCAACACCGCCACCGGCGCGACGACCAGGGCGAGGCGGGGGTCGAGCACCGCCAGTGCGACCAGACCGCCGGCCGGGACCAGCAGGGCCACCACCGCCTGTGGCAACACGTGGGCGTAGAGCCACTCCAGGCGCTCGACGTCGGACATCACCACGGCTCCGACGTCGCCGGTGCGCCGGCCCAGCAGCCAGGCCGGGGTGAGCCGGTCGAGCGCGGCGACCAGCCGGGTGCGCAGCTCGGCGATGATCCGGAATGCGTAGTCGTGGCTGAACCAGGACTCCAGCCACGCCCCGACGCCCTGCCCGAGGGCGCACAGCCCGAGCAGCACCACCCCGGGCACCAGCGCGGCCGGCGGTGTGCCGGTCAGCGCGGACCCGACCAGGGCCCCGGACGTCGCCGCCGCGCCGAGCGCGCAGCCCTGGGCGAGCAGGCCGCAGGCGACGGTCAGGGCCAGCCGGGTGCGGTGCGGGGACAGCAGCGCGAGCAGCCGGAGGAACCGCGTCACCGGGCACCGACCTGGGCGGCGACCAGCCGGCGGTACGGCCCCGCAGCGGCGAGGAGCGCGTCCGGTGGGCCGGACTGGACGACCGCGCCGTCGTCGAGCACGACGATGCGGTCAGCGTCGCGCACGGTGGACAGCCGGTGGGCGATGACCAGCACGGTGCGCCCGGCGCACAGCCGGCGCAGGGCCCGCTGGATGTCGCCCTCGCGGCGGGCGTCGACCGCCGAGGTGGCCTCGTCCAGCACCAGCACCGGGGCGTCGCGCAGCAGGGCGCGGGCGATCGCGATCCGCTGGCGCTGGCCGCCGGACAGGGTGAGCCCGCGCTCGCCGACCGGGCTGTCGTAGCCGGCCGAACCGGTGGCGACGACGTCGTCGAGGCCCGCGGCCGCGCCGGCCGCGCGCACCTGCGCGTCGGTGGCGTCCGGTCGGCCGAGGCGGATGTTGTCGGCGATGGTGCCGGTGAACAGGTAGGGGTCCTGCGGGACGACCGCCAGGGCGGCCCGCAACCGGGCCGGGTCGAGCCTGCGCAGGTCCACGCCGCCGAGGCGCACCGTCCCCGCATCCGGGTCGTGGAAGCGGGCCAGCAGGGTGGCCAGGGTGGTCTTGCCTGCGCCCGAGCGGCCCACCACGGCCACGGTCTCGCCGGGGGCGATGTCGAGGTCGACGCCGCGCAGGGCGGGGCGATCGGCGCCGGGGTAGCGGAAGCCGACCCCGCGCAGGGACACCGCGAGCGGGCCCACGGGCAGCGGCAGGGCGGTAGCCGGGGCGGCGACGGCGGGCTCCGCGGTGAGCAGCGCGCCGACGTCGTCGGCGGCGGAGATGCCCAGGTAGGACAGGTGCCAGTAGCCGGCCAGCGCGGCGAACGGGCGGAAGCACTCGCCGGCGAGCAGGAGCACCAGCAGCAGCTCGAACGGGGTGAGCGCCCCGGTCGCGAACCGCAGCACCGCCACCGCGACCGCGGCCGCGGTGCCGACCGCGACCAGCAGGGTGGACAGCCCGGTGCCGACCAGCGACACGGCCAGCTGCGCCATGGTGGCCCGGTAGAGATCCCAGGTGTCGGCGCGCAGCCGGTCGCGGTGGCGCTGCGCGGCGCCGAAGGACTTCAGGGTGGTCAGCCCCTGCACGGTGTCGACGTGCTCGGCGCCGAGCCGTTCGTAGGCCGCCCAGTGCGCGCTGCCCCGCTCGCCCAGGGCCCGGTCCCACAGCTGCGGCACCAGCGGCACGGCCAGGACGGCGACGCCGAGCACCGCGGCGACGGCGGCGTCCGTCGTGGCCAGCCAGCCGATCAGCCCGGCCGCGGTGACCAGGGCGATGACGACCTGGGGCAGGTAGCGGCCGTAGTAGCCGTCCAGGCCGTCGACCCCGTCGACGAGCGCGGCCTGGACCTGCCCGGTGCGCGCGCCGTGCAGGTGAGCCGGACCGAGGGCGAGCAGCCGGTCGAACAGCCGCAGCCGCAGCCGCCGGCGCACCAGCTCCCCCGCCCACTGCGCGACCACCTCACGCAGCCAGGCCAGCAGCCCACGCGCGGCGACCACCGCGGCCAGCCCGACCAACGTCGGCGCCAGCGCAGTCCACCCCGTCCCGGCGAACACGGCCGCGAGCACGGCGGCAACCAGCACGGCCTGGGCCACCGACGCCGCCGTCGCGGCCAGGCCGACGGCCACGACCAGCAGCAGCGGGCCGCGCAGCCGCCCGGCCATGGCGAGCAGCCTGCGGTGCAGGATCACGATGCGGGGTCCTCCGGGGTGGGTGGGCGGGAGCAACGGCCCGGCCGGGCCCGCGGGGGGGGGGCCCGCCCGGTGGCAGGGGGGGGGTGCGGGGGGGGGGGGGGCGGGCCCCCGCAACGGCCCGGCCGGGCCCGCGGTCGCGGGCCCGGCCGGTTCGAAGGGGTCGGTCAGCAGAGCAGGCCCGCGGTCGCCCGCAGGTAGCCCTCGCCCCGGTACGCGGTGATGATCGGGCCGAACACCTCGGTGCCGGTGCCCTCGGTGAGCTCGACGCTGTCGCGCAGCTCGAACTCGCCGAAGATCTCGCCGAGCAGGGCCTGCGTCGACTTGCCCACGCAGAACTCGCCCTTGTTCTGGAAGATCATCTCGCCGATGCGGCCGGGCAGGCCTTCGATGGAGTCGCCCGTCCAGCCGGACACGGCCCAGGTGTCGCCGCTGACGTGCTCGAACAGGTGCAGCTGGGCACCGCGCTCGCCGTCGATGCCGAGCAGGAACATGCGCCGCTCGCCCAGGCCCATGTCGACCCGGTCGATCTTGTCGAGGACGTCGGCGGTGGAGCCGAAGAAGTCGTGCACCTCCGGGGTGTAGGAGCTGACGTGGCAGCGGACGACCATCCGCTCCCCGGTGCCGGTCGTGGCGGCGGTCGCCGCTTCGGTGGTGCCGGTGGGCTGAGAGGTCATGGCTTCTCCCTGTCGAGGAACGCGCCGGTCGGGTCACCTGAGTAACTGAAAATGATTATCAATATCAAGTCAAGGCCCGGCTGGTTCGACCGCACCGTCCAGGTGGTGGGCGAGGAAGCGCTCCAGGCGCTCCACCAGCAGCAACTCGGTGTCCAGGTCGAACACCAGGTGACCGCCGGGCAGCGGCAGGTACTCGTGCTCCACCCCGGCCGCGGTCAGGGCCGCGACGAGCTGCTCGGCCTCCCGCCGGGGCACCCGCGGGTCGTTGACCCCCTGGGCGACGAACAGCGGGATCCGGATGTCCGCGGCCCGAGTGAGCGGCGACCGCTCGGCCAGCAGCGCGGCGTCGCGGTCGGGGTCGCCGACCCGCGCGGTCCACAGCGCGCGCAGCGAGTCCCAGTACGGCGGGATCCCGGCCAGCAGGGTGCGCAGGTCCGACGGTCCGCACAGGTCGACGGCGCAGCGGAACAGCTCCGGTGTGCGGGTGGCGCCCACCAGCGCCGCGTAGCCCCCGTAGGAGCCTCCCATGATCGCGATCCGGTCCGCGACCGCCCACCCGCGCCGCCCGGCGTGCTCGACGGTGTCGACGAGGTCGTCGTGCATCGCCGCGCCCCACTCGCGGTCGCCGGCGGCGACGAACCGCGATCCGTAGCCGGTGGAGCCGCGGAAGTCGACCTGCAGCACCAGGTAGCCCCGATCGGCCAGCCAGGCCGCATCAGGGTCGAGGCGCCAGCGGTCCCGCGCCCAGGGCCCGCCGTGCACGAGCAGGACGGCCGGCCACGGTGGTCGACCGGCGGGCAGGGTCAGGTACCCGTGCAGGGGCAGGCCGTCGCGGGCACGCAGCCGGAACGGGCGGCGCTCGGGCAGTCGGTGGGCGCACAGGCCCGGACGGTCGTCGAACAGCGTCCGCACCCGCTCGCCCGGCGACGCCCTGGCGTCGTGCAGGTACCAGCGGACCGGAGCGCGCGGATCGGTGCGGCGCACGAGGTGGCGGCGCCGGTTCCGGTCCCCGCCGACGACGGCCAGGTCGGCGTCCCCCGCCACCACCGCGGTGTCGGCGAGCACCGCCGCAACAGCACCGTCGAGCGGGATCTGGTGGGCTCGCTCGCCCTCGACGACGACTGCGCGGGCGGCGCCGTCGACCGGGTCGAGCAGCACGGCGTCGACGTCGTGCGCCGGATCGCGGTGCAGGACGGCGAGCGCGCCGGTGTCCGGGTCGAGCCGGCACAGGGCCGCCGTGTCGCCGCCGGGCACCGCCGAGGTCACCAGGTGCAGCGAGCGCCCGTCCTGGGCCGTCGCCAGCAGCCGGGTGGCGAGGTCGTCGTCGCGCCCACCCCGCAGAGCGACCGCCCAGTCCCCGGCGGCGCCGCGCACGAGGACCTCCACGCCGCCCTCCGCGGTCGGCCGCAGCGCCGCGCGCACCTCGAGCCGCCGGTCGGCCAGCCAGGTGCCGCCGATGGTGCCGAAGCCCTCGTCGCGGGCGACGAGCTCGCACTCGCCCGTGGAGATCCGCACGCGGAACGCGTCGTGGCGGCGAGGGTCGTCGCGGTTGAGCGCGACCAGCACCTCGTCGGGCCGCGCCGGCGAGGTGGCCACCAACAGCGCCTGCACACCCGGGTACGGGGTCAGGTCCCGCCCGTCCCCGGTGCGCACGTCGACGGCGTGCAGGTGCCAGTCCTCGTCGCCGTCCCGGTCGATCTCCACGAGCACGTGGCGCGAGTCCTCGGCCCAGCGGAACGCTCCGATGTCGCGACCGGGCGGGGTGACGATGTCGTAGGGACCGCCCGGTGGGCCGACCCGGACCCCTGAGCGGCCGTGGTGGCGGGCGAGGAAGGCCACCAGCTCTCCGTCCGGGGAGAGCGCAGGTGCGGCGTGGTCGGGCGGGCCGAACAGCAGCCGCCGCGGGATCAGCCGCGCTGCCGGATCCGCCGTCCGCGCATCCAGGTCCGTCGTCCGCACTCCCACCCCCACCGTCGCTGCACGGGACGGGCGCGAGCTTGCCGGAGGCTATTGAACATGACAATGCTTTTCATGAGTACGGTGCGTGTGTGACCGCCGACGTCAACGACCCCGCCGCCCGCGCCCGGCGCATGTGGGGACTGGCCGACTACTCCGCACTCGCCGACCGGCTCGCCCCGGCCTCCGAGCAGCTCGCCACGACGCTGCCCGACCCGCCCGGCCGGGTCCTCGACCTCGCCGCCGGCACCGGCACCCTCGCCGTGCTCGCCGCCGGGCGCGGCGCCACGGTCGACGCGGCCGACCTGTCCCCGCGGATGGTCGAGCTCGGCCGCGACCGCACCCACCGGCTCGCCGTCGCCTGGCACGAGATGGACGCCGAGGACCTCGCCTTCGACGACGGCGCCTTCGACGCGGTGCTGTCCTCGTTCGGCATGATCTTCGCCCCGCGCCCGGAGCGGGTACTGGAACAAGTGCGCCGGGTCCTGCCCCCGGGCGGGCGGCTGGCGTTCACCGCGTGGACCCCGGCGGGGTTCATGGGGGAGATGGCCCTGCGCATGCGCGAGTGGCTCCCGCAGCCCGCCGGCGCCGCCGACCCCGGTGAGTGGGGCCGCGAGGAGGTCGTGCACGGCCGACTGGCCGAGGCCGGGTTCACCGACGTGCGGGTGCGGCCCACGTCGCTGCCGTGGCACTTCGACTCCGGGCCCGCCATGACGCAGTTCTTCCGCGCGCACTCGCCCAGCCACCACGCCGCCGCGGCCGCGCTCGGCGACCGGGCCGACGCGATGTTCGCCGCGATCGAGCAGCTGGGCGCGCCCGACGGCGGCCCGGTGCGCGTCGACGCCGAGTACCTGCTGGTCACCGCGACCGCCGCGGAACGGACCGGGCGGTGAGCGACTACCGCGAGTACGCCGGCTCCGCGGAGTACCTGCACCTGCTCTCCGCGCCGATGTGGGCGGACCTCGGCCCGCGGCTGGCCGCTGCCCTGGGCGGAGTCGACGCGGGCGCCGGGCCCGTCCTGGAGCTGGGTCCGGGCTCCGGCCTGGGCACCGACGTCCTGCTCGACGCCGTGACCAACGACCTGGCCCTGGTCGAGCCCTCCGCCGAACTGCGGGCCGTGCTGCTGGCGCGGCTCGCCGACCGCGGCGCGACGGACCGCGCCACCGTTCTGCCCTGTACCGCCACCGGAGCCCCACTGCCCGATCGACTCGCCGGCGCCGTGGGACTGCACATGGTCGGCCACCTCGCGCCGCCCGTGCGGGCCGCGCTGTGGGCGGACCTCGCGCTCAGGCTGGCGCGCGGCGCGCCGGTGGTGCTGAACGTCCAACCGCCGGCAGCCGCCGTCGAAGTGCCCGTGACCCCGTGGTCCGGCCCCACCGTCGGCGCTCTGACCTACGAGGGCCGCGGCCGCGCCACGCCCACCGGACCGGACTCGGTGCGCTGGCGCATGGACTACCGCACCCGCCGCGGCGACGCCGTCCTGGCCACCGCCACCGCCGAGTACGGCTGGTGGATCCTCACCGCCGAGGGCCTCGCCGACGAACTGGCCGCAGCCGGGTTCACCCCGACCGTGGACGACGACCTCGTCGTCGCCGTCGCGCCCGGCGCGTGACCGTGCTCGGTCCACGCCGGCCGGGCACCTGACGGCCGACGTCCCGCGAGGGCTCAGTGCTCGTCGTAGTGGCCCTCGTGGGCGGCGTGGCGGTGCCCGTCGTGCAGGTAGTCGACGTGGTCGCCGTGCGGCACCGCGACGTGCCCGCAGGCTTCGCCGTGGGCGTGGTCGTGGCTGTCGTGCGCGGTGTGCCCGTCGGCCTCGCACTCGTCCCAGTGCCCGTCGTGCGAGCGGTGCAGGTGCCCGTCGTGGGCGTAGTCGACGTGGTCGGCGTGCGGGACCGCGACGTGGCCGCAGCCCTCGCCGTGGCTGTGGTCGTGGTCGGTGTGGGTGGTGTGCGCGGGAGCGCTCATGGTCGTCCTCCTCGTGTCGTCGTGGGCGGCCTCGTGGACAGCCCGGATCGCGAACCCGACCACGGGTTCGGCGGTGGTGCAGTACACCGACCGCCGGCCCTCGCGGTGGACCGCGACCAGCCCGGCCCGGCGCAGGATCCCCAGGTGGTGGGACACCAGGGGCTGGCTCTCGCCGAGCATCCGGGCGAGCCGCTGCACCGGCAGCGGGGACCGGTCGAGCAGCAGCAGGATCCGCAGCCGCAGCGGTGACGCCACAGCCCGCAGGACCTCCGCCGTCGAATCGATCGCGTCCCCATCCGGCATGAACCATAAAAGCATCTGCATATGTGCATGTCAATTGGAGTAACCGATGGGCTGACAAGGGCATCGCGATCCGACGTTCCGGTCGACTTCGCTCTGCCGCCCAGTGGTTCCTCGCCGCCGAAGCGGTGGCACGCCCGGACATCCCTGGTCCCGGCGGGGTGACGGGTGCGTGACTGGAGGGCGTCCCCGCGCGAGCACCGCGCCGATCCGCTGGAGGCCCCGTGTCCCTCGACGTCCCGACCCCCGTGCTGGAGGCCGCCGAGCGCGGCGAGCTCGACGACGCGCAGTTCGTCGCCGTCGTCCGCGATTCGCTGCCCTACGCCTGGTCAGTCGTCGCCGCCGCGGTGGAGGATCGGCTCGACCACCCGGACGCGCCCTTCGGCCAGCACGCCGTACCGCCGCCCTCCGAGCAGGAGCGCGGGCAGCTGCTGCGGGCGCTGGCCAGCGACGCGATCCGGGCCGCCCTGGAGCGGCACTTCGGGGTCCGGCTGGCGTTCCAGAACTGCCACCGGGTCGCCGCCTTCGCCCCGGAGGCGGTCGGCGGGCCGGCGCACCGGGCGTTCACCAGCCCTCGCGGACAGGTCCTCAACCAGTCGCCCGAGCTGCGCGACTGCTGACGGAGGTCGTGCCGCGCGGTCTCGGCGAACACCGCCCACCGACCGGCACCCGGCGGCGGTCCCGCCGCCCGACGAGCGCGAGCGGTGATCCACTCCGCCCGCCCGACGCCCTGCCACAGTCGCGCAGCCGCTGGGTGATCAGCCGGACCAGCACCACCGGGCTGACCGCCGGCGCGGCCGTCGCGAAGTGGTACGCGAACGGCGCCTCCGTCACCCACGAGGGCCACCCGGCGTGGCTCCCGACCAGCAGCACGCCACCCGGCGCGACCGCCTCGGCCGCCCCGGCCAGGACGGACTCCCGCCCGCCCACGGCAGCCACCGGAGAGTGCGGGAACTGCGCGGAGACGAGATCGGAGGCACCTTCGGGGAACGTCCGCGACAGGTCGTGCGCCTGCCAGGCGATCCGGTCGGCGACGCCCTTCGCGGCGGTCAGCTCGGCCGCCCGGCGCAGGACCGTCGGCGACACGTCGACAGCGGTGACCCGCCAGTCCCGTCCGGCTCGCCAGATGGCTTCGCCGTCCATGCCGCAGGCAAGATCCAGTGTGGCCCCGGGCGCGAGTCCCTCGACCCCGGCGGCCAGAAGCGGGTTGGGCCGGGTGCCCCAGTCCGCGGGCACGTCCAGCCCGCGGTAGAAGCCATCCCGGTAGTCCTCGGCGGTGGCGGTCGAAGCCGGCACGGGCATCGTCGGGCGGGGCCGGGGTGGCAGGTCTCCCGGTCATGGGTCGACGATCTTCGATCGGATCGTCGAGGCGCGGATCCGCTTGCCATGACAGCGAAGTCTGGATGTAGTCAGTGGTGCGGGCCGACCTGCTCCAGCACGCTCCGGACCACGAGCGCCAGGTTGTCCGGGTAGCGCTCCGCCCCCCCGTCCGGGTCGAGCTCTGCCAGCGCGGCGTGCAGCCGCGGGAACCGCTGCGGGTCGCTGTCGAGCACCATGCGCCGGTTCCAGGCGTCGGCGCGGGCGTGGTGGGTGGTGAGCAGCTCGCCGTAGGTGAACTGCCACAGCAGCGCATGCGCCGCGATCGCCCGGCGGCCGTCGAGACCCGCCCTCGCCAGGGCTCCGACGAGCCGCTCGATCAGCGGCAGGATCAGCGGGCTGGCCAGCCCGTCGACGACGAGCACGGTCACCACCCAGGCGTCGGCGGCCATGACGCGGTGGGCGGCCGACATCAGCGCGGTGATCTCCGCCGCGGGGTCGCCGAGGGGCTCGGGCAGGTCGATCCGCGCGGCGACGTCATCCAGCATCGCCAGCAGCAGAGCCCGCCGGTCGGCCACGTGCCGGTACAGCGACATCGGCGCGCAGCCCAGCTCGTCGGCGACGCGGCGCATCGTCAGGGCGTGGATGCCCTCGGCGCGGGCGATGCCGATGGCAACCGTGATGATGTCGCCGAGGTCGAGCCGGCCGTACCCCCGCCGGTGCACCTCGTCCCGTCCGACCATTGTTCGCGATTCAACTCTCCGGGCCGGGCGGCTGCACGACCGACACCGTGGGGGCTGCGACGACACCCCGGCTGAGCCCGGCCACGCATGCGCCGACCACGCACGTCGCGGCCCCCAACCAGATCGGCAGCGCCGGCGCGGCCGTGTAGAGCCCGGTGCCCAGCAGCGGACCGAGGACGAACGTCGCCCCGGTGGTGGCGTTGACCAGTCCGGCGACGGCGCCCTGCTCGGTCGGGCCGACGCGCAGGCTGGCGCCGGCGGAGAAGCCGGGCATGGCCAGCCCCAGACCGAGCGCGATGATCGCCATCCCCGCCGTGATCGACCACAGCTGCGCGGCCAGGGCCAGCACGACGAACCCCGCCGCCGCGATCGGGGACCCGACACGCAGCAGGGGCGCCGGCGCCCACCGCAACCTGGGCACGACGACGGCCTGCGTGGCCACGAGCACCAAACCGGTGGCGAAGAACGCGACGCCGACCGCGACCGCGGTGTCGCGGGAGTCCGAACCCAGTCGGTCCTGGACCAGGAACCCGATGATGACCTGCATCATCCCGAGCGACAGGTACAGCAGGAACCCGACGACCAGGAAGGGGCGGACCCGCGCATCCCACGGCGCCACGGACCGCACCGGTCGAGGTTCGTCGACGGCCGCGGCGGTACGCGGAGCCCGGGGCAGCAGGGCCGCGACGACCACTGCCGCCACGACCAGCAGGACCGGGGCCAGGTGCACGGGGGCGAGCAGGTCGACGACGGCGAGCGCGCCGCCCAGACCCGGCCCGAGGACCAGCGACACCGCCTGCGCAGCACCCACCATCGACACCGCGCGCGTGCGCGCCTCCGCTCCCGCCGTGGTGGATCCGACGTAGGACAGGGCCGCCACCGGTACCGCGCCGACCCCGATGCCGAACAGCACCGAGCGGGTGAGCAGCATCGCGAGCAGCACCGCTTCCGGCGCCTGCCCACCGGCCAGCGCCCAGCGGCATACCACCGTGAAGGCCGCCATCCCCGCCGCGGCGAGCACCAGCCCGGTGAGCAGCACGCGTCGGTGTCCCCACCGGTCCGCGACGCGCCCCCAGGCGAGGCTGGCGAGGGTGAACACGACCGCAGCGACGGTGATGACCAGCCCCAGCTGGAACTCGGTGAGCCCGACCTCGCGCGACAGCGGTGCCAGCACCGGCGTCAGCAGCTGCTGCGCGGTGTAGGTCACCAGCACGGCGACCAGGACCAGGACCAGCACGCGCCCCTCCGCGGAGCGCTCGGTCTCCCGGGCAGGACGTTCGGGGTGCGATGCCATGGACACCTCGGAGATGAGTACTTAGTACGCGGATAGTTAGGATCACCTAATAACACAGCGAGACCACTGTCAACCGCTCACCGTTCGCGACGGCGAGGAGGCGTCGGAGCGTATAAATGAGAATGATTATCATCACTATGTGACCAGCGCGCTCGTTCCCGGGTGCCGGGAAGACGACCCTGTCCACCACGTCCTGGCCGACCGCGAGGGCCGCCGGGTCGCGGTGGTCGCCAACGACATGAGCGAGGTCGACATCGACGCCGTGCTCGTCGCCGACCAGGGCAGCCTCGACCGCTCGGCCGGACGCCACCCGACGCCCGACCTGGCCCGGGTCGCCGCGCTCGCCGGCCTCGAGGAGGCCGTCGACGACCTGGCCGCCGGCTGGGACACCCGCGTCGGCGAAGGCGGCTCCACCCTCTCCGGCGGCCAGCGCCAGCGGGTGTCGATCGCCCGCGCGCCGCTCAAGGACGCCCCCGTCGTCGTGCTGGACGAGGCGAACGCGGCGCTCGACGCTGCCGGTCATCGCCCACCGCCTGCGAACCGTCCTCGCCGCCGACCAGACCCTCGTCCCGCGCGACGGAGTGATCGCCGAACGCGGGCGATCCCGCCGCACGCGGGTCGATCGCCGTCAGTCGCGGGCGGCGCCGTGCAGCGCCGTCAGCCGGCCGGGCAGCGCGGCGGGATCGAGCCGGCCGGCGCCCAGCCAGTCCCGCACGACGGTCACGTCGTGCGCGGTGCGCACCGGCCCGATCCGGACCGCGGCGCCGACCGGTCGACGCTCGGCGTCGCAGGGCTGGACCACCACGACCGCGCCGGGCTGACGCAGCCGGCACCCGGTCGGACCCATCGTGCAGCCGGCCACGACCAGCACGCCGCGGGCGCTGCGGGCGACGCTGTCGCGCAGGGCCCCGCGCAGGTCGTCGGCGGTCCCGTCGCGGCACGGGACGGCGGCACACGCGACGACGGTGTACCCGGCCGGGGCGTCCGCCGGCCCGGTCATCGCGTCGGTCCCGACACGACGCTCACACCCGTTCCCCGCGCGCCCGCAGCCGGGCGACCGCCACCTCGACCCCGATCTTGTCGACCGTGCGCATCCCTCTGACCGACAGCCGCAGCCGCACGAACCGGCTCTCACTCGCCAACCAGTAGCGCCGGACCTGGATGTTCGGGTCCCAGCGCCGCGACGTGCGCTTGTGCGAGTGCGAGACGTTCCTGCCGAAGCCGGGTTCGCGCCCGGTCAGCTGGCAGCGGCGCGACATCAGCGCTCCTCCCGGAACTCGACGTGGCGGCGCAGCACCGGGTCGTACCTGCGCAGCACCATCCGGTCCGGGTCGTTGCGCCGGTTCTCGCGGGTCACGTAGGTCGTCCCGGTCCCGGCGGTCGACTTCAGCCGCACGATCGGCCGCACCTCGTTCCTGGCCATCCCACCCTCTCCTCGTAGTGAAAATGATTGTCATTTACGATAGGACGGTACCAAGACCGAGGGAGGCGCGATGACCGACGGGGACCGGACCGAGCTGGTCCTGCTCGCCGGTGGCACCACCGGCGCGGCGGCTCACGAGGCCGAGCGGCTGATCGAGCGCCTACGCGCCCTGCAGCCGGGGACCGCGGTGCTGCACCACGATCTGCGTGACGTCGCCGACGGCGTGGTGCACCGCCGCCTGCGCCACGCCGGCACCGACGAGGCCGTGCCGGTCGAGCTGCGACACGGGTGCGTGTCCTGCACCCTGCGCGAGGACGTGCTTCCCCTGCTGCGCCACCTCGGGCAGCGGCCCGACGTGCGGCGGATCGTGCTGCACCTCGACCCCGTCCTGGAACCGGAGCAGGTCTGCTGGGCGGTGCTGCACGTGCTGGTCGACGGCGCCCCTGTCACCGACGCCGTAGACCTGCGCGGCGTGATCGGCGTCCTCGACGTCGACCGGTGGCTGGCCGATGCCACCGACGACGTCGAACCGGCCGAGCGGGGCCTGACCGCCCTCCCCCACGACGACCGCACCATCGCCCAGGTCGCAGTGGGCCAGGCCGAGTTCGCCGACCTCGTGGTGCTCGCCGGTGAGACCGAGCCGTGGCTGCGCACCCGCACCAGCGCGGTGCTGGCGCGGCTCACCCCGCTGGCCCAGCACGCCCCGCTGGACCGCTTCGAGGCCGCGGAGCTGCTGCTCGAAGCGCTACCGACGGGCGCGCGCCGCGGCCGGCCCGACCCGCTGCACGCCGCCCTGCTGCGCGGCCAACCCCCGCTCGGCCCCGACGGCGGCGTCCAGGTGGTCGTCTTCACCGCCCGCCGCCCCTTCCACCCCGAGCGGCTGCACTCCGCCGTCGACGTCCTGCTCACCGGCGTCGTGCGCACCCGCGGCCGGCTCTGGCTCGTCACCCGCCCCGACACCTGCCTCTGGCTGGAGTCGGCCGGCGGCGGTCTCCGCGTCGGCCACGCCGGCGAGTGGCTCGTCGCCGACCCCGACGGCTGGGAGCACGCCGACCCCGAACGCCGCGCCGCCGCAGCCCTGCGCTGGCACCCCCGCTGGGGCGACCGCGTCCAGGAACTGAGCGTGCTGGTGGTCGACGCCGACCCCGACGACGTGCGCGCCGCGCTGGGCGCCGCGCTGCTCACCGACGACGAGCTCGCCGCCGGCCCCGCCGCCTGGCGGCACTACCCCGACCCGTTCGGCGACCACCACGCCGACCCCTGCGAGCAGACCACCCCCGAACCGCACCACAGCACCGACAACCGCACCGACAACCGCACCGAGGAGCAGCCGTGAAGCCTGGTATCCACCCCGACTACCACCCCGTCGTCTACCAGGACCGCACCACCGGCGAGGCGTTCCTCACCCGCTCGACTGCCACCTCCGACCGCACGATCGAGTGGACCGACGGGCGCACCTACCCGCTGATCCCCGTCGACGTCACCGCCTTCTCCCACCCGTTCTGGACCGGCACCGGTCGCGTGCTCGACAACGCCGGCCAGGTCGAGAAGTTCCGCCGCCGCTACGGGACCCACCGCTGATGGCCGTCCCGAAGCGCCGCACGTCGCGCAGCAACACCCGCCACCGCCGCGCGCAGTGGAAGGCCGCCCCACCCGACCTCGTCCCCATCGTCCTCGACGGGAAGCCCAACCTGGTCCCCCGTCGCCTCATCCGGGCCTACCAGCGGGGCTACCTGCCCCCGCCATCCTGACCCCACCGGCGAACTGCACGCGGAAGCGCGTCGCACGAGCGCGGACTGAAGCCGCTCACCCGAAACGGGTGTCGAGGGCCGCTCGAAGTGATGGTGGCGAGCCGGGATCGCCCTCGCGGGCCTGAGAAGGCGGTCGCTCCACCACTGAGCTACACCGGCGTTGGAACTGCATCCCACCTGCGGATATGCCTCCCGCAGGGCCACAGCCTCACCCGCACGACGCTATCCGACCTCAATCCTGCCGCTCCTGGATGCCGGCGCGGTCGACCAGGAGCTTCGCTGCCGCCACGCGAACTCCGCGGGCCCGAGGGGGGAGGACCGCGGAGCCGCTGCGGGATCCCCGGCGGGCTTGCTCACATCCGGCGTCGCTAATCCAGGAGGTCCTCGATCGCGATGGGGATGTGGCGCACCCGGATGCCGGTGGCGTTGTGGACGGCGTTGGCGATCGCCGCCGCCATGCCGACGACGCCGATCTCGCCCAGACCGCGCGCTCCGACGGGGTTGTGCAAGGTGTCGGGGTACTGCACGAACGCGACGTCGACGTCGGGGATGTCGGCGTTGACCGGGAGCAGGTAGCTCGCGAAGTCCCCGTTGGCCGGACGGCCGCTCTCCTCGATCTCCAGGCCCTCGTGCAGCGCGGCCGAGACGCCCCAGATCATGCCACCGATGATCTGGCTCCGGGCCGTCTGCTCGTTGATGATCCGGCCGGCGTCGAACACGCCGAGCATCCGCGACACCCGGACCTCGCGCGTCCACCGGTGCACCCGGACCTCGCAGAACTGGGCGCCGAACGAGCTGAACGAGTGCTTGGTCATCTCCTCGCCAGGGGCCGAGGAGCCGACGGCGGCGATCGACCTGCGGCCCGTTGCCCGCAGGACCTCCCCGAACGTCATGCGCCGGCCGTCGGCGGCCAGCACGCGACCGTCGGCGTAGGAGAGCTCCGCGCCTTCGAACGGCGCGCCCGGCCCCGACGCCAGCGCGAGCAGCTCGTCGATCGCTTGCGGCGCGGCGATCATGATGGCCGAGCCCGCGCTCGCCGTCGCGGTCGAGCCGCCGGACATGCCCCCCGGCGGCAGCGCCGAGTCGCCCAGCCGGGGCGTGACCCGCTCGGGGGAGATGTCGAGGGATTCCGCACCGATCAGGGCCAGCACGGTGAGCAGGCCGGTGCCCGGGTCGGCGCCGCTGGTCGCGACCTCGGCCGTGTCGTCGTCGCGCAGCGTGACCCGGACGCTGGCCGGGAACCGCAGGGCCGGGAACATCGCGGTGGCCGTGCCCAGGCCGACCAGCCAGTCGCCGTCGGCACGTCCCCGCCGGGTGCGCTCCGCCCACCCGAACCGGGTGGCGCCCAGGCGGAAGCACTCGTCGAGGTGCTTGCTCGACCACTGCAGGTCCTTGCCGGGAGGCGCGACCGAGCTGTTGCGCCGACGCAGCTCGATCGGGTCCACGTCCAGGGCGACCGCCAGCTCGTCGATCGCGCTCTCCAGGGCGAACGACCCCGGGGCCTCGCCCGGCGCCCGCATGAACGTGGTGGGCGGGACGTGCAGCGGCACCATCTTCTGGCTGATCGCCACGTTGGGGGTGGCGTACCACTCGCGGGAGGTGCCGTGCGAGGTCGGCTCGACGAACCCCGGCGTGGCGGTGGTGCTGGACCACGAGTCGTGGCGCAGCGCGATCAGCGTGCCGTCCTCGTCCGCGCCGATGCTGAGCCGCTGCACGGTGGCGGGCCGGGTGGCGGTGGCGGTGAAGACCTGCTCGCGGGTGAGCGCCGCCTTGACCGGTCGGCCGAGGTCCCTGGCGGCGGCCGCCGCCAGGAACGCGGGCGTGGAAGCGGCGCCCTTGCCGCCGAACGCCCCGCCGACGAACGGGTTCACGACGTGGACCCGCGCGAGGTCGAGGCCCAGGGCGTCGGCCAACGCCGCGGCCACGAGGTCCGAGCCCTGGTTGCCGCTGTGAACGGTCAGCCCACCGGACTCCCACACGGCCACCGCGGAGTGCGGCTCCATCGCGGCGTGGTTCTGCGTGGCGGTGGTGTAGGTCGCCTCGACGACCACGGGGCTCGCGGCGAGCGCGTCCTCGATGGACTCCACACCGGGGGCGAGCACGGCGAGGGACGGCGGCGCGCCGTCCATGGCAGGGGGAGCGTCCTGCGCCGTGGCGAGGCCGTCTCGCATCGAGGTCAGCGCCGGCCGCTCGTCGTAGGAGACCCCGACGAGCATCGCCGCGTCGCGGGCCTGCTCGTAGGTCTCGGCGACGACGAAGCCGATCGGCTGGCCGTAGTGGGCGACGTCGGTGTTCTGCAGCGGGACCCAGGTCGCGCCCAGGAACGGGGACACCGGTGTCCGCAGCCGCAGCGGCGCGAACGGCGTGTACACGGCGATCACGCCCGGCGCGTTCCGCGCTGCCGCGACGTCCATGGCGGTGATCCGGCCGTGCGCGATCGTGCTGAGCACGACGTGTCCGAAGACCATGCCGGGGACGTTGTTGTCCGCTCCGTACCTGGCCCGGCCCGTGACCTTGTTCGGGCCGTCCAACCGGCTGATCATGCTCGGTCCCCCTCGGTCACCTCGAGCAGCGCGCGGACGACCGTCCGCGGCAGCAACGACGCCTTGAAAGCGTTGGCCGACAGCGGCCGGGCACCCTCGGCCGCCACCGCCGCCGCGTCCTCGAAGGACGCCCGGGTCGCGGGCGCGCCGCGCAGGGCCGCCTCGACCGCCGGCAGCCGCCACGGCACGGTCGCCACGCCGCCGACCGCCACCCGGGCGTCGACGACGCGCCCGTCCCGGACGTCGATGGCGACGGCCGCGGAGCACAGCGCGAACTCGTAGGACTGCCGGTCCCGCACCTTGACGTAGGTGGAGCGCGTCGCCCAGTCGAGCCGCGGGACCACGATCTCGCTGATCAGCTCCCCGGGGCGCAGGTCGTTGTCGACCTCGGGGGTGCCGCCGGGCGTGCGGTAGAGGTCGGCGAGCACGACGGTGCGCTCCCCGTCGGCACCGACCAGCCGGACCCGCGCGTCGAGTGCGACGAGGGCGACGGCCAGGTCGCTGGCGTGGGTGGCCACGCACGCGTCGCTCGTGCCCAGCACCGCGTGCATCCGGTTGGCACCCGCGATGGCCGGGCAGCCGCTGCCGGGCACCCGCTTGTTGCACGGCGTGGCGACGTCGCGGAAGTAGCTGCAGCGGGTGCGCTGCATCAGGTTGCCGCCGATGCTGGCCATGTTCCGGAGCTGCTGGGAGGCGCTCTGCAGCAGGGCGCGGGAGATCACCGGGTAGACCCCGGGATGGGCGGCGACGTCGCTCATCCGCTCCAGGGCGCCGATCCGCAGCCCGTCACCGGCGTCGATGCCGCGCAGCGGCAGCGCGTTGATGTCCAGGACGCGGTGCGGGGTCAGCACGTCGAGCTTCATCAGGTCGACGAGTGTGGTCCCGCCGGCGAGGAACGTGCCGGGCGAGGCGAGGGCGTCGTCGACGGTCGCGGGCGCTGTGAGCTCAAAGGGACGCATCGGCCCGCCTCGCCTGTTCGGCCGCCTGCTCGACCGCCGCGACGATGTTCGGGTAGGCCGCGCAGCGGCAGAGGTTGCCGGACATGAACTCGCGGACGTCCGGCACGTCCTGCTCGACCGCGGCGACGGCCGACATGATCTGGCCGGACGTGCAGAACCCGCACTGCAGGGCGTCCTGGTCGAGGAAGGCCTGCTGGACCGGGTGGAGCTGGTCGCCGTCGGCGAGGCCTTCCACCGTGGTGACCGGCTGCTGGACGGTGGCGGCCAGGGTCAGGCACGAGAGCACCGGCCGGCCGCCGACGTGCACGGTGCACGCACCGCACTGACCCCGGTCGCAGCCCTTCTTGGGGCCGGTGACACCGAGGCGTTCGCGCAACGCGTCCAGGAGGGTCACGCCCGGATCGACGCTCAGTCGTTCCGGTCTACCGTTGATCACGAGTGAGATGTCCACTGGCTCTCTTTCCCGCAGACTCCTCCGCCGAGGGGCGCTCGGCGGGGACCGTGGTGGTGGGTTCGGGTTCGAGGGTGTGGCGCCACCACGCACGCTAGCGGATTCTTATCCGCTTCGCAAAGATGAGCGACTCCCACGGGCGTCGTCGCAGGTCCGTCCGGTCTGCATTACCGTGGACACGCTGGACGAAGGTGAGCCGGACGGGAGGGGCGATGACGACCGGGTCGGTCAGCCACCGCCGTGCGGACACCCGCCGCAACCACGAACGGATCCTGGCCGTCGCCGCGCAGTCGATCGCCGCCGGTGAGCTCTCGTTCAACACCATCGCGAAGCAGGCCGGGGTGGGTGTCGGCACCGTCTACCGGCACTTCCCCACGCCGGAGGCGCTCGTCCTGGCCGTGTACGAGCGCGAGGTGCGCCACCTCGTCGGGGTCGTCCCGGGCCTGCTGGATTCCCACTCCCCGGAGCAGGCCTTCCGGACCTGGGCGACCGACCACCTGACGCACTACCTGATGACCAAGCGGGGCCTCGCCGCCGCGCTGCAGACCGCGAGCACCGCGGCCGGGGACGTGGCCGCGCACGCCTACCAGGCGGTACTCGGGGCGGCCTCGACGCTGGTCGAGGCGAACATCCGGGCCGGCACGGTCCGTGCCGACCTGGACCCCGAGACGGTCCTGCGCGGACTCAGCGGGTTGCTGCACCTCGACCCCGACAGCGACTGGCAGCGCCACGCCGAGAGCCTCACCGACCTGCTCTGGCGAGGGATGGCCGCCGACGGGGCTCGGGGACCCGACCGCGCACTCTGAGGTTCGGGCGGGGTCGGCCGGCGGGACGGCGGTTGCTCCACCACTGCTGCACCGGCACACGGAGGATCGGAGTGCCGCCACCCCCGCCCGCCCCACCCCTACCCTGATCGTCATGGATCCCCGCCGCTTCACCCGACGCGTGCGGGGCACGTTGCGCCGGGATCCGCACGGCCTGCTGCACGGCGGGCCGCCGACGACGCCCGCGCTGCGCCCGATCGGGCCGGAGGTGCCGTCGGATTCGCACGTCCAGCAGGTGCTCGACCTGTGCATGCAGGTCGGGGAGGTGCTGCTGTCGAGCGGGGAGAACGCCGAGGAGACCACGGCGCGGATGCTGCGGATCTCGGAGGCGGCGGGGTTGCCGACGGTGGACGTGGACATCACGTTCACCTCGATCACCATGTGCTGCCACCGGGGGAACGCGGCGGCGCCGGTGACGTCGATGCGGCTGATCCGGTACCGCACGCTCGACCTGAGCCGGTTGGCGCAGGTCTACCGCGTCGTGGAGCGGGTGGAGCGGGGGCGGCTGGACGTGCGGGCGGCGGCGGTGGCGCTCGACGCCGCGGTGCGGGCGGCGCACCCCTACCCGCGGTGGGTGGCGACGGCGGGGTGGGCGGGGCTGTCGGCGTCGGTGGCGGTGCTGCTGGGGGCCGAGCCGTTGACGGCGGTGGTCGCGTTCGTGGTGACCGCGCTGATCGACCGGGTGGGGCGGCTGCTCGGCCGGTGGCAGCTGCCGGCGTTCTTCCAGCAGGTCTGCGGGGGGTTCCTGGCCACGGGGTCCACGCTCGTGCTGTTCGCGACCGGGCTCTTCGCGGAGGGCACGCGGCCCTCGCTGGTCGTCGCGGCCGGCATCACGGTGCTGCTGTCGGGGTTGTCGGTGGTGGGCACCGTGCAGGACGCCATCGGCAGCTACTACGTGACGGCGGCCGGGCGGGCCGCGGAGATCGCTCTGCTGTCGGCGGGGCTGCTGACCGGGGTCGTGCTCGCGTTGAAGATCGGGTTCACGTTCGGGGTGAACCTGGAGGTCGCCGAAGCGCTGGCGCCCGGGGTGGGGCGGTTCAGCCTGGCCGCGGTGGCGGCCGGGGTGGGGGCGGCCTGCTACGCGCTGGCCGGGTACGCGCCGCTGCGCTCGCTGCTCGCCGCCGGGCTGGCCGGGACCGCGGGCTGGATCACCTACGGGGCGACCGTGCAGCTCCTCGATCTGGGGCCGGTGGCGGCGACGGGCTCGGCGGCCGTGGTCGTCGGGGCGGCGGCCGGGCTGCTGCGGCGCCGGGGCGGGGTGCAGTCGCTGGTGGTGACGCTGGCCGGGATCACCCCGCTGCTGCCGGGGCTGGTCGCCTACCGCGGCTTCTACCAGTTGGCCGTCGAGGGCCTGGCCGACGGGCTGGTCACCGTCACCCTGGCGCTGGGGGTCGGGCTGGCGTTGGCCGCGGGCGTGGCGCTGGGCGACTTCATGACGCGGCCGCGCCGGCCGCGCCCGGCCGGTCCGGCGAGGACGGACGAACCGGAGGTCCAGCCGGAGTCGTAGCGGACCCGCGCCCGAGTGGCCGCAGCCACGGCGCCACCCGGGCGTGCGCCGCCGCAGAGCCGAGTCTCAGACCCCGCGCCGGGGCCGGAGCATCAGTAAGGTCAGCGCCATGCCGACCGGGAAGAGCGAACTCTCCGACGCCGAGTTCGTCGTCGTCGCCAACCGCATGCCGGTCGACCTCGAGAAGCTGCCCGACGGCTCGCAGCGCTGGAAGCGCAGCCCCGGCGGGCTCGTCACGGCCCTCGAACCCATGCTGCGCAGCCGCGACGGCGCCTGGGTGGGGTGGGTGGGCCTGCCCGACGCCGAGGTCGACCCGCTCGTCGAGGACGGCCTGCAGCTGCACCCGGTCCCGTTGTCCGCGGCGGACGTCGAGAACTACTACGAGGGCTTCTCCAACGGCACCCTGTGGCCGCTCTACCACGACGTCGTGGCGCCGCCGGCGTTCCACCGGCACTGGTGGCAGGCCTACGTCCAGGTCAACCAGCGCTTCGCCGAGGCCACCGCGGAGGTGGCCGGCCAGGGCGCGACCGTCTGGGTCCAGGACTACCAACTGCAGCTGGTGCCCAAGATGCTCCGCGAGCTGCGCCCCGACCTGCGGATCGGGTTCTTCCTGCACATCCCGTTCCCGCCCGTCGAGCTGTTCCAGCAGCTGCCGTGGCGGCGCGAGATCGTCGAGGGGCTGCTGGGCGCCGACCTGGTCGGCTTCCACACGCCCGGCGGCGTGCGCAACTTCCGCCAGCTGGCCGGGCGGTTCACCGAGGCGACGGCCAACGGCACGCGCGACCTGCAGTACGGCGGGCGGACCGTCAAGGTCGGCGCCTTCCCCATCTCGATCGACTCCGCCCAGCTCGACGAGATGGCACGACGGCCGGAGGTGCAGGAGCGGGCCAAGCAGATCCGGGCCGACCTGGGCGACCCCGAGCGGGTCATCCTCGGTGTCGACCGCCTCGACTACACCAAGGGCATCGACGTGCGGTTGCGCGCGTTCGAGGAGCTGCTCCTCGAGGAGCGGATCAACAACACCGACACGGTGTTCATCCAGCTGGCCACGCCCAGCCGCGAACGCGTCGAGCACTACCAGAAGATGCGCGCCGACATCGAGCAGTCCGTGGGGCGGATCAACGGCACCTACGCCAGCGTCGGCCACCCCGTCCTGCACTACCTGCACCAGTCGCTGCCGCGCGAGGAGCTGGTGGCGTTCTACCTCGCCGCCGACGTCATGCTGGTCACCCCGCTGCGCGACGGCATGAACCTGGTGGCCAAGGAGTACATCGCCTGCCGCAGCAACGGCGGCGGGGTGCTGGTGCTCTCGGAGTTCGCCGGGGCCGCGATCGAGCTCAAGGAATCGCTGCTGGTCAACCCCCACGATACGGACGGCGTGAAGAACACCCTGTACGAGGCGCTGACGATGTCGCGCGCCGAGAGCGACAAGCGGATGAAGGCGCTGCGCCGCCAGGTGCTCAAGTACGACGTGGACCGGTGGGCGCGCTCGTTCCTCGACGCGCTCGGCCTCCCGCCCGCGGACCCGTCGTGAGCGCCCTCGACCCCGCCCTGGCCGAGGCGGTGCGCTCGGTCGCGGCGGTGCCCCGGCTGCTGGTCGCGTTCGACTTCGACGGCGTGCTCGCCCCGATCGTCGACGTGCCCTCGGACGCGCGACCGCTGCCCGAGACCGCCCGCGTGCTCTCCGAGCTGGCCGAGCTGCCCGACACGGTCGTCGCGCTGGTGTCCGGGCGCGGCCTGGCCGACCTGGGCGCGGTGTCCGGCTTCACGGCGCCGGTGCGGCTGGTCGGCAGCCACGGCGGCGAGTTCGACGACGGCGCCGCCGTCCTCGACGACGAGCAGCGCGCCCGCCTCGACGCGCTGGTGACGGAGCTGAGCGCGCTGGTCGACGGCGAGCCGGGGGTCGCGCTGGAGGCCAAGCCGGCCGGGGTCGCGGTGCACGTCCGCAACGCGCCGGCCGAGGTCGGCGCGCGGGTGCTGGCCGCGGCGGCGGCCGGGCCGGGCGCGCGGCCGGGGATCGAGTCGACACCGGGCAAGGCGGTGCTCGACATGTCGGTGATGCGCACGTCCAAGGGGTCGGCGATCGACCTGCTGCGCGAGCGGGTGAAGGCCGACGCCGTGATCTTCGGCGGCGACGACGTCACCGACGAGACCGCGCTGGCCCGGATGCGCCCGGGCGACGTCGGGGTCAAGGTCGGCGAGGGCGAGACGGCGGCCGCGTACCGCGTCGCCGACCCGGAGGCCGTCACCGAGCTGCTCACCACCCTGCTCGCGGAGCGCAGGGCGGCGATCGCGGGGTCGTGATCGCGGGCCCGGCTCAGGCCAGTTTCGCGCGGGCCTCCTCCCACGTCGGCGGGTACTCGGCGGGGGCGTAGAAGACGAACCGCGAGTCGGCCATGGCCGCCCGGTAGCGGGCCATCACCGACCGGTGCGGCTCGGCCCGCACCATCGCGTCCAACGACTCCCGGTCGCGCCACGCGCTGAGCGTGGCGAACTCTCGGCGCAGCGGGCGCGCCACCAGCGACACGCCTAGTGCGCCCGGCGAGCGGCGCACGAGCGTGCGCACCCGCATGGCGTCGCGCAGGAACGGCGGCACGTCGCGGAAGCTGCGCAGCCGGAAGCGCGAGGCCATCACCAGCGGCTCGCCCCCGGTGGTGGTCGCGGCGTCGACAGTGGTCCACGGCAGGGTCGGCATCCCGGTCTCCTTCGGATCGCATGGTCTTGACAACGACAAGATGCCGCACGAGGTCGTAACTTGTCAACGTCAAGACTCGCGCTACCCTGTGACCCGTGCCCTACCACCACGGCGACCTGCGCCGGGCCCTGCTCGACACCGCGCTCGCCGCGATCGTCGAGCAGGGCCCGGTCGCGATCAGCCTGCGCGAGCTCGCCCGCCGCGCCGGCGTCTCGCACGCCGCACCCACCCACCACTTCCGGGACAAGACGGGGCTGCTCACCGCCATCGCCACCGAGGGCTGGAGCCTGCTCGCCGACGCGCTGGACGCCGTCACCGATCGCGACTTCGCCGAGCTGGGGGTGGCCTACGTCGTGTTCGCCACCACGCACCCCGCGCACTTCGCGGTGATGCGCGCGCCCGGGCTGGTCCGAGCGGACGACCACGGGCTGGTCGCGGCGCAGCAGCGGGCCGGGGCATCGCTGGGGACCGAGCCCGACGGCGCGCCGCGCGACCGGACGACCGCGCTGGCCGGCTGGTCGCTGGTGCACGGGCTGTCATCGCTGCTGCTGGAAGGCATGGTCGCGCCGGACCCGGGCTCCGACGTCGAGTCGCTGGCCCGCGCGGTCACCGGCCGGCTGGGCCGTCCCCTCCCGGGCCGGAACCCCCGCTGACCGACGTGGTGGCCCGGGCCTGCAGCTCGAGCCACGCCGCGTGCTGGCCCCCGGTGCGCTCCCAGAGGACGGCGACCCCGTCGTCGCCGAGGTCGTCCACCGGGATCCGGAAGCGGTCGAGCACCTCGACGAACTCCTCGACGCCCCCGATGACGCGCTGCCCGTCCGGCGCGGCGACGGTCCGCCCGCGCAGGGCGAGCTCCTGCCCGTCGCGGTGGTGCTGGGCCAGCAGCACCCGGACGAACGGGGAGTCCGGCGAGGTGGCGAGCTCCTGGCAGCGCCCGGCGAAGTCGCCGAGGTCGCGGGGCGCGGTGCGCAGGTCGTAGGACGCGACGCTGCCACCGGGGTGGTGGTGGATGCGCCACGTACCGGCGTCGAGGCGCTCGATGCGGTAGCCGAGCCCGCCCTGGCGGTGCTCGCCCTCGCGCAGCGGCAGCGGCTCCAGGAAGGCGTCGCCGATGCCGGCGTCGGCCACCCAGCGCTCGCCGTCGATCGTGACGAGCAGCGCGACGTGGTTGCCCCAGGCCCCGTCGCCGCGAACGACGGCCAGCACCCCGCTCTCGACCACGTCCACGGCGAAGCCCACCGACCGCAGCAGCAGCGCCAGCGCGCCGTTCATCTCGTAGCAGAACCCGCCCCGCGAGCGGCGGCCGAACTTGTCGAGCAGTGCCTCCGGGTCGAGTCGGACCGGCCGGCCCAGCTGGATGTCGACGTTCTCGTAGGGGACGCGGGTGCGCCAGGCGCGGTGCAGCCTGCGGAGGGTGGCGAGGTCGGCGGACAGCGGTGCGTCGACGCCGAGGCGGGCGAGCAACGGGTGGAGGTCCACGACGAGCTCCTCAATCGGAGGATTTTCCTCCACTTACTGTAGCCATCCGGAGGATGACCGTCCAGTAAGGGATAGGCTGGCGAGGTGGCAGACCTGCGGGCCGACGCGCGGCGCAACCGGGACCGGCTCGTCGAGGCCGCTGCGGCCCTGTTCGCCGAGCGCGGCCCGGACGCCCCCCTCGACGAGGTCGCCCGGCGGGCCGGGGTCGGTGTCGGCACGCTCTACCGCCGCTTCCCCGACCGCGACGCCCTGGTCCGGGCAGTGGCGGTGACGAGCCTGCGGCGGGTGGTCGGGAACGCGCGGGCCGCGGCGGGTGCCGCGGACGGCTGGAGCGGGCTCACCGGCTTCGTCCGGGCCTCGGTCGGCGACCTGCGCCTCGCGGCCGGGCTGTCGATGACGTTCGCCCGCACCTGGGCCGGGCTGCGCCTGGACGCCGAGCACGAGGAGCTGCGTGACGAGCTGGTCGCACTGCTCCAGCAGTTGGTCGACCGGGCTCACGGCGAAGGAGCGATGCGACCGGAGGTGAGCGCGGGCGACCTCGCGGTGCTGCTCGCGCTCGTCCTGCGGCCGCTACCGGGCGCACCCCCGGCGCTGGTCGGGGGTGCGGCGGAGCGGCACATCGCCATCGTGCTGGAGGGGATGCGGGCACACCCCGGCGAGCCGCTGCCGGGCGACCCGCTCCTGCTCGACGACCTCCGGTGATCCGCCATCCCGTCGAGACCGGCGTCAGGGATCAAACTCCCCGCTGCCGATCCCGTAAGGGGCTGGGCCGCTGCCATCATCGGAGGATGACCGCCTACGACCGGATCGGTCGCGACTACCGGAGCACCCGCCGACCGGACCCGAGGATCGCCGCGCAGGTGGGCGCGGCGCTGGCCGGCATGGCCGGCGTCGTGAACGTCGGCGCCGGCACGGGCTCCTACGAGCCGGCGGAGACGGTCGCGGCGGTCGAGCCCAGCTCGGTCATGATCGCGCAGCGCCCCGCAGGGGCCGCCCCCTGCGTGCGCGGCACGGCCGAGGCGCTGCCCCTGGCCGACGGCGCCGTCGACGCCGCGCTCGCGGTGCTGACCGTCCACCACTGGACCGACGTCGACGCCGGGATCGCCGAGCTCCGCCGGGTCTCCCGGCGGAGGGTCGTGATCCTCACCTGGGACCAGGCGGCGCTCGGTGAGTTCTGGCTGGTGCGCGAGTACCTCCCGGCCGCCGCCGCGGTCAGCGCGGGCCACGCCGTGCCCGTCGCCCGGCTCGTCGAGCTGCTGCCCGGGGCGCGGGTCGAGCCGGTGGTGGTGCCGCACGACTGCACCGACGGCTTCGGCGCCGCCTTCTGGCGCCGGCCCGCGGCCTACCTCGACCCGGGGGTGCGCGCCGGCATCTCGATGCTGGCCCAGGCCGACCCGCGGGACCTGGCCGACGGGCTGGCCGCGCTCGCCGCCGACCTGGACTCCGGCGCCTGGCACGAGCGCCACCGCGACCTGTCGGCCCTGGACCGGCTCGACGCCGGGTACCGGTTGATCGTGAGCGGCTGAGCGGCGCAGCCCGCCGGCTACCAGCCGGAGAAGAACCGCTGGTCGGAGCGGGGGGCCGCGCTGGTCGAGCCGACCACGAGCTCGGTGGGCAGGGTGACCCGCCGGGAGCGGTTGCGGTCGCCGCGCTGCAGCAGCAGCTCCCCGGCGATCCGGCCCTTCTCCAGCACCGGCTGGCTGACCGTGGTCAGCCCGGCCCGCCCGGCCTCCGGCACGCCGTCGAAGCCGGTCACCGACAGGTCCTCGGGCACGGACAGGCCGCGCTCCCCCGCGTGCTGCAGCGCGCCGAGGGCGAGGATGTCGGAGGTGCAGACGACGGCCGTCAGGTCGGGGTGGGCGGTCATCAGCTCCTCCGCGGCGTCCCGCCCGGCCTCGACGCTGTGCTCGAACCGCTCGATCACCGGCACGTCGGCCCAGTCGACGCCGACCTCGGCCAGCCCGTCGCGGATGCCGCCGAGGCGGTCGCGCTGGACCGGGTAGGTGATCGACTCCTGGCGCTGGGCCGAGGCGGGGCCGTCGTTGTGGCCGGCGGCCAGCCGCATGCAGATCACGCCGAACCGGCGGTGGCCCAGGCCGGTGAGGTGGCGGGCCAGGCCCAGCATGCCCGCGCGGTCGTCGACGCCGACCCGGTCGACGCCCTCGACGCCGGTGGGCTGGTCGCAGACCACGGTGGGCACCGGGCGCTCCAGCACGGCCATGAAGTGCGGGTCGTCCTCGCGGACGGAGTAGACGACGAAGCCGTCGACGCCCGCCTGGTGCACGGCCGTGACGTCGACGTGGTCGGGGCTCACCGGCACCAGCAGCAGGCCCTGGTTGGCCTGCTCGCAGGCCAGCGCCAGGCCCTCCAGGAAGCCGGTGGCCGCCGGGTCGCGGAACGCGTAGGACAGCGCCTCGGTGAGCAGCAGGCCGACGGCGCCCGCCTTGCGGGTGCGCAGGGAGCGCGCCACCGGGTCGGGACCGGGGTAGCCGAGCCGGCGCGCGGCCTCCAGCACCCGCTCGCGCAGCGGTGCGGAGAGCTGGTCGGGACGGTTGTAGGCGTTGGAGACCGTCGTCCGCGAGACGCCCAACTCAGCGGCCAGCGACGCGAGCGTCGCGGGCCGGCGGACGTGTGGGGGCCCGGGCATCAACGCACCGTAACGGTTCAGAGGTTCACCGGGAAAGTGCCGGACGGGGGGTGCGGGGAGCCCCTCGTCACAAGATAGAGTGAATCGACAATCGTTTTCAGTTACAGGAGTGTCCCCGAATGAGGCATCGCTCGACCGGACCGCTCGTCGCGGCCACGGCCGCCGTCCTGACCGCCGCGCTCGCCGCGTGCGGCACCGACGCCCCGGCCGGCACCACCGCGACCGGCCCCGCCCAGGCCGAACTGCTCGACGTCGTCTCCTCCACCAACGTCTACGGCGCCGTCGCCCAGGCCGTGGGGGGCGACCTGGTCGAGGTCACCTCGCTGATCGACGACCCGAGCGCCGACCCGCACTCCTACGAGACCACCCCGGCCGACGCCGCCGCGGTGGCCGGGGCCGACGTCGTGGTGTTCAACGGCGGCGGCTACGACGACTTCATGACGCGGCTGGTGGAGTCGGCGGGCGGCGAGCCGAAGGTGATCGACGTCGTCGCGCTCTCCGGACTGGCCCCGGCCGAGGACGCCGAGGAGCACGCGGGCGAGGAACACGCGGGCGAGGAACACGCAGGCGAGGAGGAGGGCCACGCCCACGGCTCCTTCAACGAGCACGTCTGGTACAGCCTGCCGACGGTGCAGGCGCTGGCCGGGCGGCTCGCCACCGACATGGGCGCCGCGGACCCGGCGAACGCCGCGACCTTCACCGCCAACGCCGAGCGGTTCTCCACGCAGGTCGGCGAGCTGATCACCGAGGCGGGCGCCGTCGCCACCGCGAAGCCCGGCGCCAGGGTGGCCGTCACCGAGCCCGTCCCGGGCTACCTGCTGCAGGCCGCCGGGCTCACCGACGTCACCCCGGAGGCCTTCACCGAGGCCGTCGAGGAGGACACCGACCCGCCCGCCGCCGCGCTGGCCGAGACCCTGACCCTGTTCGGGCCGCCCGAGCCGGTGGCCGCGCTGATCGTCAACGCGCAGACCACCACCCCCTCGACCGACCAGGTCAGGGCGGCGGCGCAGACTGGAGGGGTGCCGGTCGTGGAGTTCACCGAGACCCTCCCCGAGGGCACGACCGACTACCCGACCTGGATGGGGGCCCAGATCGACGCCCTGTCCGCCGCCCTGAACGGGAACTGACACCGTGACCGCGCCCCCCACCACGTCCAGGATCACCACGCCCGCGCTCTCGCTGCGCGGCGCTCAGGTGCGGATGGGGGGCCGCACCCTGTGGGACGGGCTCGACCTGGACATCGCGCCCGGCGAGTTCGTCGCCGTGCTCGGACCCAACGGCTCGGGCAAGACGACGCTCGTGCGGGTGCTGCTGGGGCTGGTCGAGCTGGCCCGCGGCGAGGTCCGCATCGGCGGGCGCCCGGCCCGGCGCGGCGCACCGGAGATCGGCTACGTGCCCCAGCAGAAGGCGCTCGACGCCGACCTGCCGCTGCGCGGGCGCGACCTCGTCGGCCTCGGCCTGGACGGCCACCGGCTCGGCCTGGGCATCACCGGGCGGCGCGCGCGTCGAGCGCGGGTGGACGCCGCCCTCGCCGCCGTCGGCGGCACCGACTACGCCGACACCCCCGTCGGGCGGCTGTCCGGCGGCGAGCAGCAGCGGCTGCGGGTGGCCCAGGCGCTGATCGGCGACCCGGCCGTGCTGCTGTGCGACGAGCCGCTGCTCTCGCTCGACCTCGCCCACCAGCGCACGGTCACCCGGCTGATCGACGAGCGGCGCCGGGCCGCCGACACCGCGGTGCTGTTCGTGACCCACGAGATCAACCCGGTGCTGCCGATGGTCGACCGCGTCCTCTACCTGGTCGACGGCCGGTTCCGGATCGGGCCGCCGGCCGAGGTGATGACCTCGGAGGTGCTCAGCGAGCTCTACCGCACCGACATCGAGGTGCTGCGCCTGCGCGACCGGCTGGTCGTGGTCGGCACCGAGGAGCACGCGCACTGCGACGACCCGCTGGCCGCCGAGGAGCCGGGCCGATGAGCGAGCTCGCGAGCGAATCATCGACACAGCGCCTGCGCGAAGCGCCGGCCGAGCCCGGCGAGGCCGAGCGATGAGCACCTTGATCGGTTTCGACGGGCTGGGCGAGCTGCTCGCGCTGCCGTTCGTGCAGAACGCGCTGCTGGCCTGCGCGGTGCTGGGCCTGGTGTCGGGCCTGCTGGCGCCGCTGATCGTGGCCCGCGGGATGGCGTTCGCGGTGCACGGCACCGCCGAGCTGGCCTTCACCGGTGGGGCGGCCGCGCTGCTGGCCGGGTTCGCCGTCGGGATCGGCGCGGTGGCCGGCGCGGTGCTGGCCGGGCTGGTGTTCGGCGTGCTGGGCCTGCGCCACCGCGAGCGCGACTCGGTGATCGGCGTGGTGCTGGCGTTCGGACTGGGCCTGGGCGTGCTGATGCTGGCCCTCTACGACGGCCGGGCGTCGAACAAGTTCGGCCTGCTCACCGGGTCCATCGTGGCCGTCGACTCGACCAACATCGCCGTGCTGGGGGTGGTCGCGCTCCTGGTCGTCGGGGTGCTCGCGGTGCTGTACCGGCCGCTGCTGTTCGCCAGCACCGACCCGGACGTGGCCATGGCCCGCGGGGTGCCGGTGCGGCTGCTGTCGCTGGTGTTCGCGGTGCTCATCGGGCTGGCCACGGCGCTGGCCGTGCCGATCGTCGGGGCGATCCTGGTGCTGTCGGTGATGATCGCGCCGGGCGCGGCGGCCGCGCAGGTCACCGCGAGCCCGGTGCGCGCGACGCTGCTGGCCGTGCTGTTCGCCGAGGTGTCGCTGGTCGGCGGGACGATCCTGTCGCTGGCCCCCGGCCTGCCCGTCTCCGGCTACGTGGCCGCGCTGGCCTTCGCCTGCTACCTGGGCTGCCGACTGGTGGCCCGCCTGCGCACGCGCGTCCCCGCAGCTCACCGGTCGTGAGTGGAGAACGGGGTCATGACCCCGTTCTCCACTCACGACCGGT
>NZ_JAGSOV010000020.1 GCF_023898865.1 Pseudonocardia humida
GCCCCCGCCCCTGGCGCGGGGGGCGGCCCCCCCCCCCCCCCCCCCCCCCCCCCCCCCCCCCCACCCCCGGGTCAGCGGCGGCGGCGGGCGACCTCGGCCAGGACGACGCCGGCGGCGACCGAGGCGTTGAGCGACTCGACCGGGCCGGACATCGGGATCGAGACCGTGACGTCGCAGGTCTGGCGGACCAGCCGGGACAGGCCCTTGCCCTCCGAGCCGATCACCAGCACCAGCGGGTCGGCGGCGAGGTCGAAGTGGTCGAGGCTGACCGAGCCCTCGGCGTCGAGGCCCGCGACCATGTAGCCGGCGGTGGCGTACTCGCGCAGCGTGCGGGTGAGGTTGGTGGCGCGGGCCACCGGCACCCGGGCCGCCGTGCCCGCCGACGTGCGCCACGCGACCGCCGTCATCCCGGCGGCGCGCCGCTGCGGGACCACCACGCCGTGCCCGCCGAACGCCCCGACCGAGCGCACGATCGCACCCAGGTTGCGCGGGTCGGTGACACCGTCGAGCGCGACGATCAGCCCCGGCGAGCCGGACTCGGAGGCGATCTCCAGCAGCTCGTCGGGGTGGGCGTACTCGTAGGGCGGCACCTGCAGCGCCACGCCCTGGTGCAGCGCGCCGCCGGCGATCCGGTCGAGCTCGCCGCGCTGCAGCTCCAGGATCGAGATGCCGGACCCGGCGGCCAGGGACACCGCCTCGGCCACCCGCTCGTCGGACGTGCTGCCCACCACGACCTGCAGCGCCGTGGCCGGGACACCGGCGCGCAGGCACTCCAGCACCGGGTTGCGCCCGAGCACGGTCTCCGGGGTGTCGCCGTCGCCGGGGCGGCGGCGGTTGCCCGCGAGACCGGCCGCGCCGCGCCGGCCGCCCGCGCTGTTCTTGGCGGCCGCCTTGGCCGCCGACTTCGCCTTGCGCGCCGCCGGGTGGGCGGGGCGCATCTCCTTGGGCGGGGTCGGGCCCTTGCCCTCCAGGCCGCGGCGGCGCTGGCCGCCGGAGCCGGTGACGGCGCCCTTCTTCGTGCCGTCCTTGCGGATCGCACCCCGGCGCCGGGAGTTGCCGGCCATCGCTTACACGCCCTTCAAGGTCCAGGTGGAGCCGTCCGGGTTGTCCTCGACGATCACCCCGGCGGCGGTCAAACGGTCGCGCACCTCGTCGGCGGTGGCGAAGTCGCGGGCCTTGCGCGCGGCGGCCCGCTGCTCGAGCAGGTCGTCGACCAGCGCGGACAGCGCACCGGCCGCGGCGTCCTGGCCGCTGTCGGCGGAGACCCACTGCGGGTCGAGCGGGTCGAGCCCGAGCACCCCGGTCATCGCCCGCACCCGCTCGGCCGCGGCCACCGCGGCCGGGTGGTCGCCCGCGTCGAGGGCGCTGTTGGCCTCGCGGACGGCCGCGTGCACGGCGGCCAGCGCGGCCGGCGTGCCCAGGTCGTCGTCGAGGGCCTCGGCGAAGCGCGCGTCGATCACCTTCGCTACCTCCGGCGCCCCGGCCCGCTCACGCACGCGGTGCACCAGGGACTCGATGCGCCGGTACGCGGCCACCGACTCCTCCAGCGCCGCGTCGGTGTACTCGATGGCCGACCGGTAGTGCGGCGCGACCAGGTAGTACCGCAGCTCGACGCCGCGCACCCGCTTGAGCACAGCGGGCACCGACAGGGTGTTGCCCAGCGACTTGGACATCTTGTCGCCGCCGAGGGTGACCCAGTTGTTGTGCAGCCAGTACCGGGCGAACCCGTCGCCTGCCGAGCGCGACTGCGCCCGCTCGTTCTCGTGGTGCGGGAACACCAGGTCGAGCCCGCCGCCGTGGATGTCGAACTCGGCACCCAGGTAGAAGGTGGCCATCGCCGAGCACTCCAGGTGCCAGCCGGGACGGCCCGGGCCCCACGGCGTCGGCCAGGACGGCTCGCCGGGCTTGCCGCCCTTCCACAGGGTGAAGTCGAGCGGGTCGCGCTTGCCGCCCGCCTCGGTCTCGCCCTGGTTGAGCTCGTCGGGGCGCTGGTGGGACAGCTCGCCGTACTCCGGGTAGGAGCGCACGGCGAAGTAGACGTCGCCACCGGCCGCGTAGGCGTGCCCGCCGTCGATCAGGCGCTGCATCAGCTCGACCATCTGCGGCACGTGCCCCGTGGCCCGCGGCTCGATGGAGGCCGGCAGGCAGCCCAGCGCGTCGTAGGCCCACTGGAAGGCGCGCTCGTGCGTCGCCCCCCACTCCCACCACGGCCGACCCGACTCGTAGGCCTTCAGCAGGATCTTGTCGTCGATGTCGGTGACGTTGCGGACGAGCCGGACGTCGAGACCGCGGTAGCTGAGCCAGCGGCGCAGCACGTCGTAGTTCAGGCCGGAGCGGACGTGCCCGATGTGCGGGTGGCCCTGCACGGTGGCGCCACAGACGTAGATCGACGCAACCCCGGCCCGCACCGGGACGAAGTCCCGCTGCTCCCTGGTGGCGGTGTCGAACAATCTGAGGCTCACCCTCCCAGGGTACGGACACCGTGGCGGGGACGACCGGCCAGGTCAGTTCCGTTTCGTCCACGACGGCGGGGACCGACCGCGACGATGATCGCGGTCATGAGCCAGTCATCTGCTGCCGCCGACCTGGTGGCCCTGTACCCGCGGTTGGTCGTCGAGGGCGCGGACGCCGCGTTGGAGTTCTACGCCGCAGCCTTCAACGGCGAGGTGGTCGAGCGCTACACCGGCGCCGACGGTCGAGTGGTCCACTCGATGGTGGTGGCCGGACCCGTCCGGTTCGCCGTCAAGGACGCCGGCGACGGCGACCCGGCCCCCGGCGACGGCGGCATGCCGGTGATCATGAGCCTGGACGTGTCGGACGCCGACGCCGTGGCGGCCCGGATGCGCGCGGGCGGTGCCACCACGATCTTCGAGCTGGCCGACCACGGCTACGGCGACTACGGCGGCCGGCTGCGCGACCCGTTCGGCCACCAGTGGATGCTCAGCCAGCGGATCGAGGACCTGAGCGCGGAGCAGACCCAGGCCCGCCTCGACGCGATGTCGTGACGCCCCGGACCGTCGGTCCTAGCACACCTCGCAGCCCTGAACGTGTTCTCGCAGCGCGCCGGCACGCTGCGACGACACACCCGACGCTGCGCGACACAACTGCGTCTGCGAGGACCCGCCGGGGCCACCGTGCCCCCTCGGGCAGGCGACGAGCGGGCCGCGCGATCGGCGAGCGGACGCGACGAGCGCCGTGGCCCCGCCGGATGGGGCGGGGGCGGACCGCAGGTTTCAGCGGGGCAGCAGGAGGGCGGTGGCGACGGCGGCGAGGCCTTCGCCGCGGCCGGTGAGGCCGAGGCCGTCGGTGGTGGTGCCGGAGACCGCGACCGGTCCCCCGGCCGCCGCCGAGAGCACCTCCTGGGCCTCGGCGCGGCGGGGGCCGATCCGCGGCCGGTTCCCGATGACCTGGACCGCGGCGTTGCCCAGCACCCAGTCCCGCGCCACCAGCAGCTCGCGGACCTCCGTGAGCAACGCCACGCCGCCGGCGTCCGTCCACTCGGGACGGCCGGTGCCGAACACGGCGCCGAGGTCGCCCAGGCCAGCGGCGGAGAGCATGGCGTCGCAGAGGGCGTGCGCGGCCACGTCGCCGTCGGAGTGCCCGGCGCAGCCGTCGGCGTCGTCCCAGCGCAGCCCGGCCAGCCAGCACGCCCGCCCCGGTTCGATCGGGTGCACGTCCGTGCCGATCCCGACGCGCATCCGCTCCCCCTCCGCCGACAACGAGCGTGGCGGACGCTAATGCACGAGCAGCTCGGCCAGCCGCAGGTCCCACGCCGTCAGCACGGGGAAGGCCGCCGGGTCGCCCGGGACGTGGCGCACGTGGCCCCGCGCGGCCAGCCGCAGGATCGTGGCGAACGGGTCCTCGGCGGGGTCGAGCAGCGCCGTGCGGACCACCTGCGGGGTCTGCAGCACCCGCAGGTCGGCGCGGTCGGGGGTGGCGGTGACGATGCCGGCGGGGTCGACGAGCTTGACGGTGTCGGTGAGGGGCAGCACCGGCACGACGGCGGCGCAGCCGGTGGCCGCTTCGGCCAGTACGGCGGCGACGAGGGCGGGCGGGGCCAACGGGCGAGCCGCGTCGTGCAGGATCGTCACCGGATCGTCGTGAGGAATGTCGCGGAGACCGTCACCCGGGGAGGGGGTCGTTCGTTGACCGACGTGTGCCTCCCCACTCCGCGCGCGACCGGCCGCCACCGGCACGGTCTCGCGCACGTCGACCGGGAGGCCCGCGCACGCGCGTTCGATCGCGTCGCGCCGTCCGGCGGGGGCGACCACGATCACCCGATCGGATCTCTCCGTTGTGGACAGCCCGGCGAGCAGGGCGCGCACCGATCGGGCGATCATCGGCACCCCGCCGACCGGGGTCAGCGCGTCCACCGCGCCGGGAACACCAGAGGCCACGACCACCGCATCGACGTTCATGCGGGGATCGTGGCCCGTGGTGGAGTGCTGCGTTGCGGGGTGGTGCGGTGCCGCGCTCAGGCGGTGGCGGTGGCCAGCACCTCGTCGAGCAGGACCTCGGCCCGCTCTTCGTCGGTGCCCTCGGCCAGTGCCAGCTCGCTGACCAGGATCTGGCGCGCCTTGGCGAGCATGCGCTTCTCGCCCGCGGACAGGCCGCGGTCCTTCTCCCTGCGCCAGAGGTCGCGGACGACCTCGGCGACCTTGTTGACGTCCCCCGACGCCAACTTCTCCAGGTTCGCCTTGTACCGGCGAGACCAGTTCGTCGGCTCTTCGGTGTGCGGGGCGCGGAGCACCTCGAACACCCTGTCCAGACCTTCTTGGCCCACCACATCGCGAACGCCGACGACCTCGGCGTTCTCGGCGGGAACACGCACCGTGAGATCACCCTGCGCGACCTTGAGGACGAGGTACTTGCGCTCCTCGCCCTTGATCGTCCGAGTCTCGATGGCCTCGATGAGAGCGGCACCGTGGTGCGGGTAGACGACGGTCTCTCCGACCTTGAAAACCATGTGTCCTCTGCCCCTTTCGCTGCATCCAGGTTAACACGCCCGAACCGGCCCCTCTCGCCCGGTACCACCCGTCGTCGCAGGTCACGGGGTTGACAACACGGACGAAACGTGCCTGCGGCGGGCCTTTCGGCGGCATCTCCGGCTCCCCATTAGGCTCCACGCTGGTCCGGTCCCGCCGGCATCGCGGACGGCCCGCAGCCCCGTGGTGCCCGCGGTGCGCTGGACGCGTCGATTCAGGAGGGACCTGACCCCGTGAGCCGCAAGCCGCACGTTCGCCCGACCGGAGCAGCCGCCGTCGCCGCCGCCGTGATCGGGGCCATCACCCTCGCCGGGTGCGGTGCCGGTCAGATCACCCAGACCGCAGGCCAGGTCGCGGCGGTCGGCGGCGCGAGCGCCGACGTCGGCCAGATCGCGGTCCGCGACGTCAGCATCGCGTTCGCCGAGGACGGCGAGGGCGCCACCCGCTACCCGCCCGGCGGCGCGGCGCCGCTGCAGATGAGCATCGTCAACTTCGGCTCCGGCCCCGACCGGCTGGTGTCCGCGTCGAGCCCGGTCGCGGCCTCGGTCCAGGTCAGCGGCGAGACCGAGATCGAGGCCGGCCAGGTCCTCGTGGTCGAGGGCGAACTGCCGGCCCCCGCTCCGTCGGCACCGGCGCCGACCCCCACCGGCACGGCCGCGCCGGGTGCCACCACCGCCCCGGGCGCGCCCGGCGCCGCCGCGACACCCACGCCGATCCCCGGCCTGCCCAGCCGCACCGTGGCCCCCACCGGTGAGCCGAACGCCGTCGGCGCCGACCAGCCGACCCTGAGCGCCCAGCCCACCGCGGGCGGCTTCGACCCGGCCGGGCCGGGACAGGGCACCGTCGAGGACCCGAACGCGGTCGACGAGGGCACCCGGGTCGTGCTCACCGGGCTGCGCGAGGAGGTGCGCGCCGGCCTGACCTACCCGCTGGTGCTGCGCTTCGAGCGGGCCGGTGAGGTCCGCATCGACGTGCCGGTGGCCAACACGACCGCCACGCGCGAGGCCGAGCACGGGGAGTGACCCCCCGCACCCGGACGGTCCGCGCGGGCTACCGCTGCGCGGAGTGCGGCCACCGGACCGGCCAGTGGGTCGGGAGGTGCCCGGCCTGCCAGGCATGGGGCTCGCTGGAGGAGTCCGCGCCGGAGGCCCCCGCGCCGCGCGGGCGGGTGGTCGCGGCGGGGGCGCCGAGCGCGCCCGCCCGGCGCATCTCCGACGTCGAACTCGACTCGGCGCGCGCCCGGCCGACCGGGGTGTCCGAGCTCGACCGCGTGCTCGGTGGCGGCCTGGTCCCCGGCGCGGTCGTGCTGCTGGCCGGGGAGCCCGGCGTCGGCAAGTCGACGCTGCTGCTGGAGGTCGCGGCGCGGGCGCCGGGCCGGGTGCTCTACGTCACCGGCGAGGAGTCGGCCGGGCAGGTGCGGCTGCGGGCCGAGCGCACGAACGCCCTGCGCGACGAGCTGTACCTGGCCGCCGAGTCCGACCTGGGGTCGATCGTCGGGCACATCGACGCGCTGCGCCCCGACCTGCTGATCGTCGACTCGATCCAGACGATGTCCACCGCCACCGCGGACGGCGCGCCCGGCGGGGTCACCCAGACCCGGGCCGTCACCGTCGCGCTCACCGGGCTGGCCAAGGAGCGCGGGCTGCCGGTGGTGCTCGTCGGCCACGTCACCAAGGACGGCGGCATCGCCGGGCCGCGGGTGCTGGAGCACCTGGTCGACGTGGTGCTCTCGTTCGAGGGCGACAAGCACTCCACGCTGCGGATGGTGCGCGGGGTGAAGAACCGGTTCGGCCCGGCCGACGAGGTCGGCTGCTTCGAGCTGCGCGACTCCGGGATCGTCGGCATGCCCGACCCGTCGGGGCTGTTCCTCGACCGCTTCGACGGGCCGCCCGTGCCCGGCACCGCCGTCACGGTGGTGCTCGACGGCCGCCGCCCGCTGCCCGCCGAGCTGCAGGCCCTGGTGACCGGCAAGGACATCCCGAGCCCGCGGCGGGCGGTCAGCGGGCTGGACAACGCCCGCGTCGCGATGCTGCTCGCGGTGCTGGAGAAGCGCGCCGGGGTGCGCCTGCACGACGCCGAGGTCTACGCGGCGACGGTGGGCGGGATGCGGGTCGTCGAGCCCGCCGCCGACCTGGCACTGGCGCTGGCGATCACCTCGGCCAAGCGCGACGTCGCGCTGCCCGCCGACGTCGTGGTGCTGGGCGAGATCGGGCTGGCCGGTGAGGTGCGCCGGGTGGCGGGCGTGGACCGCCGCCTCGCCGAGGCGTTCCGGCTGGGCTTCACCCACGCGCTGGTGCCGCCGGACAGCGGCACCGGCCCGGCCGGCATGAAGATCACCGAGGTGCGCGACATCGGCGCCGTCCTCGACGCCGTGCGCTAGCGCGGACCTCGCCCACGGGTCGCCTCAGGGCGTGCGGACCACCGGGACCGGGGGGCTGATGACGTCGTCGACCCGGGTCATCACGTTGTAGGTGCCGACCGGGACCCCGGTCCGCGTGCCCTGGCAGCCCGGGGCGGACGTGCGCCCGACCCAGGTGACCGCGAACACCGCGGGCTGGCCGGGGACCAGCGTGCGCAGGTCGACACCGGCCGCGCGGGAGCAGTCGTTGCTGGACCACAGCCGGGCGCCGTCGACGCCCCACACCACGATCTCCTGGCGGGCGGCGTCCAGGTCGCGCAGGCAGGGGTGGGCCGAGACGTTGGTGACGACCAGCCGCAGCACGGGGTTCTCGGTGATCCGGTGGACCTGCGGGTCGACCTCGGTGGTCACCGCCAGCGCCGCGTCGGGGCAGGGCGCGGGGCCGGTGGAGGGCAGCGCGACCGGGGTGGACGTCGGGCCCGTGCGGCGCGGGTTGTCGTCGGGGAGCAGCTGCTCGGTGGACGCGGGCTCGATGGACCGCCCGCCGCGACCGGACGGGCCGAAGCCGTAGCGTTCGGTGGTCGTCGGGGCCTGCGCGACCGCCGGGGCCCGGGGCTGGGTGGTGGCGTTCGGGGTGACCGGCGGTGGGGCGGGAGCGGGTGGGAGCGGGGCGACGACCGCCGGGGCGGACGGCGTCGTCGGCAGCGCGGGGGCCGCTGCGGGGTTCGGCGAGGCCCCGCCCGACTCCGGGGCGGCCTGCTCGGTGGGCTGCCCGTCCGACTGGGTGGCCACGGCGAGGGCCGCCTCCAGCGGCGCCGACCGGGCCGGGGTCAGCAGCGCGGCGATCAACCAACTGACCACCACGACGGTGCCGAGCGTCGAGGCGATGGCCACGCACCGCCTGCGCCAGTAGACGCCCGCGGGGAGCGGCCCGACTGGCTCCCACATGTCACTGAGGGTACCGGGCCGATTACCACAGGGTTCGCACCGGTGTCCCGGACGGCCCGGGTGCGGCGCGGCGAACCACCCTCGGGACGGACCCCCGGACGATCATCACCCGACCCGCCCGAGGTACGACGGCGTGTCGCTGCTGTGGCACCATCTGGCGCCGTGCCGCTGCCCGACCTCCTGCTCGACTGGTACCCGCGGCACGCCCGCGACTTCCCGTGGCGCCGCGAGGGCACAACCGCGTGGGGCGTGCTGGTCAGCGAGTTCATGCTCCAGCAGACGCCGGTGGCGCGCGTCGAGCCGATCTGGACCGAGTGGATGGCCCGCTGGCCCACCCCCTCCGCGCTGGCCGCCGCACCCCGGGCCGACGTGCTGCGCGCCTGGGGCAAGCTCGGCTACCCGCGCCGCGCCCTGCGCCTGCACGAGGCGGCCGCGGTGATCGCCGAGCGGCACGGCGACGTCGTGCCGTCCGACGTGGACGCCCTGGAGGCGCTGCCCGGCGTCGGCTCGTACACGGCGCGCGCCGTCGCCGCGTTCGGCTACGGCCTGCGGTGCCCGGTCGTCGACACCAACGTCCGGCGGGTGGTGGCCAGGGCCGTGCACGGCGCGGGCGACGCCGGGCCCGCCCGCGTCCGCGCCGACCTCGCCGACGTCGACGCGCTGCTGCCGGCCGCCGACGCCGACGCCGCGGTCGTCTCGATCGGGTTGATGGAGCTCGGCGCCGTGGTCTGCACGGCCCGCGCGCCCCGCTGCGGGATCTGCCCCGTCCGCGAGGAGTGCGCCTGGGTGGCCGCGGGGTCGCCGCAGTACACCGGGCCGCGGCGGCCCGTGCAGGCCTTCGCCGGCACCGACCGCCAGGTGCGCGGCCGGCTGCTCGACGTGCTGCGCGGCGCGCACGCGCCGGTCGAGCGGGCCGCGCTGGACGCCGCGTGGTCCGACGCCGCCCAGCGCGACCGCTGCCTCGACTCGCTGCTCGTCGACGGGCTCGCCGAGCAGCTCGACGACGGCCGCTTCGCGCTACCCGTCTGACCGCTCCCCGGCCCGACCCGTGCGCCGGAAGTGGAACGGGCAGTGCGTCCCGCCCAGCCCGATCGTGGTGGCGCGGGTGAAGGCGAACCCGTGGCGCTCCGGGTCGATGGCCCGGATCCAGCTGGTGTCGAAGGCGCACAGCACCGGGGTCAGCCCCGGTTCCCCGAGCCGGGTGAGGTGCTCGTGGTAGCCGCAGCGGTGCACGTCGGCGTGGAAGCGGCCGTCGTCGTCGTGCGGGTGCGCGAAGCGGAACTCGGCGCCGAAGTCCGTGCTCTCCCGCTCCCGGGCGACCGCGACCATCGCGGCGAACGGGTCGGGCGCGGCGTCCAGCATCGCTCGCGTGCCCGCGGTGACGGCACCGGCGAGCGGTTCGACGAACGCGCTGGTCAGCCAGTCGAGGAGGGTGTCGGCGGGGTGGTCCTCGCGCAGCACCCGGTGTGCGGCGACGACGGCGGCGACGTAGCGCAGGTTGGAGCGGGCGGCGTCGTCGGGCAGCTCGGTCGGGGCCGCGACCAGCTCGGCGTAGCCGGCCCGGATCCGCTCGACCACCGCCCGTCGCACGGGCGCCGGGGTGCCGCCCGCGGCCAGGTCGTGGTCGAGGCGGTCGAAGAAGAGCGCGACGACGGCGCGGCTGTCGCGGTCGTGGTCGCGCGCGGTCGGGTCGCTGATAGCGGGGTCGCTCACGGTGGAGTCCTTCCGGTCGGGACGACCGGGCGGACCGGAGCGCTCGTCGGAGCGCGCCACTGGCCGCCCGGACGTCCGGGTTGACCAGCGCGCTCCACCCCCTACCGGCGCTGAGATGTGTGCGCGGGCAGTGAATACGATCCGCCCGGCGCCGTCAACCGGCGCCGCGACCGGCGGGGGGCTGATGGCGCAGGGCGTGCGGTTCCGGCTCGACGACGCGGCGGTCGCCGCGATCGACGCCCTTCGGGACCGGGTGGGCGGGCTCGGGATCGCCGTTCCCGGCGATCAGCCGACGGTGACCGTCGCCGCCGCCGGGTCGGTGCCCGCGCCGGCCCGCGCGGCCCTCGACGCCGAGCTGCGCCTGCTCGCGCTGCCCTCGATATGGCTCGCCACCCTCGGCACGGTGGCCGGTCGACCCGACGAGCTGGTGCTCGCGGCCGTGGTCGACGCCGAACTGCTGGCCGTGCACGCCGCCGTGCACGACGCGCTGGCCGGGCGGGTCCGCGGCCCGGTCGCGGCGTACCTGCCGGGCACCTGGCTGCCGCACTGCGTGCTGGCCGTCGAACGGCCGGCGGAGGCCTTCGCCGCGCTGCACCCCGTCACGCCCGTCCGCGCCCGGGTGACCGGCGTCGAGATCAGCTGACGCCCCGCCGGGTTCAGGAAGGCCACCTTCATGGCGCCCGGGGTTCAGGAAGGTGGCCTTCCTGAACTTCGGGAGCCGCGGGGTGGCTCGGGGGCGAGCCGTCGGGCGTCCACGCGGCGCGCCGCACCCGCACTACCCTGGGGCCCATGGCCGTCGTGAAGATCAATGCAATCGAGGTGCCCGAGGGCGCGGGTCCGGAGCTGGAGAAGCGGTTCGCCAACCGGCTGCACGCGGTCGACGGCCAGCCCGGGTTCCTGTCGTTCGAGCTGCTGCGCCCGGTCAAGGGCGAGGACCGGTACTTCGTCGTCACCCACTGGGACACCGAGGAGTCGTTCCAGGCGTGGCTGCAGGGGCCGGCGATGACCGCGCACTCCGGCGAGCGCGCCCGCCCGGTCGCGTCGGGGTCGTCGCTGCTGGAGTTCGAGGTCGTCCAGCAGTCCGTGGCGTCGTCCTGAGCGCGGCGGCCCCGGCCGCCGACCTCGACCGGGCCGCCGAGCTCCTGGCCGGCGCCGACGCGCTGCTCGTCTGCGCGGGCGCCGGCATGGGCGTCGACTCCGGGCTGCCCGACTTCCGCGGCCCGGAGGGCTTCTGGCGGGCCTACCCGCCGTACCGGGCCCTCGGGCTGCGGTTCACCGAGATCGCCGACCCCTCCCACTTCACCACCGACCCCGAGCTGGCCTGGGGCTTCTACGGCCACCGGCTGGGCCTGTACCGGACGACCGCGCCGCACCCCGGGTTCGGGGTGCTGGCCCGCTGGGCCCGGCGGCGCCCGACGCGGGTGTTCACGTCCAACGTCGACGGGCAGTTCCAGCGGGCCGGGCTGCCCGGCGTGGCCGAGTGCCACGGGTCGATCCACTTCCTGCAGTGCCTGGTCGACTGCGGACAGCCCGTCTGGTCGGCCGACGACGTCGTCGTCGCCGTCGACCCGGCGACCATGCGGGCGACGCCGCCCCTGCCCGCCTGCCCCGCGTGCGGCGCGCTCGCCCGCCCCAACATCCTGATGTTCGGCGACACCGAGTGGGTCGCCGACCGGTCCGCCGAGCAGGTCGGCGAGCACACGGCGTGGCTGCGCGGGCTCCGGAACGCCGGTGCGCGGCTCGCCGTCGTCGAGATCGGGGCGGGGACGGCGGTCCCCACCGTCCGCCGCGAGGCCGAGGTGGCCAGCGCGGCGTCCGGGGCGCTGGTCCGGATCAACCCGGCCGAGCCCGGGGTGCGCCACGGCCGTGGCGTCGGCCTCGCCGCCCCCGCCGCCGCCACCCTCCAGGCCCTCGACGAACGCCTCACCTGGCACTGATCCCGCGCCCCACCCCGTCCCGTCCCGTCCCGTCCCGTCCCGTCCCGTGTCAGGAAAGCCACCATCAGGACACCAGACGTCCTGATGGTGGCTTTCCTGTCATCGGGGGGACGGGGATCGGGGGGACGGGGTGGCCACGGTGGCCGGGTCGGGCCAGTGGCAGCGCAGGATCGGGGCCGAGTCCTCGGCCGGGGTGGTCGAGATCGTCCGCTCGACCTCGACGGCCCCGGCCCGCCGGTAGAAGCCGCGGGCGTTCTCGTTCCGCTCCATCACCCACAACCACATCCCGGCGCCCGGCCGCTCCCGCAGCGTCCACTCCGCGGCCCGCCGCAGCAGCGCCAGCCCGAGCCCGCGGCCGCGCTGGTCGACGCGGACGTGCAGGTTGTCGACGTAGGCGCCCCAGGTGGGGTCGCCGTCGCCGAACAGGCAGGCGAACCCGAGCAGGCCGCTGCCGTCGACGGCCACCCAGACGCGCTGGTCGGGGCGCGGGTCGGCGAACCGCCCGCGCCAGACACCGCGGCGCTCGCCGTCGAGGTCGCCGTCGAGGTAGGAGTCGAGCATCATGCCGCGGTAGGTGCGCCGCCAGCTGTCGGCGTGCAGCGCGGCGATCGCGTCGGCGTCGGCCGCGGTCGCCACCCGGATGTCCTCACCGGTCGTCATCCGACCAGCCTCGTCGATCACCGGCCGCGGGAGAAGTCGCGGATGGTGGCGGTCGGTTACCTGTCCGTCGGGACGTGCCGGGGCCCGTCGCGCTTGCCCGGCCCGCGATGCGCCACCGATCCTCGACGGGTGGAGGTTCTGGACGCCGGGGTGGGGGTGGGGTGCGAGCCCGCGCCCGACCCGCTGGCGACGGCTATCCCGCTGCTGCGCGACACCCTGGTCCGGATCGCCGACGAGGCGCGGCACACGATGGTCGTCACCGACGCCGACGGGCGGGTCCTGTGGCGCGACGCCCGCCGCGACCCCGGCCGGCGCACCCGGCACCGCTGGACGTCCTCCGCGTGCCCCGTGCACGACCCGGACGCCGGCGCGGTGATCGGGGCCGTGGACGTGACCGGCCCGGTGCGGTCGCTGCACCCGACGACCCCCGCGCTGGTGGCCGCGGCCGCGATGCTCACCGAGAGCCTGCTGGTCGCGCAGCAGGCGGTCCGCGACGAGCTGCTGCTGGCCCGCCACCTGCCGCTGCTCGACCGGACGCGCGGCGAGCCCGCCGCGCTGCTGGCGCTGAGCGGCCGGGTGCTGCTGTGCAACCCGGAGGGCTGGCTCCCGGAGCGGGTGGCGGTCGACGACGGCGGTCGGGTCGCCGTCGTCGGCGGCGAGGCGGTGCTCGACCCGATCCTGGGCGGCTGGTTGCTGCGCCTGCGCCGCCGCCCCGCCTAGCGGTCCGTCGGGCTCAGCCCGTGAGGTGGGAGAGCGTGCGGTCCCAGGTGGGCACGACCAGCAGGTGCCCCAGGCCGTCGTGCTCCTCGAGGCGGGCGGCCGGCAGCCGGGAGGCCCACCAGCGGCCGTGCTCGGGACCGATGGCGTCGGCGGCGCCGTAGGCCAGCAGCACCGGCGCGCGGACGTCGGCCGGGTCGAAGCCCCACGGCCGCAGCGTGTAGCCGACCAGGTCGGCCACCAGCCCGACCGAACCCTGCGCGACCGCGCTGTCGAGCATCGTCCCCAGCCGGTCGGCGACCCCGTCGCCCGCGAGCACCGGGGCGTCGACGTCCGCGGCGCCGACGAGGCCGAGGCGGTCCGCGCCGGACGCGCCGACCAGCATCGGCTCGAACACCGGGGTCAGCGCGGCCTGCGCGACGGGCGCGGGCTGCCCGCGCAGCGCGTCGAGGCCGGCCATGTGCTCGGCGGGGATCCAGGACACCTCCTCGTCCGGGGCGGGCGTGCCGATCACCGCGACCCGGGACACCAGCTCCGGGCGGCGGGCGGCCAGGGCCAGCGCCACCCGGCCGCCCGCCGACCAGCCCGCCACGCCGGCGCGCGCGCCGGGGGCGAGCACCGCGTCCAGCAGCGCGGCGGCGTCGTCGGCCGCCGAGTCGACGGTGGCGAAGTCGTCGGTCGGGTCGGAGCCGCCGTAGCCGGGGCGGTCGAGCGAGAGCAGCCGCACGCCGTGGGCGGCGGTGGCCTTCGGGTCGGGGTCGAAGTCGCCCGCACCCGGCGCGGCGTGGCTGAGCAGGACGACCGGGGCCTCGTCCGGGGCGCCCGGGGTGAGGTCGTGCACGGCCACCCGACGGCCACCGGGACGGTCCAGGAACTGGGGAGTCTGTGCCATGGATCGAGGATCGCGCGGGGTCGGTGACACCGTGATGTCACCGTTTTCTGCGATCCTCGACGGCGTGAACCGGACCGAGCGCCTGTACGCCATCGCCGAGGAGCTGCGCGCGGCCGGGCGCTCCGGGCGCACCAGCGCCTGGCTGGCCCGGCGGCTGGAGGTGTCGACGCGGACGGTCAAGCGCGACATCGACGCGCTGCTGCAGGCCGGGCTGCCGCTGTGGGCGCAGGCCGGGCCGGGCGGCGGCTACGTGCTCGACAGCGCCGGGATGCCCCCGCTGAGCATCACCGCGGCCGAGGCGGCCGCCATCGCCGTCGCTTTGGCCGCGCTGCCTGACCTGCCCTTCGCCGTCGACGGGCGCAGCGCCCTGTCCAAGGTGCTGGCCGCGATGCCGGCGGCCGAGCGGGAGCGGGCCGAGTCGATCGCGACGCGGCTGTGGCTGCGCACGCCGGAGGAGGTGCCGCGGCCCGCGGTCGCCCGGGTGATCGACGAGGCCCTGCGCCGGCAGCGGGTGCTGGTCATCGGCTTCCGCGACCGCGACGGCGGGCAGACCGAGCGCGCCGTCGAGCCGGTCGCGCTGGCCGCGACGGGCGGCCACTGGCACCTGCTGGCCTGGTGCCGGCTGCGCGAGGGACCGCGCTGGTTCCGCACCGACCGGATCACCGCCGCGCACCTGACGAACGAGCCGGCGCCCGAGCACGATCCGGCGACGCTGTTCGGCACGCCCCCGCCCGACGCCCACCCGGTCCGCCTCCGCTGACCCCCACCCCCGTCAGGTCAGGTAGGCGACGAGCCGGTCGGCCAGCTCGACCGGGCGGGAGAGGGCCACCAGGTGGCCGCCGGGCATCTCGTCGAGCTCGACGCCGAGGCGGTCGCGGGCGAGCCGGCGCTGGAACTCCAGCGGGAAGAACCGGTCGTCGCGACCCTGCAGGAAGCGCACCGGCAGGCCGGGCGCGAAGACCGGGTCGGGGCCGGGCCACGGCGCGGCGAACGGCGTGTCGCTCTGGTCGGGGGCGTCGCCGGCCATCGCCTCGGCCCGGACCGGCGCCGGCACGTCGTGGAAGAGCAGCTCCAGGAAGTCGTCGGTGCCCCAGCCGCCCTTCCGCGCGCACTCCTCGACGGCGGCCGCCTGCCCGGTGACCTCCCACCACTCGCCGCCCGATTCGCCCGGGCGGGGTGTCATCGCGTTGAGCATGACCACCATCCGCGTCGGCACCCGGCGCGCCACCAGCGGCGCCGTCAGCCCTCCCATCGACTGCGCCACCAGGACGACGTCGGTGCGGTCGCCGACCGCGGCCACGACGGTGTCGGTGTACTCGGCGAGGCCCGCGGCGGGGTCGGCGGCCGGCAGGTCGACCGCGACCGCCTCGTGGCCGCGGGCCCGCAGCTCGGGCAGCACGCGGTGCCAGTACCAGGCCGCACCGCCGGCCCCGGGGATCAGCACGAACGACGTCATGCTCCTAAACTAGGAGTAGATACTCCTGATGTGCAACACTCGATGCCGTGCGCAGCTACGACGACCCCTGCGGCATCGCCCGCGCCCTGGACGTCGTCGGCGAGCGCTGGGCCCTGCTCGTCGTGCGGGAGCTGGTGCTCGGCCCCAAGCGCTTCACCGACCTCGCCGCCGGCCTGCCCGGGCTGAGCCAGAACGTGCTGTCCCAGCGGCTGCGCGAGCTGGAGGACGCCGGGGTCGTGCGCCGCGCCCGACTCGGCCCGCCGGCCGGCAGCCGCGTATACCGCCTCACCGAGCGGGGCGCCGACCTGGAGCCGGTGCTGCTCGCGCTGGCCCGTTGGGGCGCGCGCCGCCCCGTGCCCGACACCGGCGCCGATCTCAGCGTCGACGCGCTCGCCTTCGCGCTGCGCACGACGTTCGACCCGGCGGTGGCCGGCGACCTGTGCCTGCGCGCCACGGTCCGCCTCGACGACGACGTGCTGCGCCTGGACGTCCGCGACGGCCGGCTCGACCTGGCTCGCGGCGAGGCCGACACCCCCGACTGCGTCCTGACCACCGACCCCGCGACCCTGCGCGCGCTCGCGTTCGGCGGGCGTCCCGTCGCCGAGGCCGAGGCCTCGGGCGCCCTGCGCATCGACGGCGACCGCCCCGCGGCCCTGCGGCTGCTGCGCTGCTTCCCCCGCCCCACCCCCGTCGAGAACGAACCTGGTGCCGTTCGGACCGGTGCAGAACGGCGCTGAGTTCGTTCTCGACGGGTCAGCGGGACGGGGACTCGGGGTGCTCGTCGAGGGCGTCGGGGATGCCGTCGTCGTCGCTGTCGGGCAGCAGCGGGTCGGGGATCTGGGCCCGCACCGCCTCCAGCTGCGCGGCCAGCGCGAACCCGAACAGCAGGGCCATCCCGGTGAGGTTGGCCCACAGCAGCAGCGCCATCACCGCGGTCAGCGGCCCGTAGGTGTCGCCGAAGCCCGGGGCGACGCCCACGTAGAGCGCGAGCAGCCCGGACACCACCAGCCACACCAGCACCGTCACCGACGCGCCGAGCGCGAGCCAGGTGGGGCCGGGCTGGCGCCGGCGCGGGGCGAAGCGGAACAGCAGCGTGACCGCGACGAGCAGCGCCGCCAGGCCCAGCGGCCAGCGGGCGACGTCCCACACCGTCTCCACCGGGTCGCCCCAGCTGTAGGCGTCCTCCAGCGCGTCCCCGAACGGCTCGCCGGCCACGATGAGCAGCAGGCCCACCGCCATCGCGACCCCCGCCGTCGCGGTGAGCAGCGCCGCCCGCAGGTACTTGCGCAGGGCGGGTCGGTCGCGCTTGGTGCCGTAGATCCGGTTCGCCCCCCGCTCCAGCTGGGCGAACGCCGACGTCGCCGCGGCGAACGCGGTCGCCAGCCCGAGCGCCACCACCACCTCGGCCCGCTCGCTGCCCTCCTCCGAGCCGCCCTGCACGGCGTCCGCGACCAGGGCGTCGTTGTTCCCCGGCGAGACCACCACGACGGTGCGCGCCACGACCTCGGCGAACGACTCCGCGCCCAGCGCATTGGCCAGCCCCGCCCCTGCGATGATCAGCGGCACCGTGGCCAGGGCGAGCTGCATCGCGAACGCCCGCGCGTGGCTGAACCCGTCGCCGTAGCGGAAGCGGACGAACGCACCCCGGACCAGGTGCCCCATGCCGTGGTGGCGCGCGGCGTGCCACGCGTCGTCGGCGGAGAGCTCGTCGGACGAGACCAGCTCGGTCTCCGGGACGGCGCGCACCGAGCTCACCCGGAAGAACCTAGCCGCAACCGACCGGGCGGGCCTCAGTCGAGGGGCGCCCCCGGGCGCCGTCCCGCGCCAGCGCCTCCGGCAGCGCGTACAGCCGTGGGCTCGGCCTGCCTCCGATCACGGACCTGACCGTTGGGCGGCCGCGGACGCCGAACGGCCCGCCCGGAGGGGGTGCTCCAGGCGGGCCGTTCGGTAGTCCTGCGCCGAGGCGTGGGGCTGGGCCTACATCGTCACTCGTCCGACTTGGCCATGTCCACCGGCGGCGCGTCGGGGACCGTGACCGGCTTCGGCTCGCCGCGGAAGACGAACTTGGCCTTGTCGTCGGCGGCCTTGCCGCCGTCCGGGTCGTAGCCCTCGACGTCGACGACGACGATCTGACCGGCTTCCACCTCGCCGAAGAGGATCTTCTCGGAGAGCTGGTCCTCGATCTCGCGCTGGATGGTCCGGCGCAGCGGCCGGGCGCCCAGCACCGGGTCGAAGCCGCGGCGGGCCAGCAGGCCCTTGGCGGCCGGGGTCAGCTCGATGGCCATGTCCTTGTTGGCCAGCTGCTGCTCGACCCGCCCGATCATCAGGTCGACCATCGTGATGATCTGCTGCTCGGTGAGCTGGTGGAACACCACGATGTCGTCGATGCGGTTGAGGAACTCCGGGCGGAAGTGCTTCTTCAGCTCGTCGTTGACCTTGTTCTTCATCCGCTCGTAGTTCGACTGCTCGTCGTTGCCCTGGGCGAAGCCCAGGCCGACGGCCTTCGAGATGTCCTGGGTGCCCAGGTTCGAGGTGAAGATGATCACGGTGTTCTTGAAGTCCACCGTGCGGCCCTGACCGTCGGTCAGCCGGCCGTCCTCCAGGACCTGCAGGAGCGTGTTGTAGATCTCCTGGTGGGCCTTCTCGATCTCGTCGAACAGCACGACCGAGAACGGCTTGCGGCGCACCTTCTCGGTGAGCTGGCCGCCCTCCTCGTAGCCGACGTACCCGGGAGGGGCACCGAACAGCCGCGAGGCGGTGTAGCGGTCGTGGAACTCGCCCATGTCGATCTGGATGAGGGCGTCGTCCTCGCCGAACAGGAAGTTCGCCAGCGCCTTGGACAGCTCGGTCTTACCGACGCCGGACGGGCCGGCGAAGATGAACGAGCCGGACGGGCGCTTCGGGTCCTTCAGGCCGGCCCGGGTGCGTCGGATGGCCTGCGAGACCGACTTGACGGCCTCCTCCTGCCCGATGATCCGCTTGTGCAGCTCCTCCTCCATGCGGAGCAGGCGCGTGGTCTCCTCCTCGGTGAGCTTGAACACCGGGATGCCGGTCCAGTTGGCCAGCACCTCGGCGATCTGCTCGTCGTCGACCTCCGCGACGACGTCGAGGTCGCCGGACTTCCACTGCTTCTCGCGCTCGCCCTTCTGCGCCAGCAGCTGCTTCTCCGAGTCGCGCAGGTGCGCGGCCCGCTCGAAGTCCTGCGCGTCGATCGCCGACTCCTTGTCCCGGCGGACGTTCGCGATCTTCTCGTCGAACTCGCGCAGGTCCGGCGGAGCGGTCATCCGGCGGATGCGCATCCGGGCGCCGGCCTCGTCGATCAGGTCGATCGCCTTGTCGGGGAGGAACCGGTCGGAGATGTAGCGATCGGCCAGCGTGGCCGCGGCCACCAGGGCGTTGTCGCTGATCGTGATCCGGTGGTGGGCCTCGTAGCGGTCGCGCAGGCCCTTGAGGATCTCGATGGTGTGGCTGACGCTCGGCTCGCCGACCTGGATCGGCTGGAACCGGCGCTCCAGCGCGGCGTCCTTCTCGACGTACTTGCGGTACTCGTCGAGCGTGGTGGCGCCGATCGTCTGCAGCTCACCGCGGGCCAGCATCGGCTTGAGGATGCTGGCCGCGTCGATCGCGCCCTCGGCGGCACCCGCGCCGACGAGCGTGTGCAGCTCGTCGATGAACAGGATGATGTCGCCGCGGGTGCGGATCTCCTTGAGCACCTTCTTCAGGCGCTCCTCGAAGTCACCGCGGTACCGGGAACCGGCGACCAGTGACCCCAGGTCGAGCGTGTAGAGCTGCTTGTCCTTCAGGGTCTCCGGGACCTCGCCGCGGACGATGCCCTGGGCCAGCCCCTCGACGACGGCCGTCTTGCCGACGCCCGGCTCGCCGATCAGCACCGGGTTGTTCTTGGTCCTCCGGGAGAGGACCTGCATGACCCGCTCGATCTCCTTCTCCCGGCCGATGACCGGGTCCAGCTTGCCCTCGCGGGCGGACTGGGTGAGGTTGCGACCGAACTGGTCGAGCACCAGCGACGAGGACGGGGCACCCTCGCCGCGACCGCCGGAGGCACCCTCCGCCGGCTCCTTGCCCTGGTAGCCCGACAGCAGCTGGAGCACCTGCTGGCGGACCCGGTTCAGGTCGGCACCCAGCTTGACCAGGACCTGCGCGGCGACGCCCTCGCCCTCGCGGATCAGGCCGAGCAGGATGTGCTCGGTGCCGATGTAGTTGTGGCCGAGCTGCAGGGCCTCGCGCAGCGAGAGCTCCAGCACCTTCTTGGCCCGCGGGGTGAACGGGATGTGCCCGCTCGGCGCCTGCTGGCCCTGGCCGATGATCTCTTCAACCTGCTGGCGGACGCCCTCCAGGGCGATCCCGAGGGACTCCAGGGCCTTGGCGGCCACTCCCTCGCCCTCGTGGATGAGGCCGAGGAGGATGTGCTCGGTGCCGATGTAGTTGTGGTTGAGCATCCTGGCCTCTTCTTGGGCCAGAACGACAACACGCCTCGCTCGGTCGGTGAACCTCTCGAACATCTAGTACTCCTCGCCTACTGCGCCGTGCAACGCCGCGCTGGGTCGTGCCGCGACTGACGCCGTCAACATGGGCGGCGCGCGCTGCGCCGCGTACGCCCCGACTCCCACTGTATCGGCCCGGGGCCCCGCGGTGCCCGCGGTCCGCTCACCTGCTATGGGCCAACACCCGGTCGGCCACCGGGATTCCCGGACGGCACCCGGGCCCGACCGGAGGGTGACGACGCAGGTCAGCCCGGGATCGCGGCCTGTTCGGCCGCGCGCTCCGCGGCCTTGTCGGCCTGCCACCCGTCCTCGTCACGGCCGATGCGCCAGTAGCCGGAAACGGACAGATCTGCGCGCGGCACGCCCCGATCGTCGAGCAGGTGGCGGCGCAGGGCGCGCACCGCCCCGGCCTCGCCGTGCACGAACGCGTGCACCCGCCCGACCGGGAACTCCAGCGCCCGGACGGCCTCGACGAGCCCGTCGGGCCCGGCGGTGTCGCGGTGGACCCAGTGCTGCTCGACGCCGGCCGGCAGCTCCTGCTGCTCCCGCGGCCCGCCCACCTCCAGCACGGCCACGGCCCGCGCACCGGCGGGCAGCCGCTCGCAGGCGGCCCCGATCGCCGGCAGCGCGCTCTCGTCGCCCGCGAAGAGGTGCCAGTCGGCCTCCGGGTCGGGTGCGTAGGCGCCGCCGGGGCCCTGCAGGCGCAGCACGTCGCCGGGGCGGGCCGCGGCGGCCCACGGCCCGGCCAGGCCGCGGTCGCCGTGGACCACGAAGTCGATGGTCATCTCGCCGGCGGCGTGGTCGAGCGCGCGGACCGTGTACGTCCGCATGGCGGGCCACTGGTCGCGGGGCAGCTCGGCCCGGATCGTCTCCATGTCGAACGGCTCGGGGTACGACACCCCCGGCCGCGGGAAGACGAGCTTGACGTAGCGATCGGTGTAGGGCGTGTCGGGGAAATCGGCGATGTCGCCGCCGCCGGCGACGACGCGGATCATCCCCGGGGTGAGCCGCTCGGTGCGGCGGACCTCGAGCGTGGTCGTCCGTCGGGGCATCGGACCTCCTCGGTCGGATTCGTGGCCGTGCTTAGGTCAGCCTAAGCACATTCCAGAGGCGGTGCACCCGGCCAAGCTGATCACGTCGGCGCGCCGACCGGAAGCGCCACCCACCACGCACTCCGTCCGGCACCGCGCGCCCCCCCCCCCCCCCCCCCCCCCCAAACCCACAGTTGAGGGGGGGGGCAAAGAGGCAGCCGGGGGCCCCGCCCCCCCCCCCCCCTACCCCCGTGGGGCGGGGGGTACCCCCGGGCCGGCGGGTGCCCCGGACCCCCGCCGACCCTCCCCCGCCGGACCCCCGGAGAAGTGCCCCTGCTCGAGCCGAGGCCCGCCGGAGGCGCACTTCCCCTCCCTCCGACAAGTCCGACAAGCTCCTCTCCCCGGAGCGGACGCGCGCGGACGCCCTCAGTAGGCAGGAACGTTGCCGGGTGGCGTGCCCAGCCTCGTGAGTACCGGTGGGGCGAAGGCGGGGTGAAGGAGCGCCTCCGGCGGCGCCTCCGCGGCGGGCGACCTCGGATCGAGCAGGGGTTCGGCCCCTGCCGTCCCGTCGTCACGCTCAGCGAAGCACGTCCGCCGCGGCCCCCGCACGGTTGGCATCCATGGGCTGCGGTTGGGAGGGGAGGGTGCGGGGGTCGCGTCGGACGCGCTCTGCCGAGCGCGCCGACGTGACGGCAGGGGCCTCGGGAGGGGAGTGGCGCTGCGCGCCGCTTCGCCTGGGCTCGCCTCGCGGCGCTGCGCGCCGCCTTACCGGAGCGAGAGTGGCTTTCGTCCCGCTGCGCCGGACGAGAGCGACTCTGGTTGCGTCTGGCGCGACGAGAGTCGCTCTCGTACGGCTCCGCCGGTGCGCGTCGCCCCGGTGGGCACCGCGCACACCGTGTGGTGTGCACGCACAGCGTCCGGCGTGTGCGTCGTGGCCGGTGGGTGTGCGTGGACACGGGCGGGGCCTCGCGGCGAGCGCCGTCGTCGGCGCCGCGGTGGTCGCGGTGGGGGTGCTCGTCGTGCGCGTGAAGATCGAGCCGTGCTGATCGCCCGGTGCTGATCCGGGGCGGCGGGCCGCCGGTGGCCGCGGCCCGCCGCGCCGTCGATCGTCAGTTCTCCTGGTGGTAGGCCTCCAGGACCTCGGCCGGGATGCGACCCCGGTCGGAAACCTTCATTCCACGCTTGCGCGCCCACTCGCGAATCGCCTGGTTCTGCTCGCGGTCGATCGAGGGGCGGCGCGGCGGGGTCGCGGCGGCGGTGGCGGTGGAACGGCGCCGGCCACCGCCCGCCTTGCGCGCGGCCGCCACGAACTCGGCGAGCACATCGCGCAGTCGCCCCGCATTGCCCTTGGACAGGTCGATCTCGAACGCCTTGCCGTCGAGACCGAACTCGACGGTCTCGTCGGCCGCCTCTCCGTCCAGGTCGTCGATCAATCTCACTTCACGGATCTGCGCCACCGGGACCTCCACACTCGCCGTACTGGGATCTGCGACAACGCCGCAGCCCACCGCACGATATAGCGATTCGATCGTCGGCGTCGAGTCACCCCTCCGGGGAGGGGCGATCCGTTACTCAGAACGCACGAGCGGATACAGAATGGTTTCCCTGATTCCGAGCCCGGTCAGCGTCATGAGGAGGCGGTCGACGCCCATTCCCATGCCGCCTGTCGGCGGCATTCCGTACTCCATCGCACGCAGGAAGTCCTCGTCGAGCCGCATGGCCTCGGCGTCGCCCGCGGCGGCCAGCAGGGACTGCTCCTGCAGCCTGCGCCGCTGCTCGACGGGGTCGACCAGCTCGGAGTAGGCGGTGGCCAGCTCGTGCCCGAAGACGACGAGGTCCCAGGCCTCGGTGAGCCGCGGGTCGTCGCGGTGCTGCCGGGTGAGCGGGCGCACCTCGACCGGGTAGTCGCGCACGAAGGTGGGTTCGCGGAGGGTGTGCTCGACCAGCTTCTCGAACAGTTCGAGGACGATCTCACCGGCCGACAGCGAATCCTTCAGGGCGACGTCGTGCGCGGCCGCCAGCTTCCGCAGATCCTCGACCGAGGTGTCCGGTGTGACCTCCACCCCGACCGCGGAGGAAACTGCACCATGCAACGTCACGGAGCGCCATGCACCCCCCAGATCGTGTTCCGACCCGTCCGCATGACGCACGACCGTGGATCCGAACACGGCGCGTGCGCAGGCCTGCACCAACTCCCGGGTCAGATCCGCCATCACGTCGTAGGTGGCGTAGGCCTGGTAGGTCTCCAGCATCGCGAACTCCGGCGAGTGCGTGGAGTCGATGCCCTCGTTCCGGAAGTTGCGATTGATCTCGAAGACCCGCTCGATGCCGCCGACAATGCACCGCTTCAGGAACAGTTCCGGCGCGATCCGCAGGTAGAGGTCGGTGTCCAGGGCGTTGGCGTGGGTGACGAACGGGCGCGCCGTCGCCCCGCCGTGCACCAGTTGCAGCATGGGCGTCTCGACCTCGGTGAATCCGCGGTCGTGCATCTGGGAGCGCAGCGTCCGCATCACCTCGGCCCGGGCCCGCACCATCTCCCTGGCCTGGGGCCGGACGATGAGGTCGACGTAGCGCTGGCGGACGCGGGTCTCCTCGGAGAGCTCGTGGTGGGCCACCGGGAGCGGGCGAACGGCCTTCGAGGTGAGCTCCCAGCGGTCGGCCATCACCGACAGCTCCCCGCGCCGGGAGGTGATCACCTCGCCGTGCACGTGGACGTGGTCGCCGAGGTCGACGGTGGCCTTCCAGCGGCCCAGCTCCTCCTCACCGACCAGGGCCAGGCTCAGCATCGCCTGCAGCTCGGTGCCGTCGCCCTCGCGCAGCGTGGCGAAGCACAGCTTGCCGGTGTTCCGCAGGAAGATCACCCGCCCGGTGACGTCGACGGTCTCGCCCGTGGCGGTGTCCGGCGGCAGGTCGGGGTGGGCGTCGCGGACCTGGCGCAGCGTGTGGCTGCGCTCGACGACGACGGGGTAGGGATCGCGCCCCTCGGCCAGTACCTGCGCGCGCTTGGCCAGCCGGACCCGCATCTGCTCGGGGAGTTCCTGGTCCTGGTCCGGGGCTGCGTGCTCTGTGCTCACGGGACAAGGTTAGTGACGGCGACGCGGCCGTCCCCCGTCGGTGCGCCCCGTACCGTCCGCGACGTGGACATCGACCGCGCACGGGCGCGCTCCTTCGGACCGGCCGCCGCTGCCTACGCCGCGTTCCGGCCGGGCTACCCGCGAGCCGCCGTGGAGTGGGCGCTGCAGCCGGTGCTCGGGGCGAGCGAGCCGCCCCGGCTGCTCGACCTCGGGGCGGGCACCGGCAAGCTCACCGCCACCCTGCTGGAGTTCGGTCCGGTGACGGCCGTCGAGCCGGACGAGGGCATGCTCGCCCAGCTGCGGGCCAGGCTCCCGGAGGTCCAGGCCCGCTCCGGGACCGCCGAGGAGGTGCCGGCCGAGGACTCGTCGGTGGACGCGGTGCTGGTCGGGCAGGCCTGGCACTGGTTCGACCACGACCGCGCGCTGGCCGAGGCGGCCCGTGTGCTGCGCCCGGGCGGGGTGCTCGCGGCGCTGTGGAACAGCGACGACCTCGCGGTCGAGTGGGTGCGCGGCTACCGCGAGGCGCTCTACTCCCAGCGCAGCGTCCCGCCCGCGGAGGGCACGGACAACGTGCCTGCGCTGCCCGGGCACCCGGCGTTCGCGCACAGCCGGCACAGCCGCCACCCCAACCCCGTGCGCACGACCGCGGAGGGCCTGGTCGCCAGCATGGGCACGCACTCGTGGCTGCTGGTCAGCGAGCCCGACGTGCGGGAGCGGGCGCTGGGCGGGCTGCGCGACTACCTGGCCGGGCGCCCGGAGACCTCGGCGGGCGAGTTCGAGCTGCCGCTGGTCACCGAGGTGCTCCGGACGTTGCGCAAGTAGGTCAGCCGCAGCCCCAGCAGGGTCAGGTCGGGCACGTACTCGGCGATCGTCTCCGACACCCCGGCCATCAGCGGGGCCAGCCCGCCGGTGCCCAGCACGGTCACCGGGCCCGCCTTCGGGCCGAGCTCTGCGACGATCCGGCCCACCAGCCCGTCGACCTGGCCGGCGAAGCCGTACAGCACCCCGGACTGCAGGCACTCCACCGTGTTGCGGCCGATCACCGAGCGGGGCCGCACCAGCTCCACGGAGCGCAGCGCGGCGGCCCTGCTGGCCAGCGCCTCCAACGAGATCTCGATGCCGGGGGCGAGCGCGCCGCCGAGGAACTCGCCGCGGCTCGACACGACGTCGATGTTGGTCGAGGTGCCGAAGTCGACGACCACGCAGGCGGTGCCGTACAGCCGGTGCGCGGCCAGGGTGTTCATCACGCGGTCGGCGCCGACCTCGCGCGGGTTGTCGACCAGCAGCGGCACCCCCGTGCGCACCCCCGGCCCGACGATCACGTGCGGGTCGTCGCGGCGCTCGATGAGCAGCCGCAGCTCGCGCAGCAGGCTGGGCACGGTGGACAGCGCGGCGATGCCGCTGACCTCGTCGGTGTAGCGGCCCAGCAGCCCGCGGAAGGCGACCTCCAGCTCGTCGGCCGTCATCCGCGGGTCGGTGCGCATCCGCCAGTCGCGCACCAGCGGCGGGCGCACCTCGGGGTCCGGCTCCCCGGCAAGCGCCTCCTCGTAGAGGCCGAGCGCGATCTGGGTGTTGCCGGCGTCCACGCAGAGCAGCATCGACGGCCTACAGCTGCACGTGCACGTTGTCGATCAGCCGGGTGGTCCCCAGCCGGGCCGCCACCAGCAGCCGGGCGGTGCCGCCGGGCTGCGGGTCGGGGCGCAGGTCGGCGTCGCACAGCTCCAGGTAGTCGACGGCGAGCGCCGGTTCCTCCCGCAGCACCGCCCAGGCCGCGTCCAGCACGGCCCGCGGCCCCCCGGCAGAGACGCCCGCCCCGGCGCGCAGGGCCCGGTGCAGCACGGCCGCGCGCGGCCGGTCGGCCGCGGACAGGTAGGCGTTGCGGCTGGACAGGGCCAGCCCGTCGGGCTCGCGCACGGTGGGCACGCCGACGACCGAGACCGGGAAGTCCAGGTCGCGCACCATCCGGCGGAGCAGCACCAGCTGCTGGTAGTCCTTCTCGCCGAAGAACGCCACGTCCGGCCCGACGATGTGGAACAGCTTGGCCACGACGGTGAGCACCCCGGCGAAGTGCCCGGGCCGCACCGCGCCCTCCAGCTGCTCGCCGAGCACGCCGGGCGAGATCGTGGTGTCGGCGCCTTCGGGGTACATGTCGGCGGCGGACGGCGCGAAGACCAGCTCGGCGCCCTCCTCGCGGCAGGCCCGCACGTCCTCGGCCAGCGGGCGCGGGTAGCGCTCGAGGTCCTCGCCCGCGCCGAACTGCAGCGGGTTGACGAAGATCGAGACGACGGTGACGGTCGACCCGGGCAGCCTGCGGGCGTGCCGGATCAGCTCGCGGTGCCCCTCGTGCAGGGCGCCCATCGTCGGCACCAGCACGATCCGCCGCCCGGCTCCGCGCAGCGCCCGCGTCGTCGCGGCCAGCTCCGTCGGCGAGACGTGCGGGGTCAGCTCGCCCGCCACGTAGGGCTTGCGGGCGGCGCCTCGGCCGGTCTCGGTGGTCACGGTCCCTCCCGGAGGGTGCTCAGCACGTCGTCGACGGCGTGGTCGGGCAGCAGGCCGGCGGCGGCCGCCCGGCGCGCGGTGCGCCCCGCCAGCACGCGGTAGGTCTCGGCCAGGTCGGGGTCGGCGGCGGTCAGCTCGGCCAGGTGCTTGCGCACGGTGCCGACGTCGCCGCGGGCCACCGGGCCGGTGAGGGCGCGGTCGCCGTGGCGCAGGGCGTTGTCCAGCGCGGCGGACAGCAGCGGGGCCACCAGCCGCTCGGCCGGCCGGATGCCGGCCCGCTCCAGGGTCTCCACGCAGTCGCGGACCAGCGTGACCAGGTGGTTGGCGCCGTGCGCCAGCGCGGCGTGGTAGAGCGGCCGGACGGCCTCGGCCACCCGCACCGGCTCCGCCCCCATCTCCACGACCAGCGCGGCACCGACGTTGAACCCGACGTCCACGCCCGTCTCGTCGTCCTCGGCGGCGGTGACGCCGACGCTGCACCCGGCGAGCCGGGCCACGTCCTCCTGGCGGCCGGTGAACGTCATGACCGGGTGCAGGGCCAGCGGCAGCACCCCGTGCTCGACGGCGGGCGCCAGCACGCCGACGCCGTGCGCGCCGGAGGTGTGCACCACGATCTGCCCGGCGCGGAAGCTCCCGGCCGCGGCCAGCCCGCGCACCAGGCCCGGCAGCACGTCGTCGGGCACCGCGAGCAGGGCCAGGTCGGCCCCGGCGACCACGGTGTCCGGGGCCAGCAGCGGGACGCCGGGCAGCAGCGCGGCGGCCCGGTCGACGGAGGCCTTGGAGACCCCGGACGTGGCCACGACGCGGTGCCCTGCCGCGGCCCACGCGGCGCCGACGACGGCGCCGACGCGACCCGCCGACACCACCCCGACCGCGAGCCGGGCCGGACGGGCGCTCATCGCCGTTCCCCGATTCGCTCGTGCATCCTGCCCCACCCCGTTCCCGCCGTGCCGGGTCGTCGGGGGACCGCGGCACCGCCCAGGCTAGTGGCCCGCGCCGATCACCGTGCGGCCTCGTCGGCCCGGCCCACGGCCCGGCGGCGGGCCTGGTGGACCTCGGTGAGCGCCTGGCGGCGCCACTGGTCGGCGTCGGGGCCCGCGGTGCCGCGCACGATCCTGGCCTGCAGGAAGGCCAGCTCGGTGACCGCGGCCTGGTACTCGGCGACCGCCCTGGCCGCCGCCCGCCCCGAGCGGGCCCGCACCTTGCGCCGCCACTCGCGCCGCCCGGCCATGCTGGCCATCAGCCGCACCTCGCTCGGCGCCACCCAGCCCTGCCGGGCGAACTCCGGGAGGTACTGGGCGATCGTGTCCTGCTCGCGCCTGCGCTGCCAGACGACCAGGCCGATCAGGGCGAGGAAGACCGGCACCATCACGTACCCGTAGACGCCGAAGAAGGCCACCCCGCCGAACAGCGTGGCCGCGCCGTTCCACAGCGCGTGCAGCGCCACCGCGACCAGGTAGCCCACGAGCACGGCGGCCACCCGGAACCCCGTGCTGCGGCTGCCCGCGGCCAGCCCCGCCCCGATCCCGATCATCGCGGTGTAGAGCGGGTGGGCGAACGGCGCGAACACGCCGCGGAGCAGGAACGTGACCAGCACCCCGCCGCTCGCGCCGCCCAGCCCCTCGGTGACGAAGGCCTGCCCGAAGTAGAGGATGTTCTCGGTGAACGCGAAGCCGGCGGCCACGATCCCGGCGTAGACGACGCCGTCGACCACGCCGTCGAACTCGCGCCCGTGCAGCACCAGCAGCCCGACCAGGAACGCCCCCTTCACCGCCTCCTCGACGACCGGCCCGACGAGCGCCGGCCCGGCCAGCGCCCCGGTCTCCTGCCCGAGCGTCTGCTCCAGCACCGAGATCGCGCTCGTGTTGATCAGCAGGGCGGTCAGCGCGGCGACGCAGGCGCCCCAGCCGAACGCGAACAGCAGCAGCCGCGGCGGTTCCGGCTCCCACCGGTCGACCCAGAGGAAGGCGGCCACGACCGGCCCGACCGGCAGCAGCGCGCACACGGCGCCGACCAGCACCCCGGCCGTCCCGATGCTGCCGGCGACCACGCCGAGCACGGTGAGGCCGCAGATGCCCAGCACCACCAGGACGACGACCGGGAGGAGCACCCGGTTGCGGCGCTGCCGGGAGGTGGGCAGCGAGCCGGGCGGGGGCGGCGGTGACACCCGGTCAGCCTAGGTCGTGTCCGGTAAGCCCTGGTCGTCGAGCTCCGTGATCCAGATCGTTCCCGGCGAGGCGCCGGTCCGGCCGTCGTACTGGTTGTACCCGGCCGGGCCGGCAACGCTGCCGGGGACGATCTGGGCGCGGAGATCGGCGGCGGGGTGTGCAGGACACGACCTTCGGTAGCCGGGCAGGCCACGATCGAGCACGGCGCGCCCGGGACGGGCTTCAGCGGACCGGTGGCTGGCGCGGCGGCCCGCTCTGCGGCGGCCGCGGCGGCGGGAAGGCCTGCCCGGGACCGCGGGCCGGGACGGCGGGGCCGCTGCCGGAGCGCTGCACCGGGGGCACGGCGCTGGGCGACGGGCCCGACGGGGCGACGGCCGGGGTGGCGGATGGGGCGCTCGCGGAGGTGATCGGCGGGGTGATCGACGGGCCGCGGGAGCTGCGCGACGGCCCCCCGTGCCGCAGCGCGACGGTGAGCGCCTGCGGGTGCCCCACGGCCTGCAGGCGGGCCCGGTAGAGCGCGGCGACGGCCTGCTCGTGCCACAGCGGCCCGGACACCTGCACGGCGCCCCGGGACATCTTGGCCCGCAGGAACGCCAGCTCGGTGACCGCGGCCTGGTACTCCACGACTGCCTTGGCCACCGCCTTGCCCGAGCGCGCCCGCACCGCCCGCTGCCAGCCGCGCCGCCCGGCCAGGCTGGACAGCAGCGCCACCTCGCTCGGGGCGATCCAGCCGGCCTTGGCGAACTCCGGCAGCTGCTCGGCGACGATGCGCTGCTCGCGGCGGCGCTGCCAGAGCACCAGCCCGATCTGGGCGAAGAACAGCGGCACCATGACCGAGCCGTAGATGCTGTACCACTGGTCGTTGCCCAGCGAGGCCGCGCCGTTCCACAGCATGTGCAGGCCCACCGCGGCCACGTAGCCGACGGCCACCACCGCCACCCGCAGCGTGCCGTTGCGGTTCTGCGCGGCGATGCCGCAGGCGATGCCCAGCATCGCGGTGAACAGCGGGTGGGCGAAGGGCCCGAGCAGCCCACGCAGGAAGAACGTCGACCACAGGGTGCTGCTGGCCCCGCTCATCGCGTCCTCCACGAAGGCGGCGCCGAAGTAGAGGATGTTCTCGGTGAAGGCGAACCCCGCGGCCACCAGCCCCGCGTAGACGACGCCGTCGACCATGCCGTCGAACTCGCGGCGGTTGAACACCAGCAGCCCGACCAGGAACACGCCCTTGACCGCCTCCTCGGCGATCGGGGCGACGATCACGGTGGCCACCACGTCGGCCCCGCCCGCGCCGATCAGCTGCGCGGCGATCAGCTCGCCGCCGGTGTTGACCAGCAGGGCGGTCAGCGTGGCCACCCCGGCGCCCCAGGCGAACGCCAGCAGCAGCAGCCGCGGGGGCTCGGGCTCCCAGCGGTCGAGCCACAGGAACGTGGCGACGACCGGACCGACCGGCAGCAGCGCGCACAGCGCGCCGACGACGACCCCGCCGACACCGAGCCCGGAGCCGCCGAGCCCGACCGCGAGCAGGCCGCAGATGCCCAGCGCCATGGCGCCGAGCACCGGCGCCAGCACTCCGCGACGCTGGCGCTGCGGGGTGGGCAGCGGCCCCTGCCAGGTGGCCTGGGCCCCCGAGGGGGCGGACATGGACCAAGACTACTGACCGCCACCGACAACGCCCCGCGGCACTCGACGGGTGTCCCCGATCGGGAAGACCAGCCCGCTCAGCCGGCGGGTTCGGTGGCCACCAGCACGTAGGACGTCAGCAGGGTGAGGTCGATCTCGGCGCCGGTGAGCCAGGCCAACTCGGCGGACTGCCGGTGCAGCGCCACCAGCGTGCGGACCACGACGATCGGCTCGGCGCGCAGCCGCAGGCTGCCCATCGCCTCCACCGACCCGACGACGCCCAGCACGCGCGACTCGACGTGCTCGTTCATCCGCAGCACCAGCGCGCGGGCCCGCGGGTCGTCCTGGGCCAGCCGGCGCAGCTCGGCCTCGATCCGCACCCCGCGCGGGTCCTCCGGGCCGAGGAAGTGCGCGACGAGCGCGTCGATCTGCGCGGCGTGGTCGGCCCCCGGGTCGAGCACCAGCCGGTCGGCGGCCTCCTCGATGCGCTGCAGGGACACCTGCAGCACGTGCTCGGCCGCGGCCAGCAGCAGCTCCTCCTTGGTGGCGAAGTTCGAGTAGAACGCGCCGCGGGTGAAGCCGGCCCGCTCGCAGATCAGCTCGACGGTGGCGCCCTCGACGCCGCGCTCGGCGAACACGTCGACGGCGGCGTCGAGCAGGCGGGCGCGGGTGCGGCCGCGGCGCCCCGACGCGCGGGCGGGATCGTGATCGTCGCCGACGGCCGGGGTCGCCTTCGCGGCGGTCGTGCAGGGGCTGGTCGCGGCCTTGCGCGGCACCGGGCGCTTCGCGGCGGTCGTGGTGGCCGTCGTGACGCCGGCGACCGGCGTCGTCTCGACCACTCCCGCCGCGCTCGACGGCCTGGCGGGCCTGTTCCCGACCGCGCAGGCCGTCGACGGGCTGCGCGGCATCGTCACCGGCGGTGGCGGCGGCTGGAGCGCGGCCGTCGGGCTGCTGGTGTGGGCCGCCGCCGCCTCGCCGTCACGACCTGGGCCGTCGCCCGCAGCCGCGCGGTCCGCATGGCCCAGCTGTCCCCGACTCCCGCCTGAGCCCCGGACGGCGGGGCGCTCGCGTATCGCGGGCCTATCGGAATCCGGATACGCCACGGCAACCCCGCTGCTTGTTCGGTGGGGGCATGGGCGACAGCGCATCGAACCCCGGACGTGGCGTGAACCGGCGGCGGCTGCTCGGGTGGAGCGGGCTGGCGGCCGGTGCGGTGGCGGTCGGCGTGCCGCTGGTGGGCGCCGGGATCGGCAACGCCGCCCCGACCGGTTCCGGCGCACCCGCCCCGCCAGGCGACGACGCGGTCCCGCCGGACACCCTGCCCGGCGGGGCCTACGACCGGTACGTGGCCGAGCTGGCCGCGGCGGACGAGTTCTCCGGCGTGGTGGTGCTGTCGCACCGGGGCCGGACCGTGCTGTCGCGCAGCTACGGCCTGGCCGACCAGGAGAAGGGCATCGCCAACGACGAGGGCGTCGCGTTCAACCTGGGCTCGGCGGTCCAGCCGTTCGCCTCGGTGGCCATCCTGCAGCTGGCGCAGCAGGGGAAGGTGCGGCTGGCCGACCTGGTGGGCACCCACCTGGACGGCTTCGCCACCGACGTCGCCGAGCGGGTGCGGATCCACCACCTGCTCACCAACCCCGGGCTGAAGCAGCGCGGGGGTGGTGACCTGCAACGGGTGTTCGAGAGCCGGGAGGAGGTGCACGCGTTCTACGAGGAGTGGACCCGGCAGTCGGAGCTGGTGGCCCCTCCCGGCTCCGAAGGCGGCACCGCCCAGGGAGCCGTGCCGATCATCGCGCAGATCGTGGAGGCGGTGACCGGCACGACGTACTGGGACTACGTGCACGAGCACGTCTTCGGGCGCTGCGGCATGACCGGCTCGGCGTTCTACACCAGGCCGGAGTGGCTCAGCGACGAGCACATCGCGCACTCCTACATGCGGCAGGCCGACGGCAGCCGGGTCGACGCCGTCCGCAACCTGGACAAGGGCAGCGTGAACGAGTTCATCCTGGGCAAGAACCCGGGCCGCAACTTCATCGACGGCGCCGCGGACGGCGGCTTCGCGACCGCGGCCGACCTCGTCCGGTTCGGGCAGGCGCTGGGCGACGGCACGCTGCTGGACCGGCCGTACGCCGACATGCTCCTCGGCGCCAAGTTCCCGCAGTACCAGGGCAAGGCGGGCCAGCCGCCCCCGCCACCCGGCGCCCCGGAGGGTTTCGGGACGTACGGGCCACCGGGGAGGGTCCTGGACGGCCAGTGGGTGGTCGCGCGCGCCGGTGGCAACGCCGGCAGCGGCGCCAACTGGACCATCTACCGGGACACCGGCTGGGTCGGCGTCATCCTCAGCAACTACGACGACTTCCCGCTGATCGAGATGATCCAGCAGGAGAACGAGGCCGTCACCGGCTTCGCCGAGCCGCCCGGCGGCGGTGGCGGCGGCTGACGCGAGCCCGCCGGCCCGCCGCCTCAGCCGGAGGTCGTGCGGCCCGCTCCGGTGTCCTGCTCGGGGTCGTCGGGGGTGCGGCAGCAGTGCTCCAGCCAGAGCGCGCCGCCGACCAGCAGCAGCGCGCAGGCCAGTCCGACCCAGCCGGCCACCGAGTCGGCGGACGCCGCGGAGACCTCCCCGGCCAGCGGCAGCACGTGCACCAGCAGGCCGAGCCAGGCCCCGGCCATGATCGCGCCGGCCACCGCGGACGCCTTGGCCAGCAGCACGGCGCGGGCCGCGACCAGCGGCTGCACCGGGCGGGTGCCGGGGCGATGGCGGATGCGGGCCCGCAGCGCGCTGCCGGCGATCGCCTCGGCGACGCCGAGCACGCCCAGCGTCGCCCCGCCCAGCGCCGGGAACGCGGGCAGCGAGCCGTACGCGATACGGACCAGGATCGCCGCCACGACCGCGGCGACCAGGCCGGCGCCGAACAGCTCGCGCGGGCGGGTCGGGGTCACGGCGCGAGCACCAGGTCGTCGCGGCGGCGCATGCCCTCCTCGGCGCCGGGACCGAGCGCGGCGAGCAGGTCGGCGACCGGGCCGCGGCCGGGCAGCACGGCCGACGGGTCGACGTCGAGCCAGGGGCGCAGCACGGTGGCCCGGTCGGGGGTACCGGGGTGCGGCAGCCGCAGCTCGGGGTCGTCGCTGGTCACGCCGTCCACGGTGACCACGTCGACGTCCAGGGTCCGCGGGCCCCAGCGCACCTCGCGGACCCGCCCGGCGGCCCGCTCGAGCGCCTGCCCGCGGCGCAGCCAGCCCCAGTGGTCGCAGCCGTCGTCGTCGACGACGAGCACGGCGTTGAGGAAGTCGTCCTGCTCGACGCCGCCCCACGCGGCCGTCTCGTAGACCGGGGACGCGGCCACCAGCGCGCCGGTGAACCCCCGCACGGCCGAGCGCAGGTGGGCGAAGCGGTCGCCCACGTTGGAGCCGAGCGACAGCACCGCGCGCGTCATGCCGGGATGACCGAGGACCGACCACCCGGGCGGGACCGGGAGACGACCACGGCGACGTCGGCGAAGTCCAGCGGGATCGGGGCGCCGGGCTTGTGCAGCGTGACCTCCACCTGCTGCACCCGCTGATCGGTGAGCACGTCGTCGGCGATCCGCCCGGCCACCGCCTCGATCAGGTCGAACGGCTCGCCGGCCACGATCGCCGCCGCCCGCTCGGCCAGCTGGCCGTAGTGCAGGGTGTCGGCGAGGTCGTCGGACGCGGCCGCCGCGGACAGGTCGAGCCACGCGGTGATGTCGACGACGAACTCCTGGCCGTCGCGGCGCTCGTGCTCGAACACCCCGTGCCGCCCGCGGACCCGCAGCCCGCGCAGCTCGATGCGGTCGCCGCCGGTCATCCGTGCTCCCCCGTCCGCGGACCGGTGCGCGCCCGGGACGCCCCCAGGCCCCACGCCGTCGTCACCGCGATCGCGTCCATGGTGGACCCCACGTCGTGCACCCGCACCCCCCACGCCCCGGAGTGCGCGGCCAGCGCGCTGATCGCGGCGGTGGCGCCGTCGCGACCGGCGGGCGGGCGCAGCGCGCCGTCCGCGCCGGCCAGCAGCTCGCCCAGGAACCGCTTGCGCGAGGCCCCGACCAGCACCGGGAAGCCCAGCGCGGTGAGCACGTCCAGCCGCCGCAGCAGCGCCCAGTTGTGGGCGGCGGTCTTGGCGAAGCCGATCCCCGGGTCGAGCACGAGCAGCGACGGGTCGACGCCGGCCAGCACGGCCGCGTCCACCCGGGCCACCAGCTCGGCGCGCACCTCGCCGAGCACGTCCTCGTAGCCGGCCAGCCGGTTCATCGTGGCGCTCGGGCCGCGCCAGTGCATCAGGACCCACGGCACCCTGGCCTGCGCCACCACGGCCGCCATCCGCGGGTCGGCCAGCCCGCCGGACACGTCGTTGACGACCGCGGCACCGGCCGCCACGGCCCGCTCGGCGACCGCGGCGCGGGTGGTGTCGATGCTGACCCGCACGCCCTCGGCCACCAGTTCGCGCACCACCGGCAGCACCCGGTCCGCCTCCACGTCGGGCTCCACCCGCCCGGCGCCGGGTCGGGTGGACTCGCCGCCCACGTCGACCAGGTCGGCGCCGGCGTCGCGCATCGCCACGCCGTGCGCGACGGCGGCGTCGCGGTCGTCGAAGCGGCCGCCGTCGGAGAAGGAGTCCGGGGTGACGTTGAGGACGCCCACCACCACGCACCGACCGGGGCGCGGCAGTCCGGGCGGGCGGGCCGGCGTGCTCGCGCGCTCGCTCACGGGCTCATCGGCCCCGGATGAGCGCCATGGCCTCGGCCCGCGACGTCGGCGACGACTGGAACATCCCGCGCACGGCCGAGGTGACGGTGGACGAGCCCGGCTTGCGGATGCCGCGCATCCCCATGCACAGGTGCTCGGCCTCGACGACCACGATCACCCCGCGCGGCTCCAGCTTGCGCACCAGCGCGTCGGCGACCTGACCGGTCAGCCGCTCCTGCACCTGCGGGCGGCGGGCGTACAGGTCGACCACCCTGGCCAGCTTGCTCAGCCCGGTGACGCGGCCGTCGCGCGAGGGGATGTACCCGACGTGGGCGACCCCGTGGAACGGCACCAGGTGGTGCTCGCACACGCTGAACATCGGGATGTCCTTGACCAGGATCAGCTCCTGGTGGTGCTCGTCGAACGTCCTGTCGAGGACCAGGTCGGGGTCGGTGTAGAGGCCCGCGAAGATCTCCTCGTAGGCCCGCGCCACCCGGGCGGGCGTGTCGCGCAGGCCCTCCCGGTCGGGGTCCTCGCCGACGGCGATGAGCAGCTCCCGGACGGCGGCCTCGGCACGGGCCCGGTCGATCGGCGGCATGCCGCCGACGGCGGCCGGCCCGCCGACCGGGCCCGGGACCCCGACGCTCAGCGGGGCCCGTCCTCGCGCGGACCGGAACCGTTCCCCGAGGCTCCGCCGTCGGGCGGGGCCGGGACGTCGGCGTGGCCGTTGGCCCCCGGCTCGCCCGGACGGTCGGCACCGGGCTGCTGCCAGCTCTGGCCCGGCGGCGGCCACTCCTGGCCCTGCGGCGTGGTGGCGGGGCGCCAGTCCGGCGGGGCGCCGTAGTTGTGCGGCACGGCGTTCACCGGCGAACCGCCCCAGGACGGGCCGTCGCCGTTCGGGAACGAGGGACCGCCGGGCGGGGTCGGGTTGGGCACCGGGCCGCCGTTCGGGCCGGGCGCGGGCACGCCGTGGCCGCCACCACCCGGGTAGGAGCCGACGGGCGTCGGCTCGCGGTCGGGCTCGACGTCGGGCGGCCACGGCTCGCCGCGCTCCTTGGCCAGCTCGGCCGGGGTGCGGATGGGCGGCTTGTCCGACGGCGTGCGGCCGCCGAAGTCGTTGAACGCGGTGATCCGCGGGCGCTTCTCCACGCTGCCGAAGATGCGCTCCAGGTCCTTGCGGGTGAGCGTCTCCTTCTCCAGCAGCTCGAAGACCAGCTCGTCGAGGACGTCGCGGTAGGTGTTGAGGATCTCCCACGCCTCGGTGTGCGCGGCCTCGATGAGCTTGCGCACCTCCTCGTCGATCTCGTGGGCGACCTCGAGCGAGTAGTCGGCCTGGTTGCCCATCGAGCGGCCGAGGAACGGGTCGCCCTGCTCGCGGCCGTAGCGGACCGCACCCAGCCGGGCGCTCATCCCGTACTCGGTGACCATCGCGCGGGCGATCTTGGTGGCCTGGTCGATGTCGGAGGAGGCGCCGGTGGTGGGCTCGTGGAAGACGAGCTCCTCGGCCGAGCGGCCGCCCATCGCGAAGACCAGCCGCCCGATCATCTCCGAGCGGGTCATCAGGCCCTTGTCGTCCTCGGGGACGACGAGCGCGTGCCCGCCGGTGCGCCCGCGGGGCAGGATCGTCAGCTTGTAGACCGGCTCCAGGTCGGGCATGGCCCACGCGGCGAGCGCGTGCCCGCCCTCGTGGTAGGCGGTGATCTTCCGCTCCTGCTCGGAGATGATCTTCGACTTGCGGCGCGGACCGCCGATGACGCGGTCGACCGACTCCTCGAGGGCGGCACCGGTGATCAGCGTGCCGTTCTCCCGGGCGGTCAGCAGCGCGGCCTCGTTGATGACGTTGGCCAGGTCGGCGCCGGACATCCCGACGGTGCGCTTGGCCAGCGACTCGAAGTCGACGTCGTGCGCGAACGGCTTGCCCTTGGAGTGCACGGCCAGGATCGCGCGACGGCCGGCCAGGTCGGGCGCGCCCACCGGGATCTGGCGGTCGAACCGGCCCGGGCGCAGCAGCGCCGGGTCGAGGATGTCGGGCCGGTTGGTGGCCGCGATCAGGATGATGCCGCCGCGGGCGTCGAAGCCGTCCATCTCGACCAGCAGCTGGTTCAGCGTCTGCTCGCGCTCGTCGTGGCCGCCGCCGAGGCCGGCGCCGCGCTGGCGGCCGACCGCGTCGATCTCGTCGACGAAGATGATGCACGGGGAGTTCTGCTTGGCCTGCTCGAACAGGTCGCGCACGCGGGAGGCGCCGACACCGACGAACATCTCCACGAAGTCCGAGCCGGAGATCGTGTAGAACGGCACGCCCGCCTCGCCCGCGACCGCGCGGGCCAGCAGCGTCTTGCCGGTGCCGGGCGGGCCGTACAGCAGCACGCCCTTCGGGATCTTGGCGCCGAGTGCCTGGTAGCGGGCCGGGTTCTGCAGGAAGTCCTTGATCTCGTGCAGCTCCTCGACGGCCTCGTCGGCCCCCGCGACGTCGCCGAAGGTGGTCTTCGGCATGTCCTTGTTGAGCTGCTTGGCCTTGGACTTGCCGAACGACATCACCCGGTTGCCGCCGCCCTGGGCGTTGTTCATCATCCAGAACAGGATGAGCAGCACCAGGCCGAGCGGGATCAGGTAGATCAGCATCGTGGTCAGGAAGGACTCCTGGCGCACGGTGGTGTCGAAGGCCGGGCGGTTGCCGGCGGCCTGCAGCTTCTCGGTGATCTGCAGGCTGGTGCCGACCGGGTACTGGGTGATGATCTGGGTGGCGCTCTGCCCGTCGGCCTCGACGGGCTGGGCCAGCGTCAGCCGCAGCCGCTGTTCGCGGTCCTCCACCAGGGCTTCGGTGACGTTGCCCGAGTCGATCTGGGCCAGCGCGACCGATGTGTCGACCTTGGTGTAACCCCGGGTGTCGTCGAAGAGCACGCTGAAGGTGAAGTAGACCAGGATCGCGGCGAGGATCCAGATCAATGGGTTGCGGAGCAGGCGCTTGCGGTCCATGCAGCTACGGCCTGAGCGGCCTTCACCCTCCCTGGCGAGATTCTCCGGCGGAGACCCGGCGCGGCATGACCGGCCCTGGATACGCCAGGATAGCGGTCCGGTGTCCGGCACGCGTCCAGACGCCGCCGGTGGGTGCCGACCGGGCACCTGGCCGCTCAACGACCGAGCGACCAGGGGTGTTCCCCGGGACCATTGTGCGCTGTCGCGCACCGCGGTGGCGGCGACGGCGCGGATGTCGGTCCGGTGGCGCCGGACCGCACCTGCGCACGATGGCAGGGGTCTCCCCGGGGTGGGCACGCGCGTCGGGTGGTGGACGGCGGAAGACGGAGGGCTGAGCGTGGTCGGGCTGCGGACAACGGCGACGGGCGTCGCGGCGGCGGTCGCGGTGGTGGCCGCGCTCGTCGCGGCCGCCGCCCCCGGACCGGCCGCGACGGCCGCGGGCACGGTCGCCGCGGGCGCCGTCCCGGCCCCCGTGCCCGCGGCCGTCACGGCGCCCGCCCGATCCGGTCCGCCCGCACCCTCCGCCCCGACCCCCGGCCCGCAGTGGGCGCCGGTCGCCGACGCCGCCATCCGGCCCGGCGTGCTCACCGAGACCGCCGGCGGCGGCCTGTGCACCAGCAACTTCGTCTTCGCCGGCGGTGGGCGCACCTACCTCGGGCAGGCCGCGCACTGCGCGGGCACCGGCGCCGACACCGAGATCGACGGCTGCACCGCCGCCACCCTCCCGCTCGGCACCCGGGTGACGATCCGGGCCGCCGACGGCACCCGCCGCGCCGGCACCCTGGCCTACAGCTCGTGGGTCGCGATGCAGGCAGGCGGCGAGACCGACCCCGCCGCCTGCGCGGGCAACGACTTCGCCCTGGTCGAACTGGCCCCGGCCGACGTCGCCGACGTCAACCCGAGCGCGCCGTTCTTCGGCGGCCCCACCGGCCTGCACACCGGCGGCCTGGCCGCCGGGGCCGAGGTGTTCGGCTACGGCAGCCCCCGCGCCCGCATCGGCTCCGGCGCCTCGGCGCCGCTGCGCCCCAAGGTCGGCGCCGCCGCCGGGCCCGCCCCCCCCCCCCCCCCCCCCCCCCGCGCCCCCCCCGGCCCCCCCCCCGCCCCCCGCGGGGTCGGCGACTCCGGCGCCGGCTACCTCGACGCCGACGGGCGGGCCGTCGGCCTGCTGTCCACGCTCACCCTGAACAGCGCCGAAGGCGTCAGCGACGGGCTCACCGACCTCGCCGCCGCGCTGGGCTACGCCGCGGCCAACGGCGGGCTCGGCGGCGTGGAGCTGGTGCTGGGCACCGAGCCGTTCACCGCGACCCCGCCCGGGGTCCCGCTCACCGCGATCGCCCCGCCCGCGGGCCCCGGCGTCGGCGGCTGACCCGCCCCGTCCCCAGAGTTCAGGAAAGCCACGATGCCGCCCTCCGCGGACCGCATCGTGGCTTTCCTGAACCCGGGACCGGCCGGTCGGCCGGGCGCGAGCGTCAGGCGTAGACGGCGGGGTCGAGCGTGCCGATGAAGGGCAGGTCGCGGTAGCGCTCGGCGTAGTCGAGGCCGTAGCCGACGACGAACTCGTTGGGGATGTCGAAGCCGACGTACTGGACCGGCACGTCGACCTTCACCGCGTCCGGCTTGCGCAGCAGCGTGCACACCGCCAGCGACGCCGGGCCGCGCGACTCCAGGTTCTTGAGCAGCCAGGACAGCGTCAGCCCCGAGTCGATGATGTCCTCGACGATCAGCACGTGCCGGTCGGCGATGTCGCGGTCGAGGTCCTTGAGGATCCGCACCACGCCCGACGAGGACGTCGCCGACCCGTAGGAGCTGACCGCCATGAACTCCAGCTGGACCGGCAGCGGCAGCGCCCTGGCCAGGTCGGTCATGAACATCACCGCGCCCTTGAGCACCCCGACCAGCAGCAGGTCGGACGTGGCGCAGCGCTCGGCGTAGTCGTCGGCGATGCGGACCGCGAGCTCGGCGGTCTTGGCGCGGATGTCGTCCTCGGTGACCAGCGTCGAGGCGATGTCACCGTCGTACACGGTGGGAGCCCTCCCGGGGGTGTGGTGGCGGCCGATCGGCCGACCATCCGGCCGTCTGGAGGGAGAGCGTGCCACGCCCGCGCACCAGCTCCAACCCGCCGGGCAGCGCCACACCACCACGATCGGGACCCCGACCTGCGAGGACGTCGGCGGCCCCGAGGTGGACGGCGGTGAGCCCGGTCACCCCGCGGCCCGCCAACCAGGTCCGCAGGACGCGCCGGCGCACCGCGGGGTGCAGGTCGCCCAGCGGGGCCAGCGGCAGCGTGTCGGGCTCCGGCGTGTCGACGACGAGGCTGGTCAGGGCGGTCGCGGCGACCGCGTCGAGCGCGTCGGCGTCCTCGCGGAGCTGCTCGGCGGTGCGGGCCAGGGCGCCCGCCACCCCGCCGGAGAGCACCTCCTCCAGCAGCGGCAGCACCTCGTGGCGCAGCCGGACCCGGGTGAAGCGCGGGTCGGCGTTGTGCGGGTCGTCCCAGACGGGCAGGCCGAGCGCGGCGCAGGCGGCCCGGGTGGTGGCCCGCCGCACGTCGAGCAGGGGGCGCAGCCAGGGCGGGTCCCAGGTGCGCATGCCGGCCAGCGACCGGGCGCCCGAGCCACGGCCCAGGCCGAGCAGCACGGTCTCGGCCTGGTCGTCGAGGGTGTGGCCGAGCAGGACGGGCGAGTCGGGGTGCGGCCGGGCCGCCCGCAGCGCCGCGTAGCGTGCCCGGCGGGCCGCCGCCTCCACCCCGCCCGCGCCGACGACGTCGACCCGGTGCACCGCGGTCGCGATCCCGAGCCCGGCCAGCCGCTCAGCTGCCTCGGCGGCGCGCGCGTCCGACCCGTCCTGCAGGGCGTGGTCGACCACCGCGGCGTGCACCGGCCGGCGGCCGGCGACCGCGGCGACCGCGGCGGCCAGCGCCGTCGAGTCGGCCCCGCCCGAGCAGGCGACCAGCAGCGGCACCCCGGCGTCGACGGGCGTCGCGCGCAGCGCCGTGCGCACCGCCCGGCGCACGCGCGCCACCGCCGCGTCGGTGGGTCCTCCGGTCACGCCGTCACGGTCGCACGGGCCGCGCGACTCAGCCGTGGACCCGGCGGATCCAGGCCCCCGCATCGGTCAGCTCGGCGCGGGTGGGCAGCGTCTCGGGGTTCTCCCACACCCGGTTGAACCCGTCCATGCCGGTGGCCAGCACCACGTGCGAGGTGAACGCGGAGCCGACCGCGTACTGGCGGACCTTGGCCTCCACCCCGAGCAGCGCCCGCAGCAGCCGGTCGACCAGGCCACCGCCGCGGCGGCGGACGGTGAACCGGTGGCGGATGGTGGCGACGCTGGGGACGACGTCGGGGCCGACGGCGTCCATGACGTGGTCGGCGTGGCCCTCCAGCAGGGTGGTCAGGGCGAGGAGCCGGTCCAGCACGGCGCGCTGCTCCGGGCCCTGCAGCAGCTCCACGATGGCCAGCGAATCGCCCTTGGACGTGCGCACGGCCCGCACCAGCTCGGGCAGCTTGTCGATCGAGGGGCGCTCGCCGTCGCCGGTCCAGCCCCGGCCCAACGAGAGGAACCGGCCGATCTCGCCGGAGAAGTAGTCGCGCAGCCAGGGCACCGCGGTGAACTGCAGCCGGTGGGTGGCCTCGTGCAGGCAGACCCAGAGCCCGAAGTCGGCGGCCGGGACGTCGAGGGCGCGCTGCGCGGCGTGGACGTTCGGCGCCACCAGCAGCAATCGCCCGGCCTGGTCGGGCCCGCCGAACGGGTCGTACTGGCCGAGCACGCGCCCGCCCAGGTAGGCGACCAGCCCGCCGAGCTGCAGGCCCGCCGTGCGGGCGGTGAACGCCCTGGCCACCCGGGACACCGCGGGCAGCTCGGCGCCCGCGGTCAGCTCGGCCATCCCGTGCAGCGCGGCCTCGGCCCACCCGGGCCGGTCGACCACGTCCGCGGGCAGCAGGGCCAGCCCGTGCCCGAGCCCGGTGACCTCCCGGACGTGGCCCTCCGCGACGCGGGCGTCGGCGCGCAACCGGCCGACGAGCTCCACCGCCTCCTCGCGGGTGGCCTCCGGGCCGGAGTTCATCAGCCGCGACGCGGTGCGCACGGCCAGGTCCCAGTCGACCGGCAGGCCCAGCTCGGTGGGGCCGGGGTCCGGACGGGTCTCGTCGATCGCGCGCGTCACCCCTCCACGCTACGCACCGCCTGCGGGTCCGCGCAGAGCCGAGAGCGCCCCGACGGCGGGAAAGCGCGCCCGGGAACCCCCAGTCGGGACGATCCGGTCGGATCAGGGCGCGGGCTCCTCCCCGGTGCGCCGGACCATCGGCAGCACGGTCGCCCGTGCGCCGCGCTCCACGGGCCGCGGGTGCGCCACCCACGGCCCCGGCAGCAGCAGGCCGTCGCCGAGGCGCAGCAGCGCCCCGACCGTCCCGCGACCGGTCGCCCCGATCAGCGGCTCGTCGTCCAGCGCGAGCACGGCGTCGGCGGTGAGGTGCCCCGCCTGCACGTCCACCAGCAGCCCGCCCCGCACCACCGCCACGACCCGCCGCAGCCGCAGCGTGATCACCAGCTCGAAGCGCAGCGCGGTGATCGGGGAGCCGCCGGCGAGCACGTCGACGGTGGGGTGGTGGGTGGAGGTGATCCGGTGGTCGCCCAGCCGCACCTCCTCCGCGGCCCGCCCCACCCGCGTGCGCAGGACCGCGTCGGCCAGCTCCATCCGCTCGGCCCACCCGTCCACCACCAGCTCGCCGATGTCGATGTCGAGCAGCCGGTGCAGCACCTCGCCGACCCGCTCGTCGAGCACCCGCCCGGCGTCCGACGGCAGCTGCGGCGTCCCCACCAGGACCCGCTCGGCAACCCCCGCGCGGTGCAGCGCCCCGGAGAGCACCTCGCTGTGGTGCGCGCCCAGCAGGGACGCCACCGTCGTCGGCATCGCCAGCAGCGCCGTCACGCCCCCACCCGCCCGATCCCCCGCTCGCCGTTCCGCGGACCACCCGCAGACCCGGGCGGTTCCGCCCACCCCCAGCGAGCCGCACCACCCGGGCCGCCTCCGACCCGTCCCCCGAGCCGAAGAGTCCCCGCACCCCCACCCTGATACAGGCCCTCCCACGATCCAGGACGCGACACCACCGCGCGCACCCCTCGCCTGATGTGCAGGCCCCAGACGATGTGCGCGGCCACCACAAGCACGCTCGCCCCCATCCCCGAGCCCGCCGCGCCCACGCGCACACCCAGCCGCCACCGCGCGCACCTACTCGCCACCGCGCACACGTCCGAACATGTGCGCGGTGGCCACACGGTGCGCGCGGTGCCCGGGCCCTCCGCCGAAGCCGCCGATCTCCCCGGCAACCCCCGCCGGTCCCCCCGGAGAAGTGCCCCCTGCCGTCGCGTCGGCACGCGCAGCGTGCATGGTCGGCACGACCCCCGCACCCCCAATGCCAACCGCACCCGTGGATGCCAGGCGTGCGGGGGTCGGGACGGCCATGCCAACCTTCGTGGGACGACGCGACGGCAGGGGGCACTTCGACCCCCTGCTCGAGCCAAGGCCCCCGCCGGAGGCGCCGCCGGAGGCGCTCTTCACCCTCCCTCCGCCGAGCCCTTCTCCCGGAGCGGACGCCCGCGGACGCCCTCAGTAAGCAGGAACGTTGCCGGGCGGCGTGCCCAGCCTCGTGAGAACCGGTGGGGCGAAGGCGGGGTGAAGAGCGCCTGCGGCGGCGCCTCCGCGGCGGGCGACCTCGGATCGAGCAGGGTCCGGCCCCTGCCGTCCCGTCGTCACGCCCAGCGAAGCACGTCCGCCGCAACCCCCGCACGGTTGGGAGCGTCGGCCAGCCGGTTGGGAGCGGGGGGTGCGGGGGTTGCGTCGGCCGCGCTCTGCTGAGCGCGCCGACGTGACGGCAGGGGCCTCGGGGAGGGGAGTGGCGCTGCGCGCCGCCTCACCGGGGCCCGCCTCGCGGCGCTGCGCGCCGCATCGGCCGAGCGAGAGGGCATTCGCCCAACGAGGTTGGGCGAGAGTCACTCTCGTCCCACCTGGGTGAGCGAGTGGCGCGCTCGGCCAACCACGTTGGGCGAGAGTCCCTTCGCCCAGCCGGGCGAGCGGTGGAGCGGGCCAGCTCGGCCGGGCGAGCTGTGGGGCACCCGGTCAGCGGGACGAGAGTGGCTCTCGTCCCGCTCAGCCGGACGAAGGCGACTCTCGTTGCGCCAGATCGAGCGAGAGTGACCCTCGTCGCGCTGGGAGGCAGCACCGGCTCGGCACGTCGCGGACGAGAGGCCGCGCCCGGCGGGGTCAGCGGCAGCCGCAGGCGGAGAGCGCGGCGGCTATGGCGTCCAGCTTCGGGCGCACCACCGAGGCGCTGTCGCCGTTCGACATCAGGGCGAACACCAGGAGCCTGCCGTCGGAGTCGGTCACCACCCCGGCCAGGCTGCTCACCCCGGTCAAGGTGCCCGTCTTGGCGCGGACGACGCCGCGGCCGGCGGCGGCCGGGCCGCCGGGGGTGAAGCGGTCGTCGAGGGTGCCGAAGCCGCCCGCCACGGGGAGTCCGGTGAGCACCGGGCGGAGGAACTCGACGTCGCCGTTGCCGGTGGCGGGGGCGGCTGCGGCGGCGAGCACCGAGCCGAGGAGGCGGGGGGTGACGCGGTTGGCGGTGGACAGGCCGCTGCCGTCGACCAGGACGGTGCCCGCGGGGTCGAAGCCGGCCTGGCCGAGTGCGGCGAGGACGGCGGCGCCGCCGTCGGTGAACGTCGAGCCGCTCTTGCGCGACAGCGCGACCTGGCGGGCCAGCACCTCGGCGAGCACGTTGTCGGAGGTGCGCAGGGTGTGCTCGACGAGCTCGGACATCGAGGCGGAGGTGACGCTGCCCAGGCGCTGGGCGCCGGGGGCCGCGGTGGTGGTGTCGACGTCGTCGGGGTCGGCGCCGAGCAGGCCGGCCAGGGCCCGGCCGGCGGCGAGCGCGGGGTCGGTGATGCGGGGGCCGTCCTGCAGGGCGGGGTCGATGCGGCCGCCGTCGAGCATGAGCGGCTCGATGGGGGCCACGTAGCCGGCGGGGATGTCCGCGGGCAGCCAGCCCTCGGCGAGGGTGGGGCCGGAGTAGAGCGAGGTGTCGACGAGGACGCGGCGGACCGGTGCGGTCATCGCCTTCTCGACCTGGTCGGCCAGCTCGGTGAGCCGCGACGGGTCGGGGTAGACGGTCGCCTCGCCCGGCGGGAGGGCGGTGAGCGTCGGGTCGCCGCCGCCGATGAGGACGACGGTGCCGGGGTCGGGGCCGAGGACGACCCGGGTGGCCAGGGTGTCGGTCGGGTTGAGGGTGAGCAGCGCCGCGGCCGCGGTGAGGAGCTTGCCGGTGGAGCCGGGGACCAGCTGGCTCTCGGGGTCGCGCTCCCAGAGGGTCTGGCCGGTGGCCGGGTCGACGACGACGCCGCCGAAGCGGCCGGGCACGGCGTCGGCCGGGCCGTCGAGCCGCGCGGCCAGGCCGGAGCCGCTGGGGGTGGGGGCGTCCGCGGCCAGCGGGCCCAGCACCGGGGTCGGCACCGGGAGCGCGGGCACCGCGGGCGGGCGCGGCGTGCCGAGGCCGGGCACGAGGCCCGGCGCGGTCAGCGCCAGCGCGGCGGCCGAGCTGCACAGCAGGCCGACGACCACCACCGCGACCAGGACCCACCGTGCCCGGCCCGCTCGTGTCCGACCTGGGGCCCGTCGACCTGACACCACTCCCGGCCTCCACCGTCCACTGCGACGTCCGCGCCCGCCACCGTGTCGGGCGACGAGAGGGTCGGCCGGTCACCACACCGCCGATCCGGTCCCCGACAATAGAGCCGGCGCCGGGGCCGGTCGGGTCCGACCGGCCCCGACGTCTGCTCGCCAGCACCCTCCGACACCGCAGGAGCGACAGTGGACTTCGACGTGACCATCGAGATCCCCAAGGGTGGGCGCAACAAGTACGAGGTGGACCACGAGACGGGGCGCATCCGCCTCGACCGCACCCTGTTCACCGCCACCCAGTACCCGGCCGACTACGGCTTCATCGAGGACAGCCTCGGCCAGGACGGCGACCCGCTCGACGCGCTGGTCCTCGTGCAGGAGCCGACGTTCCCGGGCTGCCTGATCCGGGCCCGGGCGATCGGGATGTTCCGGATGAAGGACGAGAAGGGCCCCGACGACAAGGTCCTCTGCGTGCCCAGCGACGACCCCCGCCAGGAGCACCTGCGCGACATCCACCACCTGCCGGAGTTCGACCGGGCCGAGATCCAGCACTTCTTCGAGATCTACAAGACCCTGGAGCCGGGCAAGAGCGTCGAGGGCGCCACCTGGGTGGGCCGCGCCGACGCCGAGCGGGAGATCACGGCCAGCTGGCAGCGGGCCAAGGACGCCGCGGCCGAGCACGGCGGCCACTGACGGCGGGCCGCCCGCCCGCGCCGCCGGTTCAGGAAAGCCACGATGCCGCCCTGTGCGGGCAGCATCGGGGCGGTCCAGAACCCGGGGGGGGGGGGTGGGGGCACGGGGGCGGGGCGGGAGCTGGTGGGGCCGCGGCGGCGGCCTCGGCGTCGCGGGCCTCGACGCCCGACTGGGTGCGCAGCGGCACCTCCTTCATCATCGACACCGCGATCAGGCCGAGCACGAGGATCCCGCCCGCGGTCAGGAACACCGCGCTCATCGAGTCGGCGAAGCCCTCGAGGATCGGCCGGGCCAGCACCGGGTCGGCGTCGGCCAGGAACGAGGAGTCGTCCAGCGACAGCCCACCGCCGCCGCCGTCCTGCAGACCGGCCAGGATCGGGGCGTTGGCCGGGTTGGCCGCCGTCGCCGGGTCGGCGAGCGCGGCCTGGAACCGCGGGTTCGTCGCGGCCTCGCGGAAGTCCTCGGCGATGTGCCCGCCCAGCGAGCTGAACAGCACCGACAGGAACACCGCTGTGCCCAGCGTGCCGCCCATCTGCCGGAAGAAGGTCGACGACGCGGTGGCCACGCCCATGTCGCGCGGCGACATCGCGTTCTGCACCGCCAGCGTGATCGGCTGCATGTTGGCACCGAGGCCCCAGCCGAGCAGCAGCATGATCAGCGCGACCTGCCAGTAGGGCGTGTCGACGCCGATGAACGACAGCACGACCGCGCCGACGATCATCAGCGACAGCCCGATGATCGGCCAGACCTTGTACCGGCCGGTGCGCGAGATCAGCTGCCCGGACAGCACCGACATCGACATGATGCCCAGCATCAGCGGCAGGGTCTGCAGGCCGGCCTCGGTGGGCGTGGAGCCCTTGACGATCTGCAGGTACAGCGGGAGCAGGGCGATGATCCCGAACATCCCCATGCCGGCGACCAGCGCGGCGATCGAGCCCCAGCTGAACACCCCGTTGCGGAACATCCGCAGCGGGATCAGCGCGTCGTCGCCGATCCGCCGCTCCGCCCAGACGAACGCGGCGATGCCGAGGGCGCCGATGGCGTAGCAGGCCAGTGCGGCGGGCGAACCCCAGCCCCACACCCGGCCCTGCTCGGCCACGATCAGCAGCGGCACCAGGCCGACGGTGATCGCGAGCGCGCCGGGCCAGTCGATGCGGTGGTCGCGGCGGGTGTGCGGGATGTTGAGGACCTTGACCACCACGGCCAGCGCGATGATGCCCAGCGGCACGTTGATCAGGAACACCCAGCGCCAGCCGGTGACGCCGAGGATCTGGTCCTGGCCGGCCAGGAAGCCGCCCAGCACCGGACCGAGCACGCTGGAGGTGCCGAACACCGCCACGAAGTAGCCCTGGTACTTGGACCGCTCGCGGGCCGAGACGATGTCGGCGATGATCGTCAGGGCCAGCGAGAACAGCCCGCCCGCGCCCAGGCCCTGCAGGGCCCTGGCCGCGGCCAGCTCGTACATCGAGCCCACGAACGCGCAGGCCACCGAGCCGACGACGAAGATCGAGATCGCGGTGAGGAACAGCGGCTTGCGGCCGTACAGGTCCGACAGCTTGCCGTACAGCGGCGTCGAGATCGTCGCGGTGATCAGGTAGCCGGTGGTCGCCCAGGCCTGCAGGCTCAGCCCCCCGAGGTCGTCGGCGATGGTGCGGATCGACGTGGCCACGATGGTCTGGTCGAGCGCGGCGAGGAACATGCCGATCATCAGCCCGGCGAAGATCGTCAGGATCTGCCGGTGGGTCAGCCGGCCGGCCGCCTGCGGGGCGGCGGCCGCGCTGGACTCGGACATGGGTCTTCTCCTCAGGACCGGGCCGCCGATGACGGGGCGCCGGCGGGCTCGGGGCTGGTCTGGTCGCCGAGGAAGTCGGCGGCGAAGCGGGTGAGCAGCTCGGCGAGGGCTTCCCGGTCGGGCTCGGACCAACCGGCGAGCACGCCCGCCACGTGCTCGTTGCGCCGCCTGCGGTTCTCCTCGAACACCCGGCGGCCCTCGGCGGTGGCCGCGAGCAGGGTGGCCCGGCCGTCGTCGGGGTCGGCGGTGCGCTCGACGTAGCCCAGCTTGACCAGCTGCGCGATCTGCCTGCTGATCGTGGAGGGGTCGGAGTGAACCTCCTCGGCCAGCACGACGGCCCGGCGCGGTCCGCCGTTCACCAGGTGCACCAGCAGGTGGTAGGTGGCGCGCTCGACGGCATCGGGGTGGTCGGCCTCCCGCTGCGCCTTCTTGCGCTCGATCAGCCGGATGAGCCGGATGAGCGCGGTGCCGACGCGGTCGGCGACGGCGATGTCCTCCTCGGACGGCATGTGCGACGACCTTCTCCCCGAGCCCGATCCCCAATGCGTGTGCCACGCAACAAGTTGTCGGCTACAAGCATGAGGGTTGCCGGGGCGAACCGGCAACCCGACCCGGGTGTGACCTGCGCGGTGCGCTCCGCCCGATCAGGCGACCCGCTCGAACACCGCGGCCAGCCCCTGTCCGCCGCCGATGCACATCGTCTCCAGCCCGTAGCGGGCGTCGCGGCGCTGCATCTCCCGGGTCAGCGTGGCCAGGATCCGCCCGCCCGTGGCGCCCACCGGGTGGCCCAGCGAGATGCCCGAGCCGTTGACGTTGACCCGCTCGAAGTCGGCGTCGGTGAACTTCCACTCCCGCGTGCAGGCCAGCACCTGGGCCGCGAACGCCTCGTTCAGCTCGATGAGGTCGATGTCGGGCAGCGACAGCTCCGCGGCGCCCAGCGCCTTCGCCACCGCGGGCACCGGACCGATGCCCATGGTGGCCGGCGGCACGCCGCCCACGCCCCAGGACACCAGCCGGACCAGCGGGCGCAGGCCCAGCTCCTCGGCCCGGGCCGGGTGCGTGACGACGCAGATGGCCGCCCCGTCGTTCTGGCCGCTGGCGTTGCCCGCGGTGACCGTGGCCTCCGGGTCGTCGCGGCCGAGCACCGGGCGCAGCCCGGCCAGCTTCTCCACCGACGAGTCGGCCCGGATGTGCTCGTCGGCGTCGACGACCGTGTCGCCCTTGCGGCCCTTCACCGTCACCGGGACGATCTCCTCGGCGAACCGGCCCCCGTCGCGCGCCGCCGCGGCCCGCTGGTGCGAGCGCACCGCGTACTCGTCCTGCTCGGCGCGCGGGATCGAGTACTCGCGGCGGAGGTTCTCCGCGGTCTCCAGCATGCCGCCGGGCACGGGGAAGTTGACACCGCCCGCGGTGACCCGGCCCCGCGCCAGCGCGTCGTGCAGCATGACGCCGGGCCCGCCCTTGGCGCCCCAACGCATGGCCGTCGAGTAGAACGGCGCGTTCGACATCGACTCGGCCCCGCCGGCCAGCACCACGTCCGACGCGCCCGCGCTCACCTGCATGGCCGCGTACAGCACCGCCTGCAGGCCCGATCCGCAGCGGCGGTCGAGCTGCAGGCCGTTGACGGTGACGGGCAGGCCGGCGTCCAGCGCCGCGACCCGGCCGATCGCCGGGGCGTCCATCGTGGGGTAGCAGTGGCCCAGGACGACGTCGTCGACGGCGTCGCCGGACAGCCCGGTGCGGTCGAGCAGCCCCCGGATCACCGTCGCCGCCAGGACGTGGGCGGGCACGTCGCGCAGCGCCCCCCCGAAGCCGCCGACCGGCGTGCGCACCGGCTCGCAGATGACCGCGTCCCGCATCAGATGCCTCCCTACCCGGGCGCCCCTGCGCGCCCGCCCGACCTGCCCCTAGAAGTACTGCCGGGTCAGCCACTCCGCGACGACCGCGGGTCGCTCCGAGCCCTCGATCTCGACGGTCACCTTGAGCGTCACCTGCAGCGCGCCGCCGCTGACCTCGCTGACGTCGGCGAGGTCGATGTTCGCCCGGACCTTGCTGCCCACGGGCACCGGCGAGGTGAACCTCACCTTGTTCAGCCCGTAGTTGATGCCCATCTTGACGCCGTCGACCCGGTAGACCTGCGAGGCCAGCGGCACGATCAGCGACAGCGACAGGAAGCCGTGCGCGATGGTGGTGCCGAACGGTCCGGCGGCCGCCTTCTCCTGGTCGACGTGGATCCACTGGTGGTCGTCGGTGGCGTCGGCGAACGTGTCGATGCGGGCCTGGTCGACGGTGAGCCAGTCGCTCGCACCGACGTTCGTGCCCGCCGCCGCCTTCAGCTCGTCCGGCCCGTTGAAGATCCGCATCCTGGCTCCCGGTTCGTGCAGCTCGTCGTCGCGCTGATCTGGTACCCCGGATCACCCTGCCACATCCGCGACCCCGCCAGGACCTGCTCGCCATGGCGCAGGCCACTATGGTCGGGCGTCGAACGGGGAGGCGGGTCGGACGGCATGACGGCGCAGCGGGAGCACCGGTGGTAGCGCCGCCTGCCCGTCCCGCAGGCGGGTGGCACGAGGCCGTCGCGTTCGACGGCCCGGTCGACCTGGCCACGCGGATCGCGCCGCGGATCACCGCCGCCACCGTGCTCGGCGACCCCGTCCTGGCCGTGCTGGCCCACGAGGAGCGCGGAGCGCTGCGCGCCGTGCTCGGCGACACCGCCGACCACGTGCGCTTCCTCGACCCGGCCGACGTGCACACCGTGCCGCCGTTCACCGTCGCCGTGGGGTGGGCCCGGACCAACCGGTGGATCACCGAGCCCGGCGGGCGGGCCCTGGTCGTCGGGCAGCACCTGGAGGAGCTGCCCGGCTGCGGACCCGAGTACTGGGCCCGCCTCGACATCGCCCTCGACGTGGCCACCGCGGACCTGCCGGTCACGGTGCTGTGCCCGTTCCCGACCGCGGCCCCGCAGACCCTGGTCCACGCCACCCACCCGCACGTCGGCACGGACGAGGGGGTGACCGGGGGCCTGGGCTACCGGCCCCCGCACGAGGCGGTCATCGACTTCCCGCCGCCGCCCCCGCCCGACCTCGGCCGCCCCGTCGCGCACCGGCCGTTCGACCTGGACACCCTGGCCGAAGTACGGGGCACGGTCACCACCGTCGCCTGCGCGTCCGGGCTCGCCCCGGAGGACGTCGCCGACCTGGTGCTGGCGGTCAACGAACTGGCCTCCAACAGCATCGAGCACGGTCCCGGCGCGGGCGTGCTGCGGATGTGGGACCTCGACGGCGACGTCGTCGCCGAGGTCTTCGACGGCGGCCACGTCCACATGCCCTTCCCGGGCCTGACGCTGCCCCCGCCCGAGGGCGAGCGCGGCCGCGGCCTGTGGCTGGCCTCCGAGCTGTGCGACGTGCTGCAGGTGTGGAGCGAGCCCGGCGACGGCACCACCATGCGCCTCACCATGAACCGTGAACGGGTGTCACGGCCCGCGCCGTGACCCCGCCCAGCCACCCTGATCAGGCGATCTGCAGCACGAGCTTGCCGGTGTTGTCGCCGCGGAACAGCCGCAGCAGCGTGTCGCCGAAGTCGGTCACCGCGCCCGACACGACGTCCTCCTGGCTGCGCAGCCGCCCGTCGCGCAGCCAGCCGGCCATCTCCGCGGCGGCCTCGCCGTAGCGGTCGGCGTAGTCGAAGACCACGTAGCCCTCCATCCGGGCCCGGTTGACCAGCAGGCTCATGTAGTTCGCCGGGCCGACCGGCCTGCCCCCGGCGTTGTACTGGGAGATCGCCCCGCACAGCACGACCCGGGCGCCGCGGCGCAGCCGGGTGAGCGCGGCGTCCAGGATCTCGCCGCCGACGTTGTCGAAGTAGACGTCGACGCCGTCCGGGGCGGCGGCCCGGATCCCCTTGCGGACGTCCTCGGCCTTGTAGTCGATCGCCGCGTCGAAGCCCAGCTCCTCGACCAGGAACCGGCACTTCTCCGCGCCACCGGCGATGCCGACCACCCGACCGCCCTTGATCCTGGCCAGCTGCCCGACCACGCTGCCGACCGCGCCCGCCGCCCCGGACACCAGCACCGTCTCGCCCTCGGCCATCGCGCCGACGTCGAAGAGCCCGAAGTAGGCGGTCATCCCGGTCATCCCGAGCACCGCGAGGTGGGTGGCCATCGGGGCCGCGCCGACGTCGACCTTCTGCACGCCCGAGCCGTCGGACTCGGCATACTCCTGGGCGCCGAACTGGCCGGTCACGTGGTCGCCCACGGCGAAGTCCGGGTGCCGGGAAGCGACGACCTCGCCCCCCGCGAGCGCCCGGAAGACCTCCCCGATCCCCACCGGCGGCACGTACGAGCGGACGTCGTTCATCCAACCGCGCATCGCCGGGTCGAGCGAGATGTGCGTCACCCTGACCACGAACCGCCCCTCGCCCGGCTCGCCGACCGGCTCCTCGGTGTGCTCCCAGACCTCCGGGCCGGGCAGCCCCGACGGTCGCGCGGCCAGCCTGACCTGGTGGTTGACGGTTCCTGCGGCGAGATCGCTCATGGCCAATGCCTACCCGCCGCGCGCCGGTACCGACAGCGGGCGCGCCACGGCCGCGCATCCGGCCGTCGACGCGCCGGCCGTGCACCGGCGACGATGGGCCCATGGACGCGGTGGCGCGGTTCGCCGACCTCGTCGAGCGGCCCGACCCGCCGCTCGACCGGGCCGCCCTCGCCATCGCCGCGGGCGCCGACCCCACGCTCGACCCCGGGCCGTGGCTGGCCGAGCTCGACCGCCTCGCCGCCGGCGTCCGCGACCTGGACGACCTGCTGCGCAGGCTGTTCGTCGAACGCCGCTTCGCCGGCAACACCCGCGACTACACCGACCCGCGCAACTCCCTGCTCGACCACGTCCTGCGCCGCAGGCTGGGCATCCCGATCACGCTGGCCGTGGTCGCGATCGAGGTCGGGCGGCGGGCGGGGGTGGCGCTGGAGGGCGTCGGCATGCCGGGCCACTTCCTCGTCCGCCCCACCGGCTCCCCCCGCCACCTCGACGTCTTCGCCGGCGGCGCCGAGCTGAGCATGGCCGAGTGCGAGCGGCTGTTCCGGGCGTCCTCCGGCGCGGGCCGCCGCACGCCCTTCGGCCCGCACCTGCTCGCCGCCGCCCCCACCACCGCCATCCTCACCCGGATGCTGCTCAACCTGCGCGGTGTCTACCGCGCCCGCCGCCAACCCCACGACCTGGAGTGGGTGCTGCGGATGCGGCTGGCCCTGCCCGGCGCCGACCTGACCGACCTGCTGGAGCTGGCCGAGACCCTCGGCGACCAGGGCCGATGGGTGGAGGGGGCGCGGCTGCTGGAGGAACGGGCCGAGACGGTGACCCCGGCGCGCGCGATGCCGCTGCGCACCGCGGCGCGCGCCCTGCGCGCCCACCTGAACTGACCCTCGCCGCAGTGGGAGATCCGGTGCCCGACCCCACGACCCGACACGGGAGCAACGACATGGCCGATCCGCCCGCACCCCCGAGTGGGGCCCGCCTGTCCGACGACGAGATCGACGGGCTCCTCCAGGGCATCGCCGACGGCTTCCGGTCGCAGCTGCGCGCGCCGGTCCTGCACACGCCCGACGAGGTGGGCCTGGACTTCGAGGACGTCACCTTCCCGTCCGCCGACGGGGTTCCGCTGGAGGGCTGGTTCATCCCCGCCCCCGGAGCGGACCGCGTGGTCGTGGCCAACCACCCGAGCGGGTTCAGCCGGTCCGGTCTGCCGAGCCACCTGGAGCCGTGGCGGTCGCGGTGGGCGTCCAGCGGCAACGCGATCGAAGTGGACTTCGTGCCGGACTACCGGATCCTGCACGACGCCGGCTACCACGTGCTGGCCTACGACCTGCGCAACCACGGTCTCAGCGGCGCGGCCAACGGGGGCATCGGGACCAGCGGGCTGTTCGAGGCGCGCGACGTCGTCGGATCCCTGCGGTACGTCCGGTCCCGGCCGGACATCCGGGAGCTGCGGATCGGCCTGCTCAGCCGCTGCCTCGGCGCCAACGCCACCTTCGCGGCGATGACGCAGTCCCCCGACGCCTTCTCGACGGTGCGGGGTGTGGTCGCCGTGCAGCCGCTGACGACGCGGGTGATCCTCGAGCGCCAGCTCGCCCTGGCCGGGGTCCCCACCAGCGCATCGACGACCGGTTGATGGCCGACCTGAGCAGGCGCCTCGTCCTCACCACCGGCATCGGTCTCCCGCGGCGCGCCCCGATCGAGTGGGCGCGCAACGTCACCGTGCCGGTGTTCCTCCTCCAGGTGCACGACGACGTCCTCACCGACCCGAGCGACGTCCGGGCGATGTTCGACGCCGTTCCCGGCGACCGCAAGAGGCTGCACTGGGTCCCCGGGACCACGCGCCGCTGGGACGGCTACCTGGAGTTCCAGCGCCGGCCCGAGCCCGTCCTGGACTGGCTGGGCACCACGATGGTCGCGGCGGCCGACCCCGTCGCGCGGTGACCGGCGTCCCGCCTCAGCTCGAGCAGGGGGCCGACAGGGACTCAGGAGAGGGGGCGGATGCCCCAGCTGCCCGTCCACTCCTCGCCCGCGGCCAGCTCGATCAGGCCCACGCCCGTGTTGAGGGCGTCCGGCGGGCAGGTCATCGGCTCGACCGCCACCGCGCGCCCGCGGTCGGGGTGGTCGTCGGGGGTGAAGACCTGGACCCAGCCGAACACCGGCTCGGCCCACATCTCGACCTCCCCGGCGGGCCCGGCGAGGCGGTGGCGGACCAGGCCGTCGGTGGGGGTGCAGTCGCCGAAGGCGTGGTCGAGCTCGCGGCCCCGCAGCGGTCGGCCCGCGCGGAAGTCGAGGTCGCCGGAGACCGGGACGGTGGGGCCTGCGGGCAGGCCGCCGTCGAGCGGGAGCGACGTCCCGGCTGACAGGGTGAGCACGGAGTCGTCGGTCTCGGAGTCGCCCGCCCGCAGGTACGGGTGGGCGCCCACGCCGAACGGCACCGGGGCGCCGCCGATGTTGCGGACGGTGTGGGTGACGGTCAGGCCGTCCTCGCCGACCGCGTAGCGGATGTCGGTGTCCAGCGGCACCGGCCAGCCGGGCTGCACCGTCACGATGGCGCCGAGCGTGATCGAGCCCTCGGTGCGCTCACGGATCTCGTAGACGGTGTGGCGGAGCAGGCCGTGGATGGCGTTGCCGCCGGCGGGCTCGGTCAGCGCGAGCTGCTGGGGCTCGCCCCGCCAGGTCCAGCGGCCCTTCGCCACCCGGTTGGGCCACGGCACCAGGATCGTGCCCGCGCCGCGGGGCGGGCGGCGGTCCTCGGCGAACGTCTCGACGTAGGGCCGGCCGCCGGAGGAGAAGGCGCGCAGCCCGGCGCCGACCTGGGTGAGCACGGCTCGCGCCGGGCCGGCGGAGATCTCGAGCTGCTGGCCGGTCGGGAGCATCGGTGTCACCACGCCCGGCAGCCTAGGACGCCGCCCCGTGCCGCGTCGGTCGAGACCCGCCCGGCGCGGCACGTCGTCGGGTGAGCGTCGTCGCGTGGACGCCGAACGGCCACCGGGCTCGCTTACCGTGGCGGGGTGGCTTCCTCCCGCAGGCTCCGGGCCCTGATCACCAACGACGACGGAATCGACTCGCCGGGGCTGTGGACCCTGGCCGCCGGGGCCCGCGCGGCCGGGCTGGACGTCGTGGTCGCCGCACCGCACGTCGACTCCAGCGGGGTGGGCGCCTCGGTGTGGTCGGTGCGCGACGGCGGGCGCACCCGGCTGCACGCCAGGGAGCTCCCCGAGCTGGTCGGCGTGCCGGCGTTCGCGGTGGAGGGCCACCCGGCGTTCATCGTGCACTCCGCCGGGCGGGGGTGGCTCGACCCCCAGCCCGACCTGGTGCTCTCCGGGGTCAACTACGGCGCCAACACCGGCCACTCGGTCCTGCACTCGGGCACGGTGGGGGCGGCGCTGGCCGGGTCGCTGCACGGGTGGCGGGGGCTGGCGGTGTCGCTGGACAGCGGCCCGCAGATCCCGGACGTCGCGCACTGGGAGGCGGTGCACGCGGTGCTGCCGCAGGTCGTCGACCTGCTGCTGGGCTCGGTCGAGGGCACGGTGCTGTCGCTGAACGTGCCCAACCGACCGGCCGCGGAGCTGGGCGAGCTGCGGGAGGCGCGGCTGGCCCGGTTCGGTTCGGTGCAGATCCGGGTCGACCGCAAGAGCGGCGACGACGGCGACGCCCTGCACGCCACCTACGTGGAGAACAGCTCCCCCGAACCGGGCACCGACATCGCCCTGCTCGCCGAGGGCCACCCCACGCTCACCCGGCTGGTCTCGGTCGGCGAGCTGCCCGGCGTCCTGAACCCCGTCCCCGCCTAACCGTCGAGAACGAAGTTGTCGTCAGTTTGGACCGGTCCAAACGACGACAGCTTCGTTCTCGACGGGGGGGTCAGTGCTCGTCGGCGCCCGTGAGCTCCAGCTCCAGGCGGTCGGCCACGTCGACCACGACCCGGAAGGCGCGCTCGAAGCCGGTCAGCTCGGTGTCGCCGAGCGGGATGGAGTGCCGGAACAGGGCCAGGCCCTTCTCGTCGATGACCCCGCCGACGACCGACTCCCCGGCCCGTTGCAGCAGCGCGACCAGGTCGATCTCGGCGGTGCGCCCGACCGGGGAGGTGATCTGCGCCCACGGGTGGCCGTCCTCGCCGGTCACCAGCCGGACCGCGACGATCTGGCTGCGCTCGCCGACGGTCGGCAGGTTGAACCACAGCTCGCCGTCGGCCGACTTCATGATCTCGTAGCGGACCCGCACGAAGACACCCAGGTCGTCCCAGCTGGCCACGATGTCGCCCTCCGTCTCGTCGTTCGCCGGGAGCAGCCTGCGTCTCGCCGTCGGCCGGACGGTACCGCTCCCACCCCGACGTGGGGCAACCGCGGGCGATCCTCAGCCGAGGCCGAGCTGGCGGGCGATCAGCATCCGCTGCACCTCCGAGGTGCCCTCGCCGATCTCCAGGATCTTGGCGTCGCGGTAGAACCGCCCGACCGGGTACTCGTTCATGAAGCCGTAGCCGCCGAAGACCTGGGTGGCGTCGCGGGCGTTGTCCATCGCCGCGTTGGAGGCCACCAGCTTGGCGATCGCCGCCTCCTTCTTGAACGGCTCGCCGCGCAGCATCTTCGACGCCGCCGCGTAGTAGGCCAGCCGGGCGGTGTGCGCCCGCACCTCCATGTCGGCGATCTTGAACTGGATGGCCTGGTAGCTGCCGATGGCGTTGCCGAACGCGTGCCGCTCGTGGGCGTAGCGCACCGACTCGTCGACGCAGCCCTGGGCCAGCCCGACCGACAGCGCGGCGATCGCGACCCGGCCCTCGTCGAGGATGGACAGGAACTGGGCGTATCCGCGGCCGAGCTCGCCCACCAGGTTCGCGGCCGGCACCCGGACGTCGTCGAAGAACAGCTCCCGGGTGTCCGACGCGCTCCACCCGACCTTCGAGTACTTCTCCGAGACCGTGAACCCCGGCGTGCCGGCCGGGACCAGGATCGCCGAGATCTCCTTGCGGCCGTTCGAGGTGCCCGTGACCGCCGTGACGGTCACCAGGCTGGTGATGTCGGTGCCGGAGTTGGTGATGAACGCCTTCGAGCCGTTGACCACCCACTCGTCGCCGTCCGGGGTGGCGGTGGTGCGGGTGGCGCCCGCGTCGGAGCCGCCGCCGGACTCGGTGAGCCCGAACGCGCCCAGCCGCTCGCCCGCGGCCAGCGCGGGCAGCCACTCGCGCTTCTGCTCCTCGGTGCCGAACCGGTAGATCGGCATCGCGCCCAGCGACACCCCGGCCTCCAGGGTGATCGCCACCGACGAGTCGACCCTGGCCAGCTCCTCCAGGGCCAGGCAGAGGGCGAAGTAGTCGCCGCCCATGCCGCCGTACTCCTCGGAGATGGGCAGCCCGAACAGGCCCATCGCGCCCATCTTCGCGACCAGGTCGTACGGGAACTCGCCGCGCTCGTAGAGCTCGCCGATGACCGGCGCGACCTCCTTGCGCGCGAACTCCTCGACGGTCGCCCGCAGGGCCGCGTGCTCCTCGCTCAGGGTCAGGTCCATGGTCACTCCTCTCCCGCTGCGGGCTCGACGACCGCCAGCACCTCGTCCTTCGCGACGGTCGCGCCGACGGCCGCGGTCACCTCGCGGACCGTCCCGTCGACCGGGGCGGTGAGCACGTGCTCCATCTTCATCGCCTCCACCACGACCAGCCGGTCGCCCGCCGCGACCACCTGCCCCGCGACCACCTCCACGACGGTGACGGTGCCGGGCATCGGTGAGCGCACCGGCCCGCCCGCGCCCTGCTCGGCAGCGGCCGCCGCCTCCAGCGGAGGGCGCTCGCGCACGGCCCACGCCGCGCCGTCGCGACCGAGCCAGAGCACCTCGCCGTCGCGGGCGACCGTGTAGGCGCGGGTGAGGCCGTCGACGGTGACGGTGAGCCGGTCGCCCGACAGCGCGCCCGAGCACCGCCGCTCCGGCCCGTCGCCGACCCGGCAGGCCGCGTCGGCGGCCCGCCCGCGCACCCGCACGGCCACCGGCTCGCGCCCCGCCACCGCCATCTGCCAGCTCACCCAGGCCGGCTCGCCGACCCGCCAGCCACCCGGCACGTCGAACGGGTCGACCACCGCCCCGGTGGGCTCCAGCTCCAGCAGGGCGTGCACGGCCGCGGCGACCAGCACGTCGTCCGAGGGGCCCGCGGCGGTCCAGTCGTCGACCCGGCGGCCGACCAGACCGGTGTCGAGCCGCCCGGCCCGCACGTCCGGGTCGGCCAGCAGCGCGCGCAGGAAGGCGATGTTGGTGCCGACGCCGAGCAGGACGGTCTCGCGCAGCGCCGCGTCCAGCCTGCCCAGCGCGTCGGCGCGGTCGTGCCCCCAGGCGACGACCTTGGCCAGCATCGGGTCGTAGTCGCTGCCGACGACGGTGCCGGTCTCGACGCCGGAGTCGACGCGCACCCCGGCCGGGGTGCGCAGGGCGAGGATGCGCCCGCCGGTGGGCAGGAAGCCGGCCGCCGGGTCCTCGGCGTACACGCGGGCCTCGACGGCGTGCCCGCGGGCCCGCACGTTCAGCGGCCACGGCCGCACCTCGCCCGCCGCCACGCGCAGCTGCGCCTCGACCAGGTCGATGTCGTGGACCTCCTCGGTCACCGGGTGCTCGACCTGCAGCCGGGTGTTCATCTCCAGGAAGTAGAACTGGTCGGGCCGGTCGGCCCCGACGATGAACTCGACGGTCCCGGCCCCGGTGTAGCCCACGGCGCGGGCGGCCTCGACCGCGGCCGCGCCCATCCGCTCCCGCTGCTCGACGGTCAGCAGCGCCGACGGCGCCTCCTCGACGATCTTCTGGTGCCTGCGCTGCAGGCTGCACTCGCGCTCGCCGAGGTGGATGACGTTGCCGTGGGTGTCGGCCAGCACCTGCACCTCGATGTGGCGCGGGGTGGTGATGAGGCGCTCGACCAGCAGCGTGTCGTCGCCGAAGGAGGCGCGGGCCTCCCGGCGGGCCGAGGTGATGGCCTCGGCCAGCCCGGCGGCGTCGTGCACCTCGCGCATGCCCTTGCCGCCGCCGCCCGCGGAGGGCTTGAGCAGCACCGGGTAGCCGACCTGCTCGACGGCCAGCGCCAGCTCCTGGTCGGAGAGCCCGGCGCCGTCCGAGCCGGGCACGACCGGCACCCCGGCCTTGGCCACGGTGGCCTTCGCCGCGATCTTGTCGCCCATCGCCTCGATGGCCGCGGTCGGCGGCCCGACGAACACGACGCCCGCCTCCGCGCAGGCCGCGGCGAACGCGGTGTTCTCCGACAGGAACCCGTAGCCGGGGTGGACGGCCTGGGCCCCGGTGGCGCGCGCCGCCTCGACGATCCGCTCGATCGACAGGTAGCTCTGCGCGGCCGGGGGCGGCCCGATCCGCACGGCCAGGTCGGCCGCCGCGACGTGCGGGGCCCCCGCGTCGGCGTCGGAGTACACGGCGACGCTGCGGATCCCCATCCGCCGCAGCGTCCGGATCACCCGCACCGCGATCTCGCCGCGGTTGGCGACCAGCACGGTCTCAAACATGCGTCGTCCCCCTCTCCCCCGTGTCAGGAAAGCCACCATCAGGACGTGTGGCGTCCTGATGGTGGCTTTCCTGACATTCGGAGCGGGCGGGCAGCGGGGGGTTCAGCAGCACGGCGATCACATCCGGAAGACGCCGAAGGCCGGGTCGGCCAGCGGGGCGTTGGCGGCGGCGGAGAGGGACAGGCCCAGCACCGTGCGGGTGTCGGCGGGGTCGATGACGCCGTCGTCCCAGAGGCGGGCGGTGGAGTAGTACGGGTGGCCCTGGGTCTCGTACTGGGCGCGGATGGCGTCCGGATCGGCGCCGGAGCCGACCGTGGAGAGCACGGTGGCGGCCTGCTCGCCGCCCATCACCGAGATCCGCGCGTTCGGCCACATGAACAGGAACCGCGGCGAGTACGCCCGCCCGCACATCGAGTAGTTCCCGGCGCCGAACGAGCCGCCGATGATGACCGTCAGCTTCGGGACCCGGGTGGAGGCCACGGCGGTGACCATCTTGGCGCCGTTCTTGGCGATCCCGCCGGCCTCGTACTCGCGCCCGACCATGAACCCGGAGATGTTCTGCAGGAACACCAGCGGGATGGCGCGCTGGTCGCACAGCTCGATGAAGTGGGCGCCCTTGAGCGCCGACTCGGAGAACAGGATGCCGTTGTTGGCCACGATCCCGACCGGGTGGCCGTGGATGCGGGCGAACGCGGTGACCAGCGTCGTGCCGTACTCGGACTTGAACTCCTGGAACCGCGACCCGTCGACGACCCGGCGGATCACCTCGCGCACGTCGTAGGGGGTGCGGGAGTCGGTCGGGACGACGTCGTAGACCGAGGCCGGGTCCTCCAGCGGCGCCTCGGTGGGCGCGACGTCCCAGGGCCGCGGCGCGCGCGGGCCCAGCGTGGCGACGATGCCGCGGATGATCCGCAGGGCGTGCGCGTCGTCGGTGGCGAGGTGGTCGGTGACGCCGGAGACCCGCGAGTGCAGCTCGCCGCCGCCCAGTTCCTCGGCCGTGACGACCTCGCCGGTGGCCGCCTTCACCAGCGGCGGGCCGCCCAGGAAGATCGTGCCCTGGTCGCGGACGATGACCGCCTCGTCGCTCATCGCCGGCACGTAGGCCCCACCCGCCGTGCACGAGCCCATGACCGCGGCGATCTGCGGGATGCCCCGCCCGGACATCTGCGCCTGGTTGTAGAAGATGCGGCCGAAGTGCTCGCGGTCGGGGAAGACGCTGTCCTGCTCGGGGAGGTAGGCGCCGCCGGAGTCGACCAGGTAGATGCAGGGCAGCCGGTTGTGCAGGGCCACCTCCTGCGCGCGCAGGTGCTTCTTGACCGTCATCGGGTAGTAGGTGCCGCCCTTGACGGTGGCGTCGTTGGCCACGACCACGCACTCGCGCCCGGCGACCCGGCCGACCCCCGTGATCATCCCGGCGCCCGGGGCGTCGCCGCCGTAGAGGCCGTGCGCGGCCAGCGGCGACAGCTCCAGGAACGGCGACGACGGGTCGACCAGGGAGTCGACGCGGTCGCGCGGGAGCAGCTTGCCCCGCTCGACGTGGCGGGTGCGGGCCCGCTCGGGGCCGCCGAGCCGGGCGGCGGCGAGCTTGTCCCGCAGGTCGGCGACGAGCTCCCGGTGGGCGGCGGCGTGGCCGGTCGCGGTGGGGCTGGTGGTCGTCACGCCCGACTCCCTCGGTTAGCGGTCGTTAACCACGTTAGCGACCATTAACCGGAGGCGCCATGGGCCACCCCGGGGAAGGGTCAGCGGGACTGACCGCGGGTGGGGGTGCCGCGCGGGTCGGTGGGGACGTGCCCGCCGCGGCGGTCGGGGCCCCCACCGCGCGGCCCGCCCTGCTGGTTCGGCGGGTTCGGCTGGTTCTGCTGCCCCGGACCGGGGGGCGGCAGGTTGGGATCGATCGGCTTGATGACGCCGGTGGTCGGGCCGGGCGGGCCCTGCGGGTGGAACCGCTGCCGCGGACCGGTGGTCTCGCTCGGGCGCACGATCGGGATCCCGCGCGGCGCGGTGACCGGGTCCTCGCGGGCGTCCTCGTCGCGGACGGGGCGGACGTCCTGCGGGCCGCGGGGCAGCGGGTTGATCACCGTGGTGGCCTCGCCGGTGTCCGACTGGTCCGGCTGGCCGTGGACCGGCTGGTTCGGCTTGCCCTGCGGCCCCTGCTGGCCCGGGGCGGCGGCGCGCGGGCGGACCGCGGGCATGCCGCCGGACGCCGTGGTGGAGACGGGCGCGGTGTGGTGCTCCGGGCCGTGGCCGGTGTCGTCGCGGCGCAGCTGCGGAGCCGTCCCGGACAGCAGCGCGTCGACGACCTTGCCGAGCCGGTCGACCTCGCTGCGCAGCGCGCCCGCGGCGGACCGGTCGAGCTGGCCGCGCTGGATCTGGTCGAGCCCGTTGCCCAGCGCGGAGAGCGGGGCGCGCAGCTCGTGGCCGGTCGCGGCGAGGCGGTGCTGCACGGCGCGGGCCTCCTCGAGCCTGCCCAGCAGCGCGTTCATCGTCTCGGCCAGCCGGGCCACCTCGTCCTGGCCCGCGGGCTCCGGCAGCGGCCGGTCGGGGTCGACCGCCGAGGCGGCCCGCGCCCGCAGCGACTCCACCGCGCCGAGCGGCTGCCCGGCGAACAGGTAGAACACCAGGCCGGAGACCACGATGAGGACCGGGACCGCGATCAGCACGTCGAACACCAGCGTGTCCGACACCGCCTGCTGGGCCGTCTCGTCGAGCCGGTCCTCGAGGGACGTGCCCACCAGGAAGATCAGTCCGACGCCCGAGAGCACCAGGACGACCGCCATCACCACTGCAGCGGTGAGCGCCGCTGTGACGCGCGCGCCGATCCGTGCACCGAGCCCGCCCACCATGGCAAGAGCGTAACGACAAGGCGCGCGACCCTGAATACCGCGCGGACGTCAGTCGGTTAGGAACCGTTAACCCCGCGCTACGCTGCGACGATGGCCACCGCCGGGGCCGCCGGCCCGAGCCGGCGCCAGCAGATCCTCACCGTGGCCGCGCAGCTGTTCGCCCGGCGCGGCTTCCACGGGGTCAGCATCGCCGACCTGGGGGCCGCCGTGGGGATCAGCGGACCGGCCCTCTACCGGCACTTCCCGGGCAAGGAGGCGCTGCTCACCGAGCTGTTGGTGGGCATAAGCGAGCACCTGCTGGCCGGCGGTCGGGGGATCGCGGCCGGCTCGGGCGACCCGTCCGAGGTGCTCGCCGCGCTGGTCCGCTTCCACGCCGACTTCGCGCTGCGCGAGCCGGAGCTGATCGTGGTGCAGGACCGCGACCTGGCCAGCCTGCCCCCCGCCGAGCAGCACCGGGTGCGCCAGCTGCAGCGCACGTACGTCGAGATCTGGGTGAGGACGCTGCGCCGGGTGCACCCCGCCCTCGCCGCCGAGGCGGCCCGCACGGCGGCGCACGGCGCGTTCGGGCTGCTCAACTCCACCCCGCACGCGGGCTCGCGCGAGCCGGAGGTCGCCGCGCTGCTCGGCCGGATGGCGCTCGCCGCGCTGACCGGCCTCACCCCGACCGCAGCGGGCTGACCCGCCGGTACGGGTGACGGGCCGCGCGCCGGTCTTGGCGGACGTGAACGATTCAGGGACCATCGTGGGCGAACTGTCGTTCCCACCGGCGCGGGCGGCCCCACCGCACCGCCGGGAGGCGCACGTGAGCATCCAGGACCCCGCCGTCGACGCCGCGCCCGACCTGCTGGCGCCCGACTCGCTCGCCGCGCACGCCGGCGTGGTCTCCGAACGGACCCACGAGGCCCTGCGCGCCGACATCCGCAGGCTCTCCACGATGCTCGGCCAGACGCTGGCCCACCACGGCGGTCCGGAGCTGCTGGAGCTGGTCGAGCAGGTCCGCGTGCTGTCGCGGGCGGCCGTGCGGTCCGGGGACGACGCCGGGATCACCGCCCTGCTGCGCGGCCTGGACGCGGGCGCGGCGGTCTCGCTGACCAGGGCGTTCTCCCAGTACTTCCAGCTGGCCAACATCGCAGAGCAGCGGCACCGGGCGCGCGAGCTGGCCGCGTCACGCCCGGAGGGGCGCGGCAGGCTGCACCGGCTCATGCAGCGCCTCGCGGTCACGGCCGACCGCGCCGAGGTGCAGGACGCGCTGAGCCGCACCGAGCTGCGTCCGGTATTCACCGCGCACCCCACCGAGTCGTCGCGGCAGTCGGTGCTGGCGATCCTGCGCCGGGTGGCCGACGCCCTCGACCGCGGCGCGCCCGACGAGTCGCTGGCCGCGCTGGTCGACCTGCTCTGGCAGACCGACGAGCTGCGCCCGGGCAGGCCGACGGTGGCCGACGAGGCCAGGGCGATCGGCTGGTACATGGAGCAGCTGGGCGGCCACGCCGTGCCCGACCTGCTCGGCGAGTTCGAGCGGGAGGTGCGGGCGGCCGGGTTCGACGTGCCGGACGGGCCCAGCCCGCTGGTGCTGGGCTGCTGGGTCGGCGGCGACCGCGACGGCAACCCCAACGTCACCCCGGCGGTCACCCGCGAGGTGCTGGAGCTGTACTCGGACCGGGCCGTGCGCATCCAGGAGGGGCTGGTCGAGGAGCTGATCAGCGAGCTGTCGCTGTCGACGCGGGTGATCGGGGTGTCCGAGGAGCTGCGCTCGTCGCTGGCCCGGGACCGGCGCGCGCTGCCCGACGTGCACGACCGGTTCATCCGGCTCAACGCCCACGAGCCCTACCGGTTGAAGCTGTCCTACGTGCTGGCCCGGCTGGCCAACACCCGCACGCGGCTGCGGGAGCGCACCGCCCACGTGCCCGGGCACGACTACCTCGGCCCGCACGGCTACATCGCCGACCTGGCCCTGCTCGACCGCTCGCTGCGCGCGCACCTCGGCGGCCGGATCGCCGACGGCACCCTGGCCAGGGCGCTGCGCAGCGCCCGGGCGATCGGGCTGCACCTGGCCGAGCTGGACGTGCGCGAGCACAGCGCGCGCCACCACGCCGCGCTCGGGGCCGTCTACGACGCGCTCGGCGAGCTGGACAGGCCCTACGCCGAGCTGACCAGGGCCGAGCGCACCGCGCTGCTGGCCGCCGAGCTGGACAGCGGCCGCCCGCTGGTCCGGCGCCACTACGGGCTGCCCGACGGCGCCGCCGACGTGCTGGCGATCTTCGACATGCTGCACGACGTCCAGCACGAGTTCGGCCGCGAGGTCGCGCAGACCTACATCGTGTCGATGTGCCAGGGCGTGGACGACCTGCTGGCGGTGACGGTGCTGGCCCGCGAGGCGTTCATGGTGGAGCTGCGCAACGACCCGCGCAGCTCGGTCGACCTGGTGCCGCTGTTCGAGACGGTCGAGGAGCTGAGCCAGGCCGGTCCCCTGCTCGACGAGCTGCTGTCCGTGCCCGGCTACCGCCAGCAGGTGCGCAACCGCGGCGACCTGCAGGAGGTCATGCTCGGCTACTCCGACTCCAACAAGGGCGCCGGGATCACCACCTCCCAGTGGGAGATCCACCGCGCGCAGCGCCAGCTGCGCGACATCGCGGCCAAGCACGGCGTGCGGCTGCGGCTGTTCCACGGCCGGGGCGGATCGGTGGGGCGCGGCGGCGGCCCGTCGGCGGAGGCGGTGGCCTCGGCGCCGTTCGGCACCGTGGACGCCACCATGAAGACCACCGAGCAGGGCGAGGTGGTCTCGGACAAGTACTCGCTGCCCGCGCTGGCCCACGACAACCTGGAGATCATGCTGTCGGCGGTGCTGGAGGCGACGCTGCTGCACCAGTCCTCGCGCTGGGACGGCGCCACCCTCGACCGCTGGGACGAGGCGATGACCGTGGTGTCCGACGCCGCCCGGGCCGCCTACCGCGGGCTGGTCGAGCAGCCGGGGCTGGCGGAGTTCTTCGCCGCCGCGACCCCGGTCGACGAACTGGGCGAGCTCAACTTCGGCTCGCGGCCGTCACGGCGCCCCGGCGCGGGCACCCCCACCCTGGAGGACCTGCGGGCCATCCCGTGGGTGTTCGGCTGGACGCAGACCCGGATGGTGGTGCCCGGCTGGTACGGCCTGGGCAGCGGGCTGCTCGCGGCCCGCGAGGCGGGCTACGGCGAGGTGCTCGACGAGATGCGCCGCTGGGCGTTCTTCACGAACCTGCTGGGCAACGTGGAGATGACGCTGGCCAAGACCGACCTGCGGATCGCCGGGTTCTACGTGGCCGAGCTGGTCGATCCGGCGCTGCACCCGGTCTTCGACGACATCACCGCCGAGCACGCCCGCACCCTGCGCGAGGTGCTGCGGCTGACCGGCAGCCCCACGCTGCTGGCCCGGCACCCGGTGCTGCGCAACACGCTGGCGGTGCGCGCGTCGTACCTGGAGCCGTTGCACCACCTGCAGGTCGAGCTGCTGGCCCGGCGGCGGCGCACGTCCGACCCCGACCCGGAGCTGCGCCGGGCGCTGTCGCTGACGGTGAACGGGATCGCGGCGGGGCTGCGCAACACGGGCTGAGCGGTATACCAGCGGAATCGAATACGTCTTCGAGAGCGCCTTGTCGGCGGCCCGATAATCGCGGGGCGGAAAACGTCGGCCGGTGCCGCCGTCTACCATCGCCCACTCCGGACAGGAGTGGGAGGCACCGTGCGCGATGACCTCGATCCGGCGGCGATCACGACGCCGGCGCAGTTCTCGGCCGCACTCCGCGACCTCGCCGCGGGCCGTTTCAATTGCGGACGCAAGATTCCACTCCGCACCATCCGCGCGCGCATCCGGGTGTTGCACGTCGTCGACCGCATCCTGCGCGACTGCGGCACTCCGGAGACCTGGCCGTTCGCTCCGCTGCCCGTCCTGCCGCCCAGCCGCATCGAGATCGAGGAGTGGCTCGCGGACAGCCGGGCCCTACCCGACCCGGTCTCGCTCGGTCGGCTGCTGGCGGCGTGCCTCGTGCCCGCGGCGCTCATCCAGCAGTGGCAGGACGCGCTGCACCGGGTCGAGAACTCCACCGCTGGTCAGGGCATGGTCCCGGGCCTCGGACCGGCACTGCGCCCGGTCGCGTCATTGACGTTCCTGTCGCACAGCTCGGCGGACAAGCCCGCCGTGCACACGCTCTACGACCGCCTCACCGCCGACGGCGTCCGCTGCTGGCTGGACGAGCAGGACCTCCTCCCCGGCCAGGACTGGGAATCGGAGATCATGCGCGCTCTCGACGACGCCGAGCGCGTGCTCGTCTGCCTGTCGCGCACGTCGCTCGCCGGCGCCGGATTCATGCGCCGCGAGGTCGAATTCGCCCTCGACCGCGCGATGGACCGGCGACCGGGAACCATCTACCTGATACCGGTGCGACTGGAACCGTGCGACATCCCCCGAGAACTGAAGCACCTGCATCACGTCGACCTGTTCACGCCGATCGGGTACACCCGGCTGGTCCACGCGATCCGGCACGGCTTCCCGGTCACCGGCCGCTGGTGACCTGACGGCGATCCGTCGATCGAGTCCCATCCCGTCGGTCGGGGCCACACGCAGCGCGCCGACCACATCCGGGGGCGCGTCACACGCCGGCGAGGACAGCTCCGGACCGGCCGAATCCACCCATTGTTCAACAACCCCTTTGCTCCACGTGCAACCTGACGTACCGTACGGAGTGGCAGTGGTCCAGGTCATGGATCGGGAGGGCAGCGGCATGTGGAGCGCGCCGGACGTCGGACCGTCTCACGGCGGTGTCCCGTCGACGACTCTGTGACCCTGTGACCATGGACCTCAACTCCGATCTCGGCGAGTCGTTCGGCCGGTGGGTGCTCGGCGACGACGAGGCGATGCTCGAACTCGTGACCTCGGCGAACGTCGCCTGCGGCTTCCACGCGGGCGACCCGTCGACGTTGCGGCGCACCTGCGCCTCGGCCGCCCGCTGGGGGGTGGCGGTCGGGGCGCAGGTGGGGTACCGCGACCTGGCCGGCTTCGGGCGGCGGTTCATCGACGTGGCGCCGGCCGAGCTGGCCGCCGACGTGATCTACCAGATCGGCGCGCTCGACGGGATGTGCCGGGTCGCGGGCACGTCCGTGCGGTACGTCAAGCCGCACGGCGCGCTCTACAACACCGCGGTGCACCACACCGCGCAGGCCCAGGCCGTGGTCGACGCCGTCCGCGACTACGACAAGTCGCTGCCGGTGCTGGGACTGCCCGGCTCGGAGCTGCTGCGGCTGGCCGAGGCGGCGGGGCTGCGGACCGTGCGGGAGTTCTTCGTCGACCGCGGCTACACCCCGCAGGGCACCCTCGTGCCGCGCAGCGAGCCCGGCGCCCTGCTGGAGGACCCCGACGAGGTGGCCGAGCGGGTGCTGCGGATGGTGAGCGCGGGCTCGGTGGTCGCGGTGGACGGCAGTGCGGTCGAGGTGCGCGCCGAGTCGGCCTGCGTGCACGGCGACTCCCCCGGCGCGGTGGCCATGGCCCGCGCGGTGCGCGACCGGCTGGAGGCGGCGGGGGTGGCGCTGCGGCCGTTCGTCGGTGGGCCTTCGTGAACGTGCTGCCCTGCGGCGACGCCGCCCTGCTCGTGGACGTCGACGACCTGCGCGAGGTGCTGGCGCTGGCCGATGCGCTGCGCGCGGACGCCCCGCCGGGGGTGCTGGACGTCGTGCCGGCCGCGCGGACCGTGCTGCTGACCGTCGCCCCCGGCACCGACCTGGCCGCGGTCCGCCGGGCGGTGCTGGAGCTGCGGGTCGAGCCCGGCGCGGCACCCCCGGACGGCGAGGTGGTGGAGATCCCCGTGCACTACGACGGCCCCGACCTCGACGAGGTCGGCGAGCTGACCGGCCTCGGCCGCGACGGCGTCGTCGAGGCGCACACCGGGCGGCCGTGGCGGGTGGCGTTCGGCGGGTTCGCCCCCGGCTTCGCCTACCTGGTCGACGGCGACCCGCGGCTGGACGTGGCCCGCCGCAGCGAGCCGCGGACCACCGTCCCGGCCGGCTCGGTCGGGCTGGCCGGCGAGTTCTCCGGCGTGTACCCGCGGGCGTCGCCGGGCGGTTGGCAGCTGATCGGGCGCACCGGTGCGACCCTGTGGAGCATGGACACCGGCGCCCTGCTGCAGCCCGGCGGCCGCGTGCGGTTCGTGGAGGCGCGATGAGCGCGGGGAGGGCAGGCGGGCGGGCCGTGGAGGTGCTGGCCGTCGGCCCGCTGGCCCTGGTCGAGGACCTGGGCCGGCCCGGTCTGGCGGCCACCGGCGTCGGCCGCTCCGGGGCCGCCGACCGCGCCGCGCTGCGGCTGGCCAACCGGCTCGTCGCCAACCCGGAGGGCGCCGCCGGCATCGAGGTCACCTTCGGCGGGCTCGCCGTGCGGGCCACCGCCCGCCACACGGTCGCGCTGGCCGGCGCGGCCGCCCCCGCCGACGTCGACGGCACGCCGGTCGGCCACCACTGCCTGGTCCACCTGCGCCCCGGCCAGGTGCTGCGGCTCGGCGTCCCGCCCACCGGCCTGCGCAGCTACCTGGCCGTGCGCGGCGGCATCTCGGTCGACCCGGTGCTCGGCTCGCGCAGCACCGACGTGCTCGGCGAGCTCGGGCCGCCGCGGCTGGAGGTCGGGCAGGTGCTGCCGGTCGGACCCGAGCCCGACGACCTGCCGCTGATCGACGTGGCCCCGGTGGCCGACCCCCCGGGCGGACCGGTCACCCTGCGCGCCGTCGCCGGGCCGCGCGCCGACCGCGTCGCCGACCTGTCCGTGCTCGCCGCCACCACCTGGACGGCGTCCAGCCGCAGCGACCGGGTCGGCATGCGGCTGGAGGGCGGCAGGCTGGACTGGGCGCACGGCGGCGAGATCCCCAGCGAGGGCATGGTCCGCGGCGCCGTGCAGGTGCCCTCCGGCGGCGAGCCGGTCGTGTTCCTGGCCGACCACCCGATCACCGGCGGCTACCCGGTCGCCGCCGTCGTGGTGGACGCCGACGTCGACCGGGCCGCGCAGGTCCGGCCCGGGCAGACCGTGCGCTTCCGGCTCGTCGACCCACCGTGGAGGGACCGTTGATGACCGTCACCGAGCTGATCCCCGAGCAGGCCCGCGACCGGTTCGCCCGCGGCCTGGTCACCCCGACGGCGGGCTGGTGCCCCGGCTGGGCCCAGGCCAACCTCATCGCCGTCCCGCGCGCTCTGGCCTGGGACTTCCTGCTGTTCACCCAGCGCAACCCGAAGCCGTGCCCGGTGCTGGACGTGCTGGAGGCCGGGGCCACCGGGGGCCCGCTCCTCGACGGCGACATCCGCACCGACCTGCCGCTGTACCGCGTCTACGTCGACGGCGAGCTCGCCGAGGAGACCACGGACGTGACCGGCTGGTGGCGCGGCGACCTCGTCGGGTTCCTGATCGGATGCAGCTTCACCTTCGAGCGGGCGCTGGTGGCGGCGGGCGTGCCCGTCCGGCACGTCGACCAGGGCGTCAACGTGCCGATGTACCGCACGACGCGGCGCTGCCGGTCCGCCGGGTCGGTGGGCGGACCGCTGGTGGTGTCGATGCGCCCGGTGCCGGGCGCGCTGGTCGAGACGGCGGTGCGGGTGACCGCGGCCTACCCGGCGGTGCACGGCGCCCCCGTGCACGTCGGCGACCCCGCGGAGCTGGGCATCGCCGACCTCGACCAGCCCGACTACGGCGACGCCGTGCGGTTCGAGCCGGGCGACGTCCCGGTGTTCTGGGCGTGCGGGGTGACCCCGCAGGCCGCGGTGGTCGAGTCGCGCCCGCCGCTGGCGATCGCGCACGCGCCCGGCCACATGCTGATCACCGACGCGCGCGACGAGGACTACCGGATCCGCACCGCGTAGCCGGCGGGCTCGTGCCCGGCGGCCGGCCCGGGCCGCAGGGTGATCGGCACTAGCGCCGGCGGGACAGGCCCACCCCGACCAGGCAGACCGCGCCGCCGACCACCGCCAGCACCGGCGGCAGCTCGCCGAGCAGCACCGCCGACATCACGATGGTGATCGGCGGCACCAGGTACGTGGTGACGCCGAGCCGCCCGGCGTCCATCCGGGCCAGGGCGTAGGCCCAGGTGCTGAAGGCCAGCGCGGTGGGGACGGCCCCGAGGTAGAGCACGCCGAGCGTGGCGGCGGCCGGGGCGGCGGCCAGCTCGCCGACGAGCTGCGGGGTGAACGGCAGGCTGCACACCGCGCCGACCGCGCAGGCCAGGAACGTGACCTGCAGGCCGGGCAGCCTGCGCAGCACCGGCTTCTGGGCGATCACGCCGATGGCGTAGGTGACCGCGGCGAGCACGCACAGCAGCACTCCGAGCAGGTCGGTCTGCTCGGAGTCGGCGGTGGCCGCGCCGACCAGCACCGCCCCGCCGAACGCGACCAGCGCGCCGATCACCAGCCAGCGCGGGAAGCCCTCGCCGAGCAGCAGGCCGGCGAACAGCGCGATGAGGACCGGGCCGATGTTGACCAGCATGGCCGTGGTGCCGGCGTCGACGGTCTGTTCGGCCCAGGCCAGCGCCACGTTGTAGATCCCGAACCAGGCGACACCGCACAGCACGATCAGCGCCCACTCGCGGCGCGTCGGCGCCACCCAACGGCGGCTGACGAGCACCCCGGCGCCGAGCGCGAGCACCCCCACCAGCAGCCGGCCCTCGGTCAGCGGGCCCGGGCCGTAGGACTGCGCCGCCGCGCGGATGACCACGAACGCCGACGCCCAGGCGAGCACGGTGATCGCGACGGCGACGACCGCGACCCAGCGCCGACCGCCGTCGGCCGCGACGGGCGGGGGCGGTGGGGTGGCCGGCTCGGCGGGGATGGCGGACAGGGCGTCGGACGGTTGGCTCACGCGACAACGCTAGCCCCGGCAGCTGGCGGAAATCACCCGCTTTTCCCCGGCCTCGGACGCGTTCCTGCGAGGAAACAACGGCAGGCAGGAGAGCTCGGGGTAGGGGTTCGGTTGGGGTGATCACCAGTTGGGGTACACGAGCCGCGCTGGTGCGGTTGAGGTACCCATCACGGCGATCACACCCTCTGCCGCGTCCTCGCAGAGGCGGTGTGGTCTGCGCAGGTTCCCCGGACCCTGCGCAGACCACGGTGCCTCTGCGAAGAGCCGCTCAACCGGACGAACGCCCCTCTACGGAAGTCCCTGCAATCAGAGGCGCACGCCGCGCATGCGCCGCCGGAGGCGAACGACGCCCACCCCACCGAACCGAACCCCTCGGAAGGCGTCCCGAGGAGCCACCCCGACGCGGGCGTCACCCCCCGGTACCGAGCCAGGCCACGAACCCGTCCAGCAACCGCGCCAGCCCGAACTCGAACAGCGAGTTCAGGTCCATGTCGATCTCCGCATCCTCGCCGACGGCGGTCAGCATCGGGAAGCCGCCCGCGGCGAGCACCGCGTCGAACGCCGGCTGGGTGGCGCGCATCCACTGGTCGGCGGTCAGCCCGGTGTCCTGCTCGGCGCGGGCCTCGGACTCCAGGTTGATCGCGCAACCGCGGACGTAGCCGGCCACCGTGACCGCGGCGTGCAGCATCGTGGTCTGGTCGAGGCCGTGGCCGGCGAAGGCGCGCAGCAGGGCCTCCGTGTGCAGCATGCCGTGCGGGGCGTTCTGCGGGCGGCTCATCGACATCAGGCCCGGCGACCAGGGGTGGCGCCGGTAGCAGGCCCACTGGGTGCGCGCCAGCAGCTCCACCCGGACCCGCCAGCTCGCCCCGGGGGGCGGGATCGGCGGCGGGGACTCGGCGAACACCGCGTCGAGCATCAGCACCAGCAGCTCCTCCTTGCCGCGCACCCTCGGGTACAGCGACATGGTGGCCACGCCGAGCTCGGCGGCGATCCGGCGCATCGACAGCCCGCCGAGCCCGTCCTCGTCGGCCATGGCCACGGCCACCGCCACCACCTGCTCGGTGCGCAGGTCCCGCGGGTCGGGGTGCGCCGGTGCGGCCGAGCGGCGGCGAGGGGTCCGGTCTGGGCGGTCGACGACCATCGTGCCGACGCCGGGCACCGCGCGGACCAGGCCGTCCTCGCGCAGGTCGGCGAGCACCCTGGTGGCGGTGGCCAGTGCGACGCCGTGCTCGGCGGCGATGCGCCGGGCCGAGGGGACGAGCTGCCCGGCGGCCAGTTCGCCCGCCGAGATCCGGGTGCGCAGGTCGTCGGCGATCTGCCGGTAGCGGGGGACGTCGGGCATCGGGGCCTCCGTACTAGTACGCCTGCCGGGGTGCGCTGCGCCGACGCTGCCGTACTAGTACACCCGACCGGTGGTTGCACCTTCTTGCTGGCGTTCCCTCGGTGTTCTCGTCCACTGTACGTCGTACGGCAAGCACGCCGGACACGACGAGCAGCAGGGGGACCCGATGTCGGGCAAGACGGTTCTGATCAGCGGCGGGGGCATCGCCGGGCCGGCGGTGGCGTACTGGCTGCAGCGGTTCGGGTTCGTCCCGACCGTGGTGGAGCGCGCGGCGGCGCCCCGGCCCGGCGGGCACGCGGTCGACCTGCGGGGCGCCTCGCCCGGCGTGGTCGAGCGGATGGGCCTGCTGGACGAGGTCCGCGGGCGGTCCCTGCACGAGCGCGGGATGGCCTTCGTGGACGCCGACGGGCGCCACCGCGCCGAGATCCCGGTCGAGGCGTTCGGCGGCCGGGGCGGGGTCGCCGAGATCGAGATCCTGCGCGGCGACCTGGCGGAGGTCCTCGTCGACGCCACCGGCGACGGCGTGGAGTACCGCTACGGCGACCACATCACCGCGCTCGACCAGGACGCCGACGGCGTGCGGGCGCGCTTCGCCTCCGCCGTCGAGGAACGCTACGACCTCGTCATCGGGGCGGACGGGGCGCACTCGCGGGTCCGGGCGCTGGCCTTCGGGCCGGAGGAGCGGTTCGCGCACCCGCTCGGCGCCTGCACCGCGCACTACACGATCCCCGCCGAGCGCGCGGTCGCCGACGGCCTGGACCTGGGCGAGTGGTTCTCGGTGCACAGCGCGCCCGGCAGGCGCATGGTCGCCACCCGGCCCGACCGCGACGGCGGGATCAAGGCGATGTTCATGATCGGCTCGTCGGGCGCGGACGACGCGCTGCTGCGCGACCCGGTCGCCCAGCGCGCGCTGCTGCGCGAGCGGTTCGCCGACGTCGGCTGGCAGGCGCGGGCGATGCTGGCCGCGATGGACGGCGCCGACGACTTCTACTTCGACTCCTACGCGCAGGTGCGGATGCCCACCTGGTCGAACGGTCGCGTGGTGCTGCTCGGCGACGCCGCCTACTGCCCGTCCCCGATCACCGGGCAGGGCACGAACCTCGCGCTCGTCGGGGCGTACGTGCTAGCCGGGGAGCTGGCCCTGGCCGGGGACGACGTGGCCGCCGGGGCGGCGGCCTACGAGCGGGCGCTGCGCGAGTACGTGCAGCGCAACCACAAGCTGCCGCCCGGCGGGCTGTCGGCCATGCTGCCCGGCTCGCGGTTCGCCATCCGCATGGGCTACGCCTTCAACCGCCTGATGACCAGCCGGTTCGTCGAACCGCTCGCCACCAGGCTGATGCTCGGCGATGACGACGGCTTCACCCCGCGCGACTACCCCGCCGACCTGGCCAGCCCGACGCGCTGCGCGTGACCGGCGGCCCGGACCGCCGCGCACACCTCGCGGCGACCACGCACACCGCCCGGCATGTGCGCGGTGACCAGCGGATGTGCGCCGACGGCCGGGCTCAGCGCAGCGCGCCCGCGGTCTGCGCGGCCGCGACCGCGAGCCGGCCGGAGGGACGTCCGGCGGTGAGCACCCGCGGGCCCGACTCGGTGACCGCGATGGTGTGCTCGGTGTGCGCGGCGCGCGAGCCGTCGACCGTGCGCAGCGTCCAGCCGTCGCGGTCGTGGTAGTAGCCGTCGCGGCCGCCCGCGGTCAGCATCGGCTCGATGGCGATCACCAGCCCGGGGCGCAGCCGCAGCCCGCGGCCGGGCTTGCCCTCGTTGGGCACGTGCGGGTCCTCGTGCATCTCCCGGCCGACGCCGTGCCCGCCGTGGTCGGCCAGCAGCCCGTAGCCGCCCGCCCGCCCGACCACCCCGATGGCGTGCGCGATGTCGCCCATCTTCGCCCCCGGCACGGCGGCGGCCACGCCGGCGGACAGCGCCCGCTCGCAGGTGTCGATCAGGGCCTGGTCGGCGGGGTCGGCGGCGCCGACGACCGCGCTGAAGGCCGCGTCGGCGCACCAGCCGTCGAGGTGGACGGCGAGGTCGACGCTGAGGAGGTCCCCGTCGCGCAGGGCGTAGTCGTCGGGGATGGCGTGCACGACGGCGTCGTTGACGCTGGCGCAGATCACGCCCGGGTAGGGCACCGGGGCGAAGCGCGGGTGGTAGTCCAGGAAGCTGGGGCGGGCGCCGGTGGCGGCGATCAGGTCGGCGGCCAGGGCGTCCAGCTCGCGCAGCGTGACGCCGGGGGCCGCGTGCTCGTCGACGGCGGTGAGCACCGAACCGACCACGGCGCCCGCCGCGGTCACCGCGTCGATCTCGCCCGCGGACTTCAACTCGATCATGGGTATTACTATACCGGTATTAGTATCGGGTCATGGTCCGCGAGCCCCTCACCCCCGCCGACCGCGAGCGCGGGGAGCGGCTCGGCAGGCTGCTGCGCGAGGCCAGGGCCGAGCGCAGCCTCGGCGACGTGGCCGGCGCGGCCGGAGTCTCCGCCGAGACCCTGCGCAAGATAGAGACCGGCCGCATCCCCACCCCGACGTTCTTCACCGTGTCCGCGCTGGCCGGGGCGCTGGGCCTGTCGCTGGACACGATCGCCGACGCCTCCGAACCGGAGGCCGGGCGGCGCCCCGCTGCGGCCGGCTGACCGCTCCGCTAACCGCAGGTCGCGGGCCGCCCCGAAGGCCACCAGCGCCCCGCCGGACGTCGTCGGCGGCCAGGTGCCCGGTCCCGCGGACGGCGCGGACCGCCGCCTCCGGGTCGGGCGCCCGCCTCCTCCACCACCCCGGCCCGGGCCACCCCGACCAGCAGCGCAGAGCGTCGACCAGCACGTCGTCCGGGCCCGGACGTCCGGTCACCGGGCGGCCCCGACCGCGCCCCACCACGCGCTCATCCGAGCCACCCCCCGAGCGTCCGGCGCACGCACCGGGCCACCGGCCCGGCACGACTGACCGGAGCAGTACGCCGGACCTCGCTTCACCGGCGCTCCAAGGGGGAGAACGGCATCCGGCGCGACCGGCACCCGGCGACGGCGGGACGGTCGACAGCGCGCCGTCCGGGCGGCCCTCAGGCGTCGACGGCCGCGCCCAGCCGGGAGAGCCGGGCCGCGGCCTCGGCCAGCACCTCGTCGCGCTTGCAGAACGCGAACCGCACCAGCGTGCGACCCAGATCGGGATCGGCGCAGAACACCGACACCGGCACGGCGGCCACCCCGACGCGCTCGGGCAGGCTCCAGGCCAGCTCGGCGCCGTCGGCGAAGCCCAGCGGGGTGACGTCGGTGATCACGAAGTAGGTGCCCGACGGGCGGAACACCGTCAGCCCGGCCGCCTCCAGCCCGGCGCACAGCAGGTCGCGCTTGCGCTGCAGGTCGGCCGAGAGGCCGGCGTAGAAGTCGTCGGGCAGCGCCAGCGCGGTGGCGATCGCCGGCTGGAACGGCGCCCCGCTGACGTAGGTGAGGAACTGCTTGGCCGCCCGCACCGCGGCCACCAGCTCGACCGGCCCGTGCACCCAGCCGACCTTCCAGCCGGTCACCGAGAACGTCTTGCCCGCCGAGGAGATGGTCAGCGTGCGCTCGGCCATGCCGGGCAGGGTGGCCATCGGCAGGTGCTCGCGGCCGTCGAAGACCATGTGCTCGTAGACCTCGTCGGTCACCACCACGGCGCCGTGCTCGGCGGCCAGCTCGCCGATCAGGGTCAGCTGCTCGCGGGTGAGCACCGTGCCCGTGGGGTTGTGCGGGGTGTTGACCAGCACCACCTTCGTCCGCGCCGAGAACGCGGCGCGCAGCTCGTCCGGGTCGAACCCGAACGTCGGCGGGCGCAGCTTGACCGGGCGCAGCACCGCGCTGGCCAGCGCCACGGTGGCGGCGTAGGAGTCGTAGTAGGGCTCGAACGTGACGACCTCGTCGCCCGGGTCGCAGAACGCGAGCACCGCCGCCGCGATCGCCTCGGTGGCCCCGGTGGTGACCAGCACGGCGTCCGGGTCGACGTCGAGGCCGTAGAAGCGGCGCTGGTGCTCGGCGACCGCGGTGCGCAGCTCGGGGATGCCGGGGCCGGGCGGGTACTGGTTGATCCCGGCGGCGATGTTGGCCGCCGCGTCGGCGAGCAGCGACGGCGGGCCGTCGGTGTCCGGGAAGCCCTGCCCGAGGTTGATCGCCCCGGTGCGCAGGGCCAGCGCGGACATCTCGGCGAAGATCGTCGACGTGAACGGGTGCATCCGGTCGACCAGCATGGGCTCACCGTACGGCCCGGCGGCGGGGTCCGCGGACGCTACGAGGTGCGCCAGAACCTGTTCCGCCGCTCGGTGGTGAACCCGTCGCCGCTCGCGATCCGGACCGCCACCCCTGAGTTCACCCCGAGCAGCACGACCGGGCCCACCGCTACCCCTGCCGGAACCGGTGCAGCTGCTCGGCCGGGAGCCCGCCCCCGAAGAGGAGCCCGAAGCTGAGCCGGTCGCGCCGGTCGTGGTAGAGCCGCGCCGGCTCTGGTCCGACCGGCTCGTAGCAGGAGAGCCGCCTGCCGTCGTCCGCCCCGTCCTCGTCGGCCCAGCCGCCGATCCACTGCGTCCCCGGTTCGATCCCGTCGGGGGCGGCCGGGGCGACCGGAGCCGGTTCAACGCCGCGACGTCGGCGGCCAGCCCGAAGGCGGCCCGCACGCCGTCGGGAACGGCAGGAGACCAGCTCGACGGTGCCCGGGTACTGCGGCGCGGGCGGGACCGCGGTGCACTCGACGCCGTCGCGCCCGGCCCCGCCGTCGGTCAGGACGACCGCGGCCGGCTGCCACAGCTGGGGCGAGGCGAACGCCTCCCCGGGCTGCGACGGGCGCGCCACACCGGTGAACCGCCGCTGGTCGTGGAGGGCGACGACCGCGGCCATCGGCAGCTCCCCGGAGCGGACCGCCGCGCTGACCGGGCGCGGGCTCTCGGTGTCCCAGTACAGGTGCGAGACGCCGTCGACCGTCTGGTCCATGGCGAAGGCCGCGCCGGCCTCGGTCACGCCGCCCGATCGGGCCGAGTCCGGGGCGGGGGCCGGCGCCGCGGCCCGCGCCGCGCGCAGCCGCAGCACCGTGTCGAAGGAGGTCAGCTCCCGGGTGAGGGTCGCGGCCCCGGCGGGCACCTCGCAGCCCACCCGCTCGGTCTGCCCCGGCGACGGCGACGGCGGCAGCGGGGCGCAGCGCAGGGCCCCGGCCAGCAGGTCGGCGCCCAGTGCGCGGTAGCGCTGGGCGACCTGGTCGACGGCGAACACGTCCGGGCCGGGTGCCGCCGAGGGGCGGGTGGCCCACACTGCCGCCGCCGCGCCCGGCAGCACGACCAGCGCCGCCGCCACGACCAGCCGCCCCGCCACGCGGGTGACCCCCGTTACACGGCGGGGGGAGCGGGAACAGTACCGGCGGGTCGGGGCTTGAGTGATCGGTGACGTCCACCCCAGATCGCGTGGAGACGACCGCGCCGGAAACCCCCCGCCTGCGGCTCGTGCTGATCCTGGGCGCGCTGATCGCGCTGGGACCGCTGACCATCGACATGTACCTCCCGGCACTGCCGATCATCACCGACGAGCTGGCCACCACCTCGGCCACCGTCCAGCTCACCCTCACCGGCACCCTGCTGGGGCTGGGCCTGGGCCAGCTGGTGATCGGACCGCTGGCCGACGCGCTCGGGCGCAAGCGCCCGCTGCTGGCCGGCACCGCCCTGCACGTGCTGGCCTCGGTGCTGTGCCTGGTCGCGCCGAACATCGCCGTCCTGGGCACCGCCCGCCTGCTGCAGGGGCTGGGCGCCGCGGCCGGCGCGGTCATCGCCATGGCGATCGTGCGCGACCTCTACACCGGCCGTCCGGCGGCCACCCTGCTGTCCCGGCTCATCCTGGTGATGGGCGCGGCGCCGGTGATCGCCCCGTCGCTGGGCAGCTGGATGCTGTCGTTCACCTCGTGGCGCGGCGTGTTCGCGGCGCTGGCCCTCTACGCCCTGGTGCTGATGCCGGTGGCCGCGCGGCTGCTGCCCGAGACGCTGCCCGTCGAGCGCCGGCAGGCCCCCAGCGTGCGCGGCACGCTCCGCACCTACGGCAGGCTCTTCCACGACCGCACGTTCGTCGGGCTGGCCCTGGTGGCCGGGCTGACGATGTCGGGGATGTTCGGCTACATCTCCGGGGCGTCGTTCGTCTTCCAGGAGGAGTTCGGGCTCAGCCAGCAGCAGTTCGCGCTGGCCTTCAGCAGCGGCGCGATCTGGCTGATCGGCGCTACCCAGCTCAACCCGGTCGTGCTGCGCCGCTTCGAGCCGCGCCAGATCCTGTCCGCCGCCGTCGCCACGGGCGCCGTGGCGGCCGCGCTCATGCTGGCGCTCGCCGTCGCCGGGGCCGGCCTGCTCGGCGTGCTGCTCCCGCTGTGGCTGGCGCTGTTCGCGGCCGGGTTCGCGCTGCCGAACGCACCCGTGGTGGCGCTCGCCCGCCACGGCGAGACGGCCGGCACGGCGGCCGCGTTGCTCGGCGCGATGCAGTTCGGCATCGGGGCGATCGTCTCCCCGATGGTCGGCGTGCTCGGCAACGACAGCGTCGCCATGGCCGCGGTGATCGCCGGTGGGCTCGGCCTGGCGCTCATCGTGCTGGTCGCGGTGGTGCGGCCGTGGCGGCTGACCGACGCCGAGCCCGTTCCCTCGCTCGTCTGAGCCACCCCGCCCCAGGTTCAGGAAGGCCACGATGCCGCCCTCTGCGGGCGGCATCGTGGCTTTCCTGAACCACGGCCGGGAGGCGACCCGAACGGGTCGGTCCGGGCAGATCGCGGCGGCCGCGCCATGATGGCCGTGTTCCCCGATCAGCGGAGGTCGTCGTGCGCAAGTTGTCGCTCCTCGGCGCGGTGCTGGCCGTCCTGGCCGTGACCGGCGCCGGAACGGCGCCCGCCGAGCCGCCCTTCCGGCTCGCCGACCGCGTCACCGACCGCGCCGGGGTGCTCGACCCGACGGCCACCGCGCAGGTCCGCGAGGCCACCGCCCGGCTCGCCGAACGCCGCGGCTACGACCTGTTCGTGGTGTTCGTCGACAGCTTCGACGGCCTCGACGGCCAGGAGTGGGCCGACGACGCCGCCGAGCGCTCCCAGCTCGGGGTGGAGGACGTGCTGTTCGCGGTGGCCGTCGACGACCGCGCCTACGGGCTGTCGGTGGCCGACGACTTCCCGGAGTCCGAGACCCGCGTCGACGACGTCCGCAGCCAGGACGTCGAGCCCCGGCTGCGGGAGGACGACTGGGCGGGCGCGGCGGTGGCGCTGGCCGAGGGCCTGGGCACCGGCGGCGGCGTGCCGGTCGGGGTGCTGGCCATCGGCGGCGCAGCGCTCGTCGGCGGCGGGGCCTACCTCGTGGCCAGGCGCAGGCGCGCGGCCCGGGAGAAGCCGACCACCGCGCCGGTCGCGCCGGGCCCGGCGCCGGACGCCCCGCCCGACGAGTTCCCCGGGGTCAGCACCGCCGACCTGGCCTACCGGGCCAGCGCCGCGCTGATCGCCATCGACGAGGCGGTGCGCACCTCCGAGCAGGAGCTCGCGGCCGCGAAGGGGCACTTCGGCGAGGAGGCGGTCGCCGGGTTCACCGCGGCGCTGGAGCAGTCCCGGGCGGACATGCTGGCCGCGTTCGAGGTCCGCCAGCGCCTCGACGACGACGAGCCGGAGGACGAGCCCACCCAGCGCGCGATGTACGGCGAGATCCTGCGCGCCTGCACCCGCGCCGACGAGCGCCTCGACGCCCAGGTGGAGGCGTTCGACCAACTCCGCGACCTGGAGGCGAAGGCACCCGAGTACGTCGCCGGGCTGGCCGAGCGACTGGCCGCGGTCACCGCCGACCTCCCCCGCGCCGAGGCGGCCTGGACGGCGCTGCGCGCCCGCTACGCCGACGCCGCCACCGCCCCGGTCGCCGGCAACCTCGACCGGGCCCGCGCCCTGCTCATCGCGGCCGAGACCGAGGTCGCGCAGGCCCGCGCCGAGCTGACCGGCGCCGGACCGACCGTCGCCGTCGTGTCCGGGCGGGCCGCCGAGGACGCCATCACCCAGGCCCGCACCCTGCTCGACGGCATCCCGCGGCGCGACGCCGAACTGACCGAGGCGACCGCGCAGGTCCCGGCCGCGGCCGCCGAGCTCGACCAGGACCTCGCCGAGGCGAGGGCGATGGGTCCCGACCTGGCCCCCGCCGCCGCCCGCGCCGAGGCGGCCGCGGCCACCGCCCGCAGCGCGGTGGACGGCGACCGCCCCGACCCCATCACCGCACTGCGCCTGCTCGACGAGGCAGGCGCCGCCCTCGACCAGGCGCTGGCCGAGGCCAAGGCCGACCGCGACCGCGACCGGCACGCCGCCGCCGCGCTGGAGCAGGCCCGGCTGACCGCCCGCTCCGCCGTCTCGGCCGCCGAGGACTTCATCGCCACCCGCCGCGGCGCCGTCGGCAGCCGGGCCCGCACCCGCCTGAGCGAGGCGCAGCGCCACCTCGCCCTGGCCGGCGGCGGCGACCCCGTCGCCGCCCTCGCCGAGGCCCAGCGCGCCGACTCCCTCGCCCAGGAGGCCCTGCGCCTCGCCCGCGACGACGTCGCAGGCTGGCGGGAGCCCGGCCCGACCGTCGGCGGTGGGCTCGCCGCCGACCTGGGCAGCCTCGTGCTGGGCGGCATCCTCTCCGGCGCCGTGCGCGGCGCCGGCCGGCCCGGCCGGTCGGGCGGGAGCCGCGGCGGCTTCTCCCCGGGCAGCTTCGGCGGCTCGGGCACCCGCGGCCGCCGCGGCGGTGGCGGCCGCTTCTGACGCGCACCCCGCACGCTCCGATCCCGCACCCTCCATCCGCTCCGCCTCCGGCGACCGGCCCGGAGGTTCAGGAAGGCCTCCTTCACGAACTCCGGAGTTCAGGAAGGTGGCCTTCCTGTCCCCTCAGGGCCTGAAGGTGGCCTTCCTGACCCTGCCGGGCTGCGCGGGGTGGGAGGGACGGGTCGGGCCGAGACGGGGGTCAGGGTGCGCGGAGGAGGGCGGCGCGGGTCGCGGCGTCCGCCGGGTAGAACGCCTCCAGCGCCAGCTCGTCGACCGTCACGTCGCGCGGCGTCCCGAACACCGTGGTCGTGGACAGGAACGACAGCACCGTCCCGTCGTGGCGCAGCCGCATCGGCACCACCACACCGCCGCCGCCCACCCCGCTCTGCTCGCCGCCGGGGTAGCCGCGCAGCTCGGCCAGCAGGTCGGCGAGCCCGGGGTCGCCGGTGGTGGCGGCCTGCCGGGCGAGGCGGGCGAGGAGGTGGGAGCGCCACTCCGGGAGGTTGACGATCCGCGGGGCCAGCCCGTCGGGGTGCAGGCTCAGCCGCAGGACGTTGACGGGGGGCTCGACGAGCTCGGCGGTGACCCCGGCCAGCAGGGGCTGGATGCCGGCGTTCGCCTCGACCAGCTCCCACGCCCGGTCCACCACCACCGCCGGGAACGGCTCGTGCGCGGCCAGCACCGCGCGCAGCGCCTCCAGGACCGGGCCGAGCGGGAGCGAGTCGAGGCTGGACTCGCTGAACGCCGGCGCGAACCCGCCGGCCAGCAGCAGGGTGTTGCGCTCGCGCAGCGGCACGTCCATCGACTCGGCCAGGCGCAGGATCATCTGCGCGGTGGGGCGGGAGCGGCCGGTCTCCAGCCAGCTGAGGTGGCGGGTGGAGACGTCGGCGATGGTGGCCAGGTCGAGCTGGGAGAGGTGGCGGCGCAGCCGCCAGTCGCGCAGCAGGTCGCCGACGGTGCGGGTCGGGGCGCTGGTCATGGGACCAGGCTAGTCCGCGAGGTAGCCGGAGCCATGACGTCCGACGTCATCGACCGGCCGCGGCGCCGGCGGCAGGGTCGTCCTCGTCAACGGCGGGCACCCGGCCCGCCCTGCCGAGAGGACGAGCACCCATGAGCGTCGACACCGCCATCGCCGGCACCGTCTCCGAGTACCTGCGGGCCTGGAACGTCACCGACCCGGCCGAGCGGGTGGAGCTGCTCTCCCGGGTCGCGACCGATGACGTCCGCTACGTCGACCCGCTGGCCGACGTCACCGGCCCGGCGGCGCTGAGCGCGCTGATCGGGCAGGCCCAGGCGCAGTTCGCGGGGATGCCGCTGACCCTGCACGGCACCCCGGACGCCCACCACGACGTGGTGCGCTTCTCCTGGGCGATCGCCCCGGAGGGCGCGGAGCCGATCGTGATCGGCACCGACTCGGTCCTGCTGGCGCCCGACGGCCGGTTCGCGCTGGTCACCGGCTACCTGGACAGGGTCCCGGGCTGACCCGCGCCGGCCCCGCCGCGGCCCTCCCGCTCCGTCCGCCGGAGCGGGAGGGCCGCGGTGTATATTTGCTTGCTGATAGGCAACTAGTTGGGCGGTGATCGCGGTGGACGGCACGTTCGACGCCGACGACCTCGCCCGCCTGCGCATCGCCCTCGCCCGCATCGCCCGCGCGCTCGACCGGCAGACCCGCGGCGCCGAACTCACCCGGACGCAGGCCTCCGCGCTGGCCACGATCGCCCGCCTCGGACCGCTCCGGATCAGCGAGCTCGCCGAGATCGAGGGGGTCAACCCCACGATGCTGTCCCGGATCGTCGGCAAGCTCGAGGACGGCGGGCTGCTGCGCCGCAGCCAGGACCCCGACGACGGCCGCGCGGCCCGCGTCGAGGCCACCGCGGCGGGCGCCGCGGAGGCGGCCCGGCTGCGCACCGAGCGCACCGAGCTGCTGGCCCGCCACCTGGCGTCGCTGCCGCCGGACGAGGCCGGCCGGCTGCTCATCGCGCTACCCGCACTGGAGTCGCTCGCCCACCACCTCAAGGGCACGACATGACCGAGGAGATCCCCACGACCGGCTCGCTCACCACCCTGCGGCGGCAGATGTTCGCCGCGCTCGCCACCCCGAACTACCGCAGCTACTTCATCGGCAACACCATCTCGATGACCGGCACCTGGATGCAGATCGTCGCCCAGGGCTGGCTGGTCCTGCAGCTCACCGGGTCGGCGACCGCGCTCGGCGTGGTCACCGCCCTGCAGACGCTGCCGACGCTCCTGCTCGGCCCCTACGGCGGGGTCGTCGCCGACCGGCTCGACAAGCGCAAGCTGCTGATCGCCACGAAGTCGGCGATGGGCGCGATCGCGCTCGTCCTCGGCGTGCTCACGACCACCGGGACCATCCAGCTCTGGCAGGTCTACGCGATGGCCGTCGTCCTCGGCCTGGCCAGCTGCTTCGAGAGCCCGGCCCGCCAGGCGTTCGTGCTGGAGATGGTCGGGCCCACCCACCTGCGCAACGCGGTCAGCCTGAACTCGGTGCTGGTCAACGCGGCGCGGGCGGTCGGCCCTGCGGTGGCCGGCATCGTGATCGCGGTGGGCGGACTGGGCGTGTGCTACCTGGTCAACGCGGTCAGCTTCGTCGCGGTGGTGGTGATGCTGATGCGCCTGGACGTCGCGGCGCTGCACCCGTCGACGCCGGCCAAGCGCGCCCCCGGCCAGCTGCGGGAGGGCTTCCGGTACGTGCGCTCCGAGCCGGGGCTGCTGGTCCCGCTGCTGATGATGGGCCTGGTCGGCTGCCTGACCTACGAGTTCCAGGTGGTGCTGCCGATCGTGGCCAGCGAGACCTTCGCCGGCGACTCGACGACCTACGGCTTCCTGACCGCGGCCATGGGCGCGGGCGCGGTGGTCGGCGGGCTCGCGGTGGCCGCCCGCGGCGGCACCGGGATGCGGTCGCTGGTGTGGCTGTCGCTCGCCTACGGGGTGACGATGACGCTGGTCGCGGTGTCCCCGACGCTGCCCGTGGCGCTGGCCGCGATGGTGCTGGTCGGGGTGACCAGCGTGGCGTTCATGTCCATCGGCAACAGCACCCTGCAGCTGGCCAGCGCCCCGCACATGCGCGGGCGCGTGATGGCGCTGTGGACGGTGGCGTTCCTGGGCTCCACGCCCATCGGCGGCCCCGTCGCCGGCTGGGTCAGCCAGGAGTTCGGCGGGCGGGCCGGGCTGGCCCTCGGCGCGGTGGCCTGTTTCGTGGCCGCCGGGATGGGCCTGCTGGCGATGCGCCGCCGCCCGGCGACCCCCGCCGCCGTCCTCGCCGCCCCTCCGCACACCGCCACCCCCGAAGCCGCCTGACCGTCGAGAACGAACCTGTCGTCGGTTGGACCGGTCCACAATGGCGACGACTTCGTTCTCGACGGGAGGGGGTCAGAGGGTGGCGGGGCCTTCGTGGACGGTCATGCCGAGGCGGTCGGCGACCTGGCCCATCACGTCCTGCACCGCCACCGTGTCGGCGAGCGGCATGACGGCGCTCTGCGGGCGGCCGGCGGCCACGCACTCGGTGACCTCGATCAGCTGGTGGCTGTAGCCGGCGCCGAGCGGGGGACGGGTGATCGTCTCGGGCTCGTGGCCGGTGCGGTGCAGCACGATCGTGTCCGGGTGGTGGAAGCGGGGCAGCACGTCGATCCAGCCCGCGGTGCCGAACACCCGGGCCTGGCCGGGGGTCGCGCACCGCAGCGAGGCGAACAGGGTGGCGCTGCGGCCGTCGGCGTAGCCGAGCTGCACGGCCTCCTCGACGTCGACGCCGGTGGCGGCCAGCGAACCGGTGACCGCGACGGTGTCCGGGTCGCCGAGCACCATCTGGGCGAACGAGATCGGGTAGACGCCCACGTCGAACAGGGCGCCCCCGCCGATCTCCGGGTTGTAGAAGCGGTCGGCCGGATCGACCGGCGGCCGCACGCCCAGGTCGGCGGCGACCGAGCGCACCTCGCCGATCGCGCCGTCCGCGATCAGCTCGCGCATCCGCACCACGGCCGGCTGGAACCGCGTCCACATGCCCTCCATGGCGAAGGTGCCGGTGCTCGCGGCGACCTCGGCGATCTCCCGGGTGGCCGCGGGGGTGACCGTGAACGCCTTCTCAACCAGGACCGCCTTGCCCGCGCGGAGCGCGGCCAGGGTGACCGCGCGGTGCTGCGGGTGCGGGGTGGCGACGTAGACGGCGTCGACCTCGGGGTCGGCGACGAGGTCGGCGTAGGACGCGTGCACGCGGGCGATCCCGTGCCGGTCCGCGAACGCGGTGCCGCGCTCGGCCGACCGCGAGGCGACGGCCACCAGCTCCGCCCCGGGGACGTGGACGAAGTCCGGCACGACCTTGGACGCGATCCGACCGGGCCCGACGACGGCCCACCGCACGGTGCTCATGTTTGCCATCCTCACCCGCCGGGCATCTGTGCACAGCTGTGGATGGTGTTGTGGACAACTCGAACGGCCGTTCGAATAGGCCGTCTCGGCGGCTCTGTGTCACTCTCCGTTGTTGACCATCACCCATCCGTGCCGACTCATCACTCGAACGTTGAGCCTCTTCGAGCGGCCCTCAAGCGAAGATCGGTTATGCCTGCCGTACACGGCCGCCCCGAGCAGCACTCCGGCGCGCCGTCCAGACCACTCGCCGACGCGCTGATCGCGGCCATTCCCGCCCAGCGCGACCGCCCCACGCACGAACAGGTGATGCGCGACGACCGCCTGGTCGAGGCGCTGCGCTCGGGCGAAGCGCTCGACGCCGACGACCCCGTCATCCGCGGCCTCGCGCGCTGGCGCGCCTCGATCGTCGAGGGCACCTGAGGTCGCTCACCGCTGCAGCCCGCGCGAGACGAAGAACTCCCTCAGCTCGGCCTGGCCGAGGTCGGGGTGGTAGAGCAGCCCCAGGCAGAGCGTCTCCCGCCGGTCGTAGTAGAGGTAGGAGTCGCCGTCGGCGGCCAGCACGTACTCGATGAGCTGGGTCTGCTCCGCGCCGGTGTCGTCGACGTCGCTCCACGAGCCCGTCCGCACCGTGCCCGGCACGGTGTACTCCGGGAAGGCGCTCGAGACCCGGAAGGCCGTCAGCGCCCGGCCGTCGGCGACGCGGGCGAAGTCGGCCAGCACGCCGTTCGGGAACGTGCACGACACCTGCTCGACCGTCCCCGCGAAGTACTCCTCCCGCGCGGTCGGAGCGCACTCGCCCCCGCCGTCGGCGACGACGACGGCGGCGAGCTCCCACAGCGCCGCTGAGCCGAACGCCGGACCCGGCTGCTCGGGCCGGGGCAGCGCTGCGAACCGCCGCTCGTCGTGGAAGGCGAGCACCTCGGCCAGCGGCCGCGACGCCGACACCGTGGCGCTCATCGGGCGCGGCGACTCGACGTCCCAGTACACCGTCGAGCGACCCTCCGCCGTCTCGTCCATCACGAACGCCGCACCGGCCTCGACGGCGTCGGCCGAGCGGGCCGAGCCCCGGGTCGCGGCGAGCACCTCGTCGCGGTGCCCGCGCAGCCGGTTCGGCGAGTCGTAACCGACCAGCTCCACGGCCAGCCCGCCGAAGTCGCAGCGCACGCGCTCGGTCTCGCCCGGCTCCGGGGCCAGCGGGGCGCACCGCAGCACCCCGCGGACCAGGTCGGCGCCCAGCGCCCGGAAGCGCAGCGCTACCTGGTCGGGCGCCGAGGGATCGGCGGCGGCGGGCGACGCGGCCGGTCTCCCCACGACCACCGCTACCGCCGTCACGACGAGCAGGACGGCACCCAGCACGAGCGCGAGCCGGCGGCGCCGGGGCGGACCGGTCGCGGGTGCGGGCCGGGTGGGCGTGCCGTCCCAGGTGATCCGCGGCCCGGCCCGGCCACCGCGATCCGCCGGGGGCGCGGCGGGGGCGCCGATGGGGTGCAGCGCCGCGGCGAAGGCGGCGCACGCCGCGCGGACGTCGTCGACGGGCAGGTCCGCGCGGGAGCCGACCGCCTCCACCGCTGCGCCGAGCTCGCCACCCGAGCCGCGCAGCTCGTCGGCGGCGCCGGCGGCGGCCACCGCCACCAGCGCGTCGACCTCGCCGGCCGGCAGGTCGGCGTCGAGGTGGCGCAGGGCGGAGCGCAGGGCGACGGGGTCGCCCAGCGCCGACCCGCCGTAGCGCCGGACGACCTCGCGCAGGGCCGCCGCGGCCGCGGCGCTCACCCCGGCGGCGCGGCCCAGAAGGACCGCAGGTCGTCCAGGTCGCGGGCGGGGTCGACGGCGACGATGAAGCCGCTGCTGGCCGTGGAGTCCTGGTCGAAGTACAGCCGCGGGATCGACCCGTCCGCGTCGATGTAGCGCACGCGCACGCCCTCGCCCCGCTCGGCGCTGTCGGCCGGGATCCCCGTCTTGGCCCCGGGTGGCTCGGCCCGGTACTTCCAGCGCAGCGACCGCACGCTGCCCGGGACCGCGTAGGGGCCCTCCAGGAAACTCCTGCGCAGGTCGTGCAGCAGGTCGACGGTCAGCATCCGGCTGAACAGCGCGGCGTAGCCGTTGCCCAGGTCGCAGCTGACGCTCTCCTGCTGGTTGACCACCGGTTCCTCGCCGAGGCAGACCGCGCCCGGCCCACCGATGTAGGGCTCGGCCAGCGCCAGCAGGCCGGGGTCGACGAACGCGTCGCGCGGGTCCGCCGGGGCACCGGCCAGTGGCGCGGAGTCCTTGTCCCCGACCGGTGCGGCCGAGGGGGACGGCGCCGGAGCCGTGGTGGCGGTCGCCGGCGCCGGCGGTGCGGCCGCCGGGGCCGGTCGTGGCTCGGCCGTCGAGGTGAGGGTCGCGAAGAGCGCGCCGCCCGCGGCCACCGCGAGCACGACCAGCAGTGCCACCAGGCCGGTCCCGATCCGACGGGCGGGCGCGGGTCGCGCGGACCCGCGGTCGAGCTCGGCGGTCGGCGGCGCGCCTGGTGGTGGTTCCGCCGGCGCGGCAGCGGCGTCGGCGGCCAGGGGCGCCCCGGCGGCCGCGCTCGGCGGGCCGGCCGACCCGGGGGGTGGTGGCTCCGCGCCCCCGTCGAGCGCCGACCCGGTCGCCGCCCCGGCGAGAACCGCACGGGCCCCCTCGCCGACGTCGCGCGTATCGCCGGTCGGCGCGGCGCCGGGGACGGGCGGTGGGCCGCCGGCGTCCGCCCAGTCGCGCGGCAGCAGGCCCAGGGCCGCACCCAGCTGCGCGCACGCCCACCTGGCCGGCGACGGCCCCACCGGTTCGATGTCGGGGGCGGCCACCGCCACCGCCGCGTCCAGCGCGTCCGCGGGCTCGGCGTCGCGGGCGAGCGCCTCGCGCATCCGGTCGACCGCGCCGCTCGCGGCCGCCCGGACCAGCGCGTCGACGACCGCCTCGTCGGGCGGGTCGGTCGCCGCCCGCAGGGCCGCGGCCAGCGCGACCGGGTCGGTGATCGCCGCGCGGCCGAAGCGGTCGACCGCTGCGTCCAACGCGGTCAGGACGGAGCCCATCGCGTCCTCTCCCTGGCCCGATCCGGGTGGCCCGCGGGGCTGTCCGCGAGGCCGTCGACGGGACCGAGTAGGCCGGGGCTCGCTTCACGACCGCTTTAGCACCCGGTCCCCCGATCGGGGAACGCTACCGGGCGGGCAAGGCCCGCATCGACGGCCGGACGGGGCAGCCGGGTACGGCCGTGCGCCTGCCGGAACCGGTCAGGGGAGCGCGGGCAGCTGGGCCTCGGCCGGCTCCCGGTCGGGGCGCAGACCGCGCCAGACGGCGTGGCGCAGCCGGCCGTCGTGGGTCATCGAGCGGTAGACGACCTCGCCCACCAGCAGCGGCTGCGCCCACCGCGCCCGGCGCGCGTACTCGGCGGGGACGTCCTCGTCGAACGGGCTGCGCGGGCGCTCGATCGGGCGCAGCCGGTCGAGCAGGTCGTGCAGCACGGCGTCGGTGAAGCCGGTGCCGACGTGGCCGAGGAAGCGCAGCGCCCCGCCGTCGTCGTACGCGCCCAGCAGCAGCGCGCCCAGCGTCGACGCCCGCCGCCCCCCGCCCGGCGTCCAGCCGCCGACCACGATCTCCTGGGTGGTCATCAGCGCGGTCTTGATCCAGGTCGTCGAGCGGCGGCCGGGCTCGTAGCGGGAGCGCCGCCGCTTGGCCACGATCCCCTCCAGCCGGTGCGCGCGGGCGACCTCCAGCAGCTGCCCGCCGGTGACATCGGCGAACGACGGCGGAACCGCGACCCCCGGCGCGGTGTCCAGGCCCAGCTCCAGCAGCTGCGCGCGGCGGGTGTCGTGGGGCTCGCGGACGAGGGAGGTCCCGTCGACCTCCAGCAGGTCGAAGACGTAGAGCTGCACCGGCACGGCCGCCTGCAGCTCGGGGCCCGGCGAGCGCACGTGCATGCGGTGCTGCAGCAGGCCGAAGTCGGGCCGCCCGCCCGGGTCCAGCGCCACCAGCTCGCCGTCGAGCAGCAGGCGCCGTCCACCGCCCAGCCCGATGCCGGCCAGCTCGGGGTACCCCAGGGTCACGTCGTTGCCGTTGCGGCTGGTCAGCTGGATGCGCTCACCCGCGGTCCCGATGATCGCGCGGACGCCGTCCCACTTGAACTCGAACGCCCAGCCCGAACCGGCGGGCGGCTCCCCCGCGGTGGCCATCATCGGGCGCACCGGCGCGGGCAGCTCGGCGGTCATGGCGACACCGTCCCCCACGAGGGGCCGTTCGCGCACCTGGTCCGGCGGGTGAACCCGTTCCGCCACCCCTCCGGGGATGGTCAGATGCTGTCCGCGACCGCCCGCGCGACGTCGATCAGCCTCGCCTTGGCGTCGACGATGTCGCCGATCGGGCCGACGACCCCTCTGGCGTCGTCGGCCGCGGCGGCACCGTTGTTCGCACCGGCACCGTTGTTCGCACCCGCACCGGCACCGGCACCGTCGGCGACGGCCTGCACCGCCGCGGCGATGTCGTCGTCGACCGCGCCGTCGCCGTCGGTGTCGGCCGCGGCGATCGCGTCGTCGTCGGCGGCGGCGTCGATCTGGCCGTCGCCGTCCTGGTCGGCGTCGACCACGCCGTCGCCGTCGGCGTCCGCGGCGTCGGCCAGCGCGGCCTGCGCCTGGTCGACCTGGTTCTGGGCCTGGTTGTTCTGGTTCTGGGCCTGGTTGTTCTGGTTCTGGTTGTTGTTCTGGTTCTGGTTGTTCCGCCCGCCCGCGACCGGCGGGGCCGCGCCGCCCGCGCCCGCCGGGTCGGACACGGCGGGGACCAGCGTGACCGCGAAGTACGAGTCGGCCTTGCGCCCGCCCAGCACGGTGATCGACGTGCCGTCGCGGAAGAAGGCCTCGTCGCCGACCCCGTCGACCGGGACCGAGTCCTTGAACAGCCGGTCGCGCTCGGACTCGAACCGACCGGTATCGTCGGGCTGGACGTTGATCTGGTAGGTGAACTGCCCGCCGATCGTGAACGAGCAGGTGTTGGCCGAGCCGACGATCTGGGTGCGCTGGTCGCCTGCGAGGTCGGCCACGGTGGCCTGGGACAGGAACCGGCACGGCTCCGGGCGGTCGCCCACCTGCGCCGCGGCCTGCGGCGCGGTGACCGGCGCGGCCTGGATCACCGGCACGGCGCAACCGGTCAGGGCGCCGGTCAGCGCCGCGAGCAGCGTCCCGGTCGCGGTGCGGGCGATCACCGATCGGGCCGGCGCACCACCACGTGCCCAGCGAGCAGGCATCATCGTGAACTCCTGTCCTCGTGGTCGCGGACCCGGCGCGGGGGAGCATCCGGCGGCCCTGTGTGCGGGGAGCGAGGGCGCCGGCCGGGACTGTCGCGATCGGCGCCCATAGTGCTCGCGCACGACGTCCGTCGCCAACTCCGGTGGCTCGTGGCGGGCGACGTGACGGTGAGCTGACAGCCGCGTTCGCCCAACGGTTGGACGCCGCCCCACGATCAGGTCGTGATCACCCGATGCGGCGTTCGCGCCCCGTGAGCAGCCGCCCGTCGCGCGCAGGGGGGGTCGCGGCGGCCGCTCGTCGACGATCACGAGTGTCCCGGCGCAGCCCGTGGCGGAACCCCGCCACGGGTGTTGGCCGCGATGTCCCCTCGGCGTCAGGACGCCGTCAGGGGCGCGTCGGGTGGCCCGGGCACGGTGCGCCGGTGCGGGTCGCCATCGTCTCCGAGTCCTTCCTCCCCGTGGTCAACGGCGTGACGAACTCCGTGCTGCGGGTGATCGAGCACCTCACCGCGGGCGGGCACGAGGTGCTGGTCGTCGCGCCGGGCGTCGACGGTCCCGACTCCTGCGCCGGGGCGAGGGTGGTACGCATCCCCGCGGTCGACCTGCCGGTCGTCGCGTCGATGCCGATCGGCGTGCCGAGCCGGCGCGTGCTGACCGAGCTGCGCGCGTTCGCCCCCGACGTCGTGCACCTGGCCGCGCCGTTCGTCGTCGGCCACCGCGGGCTGGCCGCCGCCCGCCGGCTGGGGATCCCCACCGTGGCCGTCTACCAGACCGACGTCGCCGGCTTCGCCTCCTCCTACGGCCTGGGGCTGACCGCGCGGGCGGCCTGGCGCTGGACGTGCCGGCTGCACCGCCAGGCCGACCGCACGCTGAGCCCGTCGAGCTGGGCGACGGCGCAGCTGCGGGCGCGCGGCGTCCCGCGGGTGCACCAGTGGGGCCGCGGCGTGGACACCCGGCGCTTCACCCCGTCGCGGTGCGACCCCGCGCTGCGCGCCGAGCTGTCGCCGGGTGGCGAGCTGCTGGTCGGCTACGTGGGCCGGCTGGCCCCGGAGAAGCAGGTGGAGCGGCTGGCCGCGGTGCACGACGTGCCCGGCGTCCGGTTGGTGGTGGTCGGCGACGGGCCGAGCGCCCCCCGGCTGCGCGCGGCCCTGCCCGGGGCGGCCTTCCTGGGCTTCCGCGAGGGCGACGAGCTGGCCCGCATCTACGCCTCGCTGGACGTGTTCGTGCACACCGGGCCGTCGGAGACGTTCTGCCAGGCCGTCCAGGAGGCGCTGGCCTCCGGGCTGCCCGTGGTCGCCCCGGACGCCGGCGGCCCGCGCGACCTGGTGCTCCCGGGCCGGACCGGGTTCCTGGTGCCCCCGCGGCCCGAGGGCGCGGACGCGGCCGCGGTGGCCGCGGCGGACGCCGAGCTGCGCGGGGCCGTGCTGGCGCTGACCGACCCCGTGCTGCGCGCGCGCCTCGCCGCGGCCGCCCGGCCGTCGGTGCTGCGGCGCACCTGGTCGACGGTGTGCGACGAGCTGGTGGCGCACTACTGCGAGGTCATCGGCGCCTCCGCGGCGGCCGCCTGACCCCACTGCTCGGCCGCCGCCGCGGCGACGGCGCCGAGCTCCTCGAGCCGGGCGTACCAGTGCGGCGGGCAGCCCTCGCGCAGGCCGGGGCCGTACCAGGGGTAGTGGGTGGGGTCGTAGTCCAGCCGCATCCCGGCGACGAACTGGCTGGCCAGGCAGTTCCGCACGGCCAGCTCCTCCTCCGGGCACTGCGGGTCGAGCACGAAGCCCGCCGACCACTGGTGGCGGTTGCGCCCGCCGACGCTGGCGTGCCAGATGTGCTCGTCGAACACGATGACGTCGCCGGGCCGGGAGGCGATGGCGTGGGCCGGGACGGCGGCCGTCGCGGCCTGCCAGGTGTCGCCGCGGAACACCCCGCCCTGCAGCAGGTCGCGCACCACCCGCTCGTCGAGCCGGTGGGAACCGGGCAGCACGCGCAGCGCGCCGGTGCCCTCGTCGACCTCCTCGAGGTAGGCGACGGCCTTGGCGCCGGGCACCGCGTGGCCGGTGTCGGTGTGCCAGCCGGCCATGTCGAACAGCAGGTTGTGCTGGACGACCGCCGGCAGCAGCGGCACGCCGGTCAGCTCCTCAAGCACCGGCGCGAACCGGCGGACCAGCGCGGCGCTGACCGGGGTGCGCTCGCCGGTGGCCGGGACGTAGTGGCCGGCCATGCCGCCCCCGCCGTCGTCGACGAGGTGGTTCTCACCGGTGGCGTCGCGGATGGCGCGGTCGGACTCGCGGGTGAGTGCGTCGAGCTCGGCGGGCGCCAGCGCGCCGCGCAGCACGACGAAGCCGAACGCCCGGTAGTGGGCGCGCGGGGAGAACAGATCGGACACGGGCTTCCTCCGTCCGGTGGTGGGTGGATGGGCGATCACCACCACCTGGAGGAGCTCGGGCCCGGCATCAATCTCGGCGCATACCGGCACGCTAGACCCGCCCGACGCCCCGTTCCACCCCGTTCCCCCGGGGTGCCCGACCATTAGCATCCGGGACGTGACCAGGACCGAGCTCGACGAGGAGTTCCACGCCGACGGGCTCGACCCGCAGATCTGGGTCCCCTACTACCTGCCGCACTGGAGCTCGCGCGCGGAGTCCGCGGCCAACCTGCGCGTGCACGACGCCCAGCTGCACCTGTCCATCCCCGCCGAGCACCCGCTCTGGTGCCCCGACCGGCACCCCGAGCCGCTGCGGGTGTCGTGCATCCAGTCGGGCAACTGGTCCGGACCGGTGGGCAGCACGCGGGGCCCGCAGCCGTTCGCCGAGGGGCTCACGGTGCGCGAGGAGCAGCCGGCGCAGTGGGGCTACACGCCCCACTACGGGCACGTCGAGGTGCGGATGCGGGCGGTCGTGCCGGCGCGGTCGATGTTCGCGTTCTGGCTGGCGGGCCTCGAGGACGTGCCGGGGCGGGCCGGGGAGATCTGCGTCGTCGAGGTGTTCGGCGACGCGGTGCGGGCCGGCTCGGCCGACGTCGGCACCGGCATCAAGCAGCTCGGCGACCCCGACCTGGTCCAGGAGTTCGCCGCCGAGCCGCTGCCCATCGACACCACCGCGTTCCACACCTACGCGGTGGACTGGCGGCCCGACGGGGTGACCTTCACCGTCGACGACGAGGTCGTGCGCACGAGCGCGCAGAGCCCGGACTACCCGATGCAGCTGATGCTGGGCCTGTTCGACTTCCCGGCGAAGGCCGATCCGGACGGGGCCGAGGTGCCGGTGCCCGAGCTGTTCGTCTCGCACGTCCGCGGCCGGCCGCTGGGGTAGCCCTCAGCCCGCGGGCAGCAGCCCGACGAAGGCCCGCAGGTCGACCAGCCACGTGTCGGTGTGCTGGTGGGCGGCGTAGTGGTCGCGCGGGTCGCGGCTGTCGGGGTCGGGCGCGACCATGTCGTAGGCGTTCCAGCTGACGATCCGCGAGTGGTCGCGCTCGGCGAAGCGGCGCACCGAGTGGAAGTCGCCGCCGAACATCGCCAGCCCGAGCGGCACGGTCGTCGGCCCGGTGGGCGGCTCGTCGGCGTGGGCCGCCTCGTAGTAGAAGCGGATCGAGGAGCTCGCCGTGCCGGTGAACCAGTAGGTCGCGATGTTCGACAGCACGAAGTCGGGGTCCTCGTCGGCGGCGAACAGCTGGGCGTTCCAGGCCAGCAGCCCGAGCGGCGAGTCGGCCAGCGCGTAGGCCAGCGTCTGCGGCTGCTGGCTGGACAGCACGTTGAACGCCGACTTCGTGTCCTGGAACCACTGCATCCGGGCCAGCCCGGCGTAGTCCTCCGGGGTGAGGCCCTCGAACTCGGCCGGGTCGCCGCTGGGGAACGAGTAGACCTGCGCGACGTGCACCCCGAGCACGCCGTCGGGGTCGATCCGGCCCATCTGCGGGGAGATCATCGACCCGGTGTCGCTGCCGGCGGCCAGGTAGCGGTCGTACCCGAGCCGGTGCATCAGCTCGACCCAGGCCCGCGCGGTGCGGTCGACGCCCCAGCCGGGCGTCGTCGTGGGGCCGGAGAAGCCGACGCCGGGCAGCGAGGGGATCACGACGTGGAAGGCGGGCTGGTCGGCGGCCGGTGCCGTGAGCGGCTCGACGACGCCGAGGAACTCGAACACCGAGCCCGGCCAGCCGTGCGTGAGGACCAGCGGGGTGGCGTCCTGGCGGGCCGACCGGACGTGCAGGAAGTGGATGCGCTCGCCGTCGATCTCGGTGGTGAACTGCGGGAACGCGTTGATCCGCGCCTCCACGGCGCGCCAGTCGAACTTCTCCAGCCAGTGCGCCGCCAGCGCCTCGACCTGGTCGGCCGGCACGCCGTAGCGGTCGCCGGTGCCCGGCAGCACGCTCGGTCGGATCGCGCGGCGGAGCCGGTCGGCCAGGTCGTCGAGCGCCGCCTGCGGGACGTCGACGCGGAAGGGGGTGATCTCGGTGCCGGTCATGGCTCCCTCTCGTCGCGGAACGGAACGCTTCATTCCGTTACTGGGAACACTAGCAGAGCGGAACGATCCGTTCCACTGTTAAGATGGCGACATGCCGACACCGCCGCCGCCCGCCCTCTCCGGGCGCCGCGGCCAGGCCGCCCGCAACGACGGCGCGATCCTCGACGCCGCCCGGGAGGTCTTCCTGACCGACCCGAAGGCGCCCATCGCGGCCGTGGCCGAGCGCGCCGGCGTCGGGATCAGCGCGCTCTACCGGCGCTACCCCGGCAAGGAGGACCTGTTGCGCACCCTCTGCCACGACGGGCTGCGCCGCTACCTCACCGAGGCCGAGGCCGCACTGGCCGAACCCGACCCCGCCGCTGCGCTGCGCGGGTTCCTGGAGCGGGTCGTCGTCGCCGACCTGCACGCGCTGACCGTCAACCTGGCCGGCACCTTCACCCCCACACCGCAGATGGACGCCGACGCCGTCCGCGCCGCCGAGCTGAGCACCGCACTGTTCGAGCGCGCCCGACCGGCCCTGCGCGAAGGCCTCGTCGTCGACGACCTCACCCTCGTGCTGGAGGGCTGCTCCGCCGTGCGCATGCCGACGCCGGCGCGCACCCGGGAGATCCGGTTGCGCTACGTCGAGGTGCTGTTCACCGGCCTCACCACCGACCCCGGCCGCCCCCTCCCCGGCCCGCCGCCCGACGCCCGCGAACTCAGCTGGCGCTGGCTCGACACCTGACGCGCGCCGACTCCGGAAGTTCAGGAAGGCCACCTTCAGGTCCCCACAGGACAGGAAGGCCACCTTCCTGAACCCAGCAGGTCAGGAAGGTGGCCTTCCTGAACCCGGCGCGGAGCCCGGGCATCGGCGGGTGGTGTTTGTGGACGTCACCCGACGGGGAAGTCGACGTGGACCGCTGACCGCCAACGGAGGCCGCCGATGCCCGCCGCCCGGTTCACCGCCCTCGTCGCCGGGTCGGCGACCGCGGCCGTCCTGCTGATCACCCCGCAGGCCGCCGCCCAGCCCGCGCCCGGTCCGGCGCCCGGCGCCCCGGGCGCCCCGGCCACGTGGACCGACGCCGACAAGCACGGTTTCGGCACGTCCCGGACGCGGGAGAGCGAGGTCTGGTTCACGCTGCGGCCGGGCCAGCTGTCCGAGGTCTACTACCCCGACCTGAGCACCCCGGCGCTGCGCGACCTGGAGTTCGTGGTCACCGACGGCACCGCCGCCGAGCACACCGCGGCCACCGCGGGCGCGACGAACGCCCCGGACGCCCGCGTCCCCGCCTACGAGCAGACCGACAGGTCGGCCACCGGCGGCTGGGAGCTGACCCGCCGCTACGTCACCGACCCCGCCCGCAGCACCGTGCTCGTCGACGTGGCGCTGACCTCGCTGGACGGTCGGCCGTACCGGGTCTACGCGATCGCCGACCCGGGGCTGTCCAACGGCGGCAACGACGACCGGGCGGCCGTCGTCGGGCCCGATCTGGTGGCCTCCGACGACCGCGCCGCGCTGGCGCTGTCCGCCGACGTCCCGCTGGCCGAGGCCACGGTCGGCCACCTGGGCACCAGCGACGCCCGCACCGACCTGCTCGCCGACGGCGCGCTGGGCGCGACGTACGCGCAGGCCGGGCCGGGCAACGTGGTGCTCGGCGCCCGGCTCGACGGCGTCACCGGCGTGGACGGCGCCCGCAGCGCCCGGCTCGCGCTGGGCTTCGGCGCGGACGCCGCCGCCGCGACGGCCGCGGCCCGCGACAGCCTGGCCGCCGGGTTCGACGCGGCGGCCGACGCGTACGCCCGGGGCTGGCTGGACTACCTGGCCGGCCTGGACGACCTGCCGGACAGCGCGGCGGACATCGCCGACGAGTACTGGGCGTCGGTCGTGGTCAACGCGGCCTCGGAGGACAAGCGCAACCCGGGCGCGTTCATCGCCTCACCGAGCATGCCGTGGGTGTGGGGCCAGGAGGTGCCCGACCTGTCGTCGCCGTCGGAGGGCTACCACCTGGTCTGGTCGCGCGACCTCTACCAGCACGCCACCGCCCTGCTGGCGGCGGGCGACCGGGACGCCGCGGGCCGGGCCCTGGACTTCATCCTGCAGCGCCAGCAGCGCCCGGACGGCTCCGTCCCGCAGAACTCCGACGTGTACGGCACCCAGGCCTGGGACGACCTGCAGCTCGACGAGGTGGCGCTGCCGCTCGTGCTGGCCTGGCAGCTCGACCGCACCGACGCCGCCACCTTCGAGCGCGTGCGCCGCGGCGCGGAGTTCCTGCTCGGCTACGCGGGCGACCACCCTGCGCCGTGGTCGTCGCAGGAGCGGTGGGAGAACCAGAGCGGCTACTCGCCGGCCACCATCGGCGCCCAGATCGCCGGTCTGGTGTGCGCCGCCGACCTCGCCCGCCGCGTCGGCGACCCCGCCGCGGCCGACCGCTGGCTGGCCACCGCCCGCGACTGGGCCGCGAGGCTGGACTCCTGGACGGTGACCACCACCGGTCCGCTCTCCCCCGAGCCCTACTACCTGCGGCTGAGCAAGGACGGCGACCCGAACGCCCCCACCGCGTACAACGTCGGTGATGGTGGCGCCACGCTCGACCAGCGGGCCGTCGTCGACCCGAGCTTCCTGGAGCTGGTCCGGTTGGGCATCAAGCCCGCCGACGACCCGGTGGTCGTCAACACCGTCGCGGTCGTCGACCGGGAGCTGGGCGTGGACACCCCGAACGGGCAGTTCTGGCACCGCTTCACCGACGACGGCTACGGCGAGGACGCCGAGGGCGGCCCGTGGCGCGTCACCGAGCCGGACACCCAGGCGACGGCCGGCCGCGCCTGGCCCATCTTCGCCGGGGAGCGCGGCGAGTACGAGCTGCTGTCGGGCACCGGCGACCCGGCCGCCCGCCTGCGCGCGATCGCGGCCACCGCCAACGACGGCCACATGATCGCCGAACAGGTCTGGGACGACGCCCCGCCCTCCGGCGAGCCGGGTGCCGCCCCCGGCACCGGCACGCGGTCGGCCACCCCACTGACCTGGTCGCACGCCCAACTCATCCGGCTGGCCCGGTCGATCGACGCCGGCGCCCCCGTCGAGCGGCCGGCCGCGGTGGTGTGCGAGTTCCTCCCCGACGAGTGCCCCGACCGCGAGGGCCCCTGACCGGCCCCGTGGGGGTCAGGGGAGGTTCGCGGCGCGGGCGTGCAGGTGGCGCTGCACGGGCAGGCTGGTGGCGCGGTCGGCGGCCGCGAGGTAGGCGGCGCGCGCCGCGGCGGGCTCGCCTGCCCGCTCCAGCAGGTGCGCGCGCACGGAGTGCACCCGGTGGTCGTCGGCCAGCCGGGGGTCCGCGGCCACCCCCGCCAGGAGGTCGAGACCGGCCGGCGGGCCGTGCACCATGGCCACCGCGACGGCGTGGTTGAGCGCCACCACCGGGTTGTCCGAGAGCTGCAGCAGCAGCTCGTAGAGCGCGACGATCTGCGGCCAGTCGGTCTCCTCGACGGTGGGTGCCTCGTCGTGCACCGCGGCGATGGCGGCTTGCAGCTGGTAGGCGCCGGTCTCGCCGCGTCCGAGGTGCTCGGTCAGCAGCGCGACGCCCTCGACGATCTGCCCGGTGTCCCAGCGCGAGCGGTCCTGCTCGGCCATCGGGACGAGGGCGCCGTCGGGGGCGGTGCGGGCGTCGCGGCGGGCGTCGGTGAGCAGCATCAGCGCCAGCAGGCCTGCCGCCTCGCCGTCGCCGGGCAGCAGCCGGTGCACCAGCCGGGCCAGCCGGATCGCCTCGGCGGCCAGCTCGCCGCGCTGCAGGTTGGGGCCCGCGGTGGCCGCGTAGCCCTCGGTGAAGACCAGGTAGAGCACGTGCAGCACGGCGTCGAGCCGCTCGGCGCGCTCCGCCGCCGGGGGCAGCCCGAAGGGGATGCCGCTGTCCTTGATGCTGCGCTTGGCCCGGGTGATCCGGCGGGTCATGGTGGCCTCGGGCACCAGGAACGCCCGGGCGATCTCCGCGGTCCCCAGGCCGCCGACGGCGCGCAGGGTGAGCGCGATCTGCGAGGCGGGCGACAGCGCCGGGTGGCAGCACAGGAACAGCAGGACGAGCGTGTCGTCGGTCGGGGCGGCGTGGTCGGCGCCGGGCGCCACCCGCCGCTGCGGCGGCGTCGCCGCGGCCACCGCGTCCTCGCGCCTGCGGCGGGCCTGCTCGCTGCGCAGCAGGTCGGTGAGCCTGCGGGCGGCCACGGTGATCAGCCACGCCTTCGGGTCGGCGGGCACGCCGTCGACCGGCCAGCGGGTGGCCGCGGCCAGCAGGGCCTCCTGGGTGGCGTCCTCGGCGTGGTCGAAGTGCCCGAAGCGGCGCACGACGGCCCCGAGGACCTGCGGCGCCAACCGGCGCAGCAGGCCCTCGGTCGCCTCCGGACCGCTGCTCAGAGCGAGAGCTCCTCGACGGAGTCCACGATCGGCCGGACGTCGACGTACTCACCCTCCGCGGCCGGGTTGACCAACCCGGCCGCGATCTCGACGGCCCGGTCGATGCCCACCACGTCGACCACGGTGTAGCCGACGAGGACCTCCTGGGTCTCCGGGTACGGCCCGTCGGTGACGACCGGCGCCCCGCCCTTGAGCCGCACGCGCCGCGCGTGCACGGGTGCGGTGAGGCCCTGCGCGTCGACCAGCTCGCCCGAGTCGACCAGCGCCTGGTGGTAGCGCCCCATGTGCTCGTGCATGGCGGCGAGGTCCTCCGGCGACATCGGGGGCTTGTCGCCGGGCCTGCCGGCCATCGCGTCGTAGTCCTGCTGCGAGCCGTACAGCATGATCATGTACTTCACGTCCGCGTCCTCCTCGTGCGGCGCCGCTCGGCGCCCGCACCGGGGACGTCGGAGCCGCGGCGGCGCACCGGACACCGCCCGACGAGGATTCCGCGCCCGGCGGGCGGACCGCCACCCCGCCCGGCGCACCGGCCACTCCTGGGCGATGCGCTCGACGGCCGCGACGGCCGCGCCCGCGTGGCGGTCACCGGCCGGTGGCCGGCGGCGGCCAGCGCGGCGGCCAGCCCGGTGCAGGGGCCGACGTCACCCCGCGTGCCGACGGCGACGAGGACGACCCGCATACCCGCGGAACGTACCGACCGGCGTCCGTGCCAGGGCACCGGGCGGGCGGGAGGTCAACCGGTTGCCCGTCAAGTTGGCGGATCCCGGCCATCCGGGCGCCGCGTCGAGACCGGCCCGGCGCGCCTTCCGTGAACGGGGGTATGGGCGATGAACGACGGGCGCGGACCGCTGCAGCGCCGTACGCCGGACCCCCGCACGATCGGGCCTACCCGCGACCGCCGCAGGTCCAGCGGCGACCACCGCACGCCCAGGCCGCCCACCTGCGACCGCCGTCGCGGCCCCGCCGGCGGCTGGTGCCCACCCTGGTCACCGCGTTCTCGCTGGCCCTCGCCCCGGCCATCGCCGGGCTGGTGCTGGTGCTGTTCCCCGCCGCGCCCGACGGCCGGGCGCCGGAGAAGCCGCTGATCCAGGTGGTGCCGCGGCCCGCGGTGGCCGGCACCGGCACGGCCGTCCCGCTCGCCCCGCTGCCCGACTCCCCCGCCACGCCGGCACCGCGCTAGCGGGCGCCCGCCCGGTCCGGCGCCGGGACCCGCTGGACCCCGGTGTAGAGGTTCATCGCGCCGCCGCGGATGAAGCCGACCAGCGTCAGCCCGGACTCCTCGGCCAGCTCGACGGCCAGCGACGACGGTGCCGACACCGCCGCCAGCACCGGCACCCCGGCCATCACCGCCTTCTGCACCAGCTCGAACGACGCCCGCCCGGACACCACGAGCACGGTCCCGGCGGCCGGCACCCGGTCCTGCAGCAGCGCCCAGCCGAGCACCTTGTCGACGGCGTTGTGCCGCCCCACGTCCTCCCGGACCACCAGCGGGGTGCCCTCCGGGGTGAACAGCCCGGCCGCGTGCAGCCCGCCGGTGCGGTCGAACACCCGCTGGCGCGTCCGCAGCAGGTCCGGCAGCCCGGCCAGCGTCGCGGACGCCACCCGCACCGGGTCGGGCGCCGGGGAGTACCGGGTGCGCAGCTTCACCGCGTCCAGCGACGCCTTCCCGCACACCCCGCACGACGAGGTCGTGTAGAAGTTGCGCTCCACCCCGACGTCCGGCGGCGGCACGTGCGGCGCGAGGCCGACGTCCAGGACGTTGTAGGTGTTGCGGCCGTCCTCGTCGAGCGAGCCGCAGTAGCGGGCGTCCAGGACGTCGCCGCGGCCGCCGATGACGCCCTCGGAGAGCAGGAAGCCGTGTGCCAGCTCGACGTCGTGGCCGGGCGTGCGCATGGTCACCGCCAGCGCCTTCCCGCCGACGCGCAGCTCCAGCGGTTCCTCCACGGCCAGCACGTCCGGGCGCGACACCCGGCCGTCGGCGGTGACCCGCACGATCGGCCGGTGCGAGGTCAGGCGACCCACGGGCCACCCCCGAGCTCGGGCAGCAGGTGCACGGTGGAGCCCTCTCCTCCCGGATCGACGACGGCCGGCCGGTCGGCCGGCGCGGCACCCCGCAGCATGGCCGGTCCGCCGTGCCCGACGGGCTCGGCCACGCCCTCGCGGACGCGGACCGGCACGATCCGGTGCTCCGACGGGTGCGGGTCGAGACCGCGGGCCGGGACGGCCGGCAGCAGGGCGAACTCGGCGTGGTCGGTGGCCCGCATGCTGCGCACGATCTCCTAGGGCGCCGGGCCGCGCACGGCGTGGCCGTCCGTGGCCGAGCAGTCCGCGGTCGGCAGCGCGACCGCGGCGACCAGCGGGGCGCCCAGCACCGCACCCGCCGCCCCGGCCAGGGCCACCGGGCGGACCAGGAGCGGGACCGCGGCCCGGTGCGCGCGGCGGCGGGCCTCGTCCCAGCGCACCGGATCGGTCATCGGCCCATCATCCGGCCCGTCACCGCGCGGCGCCGGACCGGAGCGGCCCGGCCGCGGCGACGGCCGGTGGTGGAACCGCGCGGCCATCTCGTCGGCCTGCTCAGGGGTCGTCCCGCCGGGCGGCGGGGCACCCGCGGTGCGAGTCTGGTCGGGGACGACCGACGGCGACGGCACGGAGGACGGCTGATGACCCTCGCGACCCACGTCTCGACCGCCACCGACCCGCGCGCCCGCGGCCGCGAGCTGGGCGAGGCCCACCGCGACGCCGTCCGCGCGACGGCCGCGACCTACCTGGAGCTCTTCGCCGCCCACGGCGCCGACGAGGCGCGGGTGCGGGGCTGGGCCGAGCGGGCGCTCGACGCGACGGCGGGCTGGGCGCCCGCCGCGGCCGCCGAGATCGAGGGCATCGCCGCCGGGAGCGGTCTGCCGCTGTGGCGGGTCGCCGCGCTCACCGCGCGCACGGAGATCCTCGCCGCCGCCGACGTCACCGGCCACGGCGAGTGCTCCACCGCGGTCGTGCTGCCCGGCGACGGCACCGCCCCGCGCACGGTGCAGACCTGGGACTGGCACGACGTGCTGCGCGGCGCGATGCTCGGCCGGACGCTGCGGCCGGCCCCGGGGCGATGGGTGTGCACGTTCACCGAGGCCGGCGTGATCGGCAAGATCGGCGTCTCGAGCGCCGGGCTCGGGCTGCACTTCAACGCCCTGAAGCACGCGTCCGACACCCCCGACATCGGCGTCCCCGTCCACGTGGTCGCCCGCCGGATCCTCGACGAGGCCGACACCGTCGCCGACGCGGTCGCGCTGGCCCGCTCGGCCCGGCTGTCGGCGTCCACCGTGGTCACGGTCGTGACCCGCGGCGAGGCCCGCTGCCTGGAGCTGAGCCCGGCCGGGGTCGGCGAGGTCGCCCCGGACGCCACCGGCTTCCTGGCGCACACCAACCACTTCCTCGACCCGCGGCTCGTCGACGGCGAGCGCGCCGACGCCGACTCCACGACGTGGCGGCGGCTGGCCTGGCTACGCGCCCACCGCGACGCCCTGGCCGCACCCGACCCGACCGCCCGGGCCCGCGCGCTCCACGCGCACGCAGCGGACGGGGCCGCCGTCTGCGCGCACCCCGACCTCGCGCTCGCGCCGCACGAGCGCTGGGAGAGCCTGGCCACGGTCGCGATCGACGTCGTCGACCGCAGCCTGCACGTCGCCGTGGGCGGCCCGTGCACGGTCGGTCCCGACTCCTGGCAGGTCCTGCGCGCCGCCGCCCCGGTCCCGGTGCACCGACCCACCGCGACCGGTCAGCGCAGCCGGGGCAGGAACCGCCCGGTGCGGGCGCGGTAGTCGGCGTAGGCGGGCCCGTGCGCGCGGGCCAGGTAGGGCTCCTCGATCACCCGCACCTGGATCTGCACCGCGACGACCAGGCACACCAGCGCCAGCACCGCCACCACCGTCGGCACCAGCAGCACCACGCCGACCAGCACCGCCGCCATGCCGGTGAAGATCGGGTTGCGCACCCGGCGGAACGGCCCGGCCTCGACCAGCGCCGTGCGCTCCGACTCGTCCACCCCGATCCGCCACGACGCGCCCATCGCGTTCTGCGCGAGCACGGTGACCGCCAGGCCGGCGACGGCGACGAGCACCCCGAGCGCCGCGGTCGCCACCCGCACCAGCCCGGGCGGGGCCGCGAGCACCCCGGTCAGCGCCAGCACCGGCGCCGCGGTGGCCAGCAGCAGCGCCAGCACGAACAGCACCCCGCCCCACCACGGCAGCGAGCCGGGCCGGCCGGAGACGCCGCGGAAGCCGGTCGAGCCCGTCGCGCGCCGGTGCCGCCAGGTCCGCACGCCGAACGCCAGCACCAGGCCGACCGCGTGGACCACGAGCGCGATCGTGGCCGCGAGTCGGGCATCCAAGTACGTTTCCCCCATGCGCCCAGCCTCCGACCAGCGGCGGAGCCGGACAACTCGCGTCCCGGGGGGTCCCGCCGGGCGCCGGCGCACCCCCTCCCAGCAGCGCTCCCGCGACACGGTCGAGGTCCTGCTGGAGGGGGCTGCTCAGGTTTTCGACCGCGAGGGCGCCGCCGCGACCACCAACCGCATCGCCGAACGCGCCGGCGTCTCGATCGGGACGCTCTACCAGTACTTCCCGGACAAGACCGGCATGCTGCAGGCGCTGGCCGAGCGGCACGTCCGGCGCGGCATCGACCGGGTCGAGGCGCTCGCCGCCGAACTGGACGCGCGCCGCCCCGCCTGGGACGAGACCGCCCGGGCCATCGCCGCGGCGGCCGTCGCCGAGCACACCGACCGGCCCCGCCTGCACGAGCTGATGCACAGGGCCGCGCCGCTCACCCCGGCCGGCTCGGCGCTGCTGGCCGACCTGCACACCCGGACGATCGCGCTGATCGCCGGCCAGCTCGTGCGGTGCGGGCGCGGCGGCGCGGACCCCGCGCGGACGGCGGCGCTGGTCGTGCACGCCGCCGACGCCCAGCTGCACCGCGTCCTGCTGCGCGACGCCGACCCGGCCGCCGAGCTCGTCCGCACCGCCGACGCACTGACCGCGATCACCGGGGAGCGGCCGGGATAGCCTGTCCGGGTGAGCGGTCGGGCGAGGGCATGGGGGATGGCGCGGTCGCTGGGCATGTACTACGGCGTGCCGTTCCGGGCCGGGCGGATGCGCCGGTTCTACTCCCACGTCGTCGAGCCCGGCTCGCTGGCCTTCGACGTGGGGGCGCACGCGGGCAACCGGGTCCGGGCCTGGCGCAAGCTGGGCGCCCGGGTGGTCGCCGTCGAGCCGCAGCCCGACTTCGTCCGGCTGCTCGGCCTGCTCTACGGCCGCGACCCGGGCGTCACGATCGTGCCCGCGGCGCTGGGCCGCACGCCGGGCGAGGCGTCACTGATGATCAGTGAGCGCACGCCGACGGTGACCACGATGTCGTCGGCGTTCCTCGACGACGTCCGCGAGGACCCCGGCTTCTCCTGGGTGCGCTGGTCGGAGGGCACGAGCGTCGAGGTGCGGACGATCCAGTCGCTGATCGAGGAGCACGGCGAGCCGGGGTTCGTGAAGGTCGACGTCGAGGGCTACGAGGCCGAGGTGCTGGGCGGGCTGACCACGCCCGTGCGGGCGCTGTCGTTCGAGTACCTGCCGGCCACCCGCGCCGTCGCCGACGAGTGCCTCGACCGGATCGGCGAGCTCGGCCGCTACCGCTTCAACCGGGCCACCGGGGAGCAGCACCGGCTGGTCGAGCGCCGCTGGCTCGACGCCGAGGGCATGCGCCGGGTGCTGGCCGACCTGCCGCCCGACGCCCCCTCCGGCGACGTGTACGCCGTGCGCGTCAGTTCCTGACCTGGGCCTGCGGCTCGTCGCCGGAGCAGGACAGCCGCAGCTCGATCCGGCGGCCGCCGGCCTCGAACCGGACCCGGCCGCGGTCCTCCTCGGCCTCGTCGTGGATGCGCCAGCCCTGCGCGGGCGAGGCGGTGACGATGTCGACGCCGCCGTCCACGCAGCGGGCCACGACGGTTCCCCCGTCGGTGGGGAACGCCGTCGGCGCCGGGGGCTGCGCTGTGGAGGGCGCTGTGGACGACCCTGTGGAGGTCCCTGTGGACGTCCCTGGGGATGGCGCCGTCGTCGGGACCGGGCCTGCGGGGGCACCGGCCGCGGCCAGCCTGCCCTCGACGTCCGCCGGGCTGAGGACCTGCTGGTCGGCGCCCACGATGCTCACCCCGATGGCGCTGACCGCGGCCAGGCCCGTCCCGGTGGCCACGACCACGGCCCCGAGCCAGGCCAGGACCCCGGTGACGGTGCGGGCGGTGGGAGGCACCCGGCCAGCATGCCCGGCCGTCCCCTAAGGCGCGGCTAACGCAGCGGTAGGGGCGCGCTGCGATCCCCGCGGGGGCGGGTGCGGTGGCCTACCGTTCGCGCGTGGCCCAGGTGCTCCTCGTCGAGGACGACCCGATGATCCGCGCCGCCCTGATGCGCGGGCTCGGCGAGCGCGGCCACGCCGTCGCGTCCGCGCCGACCGCGCTGACCGGCCTCGGGCAGGCCGTCGCCGACCGGCCCGACCTGGTGGTGCTCGACCTGGGCCTGCCCGACATGGACGGCACCACCATGCTGCGGATGCTGCGCGGGGCCAGCCGCGTCCCGGTCATCGTGGCCACCGCCCGCGACGACGAGGCCGAGATCGTCGCGGTGCTGGACGCGGGCGCGGACGACTACCTGGTCAAGCCGTTCAGCGCGGCCCAGCTCGACGCCCGCATCCGGGCCGTGCTGCGCCGCGGCGCCGTCACCGACGCCGACCCGGCGGTGGTCGTGGGCGGGCTGCGGATCGACCCGCGGGCCCAGCGCGCCCACCTCGACGGGGTCGAGCTCGAGCTGAGCCCGCGCGAGTTCGCGCTGCTGCACTACCTGGCGGCGCGGGCGGATCGGGTGGTGAGCAAGCGCGAGCTGCTCACCGAGGTCTGGCAGCTGCCCTACGGCGGCGCCGACAAGACCGTCGACGTGCACCTGTCGTGGCTGCGCCGCAAGCTCGGCGAGACCGCGCAGGAGCCGCGCTACCTGCACGCCGTGCGCGGGGTCGGGGTCCGGGTGTCGGCCCCGGACGGGGACGCCCGGTAGTGCGCAGGCGGCTGCTGGTCCTCGTCGCGGCGACGACGACGATCGTCCTGGTGGCGTTCCTGGTGCCGCTGGCGCTGCTGCTGCGCACCGTGGCCGCGGAGCGCGCCACCCAGTCGGCCACCGGGGAGGCCCAGGCCCTCATCACCCTGGTGGCCACCACCGACCGCGCCCAGCTCGACGCCGCGGTCGTGCAGGTCGACGCCACCTCACCGGCGGACATCAGCGTCCTGCTGCCCGACGGCACCGTGCTCGGCTCGCCCGCCACCCGCACCCCGCTGGTCGAGCTGGCCGCACGGGGCTTCAGCGCGACCGGCGACGTCGACGGCGGCCGGGAGGTCGTGGTCGCCGTGGCCAGCGGCACCGGCACCCGCGCGGTGGCCAGGGCGTTCATCCCCGACGAGCAGCTCGGGGCCGGGGTCGCACAGTCCTGGCTACTGCTGGCCGGGCTGGCCGTCGGGCTGCTGACGATCAGCCTGGTGGTGGCCGACCGGCTGGGCCGCAGGCTGGTGCGGGCCACGACGGAGCTGGCCGCGGTCTCGCACCGGCTCGCCGGCGGCGACCTGGCGGCCAGGGCCGCGACCGACGGCCCCGGCGAGCTCGGCGTGGTCGCCGGCGCGCTCAACGGGCTGGCCGGGCGGATCGTGGAGCTGCTGCGCGAGGAGCGCGAGACCGTCGCCGACCTGGCCCACCGCGTGCGCACCCCGCTGACCGCGCTGCGGCTGGAGGCCGAGGCGCTGGCCGACCCGGACGAGGCCGCCCGCGTCGGCGCCGGCGTCGACGGCGTGCAGCGGGCCGTCACCCGGGCCATCGAGCAGGCCCGCCGCCGCGGCTCCGGGCCCGGCCCGGAGTCCGCGGCCTGCGACGCGGCCGTCGCCGTCCGGGAGCGCACCGCGTTCTGGTCCGTGCTGGCCGAGGACACCGACCGGGAGGTGGCCGTGCGGGTGGCCGACGGACCGCTGCCGGTCGGCATCGGCCGGGCCGACCTGGACGCCGCCGTCGACGCGCTGCTGGGCAACGTCTTCGCGCACACCCCCGACGGCACCGCCCTGGAGGTCGCGCTGGTGCCCGCGGGGGGCGGCGGCGCCGTGCTGACGGTCGGCGACGCCGGCCCCGGCCTGCCCTCCGGCCCCGCCCCGCGCCGCGGGGCCAGCGGCGCGGGCTCGTCCGGGCTGGGCATGGACATCGCCCGGCGGGCCGCCGAGCGGGCGGGCGGGCGGCTGGAGCTGGGGCGCTCGCCGCTCGGGGGGCTGCAGGTCGTGCTGCACCTGGGCCCTCCCCGGCGGCCATAGCCGGTCCTTAGGGGTCGTGCAGCGCGCGGATAGCCGGCCGTCGACGAGCGTGGATCCCGTCCGCGACAGACCGGAGAGGACCCCACCGTGAGCATCCGAGACTTCGCCACCACCGCCGGGATCGCCGCCGCCACCCTGATCGCGGCGGGCGGCGTCGCCTTCGCCCTCGGCACGACCGACGTGCCCACCATGATCACCCAGCCGGCCTCGGTCACCACCGACGCCGCGGCCCCGACCACGACGAGCTCGCCACCCACCACCTCCGATCCCAGCCGGACCGCCGTGCCCGTCGAGGAGGCCAGGGTGATCGCGGTCGCCGAGGTCGGCGGCGGGGAGGTCACGAAGATCGAGAACGAGATCGAGCACGGCAGGCTGGAGTGGAAGGTCGAGGTCGTCCGCGACGGTGTCGCGCACGACGTGCGGGTGGACGCCGAGTCGGGCGCCGTCACCCGCCACGACACCGACGGCTCGCCGAGCACCGCGACCAGCGCGCCGAGCGCCCCGCCCGTCACGGTCGTGCCCGCCCCGGGCGCCGCCGCCCCGGCCCCGCCGACCGTCGACGACCACCGCCGCAACCGCGGCGGCGACGACCGGCGCGGTGACGACCACGGCGGCCGCCACGGCGGCGACGACCGGGACGACGACCGGGACGACGACCGCAGAGGGCACGGCCGCGGTGGGGACGACGACCGGGACGACGACCACGGCGGCCGCGGCCGCGGCTGATCGCTGCGCCCTCACGACACCCCGTCCCTCGGGTCGCCCGCCGCCCCGGTGACCGCCCGCGGGATGACAGGAAAGCCACGTTCAGGACCGAATCCGTCCGGAACGTGGCTTTCCTGTCACCGGGGCCGGGCGAGCAGGGGTGGGCGGACCCGCGTGGGCGATCTAGCCTCGGGGCGAGCGCTCCGGGAGGGGACATGACGGGAACCGCACCCACCACCGCCGACGAGGACGCCCGCGCCCGCAGCCTGGTCGAGGCCGAGGAGAAGGCGGTCGCGCTGTTCGACGAGGTCGTCGCGCGCGGGCTGATCGCCCCGGGGGCGGCCGAGTCGGCGGTCAGCCGGCAGGTGCGCGACCTGGGTGCCGAGCTGTTCGGCACCGACCGGCACTGGCACAAGCGGATCGTCCGGTCCGGGCCGAACACGCTGGAGCCGTACCGGGAGAACCCGCCGGACCGGCACATCGAGGCCGACGACATCGTCTTCCTCGACCTCGGCCCGATCTTCAGCGAGTGGGAGGCCGACTTCGGCCGCACCTACGTCCTGGGCGACGACCCGGTCAAGCAGCGCCTGCGCGACGACCTGGAGCCGATCTGGCTGGCCGGGCGCGAGCACTTCGAGGCCCACCCCGACATCAGCGGAGCCGAGCTGTACGCGCACGTCGTGGGCCTGGCCGCGGCGGCGGGCTGGGAGTTCGGCGGCGCGCACAGCGGGCACCTGGTCGGCGAGTTCCCGCACGAGTGGATCGACGGCGAGCGCATCGAGAGCTACATCGCCCCCGGCAGCGACCACCCGATGCGCCGCACCGACGCGGCCGGTCGGCGGGCGCACTGGATCCTGGAGGTCCACCTGGTCGACCGGGAGCGGCGGATCGGCGGATTCTTCGAGCAGCTGCTCAGCGTCCGGCGCTGACCGCCGCCGCGGCTCTGCCACGATGCGCGGCATGCCGATCACCGAGCTGCACCTGCTCGGCCAGGCACACCGGGGGTGGTTCGAGTCCTGGGAGCGCGACCTGCCGGCCGCGCTGACCGACGGGCCGCGCCAGGCGGCCCGGGCCGTCGAAGGGCTCTCCGCCGTCGGCGACAGCGACCGGTTCCTGCTGCTGGTCACGCACGGGAACCCGATCCGCTGGTTCGCCGCGGCCGCGCTGGGCGCGCCGGCGCACGCGTGGCTGTCCCTGCAGGACGACAACGCGGCGCTCACCGTGCTGCGCTACCGCGGCGACCGCGGCCCCGTGCTGGTCCGCTACAACGACGCCGGCCACCTCCCCGTGTGACCGGCGGGGTCGGTCAGCGGCTCTGCAGCGCGTCCAGCGCGACGGCCATCGAGGCGGCGACCCGGAAGTCCAGCCGCGGGTCGGAGACCGTGATGAGGTAGCGGTCGCGGAGGGACTTGATCCGCTCGCTGGTCATCACGTGGTTGCCGGTCTGCTGGTCGTAGAAGTCGAAGTGGAAGACGAACGGCACCCAGATGTCGCCGAGGTAGGGGATGAGGTCCCAGACGCGGCGCAGGATGGCGATCCCGGGGCGGCGCTCCTGGCCCACGGCGTGCAGGCCGCCGGGGCCCTGCAGCTCCCAGGTGGAGCGCAGCAGGCTCTTGCCGAACTGCTTCTTGAAGTAGCCGAGCGGGCGGCCGTGCTCGTCGTAGACGTCGTGCTCGGCGTGCACGTCCAGGCGCTGGCGGGCGCGGAAGGAGAAGACCTGGCGGGTCATCGACTCGTCGGCGAAGAACCGGACCTCTTCTTTGATCTTCATCCGCTTCTGCTGGGCGAACGCCAGCAGCGGGCCTTCGCTGCCGTCGGGGTTCGCGCCGAGCACCTGGTAGCGGTTGACCATCACGGTGATCTTCTGGCGGACGTAGAAGCGGTTGGCGGGCGTCGTCACAGGCGCTGACTCTGGCACGACCCGCGACCGGCCGGCAGACCGGTTCTCGCCGAAAGCCCCAGCGCCGCGGGCGTCTCACGGCGAAAGCGGCATTCCGGGCTAGGGTGGCGCATTCGAGTTCCGGGAGGCACTGTGCGACGCGCCTACGCCCACCGCGCCGCCGTCGAACTCGACCCGGCCGGCGACGACCGCGCCCCCGGCGCCGCGGTCACCGCCGAGCTGTGCGGGCACTGGGAGCACGAGCCGCCGTGCCCCGTCGCGGCGCACCACACCCGCGCCGAGCGCCGCGGCGACGTCGTCGACCTGCGCGTGCTGTTCGCCGCCGAGCCCGAGCGGGAGGCCGAGGTCCGCACCCGCATCGAGCTGGCCCTGCGCGCGGGCGCGCTGACCGGCCCGGGCGGCGCGACCACCCGGTGGCGGCTGCGCGAGGTCGGGCCGGCCGTCGTCGCCGACGCGGAGGCCGACCACGCCGAGCGGCTCACCCGGTCGTAGTCGGCCCACCGCCGCTGTCCGGGCCCGCCCTCAGCCCTTCACGCACAGGATCGTGCGCAGCCGGGCGACCACGTCGACCAGGTCGTCCTGCTGGGCCATCACCGCGTCCAGGTCCTTGTAGGCGCCCGGGATCTCGTCGACGACCCCGCTGTCCTTGCGGCACTCCACGCCCTCGGTCTGGGCCTGCAGGTCGGCGACCGAGAACAGCTTGCGCGCCGCGTTGCGCGACATCTTCCGCCCGGCACCGTGGCTCGCCGACCGGTACGCGGCGTCGTTCTCCTTGCCGCGCACGATGTACGAGCCGGTGCCCATCGACCCCGGGATGATGCCCATCCGCCCGCCGGCCGTGGAGATCGCGCCCTTGCGGGTGACGATCAGGTCGAGGCCGTCGTAGGTCTCCTCCGAGACGTAGTTGTGGTGGCAGGAGATCTCCTCGCCGTACGCCACGTCCCGGCCCAGCGCCTTGGCCAGCGCCGCCTTGGCCAGCTCCATCATCACCCGGCGGTTGAGCCGCGCGTACTCCTGCGCCCAGTACAGGTCGTTGCGGTACGCGACCATCTCCGGCGTGCCGTTGAGGAACACGGCGAGGTCGCGGTCGGGCAGGTCCGCGTTGTGCGGCAGCCCCTTGGCCGCCTCGATGTGCAGGTCGGCCAGGACCTTGCCGATGTTGCGCGACCCGGAGTGCAGCATCAGCCACGCGCGGTCGTCGCCGTCCAGGCAGACCTCGACGAAGTGGTTGCCGCCGCCCAGGGTGCCCAGCTGCTGGTGCGCCCGGGTGCGCAGCTTGCCCGCCGTGGTCCAGGACGCGCGGTCGATCGCGTCGAGGGTGTCGAACCGGCCCCAGAACGCCGTCCAGTCGGTCTCCGCGCGCATGCCGATGCGGTCGAGGTCGGCGCCGTGCTGGTGCAGGCCCCGCCCGACCGGCAGGTCGCGCTCGATCTGCGCGCGCACGGCGGCCAGCGAGTCGGGCAGGTCGGACGCGGTGAGCCCGGTGCGCACCGCGCTCATGCCGCAGCCGAGGTCGACGCCGACAGCGCCCGGCGACACCGCGTCGCGCATCGCGATCACCGAGCCGACGGTGGCGCCGTAGCCCTGGTGGCAGTCGGGCATGACGGCGACGCCGTGGGTCCACGGCAGGTCGGCGCAGTTGCGCAGCTGGCGCATCGCGCCGCCCTCGGTCTCGGCGGGGTCCAGCCACATGCGGATCGGCGCGGCGGAGTCGGTCAGGGTGGTGTGCACGGCGCCTCCTTCGGCTGCCCGTCGGTACGGTCCCGAGTCTGATCCACAGCCGCCCGGCTGTCCTCCGCATTCCACCGTTCCCCGTCGGTCGGCGCCTTGACAGGCAAGTGGTTACTTGCATATAAATCACCCGTGGACGCCGCGGAGCTGTTCAAGGCACTCAGTGACCCGACGCGGCGCACGATCCTCGACGAGCTCCAGCGGTCCGACGGCCAGACGCTCTTCGAGATCTGCGGTCGCCTGATCATGAAGCACGGCCTGAGCTCGTCCCGGCAGGCCATCTCCCAGCACCTCGCGGTGCTGGAGGAGGCCGGTCTGGTCACCACCCGGCGCGAGGGCCGGTACAAGTTCCACCACCTCGACACGAGCCCACTGCGCTCGATCGTCGAGCGGTGGCCCATCAACGACGACTGACGGAGTGACCGTGCTGCGCATCAACATCACCAGCGTGTTCGTGGACGACCAGGCCAAGGCCGAGGCCTTCTACACCGACGTGCTCGGGTTCGTGAAGAAGAACGACATCCCGACCGGTGCGGCCCGCTGGCTCACCGTCGTCTCCCCCGCCGACCCCGACGGCGTCGAGCTGCTGCTGGAGCCCGACGGCCACCCGGCGGCGGGCCCGTTCAAGAAGGCCCTGGTCGCCGACGGCATCCCGTTCACCCAGTTCGCGGTGGAGGACGTGCACACCGAGGCCGAGCGCCTGAAGGCAGCGGGCGTCGTGTTCACCCAGGAGCCCACCGACCTCGGCCCCGTGGTCACCGCGGTCTTCGACGACACCTGCGGCAACCTGATCCAGATCGCCGCCATGAAGTGACCGCTCCGGAGAAGATCCGCTCGAAGACCGCGGGGCCGGCCCGGATGCGCTCGGTGATCCCGGCCGCCGCGGCCGGCGTGGGGACGGCCGCGAACCACGGGCGGCCGCGGTGCCGCGCCAGGTGAGGTGGTCGTAGGTCCGGCATGCCGCGCGTAGGGTCGACCACGTGCGATCCGGACGAGCGGTGCAGCAGGTGGTCGGGTGCTTCAACGCGGGGGTGACCGGCCTGGCGGGCTCCCGCCTCCTCGGACCGGTGGTCCGCAGGCGCATCACCACCGCCACCTACACCGGGCGCCGCTCGGGCAGGACGTTCCACACGCCCGTCGGCTACCGGCGCACCGGCGACGTCGTCACGATCGGGGTGCAGATGCCCGACCGGAAGAACTGGTGGCGCAACTTCACCGGCGACGGCGCCCCGCTCACGCTGGAGCTCGACGGCACCGACCGCACCGGCCACGCCGTCGCCCGGCGCGACGGACGCCGGGTCACCGTCACCGTCGACCTGGGCTGACCGCCCCGGCGGCGACCACGTCTACCCCGCCTCCAGCGCCGCCTTGATGCGGTTCAGGTCGCCCTTCGCCGTGCGCTGCATGATCGCCCGCAGCGGCGCGAACACCCGGGCCAGCAGACCCCTCGGCATGAGCTCGATGCGCATGGTCAGCCGCGACGACCCGGAGGGGCCCTCGGCGACCGTGCCGATCAGCCGGAACGGCAGCGACGCCTCGGTGGCGGTCGTCGTCCAGGTCGTCGGCCGGGCGAACTCGACCACCTCCATCGTCGCCTTCCCCAGCCCCGAGTAGGACCCGACGAACCGGCTGCCCCGCCCGACCGGCCCGTCCGAGACCAGCTCGATGGTCTTCACCGCCGGGTTCCAGTCGACCTCGGTGCGCATGTCGCTGCAGTAGTCGAAGACGGCCTCCACCGGCCGCGCGATGTCGATCGAGTTCTCGACGACGTGCATGCCCACCTCCGGTTGTCGCCCGCGGCCGCGCCGGCATCCGGTACGCCGCCGCGCCCGTCCGCGCGGGAAAGCCGTCGGGAAACGGTCGTTTGCCACGGACACCGCCGCCGAAGTACGGTATCCCCCGTGACTGCCGGGTCGGCCTTGGGCCACGAGCGAGAGAGTCACCCGGCCGCCGAGTGACGGCCGGGCGGGCCCGCGGCCCGCCGTTCCACCCTTTTCCCGCGCCATAGCGCTCCTTGGCCGTTCGACGGCCTCCTGCACCCTTCCCACCTGCGACGCCGCACGCCGTCATGCCCCCAGCCATGCCCGAGAACCGCCGTTGTCCCGGCGGGGCTTCAGCCTGCCCGAAAAAGGAGAGAAATGGATTTCAACCAACCCGTCATCGACGAGTTCCGCGCCAATGCGGGGGTCGTCGGCGGCATGTTCGAAGGAGCCCGACTGCTGCTGCTCACCACCACCGGCGCCCGCACCGGGAACGAGCACACGGTTCCGCTGGGCTACCTGCCCGACCGCGACGGCCGGGTCCTGGTCATCGGGTCCGCAGGCGGCTCGCCGCGGCACCCCGCCTGGTTCCACAACCTGGTGGCCGACCCCCGCGTCCACGTCGAGGCGGGCGTGTTCCGCTACCCGGCCGACGCCGTCGTGCTGACCGGTGCGGAGCGGGAGCAGACCTTCGCCCGCGTCGTCGAGGACGATCCCGCCTGGGGCGACTACCAGGAGAAGGCCGGCCGCCTGCTGCCGGTGGTCGCGCTCGTCGAGGTGCCCGTCGGCCCGCCCGACATCGCCGCCCCGTCGCCGGGTGCGGCGCTGCGGCTGGTGCACGACGGCTTCCGCCGCGAGCTGGCCCTGGTCCGCGCGGAGGTCGCCCGCTCCGGTCCCGGCCTCGGCGCCCAGCTGCGGATCAACTGCCTGGCGCTGTGCGACGGCCTGGGCGTCCACCACCGCAACGAGGACGCGGCGATGTTCCCGGCGCTGGCCAGGATGCGCCCCGACCTCACCGACGCCGTCGAGCGGCTGGCCGACGAGCACGCGCGGATCGCCGCGCTGCTCGACGAGCTCCGGGCCGTGCTCGCGGAGCCGGACCGGGACCGGGCGGCCCTGCTGGCCGACATCGACCGGCTCACCGGCGAGGTGGAGGCCCACCTGGACTACGAGGAGCAGCAGCTGGTCCCCGTCCTGGACGGGATGGCCGCCGGCGGCTGAGCCCGGTCATGACCGGACCGAACCGGTGGGTACCGTCACGGCTCCAGGACCACTGCAGGAGCGAACGTGATCGACCGGGAGCAGGCGACGAGCATCGCCGCCAGCTGGGCCGCGCCGCGCGGCGGCGTCGAGGTGGAGATCGGGTTGCGGGAGTTCGACCAGGGCTGGGTGGCCTGGCCGAAGCCCGCCCAGGTCGGCCTCGGCGCCGCCCGCGTGGTGATCGACAAGGAGACCGGCGAGCTGTCCCAGTGGCCGTCGATCCCGGTCAGCACGATCATCGCCCAGTACCCCGACCGGCTGGCCGCCCAGCTGCGCTTCCCGCCGATGGCGCTGCGCTCGCTGCACCGGGCCGGCTGGAAGTCCGGCCGCCGCGTCCCCGGCGCCGTCGACGCGTGGATGGCCGCGCACACCGACGACCTGCGGCTCGTCCCGTTCTCGGCGACGGCCCGCCAGGTGCTCGAGGAGTTCGGCGGCCTGACCCTCGACCAGCTCGACGAGTCGGGCACGCCGCTGCCCGGGCACCGCAGCCTGCTGTTCCCGCACCCGGCCTGCGGCCCGCTGACCCGCGCCTACCTGGGCTTCACCGAGGAGACCGGCATCCCACTGTTCCCCGTCGGCACCCACGGGGAGGGCCCGTCGGAGGTGGCGGTCGCCCCGGACGGGCGGACGTTCCTGTTCCACCCGACCGGCGAGTACCACCTCGGCGACACCTTCGACGAAGCCCTCATCACCCTGACCACCGACCGCCCCGCCCTGCCCCTGGACCCCGAAGGCTCGGTCGACCTCCACCGTCGATAGCGGACCGGAGCTGTCCGCGAGCCGTGCCAGGGTGACCCCATGAGCCGCCACATCCAGGTCACCTTCGACGTCCACGACCCGCGCGCCCTGTCGTCCTTCTGGGCCGAGGTCCTCGGCTACGTCCACCCCGGCCCACCCGGCGTCGACCTCCCCGCGGGCGCCGACCCCCTGGCCGCGTGGGACGAGTTCCTCGCCCGCCTCGGCGTCCCCGGGGACCAGCGCAACACCAGGTCGGCCATCGAGGACCCCGACGGCCACGGCCCCCGCGTGTTCTTCCAGCAGGTGCCCGAGGACAAGGTCGTCAAGAACCGCGTCCACCTCGACGTCCGCGCCGCCCCCGGCCTTCAGGGCGACGAGCGGATGGCGGCGCTGGAGGCCGAGTGCGACCGGCTCGTCGCGCTGGGGGCGAAGCGGCTGCACCGGGACGAGCCGGCACCCCCGATGAGCCAGGGCTTCATCGTGATGGCCGACCCGGAGGGCAACGAGTTCTGCCTGGACTGACGATCAGGGATCCGGTCGGTCGAACGGTGCGGCCGTCACCTCACCGACGGGCTCGCCGTGCCCGAGCACCGCTACGTGCGCCAGGTCGTCGGCGATCTCCTCGACCCCCAACCGGCGCAGCAGCGCGACCATCACGGGCTGCCGCGCCCGCGCCGCGCCATCGGCGATCTTGAGCGCCGCCGCCCGGCCGTCGGGCAGTGCGGCGGCGTAGACGCCCTCGGCGCCGTCCTTCGCGATGAGGCCCTGGACGGCGCGGATCAGCGCGGTCACGTCGCGTCCGGTGCCGCCGAGGTACTCGGGGTGCTCGCGGATCGCGGCGGCGACGCGGGCCTCCGGGGTGCCGGGCTCGGCGCGGGCGAGGGTCGCGAAGGCGCGGGCCAACCCGTCCAGGGTCGTGCCGAAGGCCGGGGCGCCGCAGCCGTCGACGGCCACGACGTCGACGGGTTCCCCGGTCAGCTCGGCGATCGTCTCGCGGACGAGCCGCTGGAGGGGATGGGCCGGGTCGAGGTAGGAGTCCAGCGGCCAGTCGTTGGCCGCGCACGTCGCCAGCATGGCGGCGTGCTTGCCGGAGCAGTTCTGCGCCATCGGGACGGCGGCGCGGCCTGCGCACTGCCAGCGCAGCCGCTCCCCGGGCTCGATGGGCAGGTCCGGGGTGTTGCGCAGGTCCTGTTCGGACAGCCCGGCGGCGCGCAGGATCGCCGCGACACCCTCGACGTGGAAGGGCTCGCCGGAGTGGCTGGCCGCGGCCAGCGCCAGCTGCGGGCCGGGCAGGTCCACGCCGGCGCGCAGCATCGCCAGCAGCTGCACGGGCTTCAGCGACGAGCGCGGCAGCACGACCGCCGACGGGTCGCCCACCCGCACGGCGGCCGACCCGGAGGCGTCGAGGGCCACCGCGGCGCCGTGGTGCACGCACTCCAGGAAGCCCGAGCGCGTGACGTGGGCGAGCGGGGCGACGGTCATGACCCGGATGCTAGGCAGCCGTCGACGCCGCCGCGGGTGAGCGGCGTAACACCCCCTCCGACCGGGGCGAGTGGTCCGGTGAGCTCACGGCGTTCCCTTCGCGCCGGGGAAACGCATGCGGCGGCCCGACCGCCACCGACGCCGCAGGAGTGCCCGATGCCGCGACCCACCGCCCGGCGCACGGCGGCCGCCGCCCTCCTGCTCGTGCTGACCGGGTGCTCCGCCCAGCCGGTCGCCGGCACCCCCTACGCGGTCGGGGGCACCCCGTCGACGGACGCCGTCACCGCCGCGCCCACGGCGCTGGCGCCGGGCCCGGTCACCGTCATCGCCCTCGGCGACAGCCTCACCGCCGGCGACGGCGACGACAGCGGCCTGGGCTTCGCCGGCCGGCTCGTCGAGACCATCGCCGCCCGCCCCGGCCGCGAGGGCTCCTCGCTGGTCGACCTCGGCCAGTCGGGCTGGGACAGCACCGCCATGGTCGACGGCCAGGAGGGTTCTCCGGCGCCACTGGCCCAAGCCGTCGACGCCGCCAGGGCGGCAGCCCCGGCCGCGGTGCTGGCCACGGTGCTGATCGGCTCGAACGACCTCTGGTACGCCTACAGCGGGGCCGAGAACCCGACCCCGCGCGCCGACGAGGACGCCGTCGTCGCCACCTACCGCGCGAACCTCGACCGCACGGTGCGGGAGCTGCGGGCCGCCGGGGCGGTCGTGGTCGTCGGGCTGCCCGACGACCAGTCGGTGCGCCCCATCTCCGTCGACATCGCCCGCCTCAACGAACAGCTCCCCGACGTCACCGAGGAGGAGGTCGGGAAGATGTCGGCGCTCTCCGAGGAGCTCGGCGCGGTGGTGGAGGAGGTCGCGGACACCTACGACGTCCCCACCGTGGACACGAACGACCCGTTCTGGTCCGATCCGTCGCGGATGGCCGACGACGGCATCCACCCCAACGCCGACGGCTACGCGCAGATGGCGACGGCGTGGGCGGAGGCCGTCGACCCGCTGCTCTGAACCTCCTTTCACCCCTCGAGACCGGTCGGCGCGTCGGTATCGAACGAGTGGGTCAGGCGCGCAGCGCTCCGGAGGTCTGGTTAGCCTCCGGAGGATCCGGACAAAGGCCGTAGGGAGATCAGGTGGCTGACGGCGTGACCGACGCGCAGGTCGAGAGGGCTTACAAGGTCTTCCTCAAGTATTCCGACGTCAGTTCACCACAGGAGGCGGTCAAGGATCTCGAAGCGATCGGAATGGCGCCGGAGCTCATCCGGCGGGTCCGCGCGAAGCACGAGGCGGAGACCGTTCGGATCCGCAATCTCGACGAGCCGCCATCCGTGTGGATCGACGGGCGGATCACCTGGTACACCGGTCCGGACATGACCAAGGATCGCAACTGGCCGGCGATCGTGAAGTCCATGCAGAGGAAGGGCTTCGGGGACGCCAACATCGAGTCGGTCGATGCATCCTCCACGAAGATCCTGGCGCTCCTCGACCACCCGAAGCAGGATGGGTTCCGGACCCGCGGCCTGGTCGTCGGCTTCGTCCAGTCCGGGAAGACGACCAACTTCACCGCTGTAATGGCGAAGGCCGCCGACCGCGGCTACAAGCTCTTCATCGTCCTGTCCGGAATCCACAACACCTTGCGGCGACAGACGCAGGTCCGGCTCGGCGATGATCTGGTGCACGCGAACCCGGCGCAGTGGCACGAGGTGACGACCGAGAATCGGGACTTCATCCCGCCGGGTGGGAACTCGAAGGCGTACTTCGCCTCGAAGGGCCAGCATCTCCTGCTCGTCGTCAAGAAGAACGCCGTCGTCCTGCGCAAGCTCCGCGACTGGCTCGACTCGGCGGGCGAGTACCTCGCCAAGACCCCGACATTGATCATCGACGATGAGGCCGATCAGTCGACCGTCGCCACGTCGAAGATCAACCCGCTGCTGTTCGACGTCCTCGACAAGTTCCCCAAGGTCGGCTACATCGGCTACACGGCGACGCCGTTCGCGAACCTGCTGATCAACCCGGGCGACGAGAAGGACTTCTACCCCAGGGACTTCATCGTCAACCTGCCTCAGCCGACGGGGTACCACGGCACGGAGGTGCTGTTCGGCCGGGAGTTGCTGCCGGGTGAGGACGCCTCGGCCCTCGAGGGCGGCTTCGACATGATCCGGACGGTCCCGGACTCCGAGGTCGACGAGCTGAAGCCGCGGACCAAGAAGGACGCACCCGGCTTCTACCCGGGGATGACGCACTCACTCCGCCGGTCGGTCGAGTGGTTCTGGCTCGCCACCGCCGCCAGACGCGTTCGCGGTGGCGGCAACCCGCATTCGACGATGCTCATCCACACGACCACGGACACGACAGTGCACGAGCGGTTCAAGGATCCGCTGCTCGATCTGCGCTCCCGCATGCTGCGCGGCCTCGCCCAGGACGACGCGCCGCTGTCGAAGCGCCTGCGCGAGACCTGGGAGAAGGAGACCGGGCGCGTCCCCGCGGCCGACCTCGGCGAGACGCCGGTGCCGTTCGACGCCTTGCTGGCCGAGCTTCCCGGCGTCGTGCGCGAGACCAAGATCGTGATCGACAACTACCGCAGCACGGACCGTCTCGACTACGAGTCCGGCCCGGTCACCGCGATCGCGGTGGGTGGCAACACCCTCTCCCGCGGCCTGACCCTCGAAGGTCTCATCTCAAGCCTCTTCGTCCGTGCGGTGTCGGCCTACGACACCCTGCTGCAGATGGGTCGCTGGTTCGGATACCGCAACCACTACGGCGACCTGCCGCGCATCTGGATGACGAACGAGCTGAAGGAGTGGTTCAGCCACCTGGCGACCGTCGAGGCCGAGATGCGCCAGGACATCAACCGCTACATGAACCCGTCGGTGACGCCACTGAACTTCGCCGTCCGGCTCCGGACACACCCGAAGATGAGCATCACGGCCAAAGCCAAGATGACGAGTGCCGTACGGGCGACCGCAGCCTACGGCGGCCAGCTCGTCGAGTCCCGGTTCTTCGACGTCACCGCAGCCGGCGCCGAGCGGCTCGTCGACAACGCCGCGGCTGCGCGCGGGCTCGTCGCCGACTCGGCGAAGTACGGGATCCGGACCGGATCGAACGGTGAGTCCGCGCTGTTCACCCACGTCCCGCACGAGTACGTCCTGCGGTTCTTGTCGGAGTACGCGTTCCACGAGCGGTCGTCGGACGGCGACGGCGCACGGATGGCCGAGTACATCCGGCGCCGGGTCCGCGCCGGGTCCCTGGGCCGATGGAGTGTCGGCGTCGTCGGCAACTCGCTGGCGACCGCCGACACCAAGCGGTGCGACCTGGGGAGTGGCATCGACATTCGGATGGTGCGACGCTCACGACTCGACTACGACGGCGACGGCGAGTTCGACGGCGTGGCGGACATCAAGACCCTCACCAGCCGTCGGGACGAGGCGCTCGATCTCGACACGGACCGCGCGAACTCGATGAGCCGTGAGGACCTCCTCGTGCTGCGCGCCGACCAGCGCCCGACCGAGGGACTCCTCCTGCTGTACCCCATCGAGCCGATGTCCGACACCGGCACGAAACGCCGTGTCCCCCTCGACGCTCCCACCGACGACGTGGTGATGGGCGTGGCGCTGGTCTTCCCGGACCCCGAGGACGAGGACTCCGACGTCGAGTACATGAGCGCGGACCTCTCCAAGGTCGTCGTCGAGGAGGAAGACCTCTCGATCCTGGAACAGGACTCGTGAGTCCGAGCGGCGCCCGGTTGGAGGAGCTGTGGGCCGAAGCCGCCGCCGAGCCCGCCGTCAGCTTGTTCCGGACAGCGCCGTGCGGGACCGACACGTCGCAGGGTCCGGTCCTCGTCGCCGTTCACAAGGACGGCTCACGGAACCTCCTCATCCCGATCGATGCCAAGCACACGCTCCGGGAAGACGTCGACGGCAACGCCGTCACGTTGCGCCGACGGGTACTGGAAGACGCGACCAGCCGCCGCACATACGCCGTTCTGGCGCTCGTCGACGGCCGCCTCGCCGATCTGTTCACCGCGCTCTGCGTCGAGGTCGTCACACGGATCGCGGCGAAGCCGGATCGCGCCGTCACCGCACTCCGCCAGACACTGGCGGACTGGCGGTCCCTGCTCTCCGGCTCCCGGCGCACGCTCGGTCCGTCCGAGCTCGCGGGGCTGTTCGGTGAGCTGGAGCTGTTGCGCACCATGGTCGCGCTGGACAACGGGGCCGTGTCGTTCTGGACCGGCCCCTCGGGCACCGCCCAGGACTTCCACCGGGGGAAGCTGTCCCTGGAGGCAAAGGCGACGGTCTCACCGGAGTCCCGCACGATCCGCGTCCACGGCGCGGGGCAGCTCGCCGTCGCCGAGTCGGGGCGCCTGCTCCTGGTCTGGTTCCGGCTCGGTGCGGGTGGTGGCCGCTCAGTGCCGGACCTGATCGACGAGATCATGGCCGCGACGGACGACGAGGCGAGCTTCCTCGCCGCCCTCCGCGAGGCCGGCTACCTCCCGACCGACCGCGAGCTCTACTCCCGCAGGCTCTTCGAGGTCGACGAGCGGCGGGTGTTCGAGATCGGCCCCGGATTCCCCCGCGTCACCGCCGCCGGGCTGATCGGCGACGCCACCCTGGCCGGCGTGGATCGGATCCACTACGACGTGGACCTCGACAGCGCTCCGGCCGCCGCGACGCGCGTCGACCTCGACCCGGCCCGGGCGTTCCTGGAGCTGTCGTGACGACGCCGCGCTGGTGGTCGCAGCCCTTCCCCCCGACCGGAACCATCGCGTCGGAGGGCATCCGCAACCAGCTCGGCCGCCCGCCCGTGGATCCGCTGACGATCTTCGTCCGGGAGACGGCGCAGAACTCGTGGGACGCGCGCCTCCCCGGCGCGCCGACCACATACCGCCTCGAGCTCACGACCGTCGCACCGTCGCACCGCCCGAACTGGGAACGGCTGCTCGCCCCGCCGGCGAGCACCGACCGTCATCTCGGCGTCGGCAAGCTCGTGAGGACCCCGAACCTCCGCCTGCTGTCGGTGGTCGACCGCGGCACGAAGGGACTCGGCGGGCCGACACGGGCCGATGAACTGGCGGTCGACCGGCGTGACTGGATCTCCTTCGTGCTCAACGTGGGCGAGAAGCGCGACACGCACCAAGGCGGTGGGACGTTCGGCTACGGCAAGGCGGTGCTCTACCGCCTGTCCCGGGTCGGGACGATCCTGGTCTATACCCGCACGGAAGAACCCGGGGCCGGGCTCCGCTCACGACTCATCGGTATCGCGCTGCGCGAATCCTTCGACGGTCGTGAGCACCCCGGTGGCGAGTCGAAGCCCTTCACCGGCCGCCACTGGTGGGGCGATGTGCGAGACGACCACGTCGAGCCCCTCCTGGGCGCGGAGGCGGACCAGGTGGCCGCGAACCTGGGGCTGCGGCCGTTCGCCGACGGTGAATCGGGGACGACCCTGATCGTGCTCGATCCCGATTTCGACGGCTTCGACGACGACTCCGAGGTAGCCGCGCACCTCGCGAACACGATCAGCTGGCAGCTCTGGCCGATCATGTTGCCCGAGCGCGGCGACGACCGGCTCCGCGCGGAGGTCGTGGCGGCCGGCGTGGAGTTCCCCGTCCCCGATCCCGCGGCGACGTACCCGCTGGAGATGTTCGTCGCCGCGTACCGCAAGCAGCGGGACGGCGACGGGATGGTGCTCGAGTGCGGGAACCCGCGGAGGCAGCTCGGCCGCTTCGGGCTCCAGGAGGAATGGGTCGTCCCGATGCCACGCGATTCGGCGACACTCGCCGCCGACTGCGCGGGTGTGAGCGGCGACCCCCACCACATCTGCCTGATGCGCTCACCCGAACTGGTCGTCCGGTACCTCCCGGAGATCGAGACCGGGTCACCCAACCGTGCCTACGCGGGCGTGTTCCGCGCGATGGACGACCTGGACGACGTCTACGCCGCGGCTGAGCCCCCCACGCACGACCACTGGGTGCACGAGCAGCTGTCAGGGCATGAGAAGACGTTCATCCGCACGACGTTCAAGCGGATCAAGGAGCAGCTCACGGGCTACAAGAAGACGGTCACGGCCTCGGTACGCGGCGAGAGCATCGCGCTCGGAGCGGCGAGCACGTTCCTCGGCGGCATCGTCGCGGCCGCGTTCGCCCGTCCCGAAGCGACCTCTCGCGGCTCCTCGCGCTCCGCGGGCGGCAGCGGGTCCGAAACGGACGGCACGGACGTGCGAGGAGACGGCACGCGCTCATCACCAGCTCCCCGCGACCGCGTTCGCGTGCGCGACCTGGCCGTTCCGGCGATCGAGGAGCGCGACGGTCGCGTGGTCCTCGTCCAGCGCTTCTCGGTGACGGGTCCGAGCCCGGTGCGGTTGCAGGCCCGCCTGTCGATCGGCCTGGGCGAGCGGGCGACCGAGGGCGAAGCCCCTGTCGGTGCCGCCCGACCGCAGGTCATCACCTGGTCCACGTCGTCAGGCGAACGCACCACCGAGACGTGCGTCGTGGACAGCCCATCGGAGGTGGATCTCATCGTGCTCCCCGTCCCCGACACCATCACCGACATCTCCGTGACCGGGACCCCTGCCGACGGGGACGCCCGATGAGTCGCGCCTACCCGTTCCGCAGACCACCGGACGACGTGGTCACCGCGGGGCCGTGGCTGCGGGTCGACGCGGGCGACACCGGCGAGCTTCCGTCGGATCTCCCGGACTGGGACTACGAGACCGTGCTGCCGCTCAGACGGCCGATCAGCATCGACGGTCTGCGCGCTCGTCGGGAGTGCGGCCTCAGGGATGACGCACAACTGGTCCTCTCCGTGATCTGGGCGTCCAGCAGTTCGTCGCTGCGCGGCCGGGCCTGGCAGTTCCCGGTCCCGCCCGCCGACGCGGCCGAGTACCGCATCGCCTTCGACCTCCCGGGCGGGGAACTCGGCGGTCGGCTCGACCTGGAGACGGTGCTCACCCTGCGGTCCCCGGGAACCGCCTCCGGCTCGGCCGCCGCTCCCTCACGTCCCGGCAGCGTGCTGTGGCGTGACACGCGTTCGGTGATGCTCCAGGTCGACGCGGTGCTCTTCCCGTTGGCCGTGGTCGACTTCGAGCACCTGCCGTACCCCACCGGCGCGGCCTGGCACCTGGAGCTCGGCCACGACCTGGAGGCTCAGGCCCTCGGCTCCGTGCTGCTGCTCGTCAACCAACGTCGAGAGATCGTCACCGACGCCCTCGCGGCCGCCGCGGATCCGGCGGACGCCGATCGCCGGGTCCTATCGGCCGTGCGCACCGACGTCATCCGCTCGCTCATCGAGCGAGCCGTCGTCGACGACGAGTTCGACGACGAGTTCGAGTACCCCACCGGCTCCGTCGGAGCACTTTTCGCGTCGGTATTGAAGACGACGTTCCCCGATCGGCCGTTGGAGGCCGTCCGGCGCGAGCGAGATCACGATCCTGCGCTTCTCAGCACGCGGGTCCAGAGTGCGACCGACCTCCTGGCCGGTCCATGAGCATCCTCTACCCCCGGCTGCTCGAGGCCGCAGCACGCGACATGCACCGTCGCTACTCGTCCCTTCCGATCGACGAGCTCCGCGAGCGGCACGCGTTCAGCCACCCATCCGCCGTCTTCGCCGCCACCGGCGGCCACCGGGTCCCGCGCGAGCACCTGGAGGACCTGCGCCGACGTGTCGTCGAGGTCGCCGAGCAAATCCGGGTTCCCGGGGGGCGGACGCCGACGCGACCACGCCGATTTCGACCTCGAGGTCGCCCGGCTGCTCCACGAACGGGCCGGGCTGGTCGCGGCGGAGGCCGGAGTTCGCCCCATCTGGGCTTTCCTGGCCCTCGTCGTCCTGCCCGACGTGTCGTACTGGCGTTACCGCGATCCGCCCGACGAACGGATCCTCGCCTCCGACATCACCAGACACGTCTGGGGCCGTCTGTGGTGGCGCGCCCACCTGCTGGCGGTTCCCGACGAAACCGACGCCTACCGTCTGCTCGGCCGGTTCAACGAGTCCGACTTCGACCAGATCTACGCCAGACGGGCCCTGCTCGGCGGTAGTCGTGCCCTTGTCCGCACGCTTGCCGAGATATGGCCGACGCTGGACAAGGGCGGATTCCCGGACCGCCAGGTGCTGCGCGACGTCGTCAAGCGTCTCCTGCGCACCGCGGCGGTGGTCGAGTTCGACGCCCTCGGCGACGCCGAGTTGCGCGATCAGATCCGCCAGGAGGCGTTCCTGTCGGTCTCGGCCCTCCGTGAGGAGGGTCGCCGAGCAGAAGGTGGGGCGGCTCGAACCTGACGTCGACGCCCGTGAGCGTGAGCTCAGACGGCGAGGTCGAGCGGGAGGTCGGCGATGTCCTTGAGCCGGTTACCGGAGATCATCGTGTCCAGTAGCTCTGCGGTGTCTCCGCCACCGTCGGCGTGGACGGCGTCGATGAGCTCGGGCAGGGCGAAGTGGTAAACGCAGTCGATGTCGCCGGTGCCCAGGGCGAGGGAGGAGATCCGAGCCGGTGTCGGCTCGCCCGTGACCACGGCGATGTGCGGCAGGCGGCCCTTGCGGTTCCGGATGAGGTTCAGCGCTTCGCTGCGAGCGTTCTGGGCACGATCGCTGCGCAACGTCCACTTGCACGAGACGACCGCGTGCAGGAGGGGATGCGGCTGGCCGGAGGCGCGCAGCGACGCCCTCGTCGCCACGGTGTCATCCACCAGCGGTCGACGGATGTTGATCTCGTGGTCGGTGACGGGAGCGCGGGAGACGACGACATCAGGGGCGATGGCGTAGCCGGTGCCCAAGATCGAGCGCAAGGACGGGTTGCTCTCGATCGCCTCGTTGAGCTCGACCAGGTGGGCGTACTGCTCGTAGCGTGCGACTCCGGCGGACTGGCCACGACCGCCGACCTTGCTGATGCTCCAGGCACCGGGGCGCAGGTGATCGAGGGTCGGGAACGTCGCGCGGAGGAAGTCGCAGCAGGCCTGTTCGAACTGCCCGCCCGAGGTCTGGCCGGCCAGGCGCTCTGCGACCGTCTCGGACTTCAACGCCTTCGCGATGTGCAGTGCGTAGGACTTGCTGGCCTTGCTTCCGCTATCGGCGTTGCTGGCGACCCCGGCGTCGTTCACGGTGAGGACCCCACCGTTGAGCAGAGCGGCGTGGAAGTTCGACCGCTCCTGGGCGAACAGCGCTTCGGGCTCCACCACGACTCCTGACCGACGCACCGACCGTCCAGCCCACCGAGCCGATGGACGGCGAGCAGTCTCGCAGAGGTCGGGATCACGTCCCGTCAGGTGGGGGCCGTGAGTCCGGCCTCGTCGGTCGGACCGACCCGACCGGAGCAGGGAGTCGTTCGGTACGAACCCCAACCCGACCGGTGGCGAACCCGTCGCAGTGCTCACGTCCCGCCGGGGCGAGGACCCACGGCTCGGGCACGGACGACGGATTCGACCTGCTTGGCCGAGGTGTGGGGATCGTCGTGCTCCCAGACGCGGACGACGGTCCAGCCGGCGTCGTGGAGGCGCTGGTCGGTGTCGCGGTCACGGCGACGGTTGGTCTCGACCTTGGTGGCCCAGAACTCGGAGTTGGTGACGGCGACCGTGTGGTGCTCGGGGCAGCCGTGCCAGAAGCAGCCGTCGAGGAAGACGGCGACCTTCGCCTTGGTGAAGACGAGGTCGGCGGTGCGGCGCACCTGCTTCAAGGGGCGGGTGTTGACGCGGTAGCGCAGCCCGAGCGCGTGGACCGCGCGGCGGAGGGCCAGCTCGGGCCCGGTGTCCCGGCCGCGGTTGGAGCGCATGCTGGCCCGTACCCCGGGTGAGGACGCCCAGGACCCGTTCGGCTGTGCTGCAGGCACGTCGGGCGAGTGTAGAGACCGGCCGACCTGCGGCTCGGCCGGCCCGCGGAGGTTTGTCGGCCCCGCCGTTTAGCATCGCTCCATGACCGACCCGCTGACCTTGATCGACTTGTTCTCCGGGTGCGGCGGGATGACGGCGGGTTTCACCCGTCAGCGATTCAAACCGGTGTTCGCGGTCGAGCACAACCTGCACGCAGCGGCCACCTACGCCGCGAACTTCGGCGACCACATGCACTGGGGCGACATCGCCGACGTCACCGACGACCAGATCCCCGACGCCGACGTGGTCATCGGGGGCCCGCCCTGCCAAGGCTTCTCCAACCTCGGCAGCCGCGACGTCGACGACCCGCGCAACAAGCTGTGGAAGCAGTACCTGCGGTTCGTCCAGGTCGCTCGCCCGCAGGTGTTCGTGATCGAGAACGTCGAGCGGTTCCGGAGGAGCTCGGAGTTCCAGCTCCTGCTCGACGAGGCCGACGGCGGCATGCTCGCGGACTACGAGCTCACCCACGGCCTGCTGCTGGCCGCCGACTACGGCGTCGCGCAGCGCAGGCCCCGCACCATCGTCATCGGCTCCCGGATCGGGCGGATCGCATTGCCCGAGCCGACCCACTCCAAGCTTCCGATGATGGAGCGCGCCCCGTGGCGCACGGTGCGTGAACGGATCGGCGGCCTGCCCGGCAAGGTCGGCACCACCGAGCTCCCCGAGTCGTGGACGACGTTCAAAGATCGACGGGTGCCCGGGGTGTTCAAGGGACGGGACCTGCACTTCGGGCGCAATCCCCGAGAGCTGTCCCTGCAGCGCTACGACTGCATCCCTCCGGGGGGCGGCCGGTTCGACCTGCCCGACGAGCTCCTACCGCGGTGCTGGCGGGAGAAGAAGACCGGTACCACCGACGTCATGGGTCGCATGCGCTGGGACCACCCCTCCCTGACGATCCGCACCGAGTTCTTCAAGCCCGAGAAGGGCCAGTACCTGCACCCGCAGTGGGACGCGGAGCACCCCGAGCGTCGGGTCAACCGAGTCATCACCCACCTCGAGGCCGCGCTGCTGCAGGACTTCCCCGAGACCTTCCTCTGGTGCGGATCGAAGATCGAGATCGCCAAGCAGATCGGCAACGCCGTCCCCGTCGGCCTGGCCGAGGCGATCGCGGTGCACCTGCGCAAGCACATCGACCGCCGTGGCACCGGCGCCTCTGACACCGCGGCCTGAGGACGACCGGGACGACGGGCGGCCGGCGCAGGTCAGTCTCCGCTGACCTCGTCCGGAGCGCGCGGCGCCGGCAGCGTCACTCGGCCTCCACCCGGAACACCGGGCAGATGCCGGCCACGGCCTCCAGCGCGTCGGGGGTCGTGTCGGTGACGACGCCCGCGTCGAGCATCATCTGCACGCCGTCGGGGGTCGTGGCCGGCCACTCCCGCAGCACGGGCTTCGCCTCGGCGGGGTCGAGCTCGACCAGCCGGACCCGTTCGACCACGTCGCCGACGGTGAGCGTGCCCCGGCCGGCGGCGCGGACGTTGCGGATCCAGTCGGCGCCGGGGAAGCCGCCCAGCACGAAGCGCTGCCCGTCGCGCTCCAGGACGGTGAGGGGGGTGTGGCGGGGGGTGCCGGTGCGCCGGCCGGGGACGGTGAGCACGGGCAGGTCGAACCCGAGCGTGCCGCGGCGCTGCTGGGCCATCAGGTCCTCGTTCATCTCCTTGAGCCCGGCCGGGGGCTTGATGCGGGTCAGGTCCGTCATCGGCTCATCTCCTCGGGGTGGACGTCGCGCTACTCAAACTTGAGCAGCGGGTACCGAGTGTGCCCGAAGGACGAGTGCCTATGCAAACTTGAGTAACCGCGACACTGCGGGTCAGAGCGCGGCGGGCAGGCCGAAGACCGCGAAGTGCCCGGCCCCGAGGAACGACGTCAGCTCGGTGATGCGCCCGTCCCGCACCGCGCACGCGGTGATCGACCACGCCCGGAACGCGCCCTCGCCCGCGTCCCGGTAGAAGGCGACGGCCGGGCGGTTGTTGGCCGTCGTCGCGCGCCAGCGCCACGACCCGCAACTGCCGAGCGGGACCGCCCGGGCGAACTCCGCGACCGGGGCGCGCCCGCGGTACCACTGGGCCAGCGGCGGCATCGACCAGGTGACGTCGCGCGCCAGCAGCGCGACGAGCGCGTCGGCGTCGCCGCGTTCCATGGCGCGGGCGAACGCCGCGACGACGGCCCGGTGCCCGCGGTCCGGGGCCCGGGTCCGGCCCGTCACGCCGGCGTCGAGCGTCGCCCTGGCCCGCTGCACCGCGCTCGTCACCGCGGCGGCGGTCGTCCCGAGCAGGGCCGCGGTCTCGACCGCGGAGTAGCCCAGCACGTCGGCCATCAGCAGGGCGGCGCGCTGGTTGCCCGGCAGGTGCTGCAGGGCGGCCACGAACGCCAGCTCGACGGCCTCCCGCTGCTCGTAGCGCTCGTCGGGGTAGGGGCCGAGCCACGCGACGTCGGTGCGCGGGGCCGCGTCGAGGACGGCGTGCTCGCTGGACGGGCCGAGGTCCGTCGGCAGCGCGCGGCGCTGCCGGCCGCGCGCGGCGTCGAGGCAGCTGTGCGTGGCGACCGCGTACATCCAGGTCCGCACCGAGCTGCGGCCCTCGAACCGGTCCAGGCCCCGCCAGGCCCGCAGCAGCGTCTCCTGCAACGCGTCGTCGGCGTCGTGCACCGAGCCGAGCATGCGGTAGCAGTGGGCGTGCAGCTCCGCCCGCAGCGGCGCGACGAGCCGGGCGAACGCCCCGTCGTCGCCGGCGACGGCCCGGTCGAGGTCCGAACGGTCGAGCGTCGCCTCCCCCACGCGCCCGATCTCAGCACCGATCGCGCAGCAGGTCCACCCCGTCGCCGGTGAGCTCGTCGCAGTACGCCCCGCGCCCGGTCATCGCCATCACCAGCGCGAGGGTGGGCCCGCGGACCTCCGGTCCGTCGCCGGTGCCGAACCCGGAGTCGGTGGCGGTCAGCCGCAGCCCGGCGATGCGGCCCTTGGCCAGGACGACCATGTCGGTCGAGGCGTGGTGCTGGGCGAGCAGCGCGAGCGCCTCGATCCGGGGGCTCGCGGTGCAGGCCCAGCGGGCGGCGGATGTCCGCGGAGTGCACGACGACCTCGGAGAGCATGTCGGTGGCCGAGCCGCGGCGCCCCAGCGGTGTCGTCGTGCGGTCGACCGCGGCCCGGAACCGCGCCAGCGTCTCGGCCGGGGAGTCACCCAGCTGCTCCCGGAGCCGGGCGAGCAGCTGCTCGTCGAAGTCGAACCGGGCCCGCAGCACCCCGGCGAACCAGCGCGGGAACGTCAGCGTCGCCCCCGCCGTGAGGTGCGCGAGCACCTCGCGGACCGAGAGCTCCGTGCACAGCGAGGTGGTGGCCCACTGCGCGTCGGTCAGGTGGGCGAGGTCGGCGGCCAGCGCCGCCCGCTCGGCGTGCACCCACGCCCACGTCCTGCTCTGCGCGGCGTCGACGGTCCGGGAGGTGGTGGGTTCGGTCATCGGGGCTCCTCGGGGATCGGTGCGTCGAGGAGGAGGCGTCCGGGCGGCACCGATCCCATCGGGATGTGACCGGCGTCATGCTCGGGGGCGCCGCCGGGCCAGCGCCTCCGCGCGCAGGCGCCGGGCGTCGGCGACCGGGCCCAGGTGCTCGAGCTTGTCCGGGTTGATCACCGCGCGGATCGTCTGGATCCGCCCGTCGAGGATGTCCAGGGCCATGATCGCGAGGATCCGGCCGTCCCCGTCCTGCAGGACCGCGCCCGGCTGGTGGTTCACCTCGCGCGGGAGCACCTCGACGATGCCGCTCAGCAGCGGGGCGAACGCGCCGATCAGCCGGGCCACGTTCGCGGCCCCGACCACCGGCCTGGCCAGCGCGGGACCCTTGTCCCCGCCGTCGGCGAGCGTCTGCACGTCGGGCGCGAGCAGCTCGGTGAGCCCGTCGAGGTCGCCCTCCCGGAAGGCGTCGAAGAACCGGGCGGCGAGCTCCTCCCGCTCCCGGCGGTCGGCCTCGAACCGCGGCCTGCCCTCCTGCATGTGCCGCCGCGCCCGCACCGCGAGCTGGCGGCACGCCGCCTCCGAGCGCCGCACCGCCGTGGCGATCTCCGGGTAGTCGAACCCGAACACCTCCCGCAGCACGAAGACCGCCCGCTCCAGCGGGCTCAGCCGCTCCAGCAGCAGCAGCGCCGCCATCGACACCGAGTCGGCCAGCTCCGCCGACCGCTCAGGGTCGCCGTACGGGTCGTTCAGCAGCGGCTCGGGGAACCACGGTCCGACGTAGGCCTCCCGCCGGACGCGGGCCGAGCGCAGCACGTCGATCGAGATCCGGGTGACCACGGCCGAGAGGAACGACTTGACCGACGCCGGCTCGGTCGCCGACGACTCGTAGCGCAGCCAGGTCTCCTGGACGGCGTCCTCCGCCTCGCTGACGCTGCCCAGGATCCGGTACGCGATCGCGAACAGCAGCGGGCGCAGGGCGGTGAACTCCTCGGTGCGGGTCACGCCGTCAGCCTGCCGTGGACGGCGCGCCCCGCAGGGCCACCCGCTCGGAGTGCGGCCAGCGGATCGCTCCCGGCAGGCGCCGTTCGACGCCGATCGAGGACGGGACCCCCCGCGTCTGGACCCACTTGGCCGCCACCGCGGCGCGCCCGGTCCACGCCCATCCCCGCGCCACGTCGTTGCGGTCGGTGCGCTGCAGCACGGCCCGGCGGCTGCCCAGGCTGACGCAGCGCGCGACGAACCCGAGGTCGAAGGCGGCGACGCCGTCGGGCCCCAGGCCGAGCGCCTCGGCGCGCAGCACGTCGGCCGCCTGCGCGGCCGAGGGCAGCGCGGCCTGGCAGGACATGCTGTAGCGGTCGCCACCCGGGCCGGGCACGTGCCCTGCGTCGCCCACGGCCAGCACGGCCGGGTGCGAGACCGACCGCAGCGCACCGTCGGTGAGCACCGCGCCCCGGTCGTCGACGGCGATCCCGGACTCGCGGGCCAGCGGCGGCGCCGCGAACCCGCCGCACCAGACGGTCAGCTCGGAGGGCACCTCGTCGCCCCCGTCGAGCAGCAGCCGGTCGGCCTCCACGGCCCGCACCCGCGTCCGCCCGATGGTCTGCACGCCCAGCTGCGCCAGCGAGTCGAGCACGTGCTCTCCCGCCCGCGGGCTGAACCACCCCCCGACCTCCCCCGCCGTCACCAGCCGCACCCGCACGTCCGGTCGGGTCTCGGCCAGCTCGGCGACCGTCTCCAGCCCGGTGAACCCCCCGCCGACGACGGCGACCTCCGCCCCCTCCCGCAGGGCGGCGAACGCGGGCCGCAACCGGTGCGCCGACGCCAGGTCGCCCACGGCGTGCGCGTGCTCCCCGCCCGGGACCGGCACCGGCTCGGTGATGCTCCCGGTGGCGAGGACGACCCGGTCGAACGGGACGTCGCGCCGGCCGTCGGGCCCGGAGACGACGGCCCGCCCGGCGTCGGGGTCGAGCTCGGTCACCGCCCCCTCGACGAACGTGACGCCCGCACCCAGCATGTCCCGCAGACCCGGCGCGGCGACCCGCTGCCCGACGGCGACGTGGTGCAGGCGCAGCCGGTTGACGAAGGTCGGCCGCGGGTTCACCACGGTGACGTCGACGCGACCACGGGACCGGCCGGCCAAGCGGACGGCGGCGGTGGTACCGGCGAAGCCGGCCCCGATGACCAGGACCCGCATCCGGCCCTGCGGTGCGGTGCTCTGCGATGCGCTCATGCCCACGGGACGAGGTGGTGCTCCCGGCTGTGACATCGCCACCGGTGCCAGGGCGTTGACGTCGCGGGGTGACGGGCACCACGATCGGACCGCCCTGATGGTGATCCGGGAGGACGACGATGTCCGACAGCACCGAGCGGTCCACCGCGGTCGACCCGTACACGCTCACCGCCGACGGCATCAAGGAACCCCCCGTCGGGTGGCGGGCCAGCGCGCGCTACTTCGGCCCCGGGCTGATCCTCAGCGCGTCGATCGTCGGCTCCGGCGAGCTGATCGCCACCACCGCGCTCGGCGCCCAGGCCGGGTTCGTGCTGCTCTGGCTGGTCATCGTCAGCACCCTGGTGAAGGTGGCCGTCCAGATCGAGCTGGCGCGCTGGACCATCGCGACCGGGGAGCCCGCGCTCACCGGCTACAACAGGGTCCCCCCGCGGATCGGCGGGATCGGCTGGGTCAACGTGCTGTGGGCGGTCCTGGCGCTGTCGAAGCTGCTGCAGCTCGGCGGGATCATCGGCGGCACGGCGGTGGCGTTCAGCGTCCTGCTGCCCTTCGGCGGCGACCCGCTCGCCTTCACCTCGCTGCTGATCTGGACCTCGATCGTCGCCGTCGGCAGCATCGCGCTGCTGTACTCCAACAGCTACACGCTCATCGAACGCGGCGCCGCGGCGCTGGTGGTCGTCTTCACCGCCGTCACCGTGCTCATCGCGCTGGGCCTGCCGCTCACGCCGTTCGCCTACGGGATCGACGACCTCGGCAGCGGCCTGACCTTCCTCATCCCCGTCGGCGCCCTGGGCGCGGCGCTGGCGATGTTCGGCATCACCGGCGTCGGCGCCGACGAGATCACCTTCTACACGTACTGGTGCGTGGAGAAGGGGTACGCGCGCTGGGCGGGCCCGAACGACGGCAGCGAGGAGTGGGTCCGCCGGGCCAACGGCTGGATCCGCGTGATGTACAAGGACGCGATCGTGTCCTGGGTGATCTACACCTTCGGGACGCTGGCGTTCTACCTGATGGGCGCGGCGGTGCTGCAGCCCCAGGGCCTGGTCCCCCAGGGCAACACGCTGATCACCACGCTGTCCCGGATGTACACCGACACCGTCGGCGAGTGGGCGAGCGTCATCTTCCTGCTCGGCGCGATCGCGGTGCTCGGTTCCACGATGTGGGCGGCGATCCCCAGCTGGTCGCGGATGTACACGAACCTGCTCGCCACGTTCGGGGTGCTCGACTGGCACGACCCGGTCGCCCGGCTGCGCTGGATCCGGGTCTTCACGGTGGCGCTGCCCCTCCTGTGGGGTGTCCTCTACCTGACCATCCAGTCCCCGGTGATCATGGTGCAGATCGCCGGGGTGATGACGGGGATCTTCCTGGTCGCGGTGGTGTGGGCGGTGTACTGGCTGCGGCGCCACGAGACCGACCCGCGGTTGCACGGGAGCCGCGCGTTCGCGATCTGCCTCGCAGTGAGCAGCGCGGCGATCGCGTTGCTGGGCCTGTACTCGCTGGCGGACGTCACCGGGATCATCTGACCGGCGACGCCGCCGGCCGGTCAGCCGGCCGGTTCGGTGCGGCGGGAGCGGGTCAGGGCCAGCCGGCCGAGGACCGCGCCGACCAGCCCGAGCACCAGGGCCAGGGCGCCGCCGGCCACCCCGTTGCCCGTGCCGAGGCCACCGTCGGCGACCGCCAGGTTCACCGCGCCGTTGACCGCGCCGGTCAGCCCGGCCACCAGGGCCACGACGGCCCCTCTCCGGCCGCCGTCGCCGGTGCCGCGGCGGGAGCGGGCCAGTGCCCGCCCGCCGACGACCACGCCGACCAGCGCGACCAGCGCGGCCGCGCTGGCCCAGATCCGCGCGGGGGTCCCGATGAAGGTGCCCAGGCCCTGGTTCGCGCATTCGGCGGGCGACGTGCAGATCTGCTCGACCGCCGGTGCGGCGAGCGCGAACAGGACGGACATGGCGTGCTCCTTCTTCCTCGGTCCGGACGTGCACGGGTACTCGCTCCACCGCCGGCTCAGCCCACCGGCGCCGTGGACGCCGGGACACCGCCTCGGCGTGCCGACTCCCGTCGGTACAGCGGCACGGCCAGCGCGGTCACCCAGATCCACGGCAGCCCGAGGAAGATCACCGCGAGGGCGTAGGGATAGCCGCCCACGGCGGAGTTGACGGCCGTCAGGACCGCGAACACGATCGGGACGGCGGCACCGTAGAGGCCGTGGAACCAGGCCCACCCCCGGCGCCCGGCGGCGGCGAAGTGCCACGCGATCAGCACGCTCGTCGCGATGAGGAGGACGGTGCTGGCCCCCCGCGAGGCGTTCTGGACAGCCCCTTGCCAGGTGCCCCCCACCACCTCCGCCGCGCCGGGCGGGAAGCCGGCCGCCGGGTCCGCGGTGAGCGCGCCGCCGACGGCGTACGCCACGCCGAAGAGCCCGAGCAACCGCGGCCCCCACACCGCGCCCCGGCCCGGCCGCAGCACCTGCGCGACCCCGAGCGCGAACAGCACCGTGAGCACCCCGACCAGCAGCATGTTCGACCGGTGGATCCAGCCCAGGTCGCCGGCGGTCAGCGCGGTGAAGCGGTGCCGGGCCAGGTCGAACCCGTCGCGGGTGAGCGCCTGGGCCATCGCCACCGCCACGTACACCGGACCGGCCACGGCGCCGCAGACCAGCAGCGCCCGCGTCGGCAACGTCCGTCTCGCCATCGTGTCCCCTTCGATCGCCTCGTGGCGACGATCCTGGTGGCGGGGGCGGGTCGGCGCGTCGGACGGCGGAGGTGTCTTCGCCCTGGTCCGCCGGGGGTACGGTCAGCCGCCCGCGGTAGGCGTCCTCATCCGTCCGCGGTAGCCCGCTGCCGAGCGGTCCACCTCCGGACCGACGCCCGCGGTCGTGCTCGCGTGGCGCCCGGTCAGCCCGACCCGGCCGCGCCACGCACCCCGACCGCGGGCAGCAGCACCCCGTCGATCAGGGAGAGCAGGAACTCCCGGTCGACCGGCAGGTGCAGCATCAGGACCCGGTAGGCGACCATCGAGGGCACGATCAACGCGATGGTGTCGAGGTCGGCGACGGGCGCGATCTCGCCGCGATCGACCGCGCGCTGCAGGAGCAGGCGGTTGATCCGGGCACGCGGCTCCATGATCGCGGCGTGCGCGACCTGGGCGAGCTCGGGCTCCTTGGCCAGCAGGGACACGATCCCGGCCATCACCCTGGTCTTCTTCGCGCTGTCCTCGATGGAGTGCGGCTTGATCATCGCGACGAGGTCGCCGCGGAGGGTGCCGGTGTCGGGCAGCGCGGCCGGATCGGCGTCGCGCTCCTTCATGCAGCTCACGGCGTCGAGCACGAGGTCGCTCTTGGACGTCCAGCGCCGGTAGAGCGTGGCCTTCCCGGCCTTGGCGCGCGCGGCGACCATGTCGACGGTCATCCCGTCGAAGCCGACCTCGGCCAGCACGTCGACGGCGGCCTCGAGGATCTCCGCGTCGCGGCTGTGGTCGCGCTTGCGCCCCAGCTTGGCGGGGACCGCCGCCACGGGCGCGGAGGAGCCGAGTTGCGTCATCGCGGCCCTCCCAGTCTCTCGGGCTCGATCCTAACTCATGGAACCTGTCAGTTTCGGAACTCCTTAGTTCCGTATATGGTGGCGTCCGTGCCACAGACCTCCGCCCCACCACCCGCCCGCCGCTGGCTGGCCCTCGCCACCGTCGGGCTCGCCCAGCTCATGATCGTTCTCGACGCCACGGTCGTGAACATCGCGCTGCCCGCCGCCCAGGCCGACCTGGGCTTCTCCGTCGGCGACCGGCAGTGGATCATCACGGCCTACTCGCTGGCGTTCGGCAGCCTGCTACTGCTCGGCGGCCGCCTCTCGGACCTGATGGGCCGCAGGCGGACCTTCGTCATCGGGCTGGTCGGCTTCGCCGCCGCGTCCGCGCTGGGTGGCGCGGCCACGAGCTTCGGCATGCTGGTCGGGGCCCGGGCCCTGCAGGGGGCGTTCGGCGCGTTGCTCGCGCCGACCGCGCTGGCCCTGCTGACCACGACGTTCACCGTGTCGAAGGAGCGCGCCCGCGCGTTCGGCGTCTTCGGCGCCATCGCCGGCGCGGGCGGCGCGATCGGGCTGCTGCTCGGGGGCGTGCTCACCCAGACGCTCGACTGGCGCTGGAACCTCTACATCAACGTCGTGATCGCCGCGATCGCCGTCGTCGGCACGGTGATGTTCGTCGACGACGCGGTGCGCACCGGCCCGCGTCCCCGCCTCGACGTGCCCGGCACGGCACTCGTCTCCGCAGCGCTGTTCCTGCTGGTCTACGGCTTCTCGAACATCGAGTCGGAGGGCTGGGGCTCGCCGCTGAGCTGGGGTGCGCTCGCCACCGCCTGCGTGCTGCTGGTCGGATTCGTCGTGCGGCAGCGGCGGGCCCGCCACCCGCTGCTGCCGCTGGCGATCCTGCTCGACCGCAACCGCGGCGCCGCCTACGCGTCGATCCTGATCGCCGGCTCCGGGATGTTCGGGGTCTTCCTGTTCGTGACCTTCTACCTGCAGACCACGCTGGGGTTCACCCCGATCCAGACCGGCCTGTCGTTCCTGCCGATGGTGGCGATGCTCGTGCTGGCCGCCCAGATCGGCACGAACCTCGCGCTCCCGCGCCTCGGCCCGAAGGTGATGGTCCCGACGGGCATGGCCTTGGCGACGGTCGGCATGCTCTACCTGACCCGGCTCGGCGTCGACAGCACCTACACCGCCGACGTGCTGCCCGCGCTGGCACTCGTCGGGCTGGGCATGGGCACGATCATGCCCGCATCCATGCAGACGGCCACGCTGGGCGTGGAGCCCGCCTTCGCGGGTGTGGCGTCGGCTCTGGTGAACACGGCGCAGCAGGTGGGCGGGTCGATCGGCACAGCGGTGCTCAACACCCTGGCGGCCACCGCCGCGACGGCCTACCTGGCCTCGCACGTCCCCGCCACGGACGCGGTGCTCGCCCAGGCCGCGGTCCACAGCTACGCCACCGCCTACTGGTGGGGCGCGGGGTTCTTCGCCGTCGGCGGGGTGCTCGCCGCGCTGCTCTTCCGCAGGAGGGTCACCGAGGAGCCCACCGTCCCCGCCGCCGGCGTGGCCGAACCGGCCATCGCCTGACGCCGCACCCCCCGAGCGCGATCAGGACGGGTCGGGATCGCGCCGGGGGGTCCGCCGGCCCAGCCTGCTCACGTCCACCCCGCCGTCGGCGAGGATGCGGCGGGCCTTCACCAGCTTGTAGACGAACAGCGCCACCGCGGCGATGACGCCGGCGTCGTCGACCAGCCCCAGCGGGCCGAGGACCATCTCCGGCGCGATGTCGATGGGCGAGATCAGGTACAGCGCAGCACCGCCCATGGCGATCAGGCCGCGCGGCGGGATGCGGTAGCGCCACATCACGTACCCGATCACCAGGACGACGAGCAGTGCGAGCACGCCGACGATCAGCAGGGTGGTGCGCAACCAGTCGGGCATGGCTCCAGTCTGCTGGTGCGGCCACCACACCGCATGACGGCCGGGTGACGTCGACCCTCAGGACGGCCCCGCGTAGCGGGTGGCGACCGCGGCGGCGCGATCGCGCAGGGACGTGCGCAACCACTCCGGGGCCAGCGCCTCCGCGTTCGTGGCCAGCTGCCACAGCGCCCACTCGGCGTGCCGCTGATCCTGGAAGGTCACCTCCAGCCGCAGCCGGCCGTCGACGTCGGCTTCTTCGGCGTGCACGGCCAGGGCCGCGCCCACCAGGTCCTCGCGCCGCGCCGGGTCCACCCGCACCAGCACGGTGACCTGGTCGCCGCCGGTCCGGAACCGCGTGCTGCGCTCCTGCCAGACCCGGTCCAGGTCGACACGGTCCGGTCGTTGCGCGGGTTCGTCGAGCTCCTCGGCGGCCAGGACCCTGGCCAGCCGGTAGGTGCGGTCCGCGCCGGCCCTGGTGGCCAGCAGGTAGCCCTGGTCGCGCACGGTGACCAGGCCGATCGGGTCCACCGTGCGCCACGTCGGGGCCTGGTCCGCGGCCGCGTAGTGGATGCGCAGCTTGTGCCCGGCGAACACCGCCCGCCGGATCTCGGCCACCACCGTGGTGGGCACCTCCTCGGCGACCAGCCGGCGCGAGAGGAGATCGGTCTCCGGGTCGATGAGCAGGCGCTGGACCGCCCCGGCCGCGGTGACCCGGTAGCTCTCGGGCAGCGCGTCGACCACCTTGCGCATGGCCGAGGCGAGCGCCGAACCGAGGCCGAACGCCTGCGCGCCGCGCCGCGATCCGGCGACCAGCAGGGCGAGCGCCTCGTCGTGGTTCAGCCCGGTGAGCTCGGTCTGGAACCCGGGCAGCAGCGCGAACCCGCCGAGCCTGCCGCGTTCGGCGTAGACCGGGACGCCGGCCGCGGACAGCGCCTCGATGTCGCGCATGACGGTGCGGGTGGACACCTCGAGCTCGCGGGCCAGCGCCGCCGCGGACAACCGACCGTGCCGGCGCAGCAGCAGCACCAGCGACACCAACCGGTCGGCGCGCACCCGGGGAACTCTACCGGGATATATGACACAGGGTGTCTTACTTGGTCGGGGAGGCTCACCGGCATGACGAACCACGCAGTGGCCACTGAGCCGAACGACCTGGGCAGGTACTTCATCGAGCGCGCCGACGCGGGCGACGTCGACGGGCTGGTGGCGTTGTACGAGCCGGACGCCGTGCTGGCGTTCCCGCCGGGCAACCTCGCGACCGGGCACGCCGAGATCCGCGAGGTCTACGAGCAGTTCGTCGCGGCCGCGCCCGTGCTCGCGCCGGGCAGGCAGCACCCGGCGCTGGTCAGCGGCGACCTGGCGCTCACCGCGTCCACCCTGACGACCGGCGAGCTGACCGTCGAGGTCGCCCGCCGCCAGCCCGACGGGTCGTGGCTGTGGGCCGTGGACCAGCCGGCACTCGTGCCGTAGCGGGAGCGGGTGCGGCGATGAGGCGCATCGCGACGATCGGCGTCTACGGCTTCACGGCCGGGACCTTCGTCGACGCGCTCACCGGCGGGGGCGTGGGGCTGCTGCTCGACCTCCGCCAGCGCCGCGGCGTCCGGGGTCCCGATTACGCCTGGGCGAACTCGGCGCGGCTCCAGCAGGCGCTCGCCGCGGCGGGCGTGGCCTACCGGCACGTGAAGGAACTGGCGCCGACGACCGAGCTGCGCAGGCTCCAGTACCGCGAGGACGACCGCCGGGGCGTGGGCAGGCGCGACCGCGTCGCGCTGGCGCCCGAGTACGCCGAGCGCTACACCCGCGAGATCCTCGACCCGTTCGACCTGGGCGCGCTGGTGGCCGAGCTCCCCAGCCGGTCGGCGACGGCGCTCTTCTGCGTCGAGCGCGACCCGGAGGCGTGCCACCGCTCCCTCGTCGCCGCGCGCGTGCACGCCGAGTACGGCCTGCCGGTGACGGATCTCCGCCCCGGCTGAGCGACCCGATCGGCCTGCCGACCGGGCGGTGACGATCGGCACCCGCGGTCGGGGCATCACCGCGGTCGGCGGGCCGGTTGGGGTGAGCAACGAGCGCCGGCTCGCCGAACCGACGGAGGCACCGCATGGGCACGATCACCACGACGGACGGCACGGAGATCTTCTACAAGGACTGGGGCAGCGGCCGGCCGATCGTGTTCAGCCACGGCTGGCCGCTGTCGTCGGACGACTGGGACGCCCAGCTGATGTTCTTCCTGCAGCACGGGTACCGGGTCGTCGCCCACGACCGGCGCGGGCACGGTCGGTCCACGCAGACCGCCGATGGCCACGACATGGACCACTACGCAGACGACCTGGCCGCGCTCACCGCCCACCTCGACCTGCACGACGCCGTCCACGTCGGGCACTCCACCGGCGGCGGCGAGGTCGTGCGCTACATCGCCCGGCACGGCGAGAGCCGGGTGGCCCGCGCGGTGCTGATCAGCGCCGTGCCGCCGCTCATGGTGCAGACCGCGGCCAACCCCGGCGGGCTGCCCAAGCAGGTGTTCGACGACATCCAGACCCAGGTGGCGACGAACCGCTCCAGCTTCTACCGGGACCTGCCCTCCACCGCGTTCTACGGCTTCAACCGGCCCGGCGTCGAACCGAACGAGGCCATCATCCAGAACTGGTGGCGCCAGGGGATGATGGGCGGGGCGAAGGCGCACTACGACGGCGTGGTCGCGTTCTCGCAGACCGACTTCACCGGGGACCTGAAGAAGATCACGGTTCCGGTGCTGGTCATGCACGGCGACGACGACCAGGTCGTCCCGTACGCCGATTCCGCGCCGCTGTCGGCGGAGCTCGTGCAGAACGGCACGCTCAAGACCTACACCGGCTTCCCGCACGGCATGCCGACCACCCAGGCCGAGACGATCAACTCCGACCTGCTGGCCTGGCTGCGGGCCTGATCGCGCCGCCGGAGCGGGCCCTCGGGTGACGGCCCGCCCCGACGGGCGCGGCGGGGTGGCTCGGCCGGTCCTCAGGTCAGCGCGACGCCACGTCGTCCCCGCGCGATCGTCGTTCCCTCACCTCGTGACCGCCACACCGGCGGTCATGCCGGCAGGCGGAGCCGGGCGATCACCGCCCGGTGGTCGCTGCCGGTGATCTCCCGCATCGCGAAGTGCTCGGCGACGATCGGATCCGTGGCGAACACGTGGTCGATCTGCGGACCCACCCAGTCGGGCAGCCAGGACGGCCACGACGGGACGAGCCCCTGGCCGCGCTGGTCGGCCGCGTTCGAGCAGCCCCGCGTCGCCGATCGCAGCAACGAGTAGTCGAGCGTCGCGTTGAAGTCGCCCGCGACGACGGCCGGGCCGCCCCCTCCGCACCACCGGGGCACCTGCTGCAGGTCCGCCCGCCACTGCCACACATCGCCGTACCGCGGCGCGACGGAGTGGTAGGCCACGAACCGCAACGGCCCCAACCCGCCGCCCTCGACCTGCACCGCGGGGAACGGCATCCCCCTGATCCTCGTGCTGCGGACCTCACCGAGGTGCGCCGCCACCGCGACCGTGACCCCGTTGACGTCGTCGTCCCCGGCCGGACCCACCTCAGTGATCAACCGGTACCCGGCCGGCTCGACCAGCGGCGCCAGCCGCGACCGGAACGACTCCCCCGCCTCGACCAGCGCGACGACGTCCGGCCGCTCCTCCCGCAGCAGCGCGGCGACCTCGTCCACGGCTGCCGCGCCGTTGAACGTGTTGAACGCGACGACCGTGATCGAGCGCCCGCCGTCGGGCACCGCCGTCGGCACGAACCGCGGAACCACCAGCACCGCGCCGACGACGACCACCACCGCCAGGACGACCACCGTCGGCCACAGGACCCGTGGGCGCCGGGCGGCGAGGACCCCGAGGACCAGCAGGACCACCGACAACGGCAGCAGGAGGTAGGGACGCAGCCACACCAGCTGGGCGAACGGCGTCCGGTGATCCAACCCGAACAGGTCGGGCAGCACCAGCACCACCGCCGCGACTCCCACGACCACCGCAACAGCGAATCGGGCCACGCCACGTCGACGAGTCGACCGGCCGGGCCGATCGCCCTCCGCCGGCCCGCCGACGGTCCCCCCGGGCAGAACGTTCACCGGCAGGAGTCTGCCGACATCGATGTGCCGACCCGGTCAACAAACACCGTCCCCACCTGGCGCATCGCCGGCTCGGCACCGCGACGGGGCGACCGGCAGGCGTCGTTGCGCCACGTCGGGCGGTCCCGCCGTCGTCCTGACCCGCGAATGGATCTTCTGGAGCCCCGGCTACTTCCGCGCACCAGTGCGAACCCACGATGACGACCACCGTCGATCCGCGCGGCCCCACCCTGGGACCGCGCCGCCGCCGAGCAACTGGCCGAGCTCGCAGCACCACCGGAAGCCCGGTCGACCACGGCGGTGGATCCGGGTCAGCGACCGGGGTTCGTGTCGACCGCGCTGAGGCGGTCGGTCTCCTCCAGGGCGAGTCGGGCCCGGCGGGCGCGCTCGGCGATCCACAGCCATCGCTGCTCCACGTCGAGGTCGGGCTCCGACGAAGGGGCGTTCGTCGGTGGCCGGCCGAGGCGGGCCTCCACCCTCCGGGGGTCGAGGGGATGGCGCCACTGCGTCGGTCTCGCGGGGGGATCGGCGTCCTCCTCCCACGGGGAAGCCGCGACGGGAGGTCGGCTCGCAGCGGCCGGCCCGGTCTCGGTGACCGGTGGATGGGAGGGGAGCCGCGTGTCCCAGGGGCCCACCGCTGGTCGGTCGGCCGGTGAGCCGCCGGTCCGATGGGCCGGAGCGGAGTCCGGTTCCCGGGGCGCGACCAGCGTGTCCGGTTCGGACGGGACGGGCTCGTCCGCCCGCCTCCTGCGTGCGTCCGACCTGGCGACGACGCAGATCAGGACGGTGACGGTGGTGGTGGCGAGCGTCGTCATCCCCAGTACCTGCGGCGAGACGCCGGCCAGCGCGGACGCCACCGGGGGGATGAGGGCGGCGAACCCGTAGTACGACAGCCCGACCAGGGCCGAAGCGCTGCCGGCCCGATGTCCCTGGTGTTGCAGGGCCAACGCCGTGGCGTTCGGCGCGATCAGGCCGGTGCAGCTGACCAGGATGAACAGCGGTCCGAGCACGATGACCACCGAGTCCGACAGCATAACTCCCGCGACCAGCAGCCCGGCCGCGACGCAGGCGAGCCCGGCACCGGTGGCCAGCAGCCTCAGCGGTCCGACGCGCGGAGCGAGGGCCGCGCTGAGCAGTGACAGCACGACGACGCCGGTGGCGTTGCCCGCCGACAGGACGGAGAAGGCCTGCGGGCTCAGTCCGTAGGACTGCTGGAAGACGAAGCTGGCCATCGCCATGTAGGTGAACATCGCGCTGATCCCGAACCCCAGCGCCGAGGTCGGTACCAGGAACGAGCGATCCCGGAGCAGGCCGCCGAGGGTCCGCAGGACCTCCCCGCCCGTGACCGCCGACCTCCGGTGCGGGGGCAGCGTCTCGCCCTGCGCGAGGGCGATCACCAGGAGCACGAAGCCGATCACGGCGAGCAGCACGAAGACCCCGCGCCACGTGGTGAACCGCAGCGCCTGTCCGGCCAGCACCGGGCCGGCCACGGCCGCGGATGCGGTGACGAGCATGAGCTGCGAGTAGACGCCGGCGAGGGCGGGTCCGCTGTAGAGGTCACGGGCCATCGACCGGGCGATCACGACACCGGCGCCGCCACCGAGGCCCCCCAGCAGGCGCAGCACGAGCAGCACCTCGATGGTCGGTGCCACCGCGGACAGCCCGGACGTCAGCATGAACATCGCCACGCCCGCGATGAGCAGCCTCCGCCTGCCGTACCGGTCGGTGAGCGGGCCCGTCACCAGCTGGCCCACCCCCAGACCGATCATGCAGGCGGACAGGGAGAGCTGGGCGACGGGCAGCGGCGTCTGGAGGCCCGCCGCGACGGCGGGCAAGCCCGGGAGGTAGAAGTCCAACGACAACGGCCCGAAGGTCGATAGACCTCCCAGAGCGAGTATCCGGCCCCGGCCGGCCCTGCTCGAGATCGTTGCGTGCACCGCTACTTCTTAGGGGTTAGCGTTCGCAACTGTCGTCGACCGTACGGACGATCTTCGGCTTGCTCGCGTCGGCCAACGGTCGACGACTGCGGCGACCGGTGCCCGCGCCGCTCGCGGACCTGCCGCACCCCGCGAGCTGCTCGGCGACTCCTCGGGGGCCTCCGGGTAGGCCGCGCCCTACGTCCTCGTGGACTGCTGAAGCCGCACACGACCCTGCCCACGGGGTCCTACCACTGGCGAGGACCAGGTGCCGGCTTCGCGTACGGGACGCTTCAGGAGGCAGCCGGGTCAGCGCCGTACTTCGCGAGGACGAAGTCGACGTCCTTGTCGCCTCGTCCCGAGAGGTTCACCAGTATTCGCTCCGACGACGGCCGGTGGGCGGCCAGGCGGATGGCGAACGCGAGAGCGTGCGAACTCTCGAGTGCCGGGATGATGCCCTCCGACCGCGAGGTGCGGAAGAAGGCGCCGACGGCCTCGTCGTCGGAGACCGTGTCGACGTGGATCCGGCCCGATTCCTGCAACATCGCGATCTCCGGACCGATGCCGGGGTAGACCAGCCCCGAAGCCACCGAGGAGACCGGGGCGGTCGCACCGTCGTCCTCCTGCAGAACGACGGTCCGGGCACCGTGCAGCGTTCCGGAGCGCCCGAACGTCAGCGTGGCCGCGTGCTGCCCGCTGGCCCCGAGGGGTTCGACCGCGTACAGGGCCACATCGGTGTCGTCCACGAAGCCGGAGTACAGACCCATGGCGTTCGAGCCGCCGGCGACGCACGCGACGACATGATCGGGCAGGGCGCCGTCCGTGATCGAGAGGAACTGCTCGCGGGCTTCCCGTCCGACGACCGACTGGAAGTCCCGCACGATCTGCGGGAAGGGATGTGGCCCGATCGCCGATCCGATCGCGTAAAGCGCGTGCGCATGCTGCTCGACATACGCGTGGAACGCCGATTCGCTGGCCTCCGTGAGTGCAGACTGCCCAGCCACCACCGGCACGACCTGCGCGCCGAGGAGTCGCATGCGCCCGACGTTCGAACTCATCTTGTCGGCGTCGGTCGCACCGATGTGGACTTCGCATTCGAGGCCGAAGTACGCCGCAGCGCTGGCCAGCGCGACCCCGTGTTGCCCGGCCCCGGTTTCGGCGATCAGCTTCCGCTTCCCCATCGCCCTGGCCAGCAGCGCGAAACCGACACAGTGGTTGATCTTGTGCGCGCCCGTGTGGTTGAGATCCTCGCGTTTGACGTAGATGTGTGCGCCGCCGACCCGCTTCGAGATGTTGGCCAGGTGGTGCACGGGGGTGGGCCGGCCCTGCAGTCCGATGCGGACGGCGGCGAGCTCGCGCTGCAGCTCCGGTGACGCCCGCAGGTCCCGGTAACCGGCGGCCAGCTCGTCGAGCGCCGCCCGCATCTCCGGCGGGTAGTGGTTGCCACCGAACTCGCCGAAGTACCCGTCGGCGTCCGGGTACCGCTGGTCATGACTGGGCCCCAGGTGCGGCATCGCGATCAACCCCTTTCAGTCGGATGCCGACCGTAGGCACAGGTACCGGGCAGGGTCTTGAACAGGATTTGCGTCGAGCACGCCTCCCCGGACCGGGCGGAGTCACGTCACGCAGAGCCTCGTTCCCCGTCCGGCCCGGGACCGACGCTGCGGGCCAACGCTCCTGGCGGCACGCCGTAGACCTTCTTGAACTCGCGGGTGAGGTGCGGCTGATCGCAGAACTCGAGCATCTGCGCCACCTCGCTCAGTTCGAGGCCGGCGCAGATGAGGTCCCGGGCCTTCGCAACCCGAACCTGTCGAGCATACGTTTGCGGAGCGACGCCGGTTGCGCTCGTGAAGGCCCTGACGAGATGGCTCGCGTGGACCCCGATCTCGCGCGCGAGATCCTCCGTGCGGATGGCGCGCATGCAGTTCTCCTCTATGAGCAAGCGGGCCGCGCGAGCCACCGACCCGTCCGCCGGTGGCGCCGGTTCGACCGAGGACACGCACGTCCGCAGGAGCGTCTGGAGGCACGCCTCGATCGAGGCATCGTCCGCACCGGGTGTGGACAACACCTCGATCAGGTCTCGTGACTCGACCCTCTGCGACACCACGTGCGTCCGGATCGTGGGGACGCCGCCACGATGCTCCGCGGAGATGCAGTCGCGGATGAACTCCCTGGACGGATAGAGGATCTCGTACTCCGTCGCCTCGTGGGTGCTCCGGCCCGAGTGCACTTCGAAGGGGTTGAAGATGAACACGTCACCGGCATGAACGGTCCCGCTCCACCGCCGCGATCGTATCTCTGCTGCCCCGCTCCTGAGCGCGACCACCGAGTAGGTGCCATGCAGATGCAGATCGAAGCTGGAAGCCGCGGCTCGCGCTCGCAGGAGGTCCGAACGCGCCAGGGCGAACGTCATCGAATCGACCCGGGTCACGGCAGCGCGACCTCCGCTCGTGGGCGAGGGACCGACGACGTGCGGGTGCGCGGTGACCCGTGCACCGCGGGTACGGGCGGACCAGCACCGGTCATCGCCTCACCGCCGGGCAGTCGGGATGCTCGGGCAGCGGGCACCGGGGCCGGAAGCCGACTCAGCGGTGGCAGCCGTGGTCGACAGCACGAGGACGAGTGTGCCGCACGCCAGTCGTGCGGCGCCCGGTCTGCCACCTCGCCGTCACGCTCGTCCTGACCTCCGGAGGGGTCGAGTCGGCTCAGCGGGTCTCGCCGCGGAGGTAGGTCCGCTGGCCAGGTGGAACAGTGGAGCCGCCTTGGGGAGTCGAACCCCAGACCTACGCATTACGAGTGCGTCGCTCTAACCGACTGAGCTAAGGCGGCAGTTGCAGGCGCCAGTGTAGCGACCCGCCTCGGGCCCGCTCCGCACCCCGTCCCGGCACCCGCTAGTGGGGACTCGTCCGGCTCACCGCGACACCCGGGCACCGCGGAGCGAGGGTCCAGCATGCGGGTCAGGGACGAGCACGGGCTCGGTGCCGCCCTGCTGCACGTCCCGCTGTTCGTCGCCGTAGGCATCCTGTACGCCGTGCGCGCGCCGCTCGCCCTGGTCGGCTACCTGGTGTCGGTGCTGGCCTCGGTGGTCGCGGTGTGGATCGGGCTGCGGTCCACCCCGGTGACCGGCTACCTGCTGTTCACCCTGGTCGCGCTGACGTCGATCCCGCGCGGCACCGGCCGGCGCGTGCTGGGCGCGCTCGCCGCGGTCGCCGCCGTGCAGCTGGTGATGGCGTGGGCGTGGCCCCCGATCAGCCCCCAGTTCGCGAGCCGGCTCGCCGCGATCCTGCCGTGAGCGGCATCGCGAGCCGGGGCGTCGTCGTCGCCGGTAGCGGCTACAGTCGGCCCGCATGGACGCCCCCGCCCCGGCCCGGCCCATCGACCTGGCGTACGTCCGCGACCTCTACCGCGAGCACGCCGACGACCTGGCCGCCGTGGGCAAGGCGCAACGCGAGTTCGCCGAGTCCGGCCGCGGGGCGATGACCCCGCAGCTCGACGACCTCGAAGCGGAGATCACCTACCTGCTGCTGCGGGCCACCCGGCCGGCGGCGGTCGTCGAGATCGGCACGTTCCACGGCTGGTCGACGTCGTGGATCCTCAGCGCGCTGCGCGACACCGGCTCCGGGCACCTGTTCAGCTTCGACATCGTCGACAACGCGCTGCGCAACGTGCCGCGCGACCTGGCCGAGGGCCGCTGGACGTTCGTCCGCGGCGACGTCCGGCAGAACCTGGACCAGGTCCCGGCCGACACGGGCTACCTGTTCGTCGACGCCGCGCACAGCGCCCGGTTCGCCCGCTGGTACCTCGCCGAGCTGTTCCCGCGCGTGCCGGAGGGCGTCCCGACGAGCGTGCACGACGTCTTCCACTACCGGTTCCCGCTGCCCTTCCACGAGGGCAAGGTGGTGCTGGGCTGGCTGGCCGAGCGGGGCACCCCGTACTTCACGCCGGCCAGGGCCCGGGCGCGGGCCGTCTACGACGAGCTCACCGCGCTGCGCGAGGAGCTGGGGCTGGCCCCGGTGCGCGGGCCGGGCGACAACCCGATGATCTTCTTCCGGAAGCCGTGAGCCGGGGCGGTCAGGCCGGGCGCGGTCCCCGGGCGAACTGCGCGACCGCGGTCTCCACGAGATCGTCGAGCAGGTCCGGGGCGACCATGTCGCTGTTGATGAACGTGGCGATGCCCTGCATCGTCGCGAACAGGACGGTGCCCACCCGCTCCGGGTCGCCCGCGACGAGCTCCCCCGCCGCCTGCCCCTCGGCGACCAGGTCCTGCATCAGCGTGAACGCGGGGACCGCCGCGGCCACCAGCCGCTCGGCGCCCGGGCGGTGCTTGCCGGTGAACATCACCTCCAGCAGCGCCGCGTCCTCGGTGGCGAAGCGGATGTAGGCCGCCACGGTGGCCCGCAGGCGCGGCGCGAAGTCGTCCCCCGCTCCGGCCACCGCCGCGCGCAGCGGAGCTCACCGGCGTCACGTTCCCGCTGGTCGACGCCGTCGGCTGAGGCGGGGTGGCCGGCGAGGTCCACCGGCACACCTCCTGACCACCGCTAACCGCGCTGCAGCACCGTCATCATCGCCTCGACGGCGATCTCCGGCTTGACGTTCTGGTCGAGCGCCGTGCGGCAGGCCAGCACGGCCTCCAGCCTGCGCAGCACCGACTCCGCGGGCCACTCGGTGGCCGCGCGGCGCACCTCGGCCTCGCGGTCGGGGTTGGTCAGCGGCACGTCGGCGCCGCTGCCGACGACCAGCGCATCGCGGAAGAAGCTCGCGAGGTCGACCAGGGCGCGGTCGATGGCGTCGCGCTGGGTGCGGGTGTTGCGCGACTTCTGCCGCCGCTCCAGCTCCCGCTCGGCGGCCCGGGCGCCGCGGGCCGCGGCGGCCACGCCCTTGCCGACGCCGCCCGCGCCCATCGCGACCGCCATCTCCTCGCGCTCGGCGAGGTCGCGCGTCTCGCTCATGGTGGTGGCCTCGGCCTTCGCCGTGCGGACGAGGTCGCCCGCGAAGGAGAACGCATCGCCCAGCCCGCGCATCCGCAGCGGCATGGCGAGCACGGCCTCGCGGTGCTTGCGGACCTCCGGGTCGCGGGCGAGGTGCCGGGCCCGCCCGACGTGCCCACCGGACACCGACGCCGCCCACGCGGCCATGTCGGACGGGACGCCGTCGCGCTCGGTCAGGACCTGGGCGATGGACTCGCCCGACGGCGTGCGCAGCGGCACGACGCGGCACCGGGAGCGGATGGTGATGGGCACGTCGTCGGGGTGGTCCGACGGCGCGCAGAGCAGGAAGACGGTGCGCTCCGGGGGCTCCTCCACCGCCTTGAGCAGGGCGTTGGCCGCGCCCTCGGTGAGCCGGTCGGCGTCGGTGATGATCAGGATCTGGTGCGGGGCGGTGGCCGGGCGACGAGCGGCCAGCTGGACCAGCGCGCGCATCTCCGACACGCTGATCGACAGCCCTTCCGGGACGACCTCGCGCACGTCGGAGTGGGTGCCGCTGAGCACCGTGTGGCAGGCGGTGCAGTGGCCACAGCCGTGATCGGGGCACTGCAGCGCGGCGGCGAACGCGCGCGCGGCCACCGACCGGCCCGACCCGGGCGGGCCGGTGAACAGCCAGGCGTGGGTCATCGCGGTGGGATCGGCCGCGGCCCGGCTCAGCTCCTCGACCGCGTCGGGCTGGCCGACGACCTCGGCCCAGGCGCCCCCGGCGGTCACGGCGCGCCCACCCGGTCGGTGGGCTGGTCGGGCGGCGGGACGGGACCCGCTCCGCCGGTGGCGTCGCGCTCGGGCATGACCGGCAGCAGCACCTCCAGGACCCGGGCGGCGACCTCGTCGGGCTCGCCGTCGGTGTCGACCACGAGGTAGCGGGCGGGCTCGGCGGCGGCCATCCGGGTGAGCAGCCGGCGCACCCGCAGGTGCTCCTCGCCGACGACCCCGCCGGGCGGCGGCATCGCGCCGCTCGGGGGCCGGTCGAGCAGCACCGAGACGTCGGGGCGCAGCCGGTTGGTCGCCCACAGGGCGAGGCTGTCGAGCTCGGCCGGCTCGAGCTCGGAGTGGGCGCGGTCGGCGACCACGCCGAACTCCACCAGGGGACTGGCCAGGAACCGGTCGACCACCACGACCGCCCCTCCTTCCAGCGCGGGGCGGATCACCCGCTCCACCTCGTCCGCGCGGATCGCGGCCGCCGCGAGCATCTTGGCCCGCAGCCCCGACAGCGCCGCCCCCCGGGTGGCGGCGACCCAGCGCTCCCGGTCGCGCTCGCTGCCCTCCGGGACGACGACGGTGTAGCCGGCCGCGCGCAGGCCCTCGGCGAGCCGGGCCGCCTGCTCGGCGGTCTCCTCGGCCGGGCCGCCCTCCACCGCGACCAGCAGGCCGGGACCGGACCGCGGCTCGCCGCGGCGCACGGCGGCGACCAGGTCGCGCAGCATGGGCTCGGTGCTGCGGTCGTCCATCTGGCGGTAGGCGAGGATGCCGACGCAGGCCGCGACCGCCCCACCGGCCAGCATCACCACCCGGGTGCCGTCGATCACCAGGCTGAGGCCCAGCACGTCGACGCTGCGCGCGGCGACCAGCCCGACCAGCAGCGGCACCAGCGCCATCGACCCGAGCAGGGTGAGCCGCACGATCGACTGCACGAACGCCACGATCCGGCCGCGGATCTCGTCGGCGACCTGCGAACCGATGATCGTCAGGCCGGTCAGGAACGCGATGCCGGCGAAGCCGCCGACCAGCATCACCGCCGCGATGGCCACGAACAGGTGCGGCGCCAGCGCGACCAGCACGAGGGCCACGCCCGCGGCCACGATCGCGGCCCCGAACAGCCGGTTGTGCGGCACTCGGCGGGCCATCCGGGGGGCCAGACCCATGCCGATCCCGAGGCCGACGAACACCGAGGCGAACAGGATGCCGTAGGCGGCGTTGCCCCCGCCCAGGTTGGCCGCGTAGAGGGTGGCCGAGCCGATCACCGTGCCGCCGGCGGCGAACGCGCCGATGATGCCCACGACCAGGCCGCGGATGAGCGGGGTGCGCACCACGAACGCGGCCCCGTCGCGGATCATGGTGACGACCCCGGGGGTGGGCGCGCGCTCCCCGCCGGCCCGCCGCCCGGAGATCTCCCGGATGCCGAACCAGACGGTCAGTGCGGTGACCAGGTAGGCGACGCCGCTCAGCACCAGGGTGAACATCACCGTGGGCAGTGCGCCGCCGTCGCCGCCGATCCACGTCCCGGCCCCGGCGAACAGCGTGAACAGCCCGGACGCGGTGACGACGGCGACGCCGTAGGTCATCACCAGCGCCAGCTGGTTGGCCGTCTCGATCTGGTCGGGCCGGCGCAGCAGGTTGGGCACCGACGCGTCCTTGGACGGGATCCAGAACAGCGCGCAGATCTCGATGAGGAAGGTGGCCACGAACAGCCACCACAGCGAGCCGACCAGCGGGATCGACACGAACAGCCCGAAGCGCAGCAGGTCGCAGACGACCATGACGTGGCGCCGGTCGAGCTTGTCGGCCAGCGCCCCGGCCAGCGGCCCGAGCACCAGCGCCGGCAGCAGCTTGGTGGCCACGACTCCGCCGAGCGCGAAGCTCTGCGCCTGGTAGCCCTCGGTGAGCTGGGTGGCCAGCGCGGACAGCGCCAGCAGGCTGAGCCAGTCGCAGGTGGCGGCGACCGAGGTGACCAGCCAGAGCCTGCGGAACGCGGGGATGGCCAGCACGCTGCGCACCCGGTGCGCGGTGGGGGCGCCGAGCGCGGGCGGGGCGGGGCCGACGCCCGGGGTGGCCTCGCCGGGGCGGTCGGCCGGACGGTCGACGGACTCGATCGCCGGTCACCTCCCTCGGCGGGCGCTGCGCCGGTCGGGGGTGGGACCGGCCGGCCCTACTCGCATCGGGGATACCCCGCTGCGGATCAGGCTAGTGGAGCCGTCCCCCCAGGTGGCGCCCGTGGTGCTCAGCGCCGTCTCAGCCGGGTCCGGACTCACCGGTAGACGGGGTGCAGCAACGAGTAGATCAGCTCCAGCAGGATCACCAGGTAGACCACGACGAAGAACACGGCGAACAGCCGCGAGCCCCACCGGCCGCGGGAGCGCCGGGTCAGGCCGGTGATCGACAGGTCGTCGACGACGGTCGGGCGGGGAGGCACCGAGAACCGCGTCGGCGGGCGGACCGCGGGTGGCGGGATCGGCTGCGGGGTCGCGGGCGGCGTCGGGGACGGGACCGGGCGGCGCGGTTCCGGCGCGGACGCGATGACGGCGCGCGGCAGCAGGCGCAGCCGGTCGGTGGCCGCGGCCGGGTCGATCTCGGGGACCTCGGTGACGGGCTCCACCCCGGCGTCGGCGGCGGGCTCGACGGCCGGCTCCTCGACGTCGGCCGCGGTCGCGGCGACCCGCGCCCACGGCGGGGCGAGCACCTCGGGGTCGGCCGGCTGCGGGAGCGACGCCGATGGCCCCGGGTCGGGAGGGTCGCCCGCTCCGGCGGCGGGGATCGGCTCGTCGTGGTCGGGCCGGGGGTCGGGTGCGGCCGCACCGGCCTCCACGTCGACCGGTTCCGGCGCGGGCCTGGCGGGCTCGGAGGCGGTCTCGGCGAGGGGCTCGGCGGAGGGCTCCCCCGGGGGTTCGTCCGGGGACGGGTCGACGGCGTCGGAGGTCGGGGGCGCGCCGGTCAGGCCGCGCGCCGAGACCAGGTCGGCGACCGTCATGCCACCGGGAGCCGACGGCGCCGCGGCGGCCGGATCGGGATGGCGCAGGCTGCCGCCGAGGCGGCTCAGCCAGCCGGTCAGCGCACCCACGACGGGTGCGGACGCGATGCCCGGCCAGGTGCCGGCCGGGGGGCGACCGGCGGAGGCGGCCCCGTCGGGGGACACGCCGGCGTCACCGGCGTGCCCTGATCCGCGGAGACGCTGGGTCATGGCGCCGAATGGTAGGCCGACGCCGGGGCCGGCGCCCGGCCCGACGCGGCCCCGATCCGGCGGTGGACCCGGACAGGGGACGGCGGACCTCAGCCGTCGCCACCGTCGCCACCGTCCCCGCCGTCCCCACCTCCGTCGCCGTCGCCGCCGTCGCCACCGTCTCCGCCATCGCCGCCGTCCCCACCGTCGCCGCCGTCAGCGCCCGGGTCGCCTCCCGCCTCGCCGCCGCCCGGGGCGGGCGGGGGCGGCGGGACCGACCCGCTGCTGATGCTCAGCACGATGGTCTCGCCGGGCAGCGCGGTGCCGCGCGGGCTCTGCCCGACCACGGTGCCCTTGGCCGCCGCGTTGTCGACGGTGCGCGTGGTGACCGCCCAGCCCGCCCCTTCCAGGGTCGAGCGGGCGTCGTTCTGGCCGCGACCGACCACGTCGGGCACCCGGGACTCGGCGCCGCCCTCCAGGTAGCGCGGGTCGGTCGGGGGCAGCGGCAGCACCGGCTGGCCCTCCAGGTAGGCCGTCATGGTGCCGTACCAGGTCTCGGCCGGGGTCTTGCCGCCGAAGATGTTGCCCGACCGGCAGGCGTAGGGAGCGCCGGCGCCGTCGCAGAGCGGCTTCGGGGCGTTGGAGTTGTCGAACGCGATGACCGCCCCCGACGCCTGCGGCACGATCCCCAGGAACGCCGCCGACTTGTGCTGCTGGGTGGTGCCGGTCTTGCCGGCCATCGGGCGGTTCCAGCCGACCTCGCCTGCCGCCCTGGCCGCCGTCCCGCCGGGGAGGTCGTCCTTGCTCATGCCGGTGAGCAGCGTGTTGGCCAGGCCCGGGTCGACGACCTGCTCGCACGGCGCCTCGGTGACCGCCACCGGGTTCCCGGCCGGGTCGGTGATCGACTCGATCGGGCTGGGCGGGCACCACATGCCCTCGCTGGCCAGCGTGGCGCCCACGTTGGCGAGCTCCAGCACGCTGGTCGGGCTCACGCCGAGGGTGAAGGAGGCCTGCTTCTGCGCCTTGGTGACCTCGGCGATGGAACGGTCGGTGTTGCGGCCGGTGTTCGGGTCCTTGAACGGCGTGGTGGCCAACGAGCGCATGCCCAGCCGCACCGCCATGTCCACCACGTCCGGCACGCCGGTGAACTCCATCAGCTTGATGAACGCGGTGTTCGGCGACTGCGCGAGCGCGTCGGTGATGGTCATGCGCTCGGAGTAGTTGCTGGAGTTCTGCACCGGCAGCGGCCGCCCGCCGCCGTCGGTGTAGATCGGCGAGGCGTAGCCCGACGGCGGCACCGTGAGCTGGTAGTTGATGCCCAGCCCCTTCTCCAGGGCGGTGGCCGCGGTGAACACCTTGTAGGTCGAGCCCGCGCCCAGCGGGACCGGCTCGTAGGGCAGCCCGTAGCTGGTCTCCAGCTTCTCGCCGTCCAGGCCGAAGACCCGGCTCGACCCCATCGCCAGCACGCGGTGCTTGTCCTTGCCCGGCTGCACCAGCGACATCACGTCGGCCACGTTGGGCTGGTCCGGCGGGACCTCGGCGTCCAGCGCGGCCTTCATCTTCTGCATCGCGCTCGGGTCGAGCGTGGTCTTGATCGTGTAGCCGCCGCGGTTGATCTGCTCGCTGGAGAACCCGGCGCCGGCCAGGTAGGTCTCCACGTAGCGGCAGAAGAACCCGGCGTCGCCCGCGCCGATGCAGCCGGCCGGCTGGACGTTGAGCGGGCTGAGGATGCCCAGCGGGGAGTCCAGCGCCTCCTGCGCCTGCGCCTCGTCGATCATCTGCTGGTCGCGCATCTGCTGGATGACGACGTTGCGCCGGACCGTCGCCTCCTCCGGGTTGTTCACCGGGTCGGTCGCGCTGGGGTTGCGCACGTTGCCGGCCAGCAGCGCGGCCTGCGGCACGGTGAGCTGGTCGGGGGTGGTGCCGAAGTAGGTGCGCGCCGCCGACGAGATCCCGGAGGCCCCGTTGCCGAACGAGACGATGTTCAGGTAGCGGGTGAGGATCTCCTCCTTGCCGAGCTGCTGCTCGAGCTGGAGGGCGATCTGGGCCTCCTTGAGCTTGCGCGCCGGCGTCTGCTCGGTGGCCTTGAGCCGCTCGGTCTCGGTCTCCGCGGCCACGTAGAGCATGTAGTTCTTGACGTACTGCTGGGTCAGCGTGGAGGCGCCCTGCTGGATGTCGCCGGAGACCTGGTTGGTGACGACCGCCCGGATCGTGCCCTGCCAGTCCACGCCCTGGTGCTGGTAGAAGCGGCGGTCCTCGATGGCGACCATGGCCGCCTTCATCGCCGGGGAGATCTGGTCGGGGCGCACCGCGACGCGGTTCTGGTTGGGCTCGAAGAACCGGGCGATCGGGGTGCCCGCGCTGTCGGTGACGACCGTGGTCTGCGGGAGCGGACCGTCGAGCAGGTCGGTGGAGACGGCCTGCACGCTGTCGCCAGCGTCGCTGGCCACCAGGCCGACGCCCGCCGCGGCCGGGAACACCATCCCGGCCAGCAGCACTCCGGCCAGGACGCACAGCCCGAGGAGCGTCGCGATCGATCGGGGGGCACCTGGGGACCTCACGGATGACCAGCCTACGCGGCGGCCTGTCACCCCTCCGTCAGGTCCGCCCCGCGGGCCCGGTTGAGTATTTTTGCTCGGTTCCTCCTCGCCCGGTCCGCTCCCAGAATCGATCTGTGCCGGTCAGCCGGGGTCCCTGACCCCCGACCCGCGACCGGCCCGGACCAGCGCGAGCGACGGAGGCGACCATGACCGAGCAGTGGAACTGGCGGGGCGCGGCGAAGTGCGGCACGACCGACGCGGAGGACCTCTTCGTCGTCGGCGCCCAGCAGCGCGAGGCGAAGCTGTTCTGCCGCACCTGCCCGGTGCGCACCGAGTGCCTGGCGCACGCCCTCGACGAGGGCATCGAGTTCGGCGTGTGGGGCGGGATGACCGAGCGCGAGCGCCGGGCCCTGCTGCGGCGCCGCCCGGACGTCGACAACTGGATGGACCTGCTGACCGACGCCCGCACGGTGCACTTCCGCCGCGAGACCGCCGACGCGCCCCGGCCGTGACCGGGTCGGCTCAGCGCGCGGGGCGCAGCCGCCCGGCCGCCGCCCGCCCGGTGTCGCCGTCGGCGGCCAGCCGGGCCCCGATCTCGCGCAGCCCGTCCAGGTCGGCGACGGCCCCGGACACCACCGGCACCCTGGTCACCGCCACCTCGCGGTGCGCCCCGGTGAACCGGGTGAGCAACCGCTCCTCCCGCTCGGCCAGGTCGACCCGGTCGGCGTGCAGCCGCAGCACGGCGGCGGCCAGCGGCGCGCCGCGCACGTTCTCCGCCACCCCGCGGGCCCGGGTGGCCGACAGCGGCGCCAGCACCGGGTGGGTCCGGTTGAGCACCAGCCCGGCCAGCGGCATCCCCTCGGCGGAGAGCCGGTCGACGAAGTACGCCGCCTCGCGGAGCGCGTCCGGCTCCGGCGCGGCCACCACCAGGAACGCCGTGCCCGGCGAGCGCAGCAGCGCGTAGGTGGCCTCGGCGCGCTCCCGGAAGCCGCCGAACATCGTGTCGAAGGCCTGCACGAACGCCGAGGCGTCGGCCAGCATCTGGCCGCCCAGGATCGTCGAGACGGCCTTCGCGAACAGCCCGAACCCGGCACTGACGATCTTGCGCAGCCCGCGGCCACCGGCCCGCGCCGGCGCCGAGAGCAGCCGGATCATCCGGCCGTCGAGGAAGTTCGACATCCGCTGCGGGGCGTCGAGGAAGTCCAGCGCCGACCGCGACGGCGGGGTGTCGACCACGATCAGGTCCCACTGCCCGGTGGCGGCCAGCTGGCCCAGCTTCTCCATCGCCATGTACTCCTGCGTCCCGGAGAACGACGAGGAGATCGTCTGGTAGAAGGGGTTGGCCAGGATGGCATCGGCCCGCTCCGGCGTGGAGTGCGTCTGCACCATCTCGTCGAAGGTGCGGCGCATGTCCAGCATCATCGCGTGCAGCTCGCCGCCGGGCGCCGTGGTGACGTCGGCGACGCGACCGGGCTCGTTCTCCAGCGCCTCCAGGCCCAGCGCCTGCGCCAGCCGGCGCGCCGGGTCGATGGTGAGCACCACGGTGCGCCGCCCGCGCTCGGCGGCCCGCACGGCCAGCGCCGCGGACGTGGTGGTCTTGCCGACCCCACCGGATCCGCAGCACACGATCACCCGGGTCCGCGGGTCGTCGATGAGGGCGTCGACGTCCAGGGTCGGGGTCATGCGCCTGCCCCGCTCAGCGCCCGCCCGCCGACGCCCTGCTCGACGAGCGCGGCCGCCAGGTCGTAGAGGGAGCCCAGGTCGACGCCGTCGACCAGCTGCGGCAGCTCCAGGCGGGGGTGCTCGCCCCCCTCGGCCAGCCGGTGCAGCGCCGTGGACTCGGCGTTCACCCGGACGGCGTGCTCCACGGTCTCCGCGACCAGGCCGTCGATGACGTCGGGGGGCAGGTCGACCCCGGCCGAGGACAGCCCGGCCCGGATGCGCTCGGCGTCGACCCGGCCGTTGGCCGCCGCCGCGACCGAGCGGTCGGGCAGCCACTGCGGGCGGACCCGGTTGACGATCAGCGCCCCCGGCCGCAGGTCGGCCGCGACCAGCTCGTCGACGGTCTCCAGGGTCTCGGTCACCGGCAGCTCCTCCAGCAGCGTCACCAGGTGGACCACGGTGAGCGGGGAGTGCAGCACCTGGACGACGCCCTCGGCCTGGCTGTGGATCGGCCCGCTGCGGGCCAGGTCGGCCATGGCCTTGGTGACGTCGAGGAAGCTGACCACCCGTCCGGTGGGGGGTGCGTCGAGCACGACGGCGTCGTAGGCGGGGCGCCCGTCGGGCCCGGTGCGGTTGACGCACTCCTTGACCTTGCCGGTGAGCAGCACGTCGCGCAGGCCGGGGGCCAGCGTGGTGGCGAACTCGATGGCGCCCATCCGGCGCAGCGTCCGCCCGGCCATGCCCAGCCGGTAGAACAGCTCGAAGTACTCCAGCAGGGCCGCCTCGGCGTCCACCGCGAGCGCCCTGACCTCGCCGCCACCCGGGGCGACCGCGATCTTGCGCTCCTCGTAGGGCAGGGGCGGGCTGTCGAACAGCTGGGCGATGCCCTGGCGGCCCTCCACCTCGACGAGCAGGGTGCGCCGGCCGTCCGTGGCCAGGGCCAGCGCCAGCGCCGCGGCGACCGTGGACTTGCCGGTTCCCCCCTTGCCGGTCACGACGTGCAGGCGCGCGGCCGACAACGCCGCTGGCCAACCGATGGGAGTCACGATCCCAGGCTACGGAGCATCGGCCCGACCGGCCGCCCGAGCGGGATGAGGCGCTGGCTACAGTCGCGGCTCATGAGCGCCGGCACAGTCCAGAGGTGGGAGTACCTCACCGCTCCCGTCCTGATCCACAACACCCAGGCGATCCTGAACAACTTCGGCCGGGACGGCTGGGAGCTGGTCCAGGTCACCACGGGCCTCAACCCCGAGCAGCTGGTGGCCTGGTTCAAGCGCCCGGTGCAGGGCTGATGGCCGGCCCGAGCGAGCGCCTGCGCGAGCTGGGCATCACGCTGCCGCAGGTCAGCGCCCCCGCAGGCTCCTACGTGCCGGCCAGGCGCACCGGCGACCTGGTCTTCACCGCCGGGCAGGTCCCGTTCGTCGACGGCAAGCTCGCCGCCTTCGGCAAGGTCGGCGCCGAGATCAGCACCGAGGAGGCGCAGCGGCTGGCCCGCATCTGCGCCCTCAACGCGCTGGCCGCCGTCGACGCCCTGGTCGGCATCGACAACGTCACCGGCGTCGTGAAGGTCGTCGGCTTCGTCGCCTCCGCGCCCGGGTTCACCGACCAGCCCGAGGTGGTCAACGGCGCCTCCGACGTGCTCGCCGAGATCTTCGGCGAGGCCGGGGGGCACGCCCGCTCCGCGGTCGGGGTGGCCGAGCTGCCCCGCGGGGTGCCCGTGGAGGTCGAGCTCGTCGTGGAGGTGGCCGGCCCGTGACCGCCCCGCCGGAGCAGGCGTGCCACGAGCTGCTCGTCCGGCTGGCCGGACGGCTGCCCGACGACCTGCTCTGGCGGATGCGCGACTGGCTGGCCGCGGGCAGCGCCGACGCGCTCGGCGCCACCCTGCCCCGCGAGCTGCTGCGCCACCGCGTCGGACTCACCGACGACGAGCGCGAGCTGCTCGAACGGTCGGTCGGTGCGTGGCACGCCTCCCGGCACCTCCTCGACGCGGTGCTGCCCACCGACCCGTCCGACGAGGTCACGACCGGCTTCCGGACCTCGGACGACGGCCTGGACACGGCCGCGCTGAGCGTGCTGGCCGTCGTCCGCGGCCACCCGGGCTGCGTCGCGCTGCACCAGGCGTGGCGGGTGGGCGGTCGCCGGGAGCAGCGTGTCGTCGCCGTGCTCGGCGGTGAGCGGCCGTGGACGCTCACCGGGACCCTTCAACGCGTCCTGCGGGCCCACGGCGACCGCACACCGTGCGTGGAGGTGCTTCCGTCGCACGGTGAGCTACCGCCCTACCACCGGGCAGTCATCATCGAGTCGAGCAGACTCTGGCGGGCGCCCGTGCCCGTCGGGCACGACGGCTAGTCCGGAGGGGAGGGCCCGGTGGAGACCACGTCCCGGAACGCGACGCACGACCTGCTCCTGGCCCTGGCCGGCCGGGTCGACGACGACCTGCTCGGCTGGGTGCGCGAGCTGGTCGCGGTGGGCGAGGACGCGCACGCCGTGGAGATGCTGACCGCCAGCCTCGCCGCCGACCGGGTGGCCCTGCCGCCCACCGTGCGCGGGCGGCTGGTCGAGCTGGCCCGCGCGGCCCGCATCGAGCTCGACGTCGACGCCGCGCTGCTCCCCGCGGCCGCGGAGGACGCCACCGAGCACCGCTTCGCCGCCGAGGAGTCCCTCGCGGGCCCGGTGGCGACGGTGCTGGTCACCATGCCGGCCCGGCAGCTGGAGGGCTGCCGCGTCCTGCTCACCCACCGGCGCACGGCGGCGGGTTCGGCGCCCGGGCCGCTGCCGCACCCGGTGCTGGTCGTCGAGGTGGAGCCGGGCACCCGCCGCCCCGACATGCTCGCCTACCAGCTCGCCGTCGCGCTGCAGCGCTCCGGCGTCATCTGCTCGGTCGAGGTCCTGACCGTCGGCGACACCGTCCCGGCCTACCACGCCGAGGCGCTGCGCAGCGCCCGCCAGCTCCGGCTCGACCGCCGCCCGCCGGCGCCCGCCGAGGAGCACGCTCCCGAGGAGCGCGCCCCCGAGCCGCGCACCGCCGAGCCGCGCGTGGTCGAGTCGACGGTCGCGGTGCCCGCCCTGCCCACCCGCAAGCGCCGCGGCGAGCAGCGGGAGCCCGACGCCGAGCCCGGCTCCGGCGGCGACCGCGCCGCGCACCGGCTCAACGAGGTCACCCAGCCGATCTCGGCCGCGCCCCCGTTCGGGGCCTCGAACTCCGACACCCCGCTGTTCGACTCGCCGACGCCGACCCCGCCCCGCTCCGAGCGCGACGACCGCGACGACTCGGCCGCCCGCGTCGAGGCCGAGGAGGAGGCGCAGCGCGCCCGGCTGACCGCGGTGCCCACGCTCTTCGACGAGACCCACGCCGACGACGGCGACTTCCGCCCCGAGGAGTTCGGCCGGTCCCGCCGCGCCGCCCACCGCGCCACGCCGCCCGAGTCCGGCGACCCCGAGCCGCGCCCCGCGCCCCGGCCCAAGCCGCGCGTCCTGCCCGCCCCGGTGACCCCGATCAACCGCACCTCGCTGACCGGCCCCACGCCCATCCCGCTGCTGCGCCGCGGCACCAACGGCCGCCCCCCGCTGTCCCCGGTCGACCGCAACGGCCACGACGGCACCGGCGAGGACGACTTCGACCCCCTGCAGGACCCGCTCAGCCGCCCGCTGATGCCGCCGCTGCTGGACCGGACACCCCCGCTCACCGGCCCGATCGGCCTGGTCGGCGCCACCCCCGACGGGCGCCCGTCCGACGACGGCCGGCCCACCGACGAGAGCTGGTCGGGCGATTGGCTGTCCGGCGCGTGGGCGATGCCGTCCGACGGCGCCCCGAACGGCGAGCGCCCCGCCGCGGAGCCGGAGCGGGAGATCTCCCCGCCGCGGCCGATCGGGCGCCGCTCCGCCCGGCACCGCTACCTGCGCACCCCCGACGAGCCCGTCGACACCGGCCCGTCCGGCGACTCGGCCGACGACGCGCCGGCCGAGGTCGACGGGCCGGGCTCGGGCGCCATCCCGCTCCCCGCGGCCGACACCGGCGCCCACCCGGCGCCGCCGCGCTCGGGCGCCATCCCGATGCCCGGGGCCGGCACCGGGTCGCACCCCGCCGCGCCGCCCACCAACGGGGCCATCCCGATCCCCCCGGCCAGCGGCCCGATCCCGATCCCGCTGCCGCCTGCCACCACGGGCGGTATGCCGCAGACCCCGACCCGTCCGGCCATCCCGATGCCGTCCGGGACGAGCCGCGACCAGGAAGCCCGCCCCGACGAGCACCCCCGCCAGCTGCCCGACGAGCGCACCGACGACCGCACCGTCGACATCGAGGTCGACCCGAACCTCGGGCTGCGCCCGGAGTCGCTGGCCCGCCTCGGCGAGGCCGACCTCGACCTGCTGGCCAAGCTGCAGGCCGAGCTGCGCAGCGGGCGCGTCCCCCGCGGCGACGACCGCCCCCCGGAGCCGCCCCCGTACCGCCCCGTCGACGGCACCGGCGCGAACGGCGCCGTCCCCCGCAACGGCGGCCCGCCGGGCGCGGGCACCGCGGCCCACCGCATCGTCCACTCGAACGGCCACGGCCCCGCCAACGGCTCCCGGAGCAACGGCAGCGGCCCCGGCGACCCCGCGGTGAACGGCACCGGCGCCAACGGCGCGGTCACCGGCACCGGCCGCTTCGGCCCCGAGCGCAACGGCTCGAACGGGTCCACCCGGCACGGCTCGCGGCTCAACCCGTTCTCGTCCCGCCGCAAGCGCGGCACCGAGCCCGGGCCCGACGAGGACACCCCGCCCGACGCCGGCTGATCGTCGGCGGGGCTCGGACGTGTACCGATCGCCGCGTCCCGGGTTAATGTCCGACGATGCCCTCCGATCACCCGCCCGAACCCGTGGTCCCGCGTCCCGCCGCCACCGTGATCCTCGTCCGGGACGCGCCGGAGCCCGCGCCCGGCCGCTCGCCGCTGCAGGTCTTCCTGCAGCGCCGGGTCGCCGGGATGGCGTTCGCCGGGGGGATGACGGTGTTCCCCGGCGGCGCGGTGGACCCGACCGACCTGCCCGATCCGGCGGCGTGGAGCGGCCCGGACCCGCGCTGGTTCTCCGAGCGCTTCGGCTGCGACCCGGAGCTGGCCGGCTCGCTGGTGTGCGCGGCCGTGCGGGAGACCTTCGAGGAGTGCGGGGTGCTGCTGGCCGGGCCGGGACACGCCGACGTCACGCTGCTCGGCGCCGGCCGCGCCGACCTCGTGGCGCACCGCCGGACGCTCGGCCAGCTGCTGGCCGAGACCGGGCTGCTGCTGCGCGCGGAGCTGCTGCAGCCGTGGGCGCGGTGGATCACGCCCCCCGTCTCGCCGCGGCGCTACGACACCGCGTTCCTGGTGGCGGTGGTGCCGGAGGGGCAGAGCGCCGACGCGCACACCACCGAGGCCGTGGAGGCCACCTGGTGGCACCCGGACGAGGCGCTGCGGGAGTGGGAGCGGGGCGGGATGCAGCTGATGGCGCCCACGTACCGGACGCTGGAGCAGATCGCCGAGCACCCCACCAGCGCGTCGCTGTTCGCGGCCGCGCCGGACCGGACGATCCGGGCGATCATCCCGCAGGCCCGCCGCGACGGCGGCGACATCGTCCTGGAGGTGGGCGAGCAGCCGGAGGTCCGGATGCCCGCCGCCCGGATGCCGATCGCCGAAGGAGGCCCCCTGTGACCCCGCCGGCCTACGAGGAGCTGCGCAGCGTCACGCCGCTGGCCTCGGTGCTGCTGGAGCGCAACCCGTCGCCGATGACGCTGGAGGGCACCAACACCTGGGTGCTGCGCGCGCCCGGCGAGGAGCACTGCGTCGTCATCGACCCGGGCGAGGACGACCCGGGGCACCTGGAGCGGGTCGCCGCGGCCGGGCCGGTGTCGATCGTGCTGCTGACCCACCGCCACCACGACCACGCCGCGGGCGCCCGCCGGTTCGCCGAGCTGACCGGGGCGCCGGTGCGGGCGCTGGACCCGTCGCTGGTGCTCGGGTCGGAGGCGCTGGGCGACGGCGACGCGATCGCCGCGGCGGGCGTCGAGATGCGGGTGATCAGCACACCGGGGCACACGTCGGATTCGCTGTCGTTCCTGCTCAGCGGGCCCGGTCAGGCGGACTCGGTGCTCACCGGCGACACCATCCTGGGTCGGGGCACCACCGTCATCGCCCACCCGGACGGTGCGCTGGGCCCCTACCTGGACTCGCTGCAGCGGCTGGCCGACCTCCCCCCGGACACCGCCGTGCTGCCCGGGCACGGCCCCGAGCTGCCCGACGCGGCCGAAGCCGCCGCGCACTACCTGGCCCACCGCGAGCAGCGCCTCGACCAGGTCCGGGCGGCGCTGGCCACCCTGGGGCCCGCGGCGTCCGCCCGGGAGGTGGTCGAGGTCGTGTACGTCGACGTCGACCGGACGCTGTGGGGCGCGGCGGAGCTGTCGGTCCGGGCCCAGCTGGACTACCTGCGGGACCGGTAGCCGATACGGTGGCCCGACCCACCCCCGAGCCCCGTGAGGCACCATGACCGGATCGAGCAGCGCCGCCGAGCAGGACCTGGCGCGCACCGCCCGCCTCGACGTCCTCGTGGCGGGCTACGTCCAGCTCCCGCACGTCGCCGGCACCGTGAGCCTGGTCCGCGACGCGGACCGGGTGGTGATCGTCGACCCCGGCATGGTGTCCGACCGGGAGCAGATCCTCGCCCCGCTGCGCGAGCTCGGCGTGCGCCCGGAGGACGTCACCGACATCGTGCTCAGCCACCACCACCTCGACCACAACCTCAACGTCGCGCTGTTCCCGGTGGTCCCGGTGCACGACTTCCAGTCCGTGATCGAGGGCGACGTGTTCACCTCGCGCCCCGCCGACGGCGTGCGCATCTCGCCCGGCATCCGGCTGCTGGCCACACCGGGGCACACCCCGCAGGACCTCACCACGCTCGTCGGCACGCCGGACGACGTGGCCGCGCTGACCCACCTGTGGTGGACCGCCGACGGCCCGGCCGACGACCCGTACTCGGTGGACCGCGACCAGCTGCGGGAGCAGCGCGAGCGGGTGCTGGGCCTGGCCACCCTGGTCGTCCCCGGCCACGGTGCGCCCTTCCGCCCGGACGCGTCCACGCCCCGCTGACCCCCCGGCGGGGACCTAGCCGACGGCCACCGGCTCGGCCTGCGGGGCCAGCGTGTGCCGCCGGGCCCAGAGCACCACCGCGACCACCAGCCCGGCCGCCCCGCCGACCAGGAACGCCGCCGGCGGCCCGACGGCCTCGACGACCGCGCCGCCCGCCGACTGGCCCCCGGCCAGGCCCAGGGTGGCCGCGGTGACGACCCAGCCGAAGCCCTCGGCCGCGGTGCCGGGCGGGGAGGCGAGCTCGACGGCGAGGGAGTGCGCCGTCACCTGCGGGGTGATCAGCGCCCCCGCCGCGACCATGGCCACCACCAGGGCGGCCAGCGAGCCCAGCGGTCCGGTCAGCGACATCGCGGCGACCAGCACGGCGAAGACCCCCAGCAGCACGGGCATGCGCAGGTGCAGGGGCCGCGGCCAGGGCCGCATCGAGTACAGGATGCCGGCCAGCACGGAGGCCACCGACCAGGCCGACAGCAGCACGCCGCCCAGCGCGGCCGAGCCCGCCTCCGCGGTGACGGCGGGCACGCCGACCTCGACGGTGCCGACCACCAGGCCGAAGCCCAGCGAGGCCAGCGCCACGGTGCGCATCCCCGGGCGCGCCAGCGCGCCCAGCAGGCCGAGCGCCGGCCCGTCGCCGGCGATCCGGAGCGGCTCGGTGCGCACGGCCCTGGTCAGCGCGAACCCGACCGAGCCGGCGATCATGACGGCGGCGGCGACCACCACCCCGGTGCCCGGCCACGGCGTCCACGCGACCAGCAGCGCGGCCAGCGCCGGGCCCAGGATGAAGAACACCTCCAGGCTGATCGCCTCGTAGGTGTAGGCGGCGTCGCGGATCGGGCCGGCCGGGATCAACCGCCCCCACAGCGCCCGCGCGGCACCCTCGACAGCCGGCTGGGTGACCCCGCTGAAGACTGCGAGCACCACCAGCAGCGCCACGCCCTGACCGGCCTGCACGGCGGCGACCAGGCCGGAGACGGCCACCGCGAACAGCGCCGACGCCACCAGGAGGGGCCGGGTGGCCCCGACCCTGTCGATCACCCGTCCCTGCAGCACCGACCCGGCCGAGACCCCGATCAGGGCGCCCGCCCCGACCAGTCCGGCCGTCGCGAAGGAGCCCGTGACCTGCTGCACGTACAGCAGCATCGCCAGCCCGACCATCGCGATCGGCAGCCGGCCGAGCGCGGAGAACAGCGCGGGCACGCCGGCCCCGGGGGTGGTCAGGGCCGTGCGGTACGCGCGGATCGAGGTGTCGGACACGCCGTCCAGGTTCGCACATTCTGGTACGGGCGTACCAGTTCTTATCGGTTCTGTTCGGTGGGGTGGCCGCCACGACCCCCGCCGGCCCGGCAGGGCCGGGCGCGCTGGCGCGGTGTGGCGGGGTTCGGTCGGGGTGATCACCAGTTGGGGCACGTGAGCCGCGCTGGTGCGGTTCACGTACCCATCACGGCGATCACGGCCGCCAGCCCTCTTCGCGGCGGGAACGGCGCCATGTCCGAGACTTCCGCCTCGCCAGGACCGCCGGGCTCGGCCGGTCTTGTCCCGGCGCAGCGCCCTGCGGAGGCGCCGGAAGAGCACCCATCAGGGTGAACCAGCGGCTACCTGGCCCGGCGGGCCAGCCGCTCGGGCTCCAGGATCAGCACGCTCTTGCCCTCCAGCCGCAGCCAGCCGCGGTGGGCGAAGTCGGCCAGGGCCTTGTTCACCGTCTCCCGGGAGGCGCCGACCAGCTGGGCGATCTCCTCCTGGGTCAGGTCGTGGGTGACCCGCAGCAGGCCGGACTCCTGCGACCCGAACTGGCGGGCCAGCTGCAGCAGCGACTTCGCCACCCGGCCCGGCACGTCGGTGAAGATCAGGTCGGCCAGCATGTTGTTGGTCCGGCGCAGCCTGCGGGCCAGCACCCGCAGCAGCTGCTCGGCGATCTCCGGGCGCTTGCCGATCCACTCGCGCAGGGCGGCCCGATCCATCGTGTAGGTACGGACCTCGGTGACCGCCGTCGCCGACGACGTCCGCGGTCCCGGATCGAAGATCGACAGCTCGCCGAACATGTCCGACGGCCCGGCCACCATCAGCAGGTTCTCCCGGCCGTCGGGCGACTTGCGGCCGATCTTCACCTTGCCGCTGCCGACGATGTAGAGCCGGTCGCCCGGCTCGCCCTCGGCGAAGATCACGTGGCCGCGGGGGAACTCGGCGGGCTCGAGGGACTGCGCCAACGCATCGGCCGCGAACGGCTCCACACCCTGGAATATCCCTGCTCGGATCAGAACCTCGTCCACTGCACCGCTCCTCATACCGGCCGCTGCCCCGCGGCGGATCACCGGCGCGCCAGTCTAGGGGCTGTACCCACCCTGCGTGACGCTACGCGAGTCGTTTCGTCGGCACGTCCGAGCGACCCACCTCCGAGGGACAGGGTGGGTGACTTCGGTGAGGCTCAGGCGGCCTTGCTGCGGCGGACTCCCCGCTTGCCCCGCTGGCCGCGCGAGCGCAGCCGGAACAGCTCCAGGGCGCGGCCCGTACCCTGCCGGAACAGGGCTCGGACCTCGTCCGGACGCGGCCGTTCCAGGAGCTCCTCGAGCTCCTCGGGGCGCACGGTCGACTCCCGCAGCTTCGACTCCACCCGCTCCATTCCGAGCGCGAAGAACATCACCAGCAGCGGCACGAGGACGGACAACCAGGCAGTCATGTCGACAGCGATGGTCCCGCACCGAGCCCGGCCGCACGCGGGCGGGGTCGGCGTGGCGCCCGACCTTGACGCGATCGTGACAAAGCCCGGACACGGTGGGTGAGCGGTCATCGCGCACAGCTCCCACCGGGTGGTGGGCGCGCCCGGCGGGACCGTCGGGGGGCCGCCGTACCCTCGGAGCGTGACCCCCTCACCCGCCGCACCCACCACCCGCGGCGCCGACGCGCTGCGGAGCGCGGCCCGGCTCGCCAAGCGCGTCGCCGACGGCGAGCCCGCGCTGGGGCGCGCCCGCCGGGTCGGCCGCATGCTGCGCACCCTGGTCGCCACCCACCCCGACGCGCACTGCGAGCTCGACTTCACCACCCCGCTCGAACTGGCCGTGGCCACGATCCTGTCCGCGCAGAGCACCGACAAGGGCGTCAACGCCGTCACCCCGGCGCTGTTCGCCCGCTACCCGACGGCGCTGGACTACGCCCGGGCCGACCGGGCCGAGCTGGAGGAGATGATCCACTCCACCGGCTTCTTCCGGAACAAGGCGAACTCGCTGATCGGGCTGGGCGCCGCGGTCGTCGAGCGGCACGACGGCGTCCTCCCGCACACCCTCGACGAGCTCGTCCAGCTGCCCGGTATCGGCCGCAAGACGGCCAATGTGATCCTGGGCAACGCGTTCGACGTCCCCGGCATCACCGTCGACACGCACTTCGGCCGGCTCGTCCGGCGCTGGGGCTGGACCGACCTGGAGGACCCGGTCAAGGTCGAGCACGCCATCGGCGAACTGGTCCCCAAGCGCGACTGGACCATGACGTCGCACCGGGTGATCTTCCACGGCCGCCGGGTGTGCCACGCGAAGAAGCCGGCCTGCGGCGCCTGCACGCTCGCCGCCGACTGCCCCGCCTACGGCACCGGCCCCACCGACCCGATCCAGGCCGCCAAGCTCATCAAGGGGCCGTCCCGGCCGCACCTGCTGGAGATGGTCGGGCTCAGCGAGGACGACGCCCCGGCGCCCGCGCCGCGCACGGCCGCCGAGCGGGACGTCCCGTGACGGCCCCGCGGCAGGGCGCGCGCCGGGCGGAGGTCATCAGCACGGTCGTCGTCGTGCTGCTGGTCGCCCTCGGCGTGTACGCGCTCTGGCCGCGGGACATCCCCGACCGCTCGACCCCGGCCGGCACCGCCGCCCCCGCGACCGACCGCGCGACCGTCGTCGTACCCGACGCGGAGCTGGCCCCGGCCCGCGCCGCCGCCGGGCTGGACGCCTGCCCGGTCGCCACCGGCGCCCCGGCGTCCGGTCCGCTGGCCGGGGTCGCCGTGCCCTGCCTCGGCGCCCCGGGGCAGGTCGACGTGGGCGCCGGGCTGGCCGGTCGCCCGGCCCTGATCAACGTGTGGGCCAGCTGGTGCGCGCCGTGCCGCGACGAGCTGCCCGTGCTGGCCGAGTACGCCGCCCGCCCCGACGCGGTGGCGGTGCTCGCCATCGACGCCCGCGACGACCCGCGGGCCGCGCTCGCCCTCCTCGACGAGCTCGACGTGCGCCTGCCCACCGTCACCGACCCCGACGGCGCCCTGCGCGACGCGCTCGACATCCCGCCCGCCCTGCCGATCTCCTACCTGGTCGGCGCGGACGGCGGCGTCACCCGCGTCGACCCGCCCACGCCGTTCGCCTCGGCCGACGCGGTCGCGGCCGCCGTCGCGGCGCTGCGATGACGGCGGGCGGGGCCGCGCAGGCGGACGAGGACCCCGGGGACGAGGCCGCCGCCTGGGACCTCGCCGGCCACCACCACACCCACCTGCGCCCGCCCGGCGAGCCCGCCCCGCTGCGGCCCGAGCTGACCCCGCCCTGGCTGCGCCCGGTGCTCGACGGCATCGACGGCCTGACCCCCGAGCGGCTCATCGCGCACCGCGTCCCGGCCCCGCCGACGGCCCGCCGGGCCGCGGTGCTGATCGCCTTCGCCGAGGACCCGCGCCACGGGCCCGACGTGCTGCTCGTGGAGCGCGCCAGCACCCTGCGCAACCACGCCGGCCAGGTCGCCTTCCCCGGCGGCGGCCGCGACCCCGGCGACGCCGACGCCGTCGCCACCGCCCTGCGCGAGGCCGAGGAGGAGACCGGCCTCGCCCCCGACGGCGTCGTGCCGCTGGCGCTGCTGCCCCGGCTGCACCTGCCGCCGTCCGGGTTCCTGGTCACCCCCGTCGTCGCGCACTGGGCCAACCCCGTCGCGGTGCGCGCCGTCGACCCGGCCGAGACCGCCGCCGTCGTGCGCGTGCCGCTGACCGAGCTCGCCGACCCCGCCAACCGGGTGCGCATCCGCTTCGGCGCCGCGATGGCGGGCGACGGGTTCCTGGTCGCGGGGCTGCTCGTGTGGGGCTTCACGGGGGGCCTATTGTCCGCCCTGTTGGATCTGGGGGGATGGGCCCGCCCGTGGGACCGGTCCCGGGTGCTGGGCCTGGAGGACGCCTGGTCCGCGGCGCGGTCCGGCCGGCAGGAGGACACCGAACGATGAGCGCGGAGGGCCCAGGGGCCCCCACCGGAGACCCGTCCGACCTCCGGGGTGCCCGGCGATGACGCGTTCTCGCCAGAACGGCGGGCAGCGTGAACCGCACCGACCCGGGGCCGTGTGATGGACGAGCAGGCGATCGGGTCTTCAGCGCTGCGCTCGGGTGACGTGCCGTCCGGGCGCTGCGGAGGAGAGCGATGAGCTGGGTCGACGTGATCGTGCTCGCGCTGGCGCTGATCGCGGGCGTGTCCGGGTGGCGCCACGGCATGGCCGTCGCGCTGCTGTCCTTCGTCGGCGTGCTGGGCGGTGCGATCCTCGGCGTCCGGCTGGCCCCGCTGCTCGCCGCGGGCGTGGAGAACCCCAGCACCCGGATCGTGCTCAGCGTGGCGATCGTGGTGCTGCTGGTCGCGCTGGGCGAGACCACCGGCGTCTACTTCGGGCGCCGCATCCGCGACCGCATCCGCGGCGACCGCAGCCTGCGGATCGACTCCACCCTCGGCTCGGTGCTGCAGGCCATCACCGTGGTCGTCGCCGCGTGGCTGGTGGCCCTCCCGCTGGCCTCGGCAAGCTTCCCGGCGCTCGCCGCGGGCGTGCGAGGCTCCGAGGTGCTCGCCGCGGTCAACTCGGTGATGCCCTCGGCGGCCCGGCAGCTGCCCGGCGAGCTGCGCTCGCTGCTGAACAACTCCGGCTTCCCCGACGTCACCAGCCCGTTCGTGGAGACCCCGATCACCGAGGTCGGCCCGCCGATCGCCGCGCTCGCCGAGAGCACCGTGGTGGCCGACGTCGCCGACAGCGTGCTGAAGATCCGCGGCCGGGCCCCGTCCTGCTCCCGCCAGCTGGAGGGCAGCGGGTTCGTCATCGGCCCGGAGCTGGTGATGACCAACGCCCACGTCGTGGCGGGCACCGAGGAGACCGGCGTCGAGATCACCCGGCGCGGCCGGATCGTCGAGCTGGAGGCCGAGGTCGTCCTGTACGACCCCAAGGTCGACGTCGCCGTCCTGCGCGTCCCCGACCTCACCGCGGAGCCCCTCGAGTTCGACACCGCCCCCGCCCAGGCCGGCCAGGACTCGATCGTCGTCGGCTACCCCCTCGACGGCCCGTTCACCGCCACCGCGGGCAAGATCCGCCAGCAGATCAACCTGCGCGGCCCCGACATCTACGAGACCGGCGAGGTCACCCGCGACGTCTACACGATCCGCGCGGTCGTCCGCTCCGGCAACTCCGGCGGCCCCATGATCGATCCCCAGGGCAAGGTCACCGGCGTGGTGTTCGGCGCCGCCCTCGACGACCAGGAGACCGGCTTCGTCCTGACCGTCGCCCAAGTGGCCCCCGCCGTGCAGGCGGCCCCGAGCCTCACCCGCGAGGTCGACACGGGCGCCTGCGCCAACTGATCCGGCGGACGAGAGCACTCCCGCCCCACCGCGCACACCAGCCGCCACCGCGCGCACCTACGCGCCACCGCGCACACGTCACGACATGTGCGCGGTGGCCACACGGTGCGCGCGGTGCCCCGAGACCCCGCCGGACACGCCATCAGCCGGACGAGAGCGACTCTCGTCCCGCTCAACCGGACGAGAGGGACGCTCGTTGCGCCCGGCTGGTGCGGATCACACGTCGCGGGTGATGGTCTGGTCCCGCCCCGGGCCGACGCCGATGGCGCTGACGGGGGCCTTCACCAGCTCCTCGATCCGGTGCACGTAGTCCCGTGCCGCCGTGGGGAGCTCGTCGAAGTCGCGGTAGGGGGAGAGGTCCTCGAACCAGCCGGGCATCTCCTCGTACACGGGGACGGCGTGGTGGACGTCGGTCTGGGTCATCGGCATCTCGTCGACGCGGCGGCCGTCGATCTCGTAGCCCACGCAGATCGGCACCCGCTCGAGGCCGGAGAGGACGTCGAGCTTGGTGAGGAAGAAGTCGGTGATGCCGTTGACGCGGGTGGCGTAGCGGCCGATCACGGCGTCGAACCAGCCGCAGCGGCGGGGGCGGCCGGTGGTGACGCCGACCTCGCCGCCGGCCTTGCGCAGGTGCTCGCCCATGGCGTCGAGCAGCTCGGTGGGGAACGGGCCGGAACCCACCCGGGTCGTGTAGGCCTTCAGGATCCCGATCACGCGGGTGATCTTGTTCGGGCCGATGCCGGAGCCGACGGCGGCGCCGCCGGCGGTGGGGTTCGAGCTGGTCACGAAGGGGTAGGTGCCGTGGTCGACGTCGAGCAGGGTGCCCTGGGAGCCCTCCAGCAGCACCGACTCGCCCGACTCCAGGGCCTGGTTGAGCAGCAGGCGGGTGTCGGCGATGCGGTCGACGAAGCGGCGGCCGTGGGCGAGGACGGTGTCGACGACCTCGTCGACGTCCAGCGCCCGCCGGTTGTAGACCTTGACCAGGATCTGGTTCTTCAGCTCCAGGGCGGCCTCGACCTTCTGGTGCAGGATCTTCTCGTCCAGCACGTCAGCCACCCGCACGCCCACCCGGGACACCTTGTCCTGGTAGGCCGGGCCGATGCCGCGACCGGTCGTGCCGATCTTGGCCTTGCCCAGGAAGCGCTCGGTGACCTTGTCGATGGCCACGTGGTACGGCATGATCAAGTGCGCGTCGGCCGAGATCATCAGGCTGGTGGTGTCGACGCCGCGGGCCTCCAGGCTCGACAGCTCCTCCAGCAGCACCCCCGGGTCGACGACCACACCGTTGCCGATGACGTTGCGCACGCCCGGCGTGAGGATGCCCGACGGGATGAGGTGCAGGGCGAAGTCCTGGCCGTCGGGCAGCACCACGGTGTGGCCGGCGTTGTTGCCGCCCTGGTAGCGGACCACCCACTGCACCTGGCTGCCCAGGATGTCGGTGGCCTTCCCCTTGCCCTCGTCGCCCCACTGGGCCCCGATAAGCACGATCGCCGGCATGTGACACTCCAGTCCTACTCGCTCGCCCTGCATCCGGGCACGGCGCAGCGACCCCCACGACCGCGGCGGGAGGGTAGCCGATCCGATGTCCCGATTGGTGCTGCTGGCCTGCCCCGACGCCGGGCCGGCCGTCGACAACGGTAGTCCCCGGCCCCTGGTCCGGCTGCCGGCGCGTCCCGGCCGCGAGGACGTCGACCCGGTGCTGGCCGAGTACGAGCCCCGCCGGATCGCCGTCGCCGGCACCGACGCCGACCTCGCCGCGGTGCTGCTGCGGCTGCTGCGCACCGAGCGCCTCGACATCGAGGTCGCCTACCTGCCGGCCGCCGCGTCGCCCGCGACGCGGGCCTGGGGCCTGCCGACGGGGCGGGCGGGCGCCGACCTCGCCGACTCCGGCACCGCCGGTCCGGTCCCGCTGGTCCGCGACGACGGCGGCGGCGTGCTGGTGGGGCGCGGGGAGGTGCGCGACCTGACCGGCGAGTCCTACTGCGACGAGGTGCTGGTGCTGCGCGGGCCGACCCGCCGGCTGGTGGTCGTGCCCGGCCCCGACGGCATCGCCGTGCGCGCCGGGTGGAGCGGCCGCGCGCCCGACGGGCGGGTCCGGCCGGTGCCGCCCAAGGCCAGGGCGGGGCGGGGCTCGGCGCTGGGGCGGGCGGTGCAGGTGGGCGGGCGGCCGTTCACCGTGGTCGCCGACGGCGTCGAGCACCCGCGCCCGCTGCCCCGGCGCACCTGGTACCGGCACACCGCCGACTGGCTGCTCGTCCGCCCGTGAGCCCGCTCCCGGGGCGGGTCGGGAGGCTCTACGCCGCCGGGCGCTGGTGGTAGCGGTCGACGTACTCCTGCTGGGACAGCACCGCGATGGCGTCCATGATCTCGTCGGTGACCGCGCGCCGGATCATCGACGAGCCGGCCAGCCCGTCGTAGCGGGAGAAGTCGAGCGGGGCGCCGTAGCGCACGCTGACCCGGCGGATGCGCGGGAACCTCGTGCCGACCGGCTGCACCCGCTCGGTGCCCACCAGCGCGGCCGGCACGACCACGGCCCCCGTGTCCAGCGCGAGCGTGGCGACGCCGGTGTGCCCGCGGTGCAGCCGCCCGTCGAGGGAGCGGGTGCCCTCCGGGTAGATGGCGAAGGCGCCGCCGCCGTCGAGGACCTCGCGGGCGGCGGCCAGCGCGGCCAGCCCGGCCTTGGCGTTGGCCCGGTCGACCGGGACGTAGCCCAGTGCGGACAGGAACGAGGCCAGCGCTCGGCCCTTGGGGCCGCGACCGGTGAAGTACTCCGCCTTGCCCAGGAAGGAGACCGGGCGCCCGGCGGTGAGCGCGATGACCGCGGTGTCCACGGCGGCCCGGTGGTTCGAGGCGATGATCACCGGCCCGCGTCGCGGGACGTTCTCCCCGCCCTGCACGATCGGCCGGTACAGGAGTCGAGCCAACGGGGCCAGCAACCAGCGGACCAGCAGATGCACGGCCGGAGAACGCCCGGTCGGGAGCACCGGTTCCCCCGGGCACCCAGCTGTACCCGATCGGCCCTGACCACCCTCGTTCGGATCTGCGGGCTGACCACGCGAACGGCGCGCGGATGTGCACCCACCGAGTGATCGATCACCCCCGCGCGGTGATGCGGTCGAGGTCGCGCACCGCGAAGCGGTGGTGCTCCCACTCCTCGGAGAGCACCACGCGCAGGCACTGCAGCGCCGACCTCGGCGCGCTCGGGGGGTAGCCGGGCACCGGGTTCGGCTCCCGGACCCGGTCGAGGTCGTCCTGGTCGGCGCCGTCGAGGAACTCGCGGACGCGGCGGAACCGGTCCGCGCGCAGCGCCAGCACCTCCCGCGCCGACGGTGCGGCGGCCGGATCGATGCCCAGGGCCGCGATCTCCGGCACGAAGTCCGGGACCACGCCGGCCGGGTGGTACGGGTGCGGCTGCCCCAGCGCGGCGTGGAAGAACCAGGCGTCGGTGACGAACACCAGGTGCCGCAGGGTCTGCACCAGGGACCACTCGTCGTCGACCGAACGGTGGAGGTCGGCCTCGGGCAGGGCCAGCGCGCGCTCGGTGGTGGCCGCCCAGAACGACTCCACCACGGCCCACGCCTCCCGCGCGCCGGTGATCGTCGTCGGGCGCAGCGCGACGCGCTCGGGGTGGCGGCGGTCGAGCTCGGCCTCCACCAGCGGGGCGACCTCGACGCCGTTGATCCGCAGGCCGTCGATCGCGCCGTCGATGTCGGTGTCGTCCAGCACGACCCCGCGCATCCGGGCCCCCCGCAGCAGCACGTCGCGGAACTCGGCTCCGGACATGTCGCGGTTGACGAACCGTGCGCCGCGGAACTCGTCCCAACCCATGGCCGGCAGGCTAGCCCCAGCCACCGACGTCTTCCGGCGGCGACACCGCGGACGTACCGTCACGGCGTGCACCCGCCGTACCGCCGGACCCCCGCCGTCTCGGAGGAGGCGGTGCCGTTCGTCGCCGCGCTGGGCAGCACCGAGCGCAGCGGGGCGGCCGTGCTGGCCGAGATGACGCGGGTCATCCTGGCCGGCGACGCGCCGCCCGGGATGCGCATCCCGCAGGAGGAGGTGGCCGCGGTGCTCGGCGTGAGCATCGTGCCGGTCCGCGAGTCGCTCAAGACGCTGGTCGGGCAGGGGCTGGTGGAGCACGAGCTGCGCGGCGGCTACACGGTCGCCCGGCTCACCGACGCCGAACTGCAGGAGCTCTACCTCGTGCGCGGGGTGCTGGAGCGGGCCGCGCTGGAACACGCGGTGGCCCGCGCCCGCCCCGTCGACGTCGAGTGCGCCAGGCGCTCGCACGACGCCCTGACCGCGGCCATGGCCGACGGCGACGACCGCGCCTACCACCGCGACAGCCGCCGGTTCCACCTGGCGCTGGTGGCGCCGTCGGGGATGGCCCGGCTGCAGGCCATGCTGGAGTCGGCGTGGAACCTCACCGAGCCCTACCGGCCCATGTCGCGGCTGCCGCGCTCGGAGTGGGACGCCCTGCACGCCGAGCACGACGAGATGCTGCGCGCGTTCGTCGACGGCGACGCCGCCGAGCTGGTGGCGTGCGCCGAGCGCCACCACTCCCACCTGCAACAGGCCGTGGTCGGCGTGGCGGAGGCGCAGTGACGATCCCAGCGATGACCCGGATCATGGTGATCAACCCCAACACCACCGAGGCGATGACCGAGGTCATCGGCAGATGCGCGCAGGCGGCCGTGGGGGCGGGGACGGTCGTCGAGGCCGCCACCCCGGCGATGGGGCCCGCGTCGATCGAGAGCCACTACGACGAGGCGCTCGCCGTGCCCGGGCTGCTCGCCGAGATCGCCCGCGGCGAGGTCGAGGGGGCCCAGGGCTACGTGATCGCCTGCTTCGGCGACCCCGGGCTCGACGCGGCCCGCGAGCTGGCCACCGGGCCGGTCGTCGGGATCGCCGAGGCCGCCATGCGCACCGCGACCTACCTCGGCCGCGGCTTCTCGGTCGTCACGACGCTCGGGCGCACCGCGGGGCGCGCCCGCGACCTCGCCGAGCACTACGGGGTGGGCCGGGCCTGCCTGGCCGTGCGGGCCTGCGAGATCCCGGTGCTGGAGCTGGAGTCGCCGGGGGCGACCGCGGCGATCACCGAGGAGTGCCGGCGGGCGGTCGTCGAGGACGGCGCGGATGCCGTGGTGCTCGGCTGCGCCGGGATGGCCGAGCTGTGCGCGAAGATCTCCGCCGAGATCGGCGTGCCGGTCGTGGACGGGGTGGCGGCGGCCGCGCGGACCGTGGAGTCGCTGGTGGCGCTGGGCCTGTCGACCGGTTCGCGCGGGGAGTTCGCCCGGCCGCCCGCCAAGCCCTACACCGGATTGCTCTCCGGGTTCCAGATCCGCTGACCGATTATATGTTTCGGCCCCGTTCCCGGGCCGCACGGTTCTGTGAAATGTTGGCCTGACGTGCGGAGATCGGATCCGCGGCGACCTACCGTCCCCTGACGGGAACGGGGAGCCGGAGGCACACATGACCGATTCGATCGAGCACGTCGGCGACCGACCGGCCGCGGCCGGGCACGGGATCCAGAAACCCGAGTACGACCCGCGGCTGACCAACGAGGACCTGGCCCCGCTGGAGAAGCAGAGCTGGACGTCCTACAACTTCTTCGCGTTCTGGATGTCCGACGTGCACAGCGTCGGCGGGTACGTCACCGCGGGCAGCCTGTTCGCGCTGGGCCTGGCGGCCTGGCAGGTGCTGGTCGCGCTGCTCATCGGCATCACGATCGTCTACTTCCTGTGCAACCTGGTGGCCCGCCCCAGCCAGGCCACCGGCACGCCGTACCCGGTGATCTCCCGGGTGTCGTTCGGCGTGCTCGGCGCGAACATCCCGGCGATCATCCGCGGGCTGATCGCGGTCGCCTGGTACGGCATCCAGACGTACCTGGCGTCGGCCTCGCTGGTGGTCGTCGCGCTGAAGCTGTGGCCGGGCCTGGCCTCGATCGCCGACGCCGACACGTCCGGGCTCGCCGGGCTGTCCCTGCTGGGCTGGATCGCGTTCCTGGTGATGTGGGTGGCCCAGGCGGCGGTGTTCTGGAACGGCATGGAGGCGATCCGCAAGTTCATCGACTTCTGCGGCCCCGCCGTCTACGTGGTGATGTTCCTGCTGGCCGGATACCTGGTGGTCGAGGCGGGCTGGGCGAACATCGACCTGAACCTGGCCGAGGTCTCCATCACCGGCTGGGCGGTGGTCCCGGTGATGCTCACCGCGATCGCGCTGGTGGTCTCCTACTTCTCCGGGCCGATGCTCAACTACGGCGACTTCTCCCGCTACGGCCGGGAGTACTCGGCGGTCAAGAAGGGCAACTTCCTGGGCCTGCCGGTCAACTTCCTGGCGTTCGCGCTGCTGGTGGTGATCACCTCGGCGGCCACCGTGCCGGTGTTCGGCGAGCTGATCACCGACCCGGTGGAGACGGTGGCCCGCCTGGACAACGCGTTCGCGGTGGTGCTCGGGGCGCTCACCTTCATGGTCGCGACGGTGGGCATCAACATCGTGGCGAACTTCGTGTCCCCGGCGTTCGACTTCTCCAACGTCAGCCCGCAGAAGATCAGCTGGCGGACCGGCGGGATGATCGCGGCGGTCGGTTCGGTGCTGATCACGCCCTGGAACCTGTACTCCAGCCCCGAGGTCATCCACTACACGCTGGACACGCTCGGGGCGTTCATCGGCCCGCTGTACGGCGTGCTGATCGCCGACTACTACCTGGTCAAGAAGCAGCGGGTGGTCGTGGACGACCTCTACACGATGCGCACCGATGGCACCTACCACTACACGAAGGGCTACAACCCGGTGGCGATCGCGGCCACCGCGGCCGGCGCGGTGCTGGCCATGGCCGTGGTGTTCCTCGGGTCGTCCGACGCCGCCGCGTTCAGCTGGTTCATCGGCTGCGGCGTGGCGTTCGTCCTGCACTGGGCCCTGTCCCGGCGTGGCGCCGCCGCCCCCGTCGCCTGACCCGCACCCGTCGAGAACGAACCTGTTGTCGGTTGGACCGGTCCAAAACGACAACAGGTTCGTTCTCGACGGTCAGGGGGTGGCGAGGCGGGTGAGCCAGCGGCGCAGCAGGGCGAGCTCCTCGGGCACGAGCTCGTCGGTGCCGGCGATCGACAGCTGGGCGAGCAGCCGGGCGGCGCCGCCGGCCAGCGGGTCGACGTCCGCCGGCGCCGACTCGACGCCGACCAGCGCCCCGACCACGATGTCGCGCATCCGCCGGGGCAGCTCCGGATCGTCGTAGAGACCGGGCTGGTTGATCATGTTCAGGCAGACCCCGACGTTGGCCGACAGGATCGTCCTGGCCGCCACGACCGGGTCGACCGTCAGCCGCCCGATCGCCGCGCACCGGGTCAGCGTGCGCACCAGGATGTCGAAGATCTGCCGGCGGGCGGCCGAGGTCCGCCCCGGGCGCGGCGCGAACATCAGCCGGTAGACCGCCGGGTTCGTCAGGGCGAAGTCGGTGTGGTCGTCCCAGCCCGCGCAGAGGTCCGCGACCGGGTCGCCGGTGGCGCGCAGCGCGCTCTTGCGCTCGACGTAGCGGGCGAAGCCGTCGTCGACCAGCGCGTCGAGCAGGCCCTGCTTGTCGCCGAAGAGCCGGTAGAGCACGGGCTGGCTCACCCCGACCGTCTCGCACACGGCCCGGGTGGCGACGTCGTTCGTGGGCGAGGAGGCGAGCTGGTCGGCGGCCGCGGCGAGCAGCCGGGCCCGCAGGTCCGCATCGGTCACGTATCGATGATAGCGAACATCGCTAGCGACGGTACGGCCCTCGTGCTAACGTTGATAGCGGCAGAACGTATCGACGCTACGAAGGATGTGGGACCATGACCGGCACACGGGTCGCGATCGTCACCGGGGGCTCCCGGGGCATCGGCGCGGCGGTCGTCCGGAAGCTCGCCCAGCAGGGGTACGACGTCGTCGTCAACTACGCGGGCAACGCGGAGGCCGCCGAGAAGGCCGTCGCCGCGGCCACGGGGGCCGGGGCCAGGACGATCGCCGTGGCGGCCGACGTCGCCGACGAGACGGCCGTGGAGCGGCTGTTCGACGCGGCGCAGGACGCGTTCGGCGGCGTCGACGTGGTCGTGCACGCGGCCGGGCGGATGGTGCTGGCCCCGATCGCCGAGCTCGACCTGTCCGACCTCGACGCCCTGCACCGCACCAACATCCGCGGCACGTTCGTCGTCGCCCAGCAGGCCGCGCGCCGGGTGCGCGCGGGCGGCGCGATCGTCACCTTCTCGACGTCCGTGGTCGGGCTGCAGCTGCCGACCTACGGGGCCTACGTCGCCAGCAAGGCCGCCGTCGAGGGCATCACCATGGTCCTGGCCCGCGAGCTGCGCGGCCGCGACATCACCGTCAACGCCGTGGCCCCCGGTCCGACCGCGACCGCGCTGTTCCTCGACGGCAAGGACGAGGCCACGGTCGAGCGGATGGCGAAGCAGCCCCCGCTGGAGCGCCTGGGCCGCCCCGAGGACATCGCCGAGACCGTCGCCTTCCTGGCCGGTCCGGGCGGGCGCTGGGTCAACGGGCAGGTGCTGCGGGCCAACGGCGGGATCGTCTAGGAGGCGGACCCGCCGATCGCGAACCGGGGCCGCGCACGGTGGAGGCGGGTAACGACCGGGGCAGGTCGGGCGAGAGGGAGGGAGCAGCAGCTGGTCCGATCATGCCCGTCGAGCCGGAGAGGACCCGATGCTCCACAGCCCGGCCCCGTTCCCCCGCCGCCTCGCCGCCCGCCTGATCGACCTCGGGTTCGCGCTGGTGCTCACCTTCGCCCTGGTGATCCCGTTCACGCTGGTCCTGCTCGTGGTCAGACCGGTGCTCGAGCCGGTGCTCGGGCGGCAGGGGTTGATCACCGTGTTCGTCGTCGTCTGCTACTTCCTCGCCTACGTCGGCCTGGAGGTGTACCTGCTCGCCCGGCGAGGAGGTCAGACCCTCGGCAAGGGACTGATGGGCCTGCGCGTCGTCCCCGCCGCCGAGTCCCGCCCCGCCGGCGTGGCGCCCGGGGCGGCGACGGCGCGGATGTTGCTGATCTTCGTGCCGTTCGTCCTCATGTCGGCGGCAGGCGGCAACCCCGACGTCGCGGTCCTCGATGCACTGGCCCTGGTCGGAGCGCTGTCGCTGCTGGTCAGCCTGCTGCTCGCCGGGTTCGGCGGGGCGCGCCGGCGGGCGGTGCACGACCTGGTCGCCGGGACGCGGGTGGTCCGCGCGGACAAGCGCGGGATCGTGCTGGGCGAGGACCTGCGGATGATGGTCCCCGGGCGGGTCGACCTGTCCAAGCGGCTCTAACCGGGTTGCGCCGCGGCGACGGGGCGCGGCATGCTGATCACATCATGTTCAGCTGAGCGCGCCCTCCGCCCGCCGCCGCGGCCCCCGGCCCCGGCGGGCGACCGACCGAATCCGCTCGGTGGTCCGCGTGCCCGCACCCCTGCTCGCTGTCGATCTCGTCAAGGTCTACGGCGACCGCACCGTCCTCGACGGCGTCTCCCTCACCGCCGCCCCCGGCAGGCGCATCGGCCTGATCGGCGAGAACGGGGTCGGCAAGTCGACGCTGCTGCGGCTGCTGGCCGGGGACGAGTCCCCGGACGCCGGCACCGTCAGTCGGCCCGCCGACCTCGGCTTCGGGCAGCAGGAGCTGCCCTACCCGGGCTCGGCCACGCTCGGCGCGGTCATGGCCGACGCGGTGCGCGAGGCCCGGGCGGCCCTGGGCGAGCTCGACGAGCTCGCCGACCGGGTCGCCCGGCACCCCGACGACCCGGAGCTGCTGCGCCGCTACGGCGAGGCCCTCGACTGGTGCACCGAGCACGAAGTCTGGGACGCCGATCGGCGCGCCGAGCTCGTCCTCGACGGGCTCGGGCTGGCCGGGATCGGCCCCGACCGGCCCGTGGCCGAGATGTCCGGCGGCCAGCGCGGCCGGCTGGGGCTGGCCGCGCTGCTGGTGCGCAGGCCCTCGGCGCTGCTGCTCGACGAGCCGACCAACCACCTCGACGACGCGGCTGCGGCGTTCCTGGAGGAGCAGCTGCGCGGGCTGCCGGGGGTCGTCGTGGCGGCCAGCCACGACCGCGCGTTCCTCGAGGCCGTCTGCACCGACCTGATCGACCTCGACCCGGCCGTCGGCGGCCCCACCCGCTACGGCGGCGGCTACACCGACTACCAGGTCGAGCGGCGGGCCGAGCGGGCCCGCTGGGAGCAGCGCTACCTCGACGAGCAGGAGGAGCTGTCCCGTCTGCGCCGCGCGGTGAACCACACCGCGCGGCAGGTGGCCCCGCACGACCGCCCGCCCCGCGACAACGACGGCTTCATCTACGCGTTCAAGGGTGCCCGGGTGCAGCAGGCCGTGTCCCGGCAGGTCCGCAACGCCCGCCGCAGGCTCGACGAGCTGGCCCGCGACCAGGTGCGCCGCCCGCCCGCACCGCTGCGGTTCCACGCCACCCTCGGCAGCGGGGCCGCGCCCGGCACCGTGGCCGCGCTGCGCGACGTCCGCGTGCCCGGGCGGCTGCACGTCGAGCACCTCGACCTCGGCGCCACCGACCGGCTGCTGGTCACCGGCGCGAACGGCGCCGGGAAGTCGACGCTGCTGGCGGTGCTGGCCGGGGTGCTGGAACCGGTCGGCGGCAGCGTGCAGCGCCGCCGCGGGCTGCGCGTCGGGCTGCTGGCCCAGGACACCGCGTTCCCGCACCCCGAGCGCACCGCGCTCACCGTCTACACCGAGCGCCTGGGGCAGGAACGGGCCGCCGCCCGCCCGCTGGCCGAGCTGGGCCTGATCGCCCCGCGCGACCTGAACCGCCCGGTCGGCGAGCTGTCGGTCGGCCAGCGCCGCCGCCTCGACCTGGCGCTGCTGGTGGCCGACGCCCCGCAGCTGCTGCTGCTCGACGAGCCCACCAACCACCTGTCCCCGGCGCTGGCCGACGAGCTGGAGGATGCGCTCGCCGACGCCCCGGCCGCCGTCGTGGTGGCCACCCACGACCGCTGGCTGCGCCGCCGGTGGCGGGGCCGGGAGCTGGAGCTGCGGGCGGAGGGGTCCCGGCGGGTGCCGGCGAAGCCACTTTCCTGTCACCAGGCGTCCTGAAGGTGGCCTTCCTGACACTGGACGAGCGCCCGTCCTACCCGCAGCACAGGAACCGGAGATCCCGTTGTCCCACATCCTCATGGTCGGCGTCGGCGCGCACGGCCACACCAACCCGCACCTGCCGGTGATCGCCGAGCTGGTCGAGCGCGGTCACCGGGTCGACTACGCCATCCCTGCCCCGTTCGCCGACGCCGCCGCCGCGACGGGCGCCACCCCGCTGGTGATCACCTCGACGCTGCCCGACGAGACCCGCGACGAGCAGTGGCCCGTCGACCCGCTGGCCGGCACGGCCCTGTTCCTCGACGACGCGATCGGCGTGCTGCCGCAGCTGGAGTCCGCGCTCGCCGACGACCGTCCCGACCTGGTGCTCTACGACATCGGTGGCTTCGCGGGCCGCGCGCTGGCCCAGCGCTGGGGGCTGCCGCTCGTGCAGCTCTCGCCGAGCATCGTGGCCTGGCGCGGCTACGAGGACGACATGGCCGAGGCGCTGTCGTTCCTGCGCGACCCCGCAGGCGTCGCGTTCGTGCAGCGGTTCGAGGGCTGGCTGCGCGGGTTGGGGATCGAGACCTCCCACGCGGAGTTCGCCGGTCACCCGCCGCGCTGCGTCGTGCTGGTCCCCAAGGCCATGCAGCCGAACGCCGACCGCGTCGACGAGCAGGTCTACACGTTCGTCGGGCCCGGACTCGACCGCCGCCGGGAGTCCGCCTGGCCCGAGCCCGACCGGCCGCTGCTGCTGGTCTCCCTCGGCTCCGCCTACACCGACCGGGTCGACTTCTACCGCGACTGCGTGGCCGCGTTCGGCGACCTCGACTGGGAGGTGGTGATCGCGATCGGTCGCCACGTCGACCCGGCCGCGGTCGGCCCGCTGCCGCCGAACGTGGAGCTGCACCCGTGGGTGCCGCAGTTCGCGGTGCTCGGGCGGGCCTCGGCGTTCGTGACGCACGCCGGGATGGGCGGCTGCAGCGAGGGCCTCTACCAGGGCGTGCCGATGGTGGCGGTGCCCCAGGCCGTCGACCAGCCGGGCAACGCCGCGATGCTGGAGTCGCTCGGCGTCGGCGTCACCGTCCCCCCGGAGTCGGTGACGCCCGGGGTGCTGCGGGAGGCCGTGCTGTCGCTGACGGGCTCGCCCGAGGTCGCCGCCCGCTCGGCGGCCCTGCGCGACGAGCTGCGCGCCGCCGGTGGCGCCCGCGCGGCCGCCGACGTGATCGAGGCCGAGCTGCCCCGCTGACGCCGCCCGAGCGGGCTCAGCTGCCGCGGTAGGTCGTGTACGAGTACGGCGAGAGCAGGAGCGGGACGTGCACGTGCTGCCGGCCGTCGGCCACCTCGAACGCCACCGTCACCTCGGGGTGGAAGCCCGTCTGGCCGGTCGCGGCGAAGTAGGCGGCCGTGTCGAACGTGAGCCGGTGGACTCCCGGCCCCGGTGGCGCGGTGAGCAGATCGGCGATCCGCCCGTCGGCGTCGGTGACGCCCTCCCGAACCGCCCCGTCCGGGGCGGTCAGCCGGACCGGCACGCCCTCGGCGGGGCGGCCCAGCGCGGCGTCCAGCACGTGGGTGCTGATCCCGGTCATGCGACCACCTCGCTGACGCTCGGCGGTCGCCTGACCGACGGTGCTGTGTCCAACGGTGAGCTCGCAAGCTCGCTCACGTGTCCTCCACCAGCCTGCCCAGCCGGATCCGGTTGATCTTCGCGAGCTCGGCGCGCAGCACCGCGCGCTCGGTGGCGGGGTCGTTGTGCAGCCGCGACCGCAGCACCGCCAGCAGCTCCCCGGCCGGGCGGCCGTCGGCGCAGACGAGGTAGACGTGGCCGAACCGGGCCTCGTACTCCCGGTTGCCCTCGGCCAGCGCGGCCCGGACGTCCTGCGGTGCCCCGGCCACGCCGGCCTGCTCGCGCGCCGACGAGGCGTGCGCCGAGCGCTCCCCGATCCGCGGGTGGCCGGCCAGGGCCAGGTCGACCTGGGCCTCGTCCAGCTCGGCCAGCACGGCGTCGGCGCGGTCGAGCAGTGCGGCCGGGGAGCCGTACGGGCGGGCGGCGGCCAGCCTCCTGGCCCACTGCGGGGACGCGCAGCAGCCCAGGAGCGCGGCCTCGGCGTCGACACCGGGCAGCTGGTCGAACTCCGCCATCCGCATGGGGCGAATGCTCCCTCCGTCGGCGTGTCCGGCACTTCGAGCGCCACGACGACCCGGTTAAGAATCGCGATCGACGCAGCGCGCGGTGCCGTCGGCAACCTACCGTTCTCGGGCCGGGGTCGGCCCATGGCCGACCGTCAGGACGACGATGGAGGCGGCGGTGGGCATCTCGCTGGGCTACAACCGGTACGGCAAGGCCGAGTGCCGGATGGTGCACGTGGACCGGTCCACGCCGGTGCACCGCATCACCGACGTCACCGTCACCGGCCAGCTGGTCGGCGACTTCGCCGCCACCCACCTCACCGGCGACAACTCCAAGGTCATCGCCACCGACACGCAGAAGAACACCGTCTACGCGCTGGCCCGCCAGCACGGGGTCGGCGCGCCGGAGGAGTTCGCGCTGCGCATGGCCCGCTACTTCGTCGACGGCTTCGAGCAGGTCAGCGGGGCCCGCCAGGAGGTGCTGCAGCACTCGTGGGGCCGGATCTCCACCACCGACGCCGGGCCGCACGACCACGCCTTCGTCAAGGACACCGGCGAGACCCGCACCACGGTGGTCACCAAGCACGGCGCCGACGAGGTGGTCATCTCCGGGCTGACGGACCTGGTCGTGCTCAAGAGCACCGGCAGCGAGTTCCACGGCTTCCCGGACGTCCCGTTCACCTCGCTGGTCGAGACCGACGACCGGATCCTGGCCACCGCGGTCACCGCCCGCTGGCGCTACCTGGGCACGGACGTCGAGTGGGACAAGACCTTCGGCTCGGTGCGCCAGGCGATGCTGGACACGTTCGCGCTGACGCACAGCCTGTCGTTGCAGCAGACGCTCTACGCGATGGGCGAGGCCGTGCTGCAGGGCCACCCGGAGGTCGCCGAGATCCGGTTCTCCATGCCCAACAAGCACCACTTCCTGGTCGACCTGTCCAAGTGGGGCCTCGACAACCCGAACGAGGTCTGGTACGCGGCCGACCGGCCCTACGGGCTGATCGAGGCCTCGGTCGTGCGGGACGAGGCGCCCCCGGCCCCGGGGGCCTGGGAGGGCGTGACGGGCTTCATCTGAAGTGACCGATCGCGACCACCGAGCGCTCGGCCAGGCTCGCTCAGGCGACCCCGGGAGGTCAGTCTCCGGCGTGCTGCATGGCGTGCCGGGCCTCGGCCCGGGTCAGGCCGGTGGCCTGCAGCAGGTCCAGGACGATGGAGCGCACCTGGGCCAGCATCACCGCCTCGGACGGCCCCGGCGTCCAGGTCCGGGTCAGCTCCTCGGCGTCGGTGAAGACGTCCAGCACCGGGCCGCGGGCCCGGGCGCGCTCGCCGTCGCGGCCCAGCTGCCCGGTCAGCGAGTCGACCGCGGTCGCCAGCCGCTCGACCAGGTCGGCCAGCTCGGGCGCGGCCGGCTCGTCGTCGCCGAGCGCGACGAACGCGCGGCGGGCCAGCACCCGGGCGTTGCGCATGGCGTAGTCGCTGCGCTCGGCCAGCTCGGTGTAGCGGCCCAGCACCTTGCGCCGGCGCCGGTACAGCGGGGTCATCCGGGTGACCTCCTGGCCGCCGCGCAGCTCGCCGCGCACCCCGTCGATGAGCGGCTGGCTGGCCCGGGCCTGACGCAGTGCCGCGGCGGCGGCCTCCACGTCGCGCTCGCGCAGGGCGTCGGCCGTGGCGCGCAGGACCGCGGACAGCTCGTCGAGCAGCGCTCGGGACTGCCGGCGCACGGGACCGACCGGGTCGGTGGGCAGCACGGCCACCACGAGCACTCCGACGGCGCCGCCGATCAGCGCGTCGATCGCGCGGTCGATCCCGCCGCTGTCCCCCGGCGGCAGCAGGGCGACCACCAGCACCGCGGAGGACCCGGCCTGGGCGACCAGCAGGGTGGCCCCGTCGGCGAACACCGCCACGGCCATCGCCAGCAGCACGACCAGCGCGATCTGCCAGCCGCCGCTGCCGATCCAGGCGATCAGCACGTCGGCGACCAGCAGCCCGACGCTGACCCCGACCACCAGTTCCACCACCCGGCGCAGCCGGGCGCCCAGGGACACCCCGAGGCAGATCACCGCGGCGATCGGGGCGAAGAACGGGCGCTCGTGGCCGACCAGGTCGTGCGCGACGTACCAGGCCAGCCCGGCCGCGACCGCGCACTGCGCGATCGGCACCGCCGAGTACCGCAGCCGGCGCCACCGCTCCGCGAGGCCGCGCCGCACGCGGGCCCGGCGCCCGCGCGGGCGGTTCGGCCGCGCGGACGGCAGCGTCGGCGGGTCGAACGCCGACCCGGGCTCGGGTCCGGGCGACTCCGACGGCCGATCCGGGTCGGCCACCGGGCTCAGTCCAGGCCGAGGGCCGCGGCCGCGGCCGGGTCGGAGTCGGCCAGGAAGGTGCGGCAGCGCTCGGCCTCGTCGGTCTCCCCGATCGCCGCGGCGGCCCGCTGCAGCGCCGCCAGCGCGCGCAGGAAGCCCTGGTTGGGCACGTGCGAGAAGGGCACCGGGCCGAACCCCTTCCAGCCGTTGCGGCGCAGCATGTCCAGGCCGCGGTGGTAGCCGGTGCGGGCGTAGGCGTAGCCGGTGATCGTCACCCCGTCCTGCAACGCCCGCTCCGCGAGCACCGCCCAGGCCAGGCTGGACGTCGGGTGCGCCGCGGCGACCTCGGCCGGCTCCTGGCCCGCGTCGATCTCGGCGGCCGCGGGGTCCTCGGGCAGCAGGGTGGGCTCGGGGCCCAGCAGGTTGCCGTGCGTCGTCATGCGAGCATCCTGCCCCCACCCGGTGCTCAGCGCGCCCACGACCTCGTCGCGCAGGCACGCGCGCCCCCGCGCCGGGCCTTCCCCGCGCGGGTCCGCCGGACGACGGTCGCCGCGGCGGCGCTCGACGAGGCCGAGCCGCCGCGGATCGCCGGGACGACCGCCGTCCCGCTGGAGCGGTGGGCCGCGGAGGGCCTCAGCCCGCCAGCGAGGTGCCCGCCGAGCGCAGGTTCTCGCAGGCCTCGATGACCCGCTCGGACATCGCGACCTCGGCCTTCTTCAGGTAGGACCGCGGGTCGTACGCCTTCTTGTTGCCGACCTCGCCGTCGATCTTCAGCACGCCGTCGTAGTTGCTGAACATGTGCGCGGCGATCGGCCGGGTGAAGGCGTACTGGGTGTCGGTGTCGACGTTCATCTTCACCACGCCGTAGTCCAGCGCCTCGTGGATCTCCTCGATCAGCGAGCCCGAGCCGCCGTGGAAGACCAGGTCGAACGGCTTGGAGCCGGCGTCGAGGCCGAGCTTCTCGGTGGCCACCTCCTGGCCCTGCTTGAGGATCTCCGGGCGGAGCTTGACGTTGCCCGGCTTGTAGACGCCGTGCACGTTGCCGAAGGTGGCGGCCAGCAGGTAGCGGCCCTTCTCGCCGCCGCCGAGGGCCTCGACCGTGTCGGCGTAGTCGCCGGGGGCGGTGTAGAGCTTCTCGTTGATGTCGTTGGCGACGCCGTCCTCCTCGCCGCCGACCACCCCGATCTCCACCTCGAGGATGATCTTCGCCTTGACCGCCCGGTCGAGCAGCTCGGCCGCGATCCGCAGGTTCTCGTGCAGCTCGGTGGCCGACCCGTCCCACATGTGCGACTGGAACAGCGGGTTCTCCCCGCGGTCGACCCGCTCCTGGCTGAGCGCGATCAGCGGCCGGACGAAGCCGTCCAGCTTGTCCTTGGGGCAGTGGTCGGTGTGCAGCGCCACGTTGATCGGGTACTGCTTGGCGACCACGTGCGCGAACTCGGCCAGCCCGACCGAGCCGACGACCATGTCCTTCACCCGGGTGCCGGAGAGGAACTCCGCGCCACCGGTGGAGATCTGCACGATGCCGTCGCTGCCCGCCTCGGCGAACCCGCGCAGCGCAGCGTTCAGCGTCTCGGTGCTCGTCACATTGATCGCCGGGTAGGCGAACCGGCCGCTCTTGGCCCTGTCCAGCATCTCGTTGTAGACCTCGGGGGTCGCGATCGGCACGAGTGGGTCCCTCCTGTCCTCGGTTTGGTGGCGAGTATCCCGCACCCGGGGGACTACGCGGGCGCAGGCGGCCGGGCGGACCCGACTACTCTGCAGGGCATGGACGGCGAGCGCGCAGACGACCGCGCGGGCAACGCCGTCGAGATGACGCTGTCGCGGTTGCGCAGCCTCGACTCGCACCAGCCCGCGCCGCCCCCCGCGGACGGCGCGCCGCGCACGCTGGCCGACCTCTACCGCGACCACCAGATGCGGATGGTCCGGCTGGCCACCCTGCTGGTCGACGACCAGGCCACCGCCGAGGACGTCGTCCAGGAGGCGTTCGCCGGGCTGCACCGGCACTGGTCGGGGCTGCGGGACGAGGCGGCCGCGGTGGGCTACCTGCGCGCGGCGGTCGTCAACGGTTCCCGCTCGGTGCTGCGCAGGCGCCGCACCGCCCGCGAGTACGTGCCGCCCCACCAGGTGAACGCCCGCTCCGCCGAGTCGCTGGCCATGCTCTCGGCCGAGCACCAGGCCGTCGTCGACGCGCTGTCCTCGCTGCCGCCGCGCCAGCGCGAGGTGCTGGTGCTGCGCTACTACGGCGGGATGAGCGAGGCGGAGATCGCCGACGCCACCGGCATCAGCCGGGGCACGGTGAAGTCGACCGCGAGCCGGGCGCTGGACGCCGTGGCCCGGGTCATGGGTCCGCGCTCCCGGTAGGGCACACCCGCCCCCCGCCACCCCGACGGGTGGACCCGTGCGGGTCCCCGGCGGCCCCGATGGCACCATTGGACCCGTGAGCAGGAGCGTCGAGCCCGAGCAGCGCCTCGCCGAGGCCCTGCGCGCCAGGGCCACGGGCGCGGGACGCGCCGGTCCGAACGGCCCGGCCCCGCGCGGCGGCGCCGATCCCGACACGGCCGCGATCCGCGCCGCGCTGCTCGCCGCGCTGGCGGTGGGCCTGCTCGTCGGCGTCCTGTTCGCGCTGTTGTCCCTGCTCTCCCCGGGGACGCTGCCCCCGCTCGGGTGAACGGGGCACCCCCGGTACCGTCGCCATGGTGCAGACCCACGTTGTCGCGCTCGGCCCGGAGTGGCTCAAGCCGGACGTCATCATCGAGTGGCTGGGTCCGTGGGCCCTGGTCGGCCTCGCACTGATCGTCTTCGCCGAGTGCGGCCTGCTGCTCGGCTTCTTCCTCCCGGGCGACTCGCTGCTGTTCACCGCCGGCCTGTTCGTGGCCCAGGCGGCGAACGGCCAGCCGGGCATCGGCACCCCGCTGTGGCTGGTCTGCGTGATCCTCGTGATCGCCGCCTTCGCCGGGAACGTGTGCGGCTACTACCTCGGGAAGGTGGCCGGACCGGCCATCTTCGACAAGCCCAAGTCGAAGCTGTTCAAACCCGAGCACGTGGTCAAGACTCAGGGCTTCTTCGACAAGTACGGCAACCGGGCCATCGTGATGGCCCGGTTCGTGCCGATCGTGCGCACCTTCATCACGGTGATGGCAGGCGTGGGCCGGATGGAGGCCAAGCGCTTCTTCACCTACTCCCTGGTCGGCGGCGTGGCCTGGGCGGCGGGCGTGACGCTGCTGGGCTTCTTCCTCGGCCAGTTCGCGTTCGTGCGCGAGAACATCGAGCTGATGCTCATCCTGATCGTGCTGCTGTCCGTGCTGCCGATCATCATCGAGGTCATCAAGGCGCGCCGCGAGTCCAAGCGCGGTGCCGGGCACGCGCCGGAGGCCGCTCCGCACGCCCCGGGCGGTTACCGGGCCGACCTCAGGCCCTCGGCGCCCCTCCCGGCCAACCACGCAGAGGTGACGCAGCCGATGCGCCCGCACCCCGGTCAGCCCCGACCCCGGCCCTTCGGCGGCTGACCACCGCACCACGGGACCACCGGCCCGGTAGCGCCCGCTAGCCGCCCCGCTGCAGGCGGGCGGCCGCCTCCATCAGCATCCAGCCCCCCAGCTGCACCGACAGGTCCGACTCGGGCACCCCGGCCCGCGGCTCCGGGGCAGGCGCGCGCCAGTCCGCGGAGAACACCGGACCCAGCGCGGTGTCCAACCGCCCGTCCCAGGCCGCTTCCGCGCTCGCCAGCACGAGCTGCCCGGCGGCGTCGGACAGCTCGGGGCGGCGCACGGCGGCGTCGGCGAGGTAGCGCGCGGTGATGCCGGCGAACAGCCCGCCGTCGCCGCCGCCCACCCCGGGCAGCACCCCGCTGGGCTCGGCCAGCCGACGGCGCACCGCGTCGACCACGGCAACGGCCCGGTCCGCCCAGCGCTGGTGGCCGTCGCGCTGGGCGAGCTCGACGCAGGCGCCCAGGTGCACGCCCTGGCAGTAGGTGAAGATCCGCTTGTCGACCTCGCAGATCTCGCCGTCCGGGCCGACGCGCACCCCGTCGTGGACGAGGCCGGTGTCCGGGTCGACCAGGGTGTCGCTCATCCAGTCGACGATGGCCGCGGCGAAGCTCACCTGCCCGGTGCGGGCCAGCAGGATCGCGGCCGGGCCGTTGGCCGGGGCGTTCTTCGAGTTGTCGCCGCGGCGCCACCAGATCCCGCCGCCGCCGTCCTCGGTCCAGCCGCGGCCCAGCTGCGTGCAGATCGCCTCGATCGCGGACGGCCCCCAGCGCCCGGCCGCGCCGCCCGCCCGCTGCACCGCCAGGCCGAACCAGGCGATGTCGTCGTAGTAGCGGTTGATCCAGCTGCCGGCGTTGTGGATCCGGACGCTGCGGGTCGTCGCCGCGATCGCCCTGGCGCGTCCCTCGCGCGCAGACCTGCGCTGCGCGTCGACGAGGCAGTCCAGCAGGTGCGCCTGCCACCAGTAGTGCCAGGGGAACGGGGCGATCGGGGTGCGCCGGGGCCAGCGGATGCGACCGATCCGCGTGCCGGGCAGCACGCCCGCCAACCGCCGCACGTGTCGACGCATGATCGCCCGCTCCGCGGTGTTGGCCCTCTCGGCCCAGTCGATGTCGGCCACGGGGCCAGTCTGCACGATGGCCGGATCCGTGGGACACGCGTCGTTGACGCCACCCGCGTTGACCAGCACCGTTGTGGTGTGTCCGAGCCGCAGCCGCCGATCACGCACCAGGTGGTCATCGCCCTGTACGAGGGCGTGCAGCCCCTCGACGTCGTCGGTCCGCACGACGTGCTCGCCGGTGCCACCGAGCTGTTCGACGCCACCGGCCGCGGCGGCGGCTACGCCGTCACCCTCGTCGCGGAGCGGCCCGGCCCCGTCCGCGGCGCGGGCGGGCTCGGCCTGGTCGCCGACGGCGCGCTGCCCGAATCCGGCCCGATCGGCACCCTGCTCGTCCCCGGCGGGCCCGGCAGCCGCCGGTTCGGCGCCGAGTCCGGCTACGTCCGGTGGCTGCGCCGGGCGGTGCCGCGGGCCGACCGGGTGGTGTCGGTGTGCACCGGCGCCTTCGCGCTGGCCGCCGCCGGGCTGCTGGACGGCCTGTCGGCCACCACCCACTGGCGCTACGCGCCCGTGCTGGCCGCCCGCCACCCCGCCGTCGACGTCCGGTCCGACCCGATCTACCTGCGGCAGGGCCGGATCTGGACCGCCGCCGGGGTCACCGCGGGCATCGACCTCGCGCTCGCGCTCGTCGAGGCCGACCACGGCGTCGACGTCGCCCAGGACATCGCCCGCGAGCTGGTGGTGTTCCTGCGCAGGCCGGGCGGGCAGAGCCAGTTCGCCGGGCCCGTCTGGGACACCCCGGCGCGGCAGCCGAGCGTGCGCGCCGCGCAGGACCTCATCCACGCCGACCCCACCGCCGATCTGCGCGTCCCTGTGCTGGCCGCGCGCGTCGGGATGAGCGAGCGGCACTTCAGCCGCGAGTTCACCCGGGCGCTGGGCACCCCGCCGGGCGACTACGTCGAGCGGGTCCGCGTGGACACCGCGCGCCGGCTGCTGGAGTCCGAGCAGCTGCTGGTGTCGGTGGCGGCCGCCCGGGCCGGCTTCGGCACCGCCGAGACCATGCGCCGCGCCTTCCTGCGCCGCGTCGGCGTTGCCCCCGACCACTACCGGCGGCACTTCGCCGCCGTCCCCTCCTGACCCGACCAGACCGGAGACCACCGTGCAGATCGCGATCCCGCTCTACCCCAGGTTGACCGCGCTCGACGCCATCGGCCCCTACGAGGTCCTGCAGCGCATCCCGTCGATCGACGTGGTGTTCGTCGGCGAGCGGCGCGGCGAGGTCCGCACCGAGAACGGGTTCCTCGGGCTCACCGTGGACGCCGCGCTCGACGAGGTGGCCGCGCCCGACGTGGTGGTGGTGCCGGGCGGCATCGGCACCCGGGGCATGCTGGCCCCCGGGCCGTACCTGGACTGGCTGCGCGCCGTGCACCCCGGCACCCGGTACACGACGTCGGTCTGCAGCGGGTCGCTGCTGCTGGCCGCGGCCGGGCTGCTGGACGGGCTGACCGCGACCACGCACTGGGGCGCGCTGGAGCTGCTGGGCCGGCTGGGTGCGGTGCCGGTGAGCGAGCGCGTGGTCGAGCACCTGGACCGCCGGGTGATCACGGCCGCCGGGGTGTCCGCCGGCATCGACATGGCGATCCGGCTGGCCGAGCTGCTGGTCGACGGCGTGGCGGCGCGGGCGGCGCAGGTGGCGATCGAGTACGACCCGCAGCCGCCCTTCGACGCCGGGCACCCGAGCCGCGTGGACGGCGAGGTGATGGCGCGCGTCGGGGAGTACTCCGCGCTGCGCGCCTGACCCGACTCACCCGATCGAGTGGATCTCCGCCGCCCACCGACGTGATCGAACAGAAGTTCGAAGATTGTCGGTGGGCTGGCGTAGGTTGCGGGGCATGGACCTCCCCGACCGTTCCCCGCGGTCGACCCACTGGGCCGACCAGTACGACGCCTGGCAGCGCGAGACCATCCGCAGGCACGGCTGGGCCTTGCAGGCCGTCGACGGCGACGAGGACGGCCCGCCCTACGTCTACACGGTCGGGCTGTCCGGCTTCGCCCACCCCGAACTGATCGTCTTCGCCACCGCGCAGGCCGCGGCAGCCCGGCTGCTCAACGAGCTGGGCGAGCTCGTCCGGGCCGGGTACACGCTCGTCGGCGGGCAGCGGGTCGCCGCCCCCTCCGGCGACGTGCACCTGCTGGCGTTCCCCGAGGCCGAGCACTGGCTGTTCGCCGCCGACGACCTCTACGGCATCCCCGGCGGGGCCGGCGTGCGGGCCCTGCTGGTGATGCCCGTCGACGAGCTGGTGGCCCGCCCGGAGGACGGGACGCAGCGCTGCGCCTGCTGCGCGGTGCTGGCCGACCCGGCCGGGTGAGCCGGGGGCGGCCCGGTTCCGGAGGTGAGCCCTAGCCCTAGCATCGCGGGGTGGCCAGCACCGAGCCCGGCGAGGCCGGGCCGACGGAGTGGGGGGAGTCCGTCGGGGTCGGTCCCTGGGCGGGCGCCCTGCCGGACGACCCCCGGCTCGACCCCGACCTGCTGGCCGGCGGCGACCGACGCAACGTCGTCGACCGCTACCGCTACTGGCGGCGGGAGGCCATCGTCGCCGACCTCGACGAGCGGCGCCACCCGTTCCACGTCGCCATCGAGAACTTCGGCCACGACCACAACATCGGCACGGTTGTCCGTACGGCCAACGCGTTCGCGGCCGCGGAGGTGCACATCGTCGGGCGCCGCCGCTGGAACCGGCGCGGCGCCATGGTCACCGACCGCTACCAGCACCTGCGCCACCACCCCGACATCCCCGCGCTGCTCGGGTTCGCCCGCGCCCGGGGCCTCGCCGTCGTCGTGGTGGACAACGCGCCGGACGCCCAGCGCATCGAGACCGCCGAGCTGCCGCGTCGCTGCCTGCTGCTCTTCGGCGCGGAGGGGCCGGGGGTCAGCCCCGAGGCGACGGCGGCGGCCGCGCTGACCGTGTCGATCGCGCAGTTCGGGTCCACCCGGTCGATCAACGCGGGGGTGGCCGCCGGGATCGCGATGCACGCGTGGGTGCGCCGGCACGCCGACCTGTCCGCGGCCTGGTGAGGGCGCCACCGGCGGATCCGGCGGCGGTGGGACGTAGGGTCGGCCCGTGCCCACAGTTCTGATCACCGGGGCCACCGCGGGCATCGGCGCCGCGTTCGCCTCCCGACTCGCCCGCGACGGCCGCGACCTCGTCCTGGTGGCCCGCGACGAGGACCGGCTCGCCCGGGCCGCCGCCGACCACCGCGCCAGGGGCGTGGCGGTCGAGGTGCTCCCCGCCGACCTGTCCACCGAGGACGGCCGCGAACGCGTGGCCGCCCGGCTCTCCGACCCCGACGTCGCCCCGGTCGACCTGCTGGTCAACAACGCCGGCATGGGCATGGCCGATGACTTCCTCGACGCCGACATGCCCGCGATCCAGCGCCAGCACGACCTGAACGTCACCACCGTCCTGCGGCTGACCAGGGCCGCGCTGCCCGGGATGGTCGACCGCGGCCGCGGTGCCGTCGTCAACGTCTCCAGCGTCGCCGGCTTCCTGGCCGGCTCCAGCCCCAGCTACACCGCCGAGAAGGCGTGGGTCACCACCTTCACCGAGGGGCTGGCCGGCGACCTGAGGGGCACCGGCGTGCGGGTGATGGCGCTGTGCCCCGGCTACGTCCGCACCGAGTTCCACGAGCGCGCCGGCATCGACGCGGGCGCCCGGCGCGGGCCGTTCTGGCTGGCCGCCGAGCGCGTCGTCGACGACGGCCTGTCCGACCTCGCCCGCGGCCGCGTGGTCTCGGTGCCCAGCCGCCAGTACAAGGCGATCGTCGCGGCCGTCGACCTGCTGCCCCGACCGGTGGTGCGCCGGCTCCTGGCCGCGGTGGGCCGTAGATGAACGCGAAGGCGGGTAGGGGTATCCGGTGAGTACACACGACACCGAGCGCGAGCAGCTGGCCGCGCTGGTGGCCGAGCTGGCGGTGGTGCACGGCGCGGTCACGCTGTCCTCGGGAGCGCAGGCGGACTACTACGTCGACCTGCGCCGGGCCACCCTGGAGCACCGGGCCGCGCCGCTGATCGGCCGGCTGCTGCTGGCGCTGACCGCCGACTGGGACTACCAGGCCGTCGGCGGGCTGACCCTGGGTGCCGACCCCGTCGCCGACGCCATGCTGCACGCGGCGGCCGCCGAACGGGCGGTCCGCCCCGACCGGCCGCCGCTGGACGCGTTCGTGGTGCGCAAGAGCACCAAGGAGCACGGGATGCAGCGGTTGATCGAAGGACCCGACATCACCGGTCGGCGGGTGCTGGTCGTCGAGGACACCTCGACCACCGGCGCCTCGGTGCTGACCGCCGTGCGGGCGGTCCGCGAGGCGGGAGCCTCCATCGTCGGGGTGGTCACCGTGGTGGACCGCGACACCGGCGCCCGGGAAGCGATCGAGGCCGAGGGCGTGCCGTACCGGGCGCTGCTCGGCTTGGCGGACCTCGGCCTCGGGGGCTGATCGATCGGCGGGCGGTCGGTCGCGTTCACCGCGACCCGCCGTCCGCCGCGGGAAACGAGGACGCGGGGGCCGGCCGGCACCCCGCCCCCGCCCCCAGGGAACCCCGCATGGTGGG
>NZ_JAGSOV010000021.1 GCF_023898865.1 Pseudonocardia humida
CCGCGCCCCGCCGCCCGCCGGGGCAACCGCGGCCGGGGGGCGGGGCGGTCCCGGGCCCCGCCACCGCTGTTCCCCGCTATTGGTCGATGATCAGGACCGCGGTCCTGGTCGGTCGGTGCGGTCAGCCACCGTTGTCGGCGCCGCCACCCTGGCCACCGGCGGCCTGGGCCTCGTCACCGGCGGCGGCGTCGTCACCGGCAGCGGCGTCGTCACCGGCAGCGTCGTCACCAGCGTCGTCGCCACCCGCGGCGGCCTCGTCACCAGCGGCGTCGCCGTCGGCGTTGTCACCGGCGTTGTCACCGGCGCCCTGGTCCTGGCCCTCGTCACCGGCGTTGTCGTCCTGACCGCCGCCGGCCCCGCCGACCTCGATGCGGACCGAGTCGATGGCCGGGGTCTGGTTCGCCCGCGACATCATCGGGGTGCGGTGCGAGCCGTCACCGGCCCACGAGGTGCACTGCAGGGTGCCGGCCTCGTCGATGCCCGGGACGTCGATCGTGACGGTGTCCGAACCCTCGCCACCGCCGTTGTCCTGGGTCGCCAGGAAGAACTCCGGCGCGCCCGACGAGTCGGGGGCCTCGTCGGTGCTGGGCAGGATGCGGCAGGCCGTGTGGAAGTGGCCGCGCTGCAGGTTGGTGCCCTCCTGCAGGAAGGAGGCCTCCAGGTAGTACCCGCCGACGGCGGCACCCAGGAACCGGTCGCGGACCAGGTTGCGGGTGGCCACCTGCAGCTGGAAGTCCTCGCCGACGCCGACGGCGTCGGGCGCCGCGGTGATCAGCAGCGAGGGCAGCCGGTCCTCCGGCGCGACCTCACCCATCGAGGTGTTCACGCACTGCGCGTCGCCGGACTGGAAGCCGGTGTGCGGGGGCAGGTTGCTGTCGGCGCAGCTCTGGCCGAGCACGTCCAGGCCGTTGGTGTTGCCGGGCGGGGGCTCCTCGGCGGGCGGCTCCTCAGCCGGGGGCTCCTCCTCGCCGGGGGGCTGCTCACCCTCGCCGGGCTGCTCACCCTCGCCGCCGCCGGGCTGCTCGCCACCGGGCTGCTCGCCCTCGCCGCCGCCAGGCTGCTCGCCGCCAGGCTGCTCACCCTCGCCGCCGCCGGGCTGCTCGCCACCGGGCTGCTCGCCGCCAGGCTCCTCGCCACCCGGCTCCTCGCCACCGGGCTGCTCGCCACCGGGCTGCTCGCCACCGGGCTGCTCGCCACCGGGCTCCTCGCCACCCGGCTCCTCGCCACCGGGCTGGCCGCCGCCCGGACGCCCGCCGCCGGGACGGCCGTAGCCGCCGCCGTCCTGCTGGTTGCCGACCGGGACGACGACGGTGTCGCCGGTGGGCTGCTCGCCCGGGGCCGGCGCGCCGTAGCCGCCGCCGTTGCCGCCCGACGGGGCGGAGGGGACCCCGCCGAAGTCGCAGGCGGTGGGCAGCAGGCACACGGCGAGCGCCGCAGCGGAGACCACCAGCTTGCGGCCGGCCCTCCGGTGTCGAGCGGTACTGGTCGGTGACATGAGTCGTGCTCCAATTCGGGGTTGGGGAGCGGATAGAGCCCGGTGGGCCTGGTGGCCCGCCGGTGCCGGCGTTCGAAGCGGGGAGCTAACGCCGGACGGAGTGACGTGGTCCTGTGCTGTTCACGGCCCGGTGGGTCGCGGTCGCGTTCTCCGGGACGCGGTGCGATCCGGAGTCCCCCGGCCGGTTCGACCCGGTCTCGGAGACGGTGCGGTAGCGGCCCGGCGCCGGGGGGTAGTGCCCGGAGCCCGGTCCCTGGCCGTACCCGCCGTTCGCGGGCGGGTAGTAGCCGGAGCCGTTGTGGTAGCCCGAGCCCGGGTAGCCGTCGTCGCGGATCGGCGGGCCGAGCGGGCCGGTCATGTCCGGGGTGAGGTCGGAGTTGATCCGGAAGGCGCCCGAGTCGGAGACCGGCGCGTAGTGGGGGGCGTCGATGGTCGGGTGCGGGCCGGTGTCCCGCACGCCCGGAGCGCCCAGGTTCCACTGCACCGAGGGCTCACCCGCGCCGGCGCGCGGCGACGGGATGACCGTCGTGCCGGAGACGGCGCTCGCGCCGACCGCCGCCTCGCGCGGGTACGCGGCACCCGGCATCGAGGTCTCGGCCGCGGACGGGGTGGAGCCGCCACCGACCGGGAGGGCGGCGACGGAGGCCCGGGCGGGCACCGGGGCGGCGCTGACGGTCGAGCCGACCGGGGCGCGGCTCTTGGTGACGGTGACCCGCTCGGTGGTCTGGGCCTTCTTCTTGCGCAGCGCCGAGAGCATCGCCACGACACCGATCATCACCGCGACGAAGACCAGGATCGGCAGGATCAGCGCCTGCGGGCCGGTGCCGTTGGTCAGCACGTTGGTCAGCGAGGCCTGCGTGATCGGCAGCTGGCTGTAGTCGACCAGGCCGGTGCTCTCCAGGTACTGGCAGTGCCGGGTGACGAAGGCGTCGGCGGTCTCGGCGAACTGGCGGATCAGGTCGTTGCGGGTGGAGACCCGCACGTCGTTGATGACCGGCAGCACGCCGCCGTGCGCGCCGCGGACGAGCTGGACGAAGGTCTGGTCGTAGTCCGAGCCGGTGGCCGCGGCGATCTGGTTCATCCAGGCCTGCTGCTTCGAGCTGGCCGAAGCGGGCAGCTGCACCCCCAGCTGCTCGGCGATCCGGCGGGTCTCCACGTCCAGCTCGGCGTGCTCCGCGGCCAGCTTGCCGCCCACGTCGCGCACCGCGGCGCTGGTGGCCATCTGCTGGGCCTGCTCGCTGGTCGGCCCCTCCCAGAGGTTGGCCTGGCGGACCGCGGTCAGCAGGTTGATGTCGTTCTGGGTGAGTGGGCCGAACGCGGTCTGCGTGGCGCCGAGACCGGCGCCGCCGGAGATCCAGGTCTGGTACACGGACGCCGAGACGGCCAGGACCACCGCTGCGATCAGCGAGACGCGGAGCAGTCGGGGGATGCGGCGGAGCATGGGGGCCTTCCTGATCATGTGGCGGGGGAGTCACACGAAGCCGAGCGGGTCGACGGTGGCGGAGCCTGTGGGGAGTCAGGGCATCCGCGTCACACGAAGTCGAACTGCTCGGTATGGACGCGATCCGCGGGGACCGACATCTCGTCCAGCACGTTCATCGCATCGACCACCATCCCCGGCGGACCGCAGATGAAGTAGTCGAGGTCCTGCGGGTCGCCGATGTCGCCGACGACCAGGCCCATCAGCTCGGAGTTGATCCCGCCGATGGGACCGGACCAGTCGGGACGGGGCCGGCGCAGGACCTCGGTCACCTCGAGGTCGATGTAGCGCCGCAGGGTGGCGAGCTCGTCCCGGAAGAACAGGTCCTCGGGGGCGCTGGCCACGACCACCAGCCGGTAGGGCCGGGGGTCGCCGCGGTGCGCGGCGGTGCGCACCATGCTGAGCATCGGGGTGATGCCCACCCCGCCGGCCATCAGCACGAAGCCGGCCGACGCGGTGGTCAGGTCGCTGGTGAACGCGCCGTGCGGGCCGTCGACCCAGACCGGCTGGCCCGGCTGCAGGCGCCGGATCCGGCGGGTGAAGTCGCCTGCGCCGCGGATCGTGAACTCGGTGAACTCGTCGTGCGCGCTGGAGGCGATGGTGAAGGGGTGCTCCTGGCCGGTGGCCGAGCGGTCGAGCCGGATCCAGGCGAACTGGCCGGGGGCGAAGGCCCAGCTGGTGGTGGAGCCGTCGCGGTTGCGGGTCTTGGGCTCCAGCACCAGCGTGGCGACCGTCGGGTTCTCCAGCCGCACGTCGCGGACCAGGAACTCGGTCGACTGGTCGTAGATGTTGCGCCAGATCCAGCGGTAGGCGAAGACCAGCACGACGGCGACGGCCAGCGCGGTGAGCACCAGGGCGAACGTCGGGTCGTTCATCAGCTGGTTGAGCAGCACGATGTGCATCGCCGAGGTGATCAGGACGACCACGGCGAGGGCGAGGTGGCTGGTCCGCCAGAACTCGTAGGACAGGTCGAACTTCCGGCGCAGGATCGCCAGCAGCACGATCGCGACGAGGCCGAAGGTGGCGATCGTGGCGTTCTGGGCCCGGCCCGGGGCCTCCGGGAAGTTCAGCAGCGCAGTGTTGGTGGGGTCGGCGGCGACGACGCAGGCCAGGTGCAGCAGCACCAGCGACGCGGTGACGATGCCCAGGAACCGGTGCAGGTCGATGATGTTCTCGATGCCGAACGCGCGGTTGAGCGAGCGGATCCGCGAGGGCAGCACGACGACGCACACCATCGCCGAGGTCGCGAGCAGGCCGGTGACGACCGACAGGTTGCTCCACAGCGAGATCCTGCGGATGCCGTTGCCCGTCACGCTCGGCGGCACGGAGAGCCACAGCAGCGAAGGCGCGATGACGATCACCGCAAACCCCGCGAGCCAGATGGCCCGCAACTGACGCTGTTCCATGGCCGGGACCGTATGAGACGCGCTCATGGTCGGGTTGCGAGTCTGAGAGGGCAGTGGGCCCGGAGTAGCGGCCGACGCGACGAGCGGTTAGCAGTTACTCCGTCTGCCCCAATATTTGGGCTGAACGCCGAGCAACGCCTTCAGAATGTGATCGAAGCTGTATGGGGAGCGAGGCAACCTGCCGCTCGCCGACGCGTCTCGACCACACGAGCCGCGCTGTCAGCCGCTGGGCTCGCCGTCCACCGCTGCGCCCACCCTACCGCCCGCCCGCGCCGGGCGGGCGGCGAAACCTGCTCGCAACGGATTCGACCCACCCGGACCGGCCCGTCGTGCCGCGTCGTCCTAGGTCACAGGAAGGTCACGGCAGGGGGGCGGATGGGGTTCCGTCGTGCCGGCCATCCGATGCCGCTGGGCGCGCGTGCGCTCGCGCTGGCCGTGTCCGCGCTGGTCGTGGCCGGTCGCGGCGCACCCGAGTACACCTACGTCACCAACTCCGAGGACCGCACCTACCTGCGGATCCCCAGCACGTGGCGGCCGCTCGACGACAAGGTCGATCCTCGAGGGCATGGGGGTCGGCTCCACCGGCGACCCGGAGCAGATCGGCTTCTGGCTCGAGGCCTACGACGCCGACACCGCCGAACCGTCCGTGGCCCACCTGTTCGGGCAGAACTCGAACGCGCCCGCGGTGGTCGTCGGCGTGCAGGACGTACCGCTCACCGTGCGCGGGCAGATCCCGCTCGACGTCGCACCACAACCACACCGGCGTCCGGCTGGCCCTGCCGGCGGGTGGGCGGCGGGCGCTGCCCGAAGCGACCCGGCTCGGACACGGCGGCGGCGACGACGCCGCCCGACCCGATGCCGTAGAGGTTCTGGGGCACCGCGCGCCCCTGTTGGCCACCGCGCCTACGTCATGACATGTGCGCGGTGGCAGTAGGTGCGCGCGCTGGCCCACCACGACAAAGGCCCGCTCCACAGGGGCGGGCCCCGGTCGTAGGTCGAAGCTCAGCGGTCCCGACTGGTCGACGTCCCCCCCGGGCGCGTCTCCACCTCGTCGTCGTCCACGTCGTCGTCCGGGTCGCGCTTCACCAGGTCGAGCCCACCCGCGCGCCGGTCGTCGCGCGTGCTGCCGGTGGGCGCGGGGGGTGCGGTGACGGTGCCGACCGGCGAGGTCTCGGCCGCCGCCCCGCGCCGACTGGCGGCCTGGGACTTCTCCAGCACCGAGGCCACCTCGGCCAGGTCGGCCAGCAGGTCCTGCAGCCGATCGGTGCTGGAGTCCAGCGGTGCGGTGGCCAGCACCCAGGACTCCTCGGCCCAGACCAGCTCCACGTCGTCGCCCAGCGCGTCGGCCGCGGCGGCCAGCCGCGGCGTCAGCAGGGGGCGCGCGGCGTCGGCGTCGGCCACGAAGGCGTACCGGTCGCCGACGGGCTCGAGCAGGTCGAGACCGGCGTCGTCGGGCAGCGGGGCCGAGGGCAGCCGCAGCTCGACCGCGGCCGGTAGCGGCTCCCCCACGTGCACCGCGACCAGCACCGACGTCGGGCGGCCCGCCTGCTCGTGGTCGAACACGTAGGCCTGGCGGTCGCCGTCGGGGGTGGGCACACCGCCGGACATCAGCCGCCGGGCCACCCCGGGACCGCCCTGGCTGATCGTCCCGTACCGCCACCGGCTGGGCAGGACCGGATCGGAGTCCAGGTACTCCCAGCCGCGCAACGCCGCCCACTTCTTGCGGTCGCGGGCGCCCGACCCGGACGATCCCCCGCCCCCGCGCTCGCTCAGCAGCAGCGCCGCGCCAGCCAGCACGGCCACCACCGCGATGACGAACCACACCGTCGACGAGAGACCCACGCCACGAGGGTAGACCCGGGGACCCCCCGCAGCCGGGACCGCCACGGGGGTCGGGCGCCCCACTGTCACCCGGCGGGGTGCCCGGGACCCCCGATCAGTGCGCGGTGACCGGGTACGCCCGCCCGACCACGAGCTGCCCGGTGCCGCCGCTCGCGGACGGGTCGAGGTCGACGCGGACCGTGTCGCCCTCGCGGACCGCCCCGGACAGCAGCGCGCGGGCGAGCTGGTCGCCGATGGCCGACTGCACCAGCCTGCGCAGCGGGCGCGCCCCGTAGACCGGGTCGAAGCCGTTCATCGCCAGCCACTCGCGCCCGGCCTCGGACACCTCCAGCGAGAGGCGCCGCTTGGCCAGCCGCTTGCGCAGCACGTCGACCTGGATGTCGACGATGTGGGTGAGCTCCTCGGTGGACAGCGCGTGGAAGACCACCACGTCGTCGAGCCGGTTGAGGAACTCCGGCTTGAAGTGCCTGCGGACGACGTCCATCACCGCGTCCCGGCGGCCGCGGTCGTCCAGGCCCGGGTCGGCGATGGCCTGCGAGCCCAGGTTCGAGGTCAGCACCAGGATGGTGTTGCGGAAGTCGACCGTGCGGCCCTGCCCGTCGGTGAGCCTGCCGTCGTCGAGGACCTGCAGCAGCGTGTCGAACACGTCCGGGTGGGCCTTCTCCACCTCGTCGAACAGCACCACCGTGTACGGCCTGCGGCGCACCGCCTCGGTCAGCTGGCCGCCCTGGTCGTAGCCGACGTACCCGGGCGGGGCGCCGACCAGCCGGGCCACCGAGTGCTTCTCCGAGTACTCGCTCATGTCGATGCGGACCATCGCCCGCTCGTCGTCGAACAGGAAGTCGGCCAGCGCCTTGGCCAGCTCGGTCTTGCCGACGCCGGTGGGCCCGAGGAACAGGAACGACCCGGTCGGGCGGTTCTCGTCGGCGACGCCCGCCCGGGCGCGGCGCACCGCGTCGGACACGGCGCGCACCGCCTCGGCCTGCCCCACGACGCGCCTGCCGAGCTCGTCCTCCATGCGCAGCAGCTTGGCCGTCTCGCCCTCCAGCAGCCGGCCGGCCGGGATGCCCGTCCAGGCGGAGACGACGTCGGCGACGTCGTCCGGGCCGACCTCCTCCTTGAGCATCACGTCGGCGTCCGGTGCGGTGACCGCGGTGGACTCGGCGAGCTTCTTCTCCAGCGCCGGGATCCGCCCGTAGCGCAGCTCGGCGGCCCGGCCCAGGTCGCCGTCGCGCTCGGCGCGCTCGGACTCCCCGCGCAGCGCCTCCAGCTGCTCCTTGAGCTCGCGGACGCCCTCGATGGCGCCCTTCTCGTTCTGCCAGCGGGCGGTGAGGGCGGTCAGCTCCTCGCGCTTCTCGGCCAGCTCGGCGCGCAGCGCCTCCAGCCGGTCGCGCGAGGCGGCGTCGTCCTCCTTGGACAGCGCCATCTCCTCGATCTCCAGCCGGCGCACGGCGCGCTCCACGGTGTCGATCTCCACCGGGCGGGAGTCGATCTCCATGCGCAGCCGCGACGCCGCCTCGTCGACCAGGTCGATGGCCTTGTCCGGGAGGAAGCGGGCGGTGATGTAGCGGTCGGACAGCGCCGCCGCGGCGACCAGCGCGGCGTCGGTGATCCGCACGCCGTGGTGGACCTCGTAGCGCTCCTTGAGCCCGCGCAGGATGCCCACGGTGTCCTCCACCGACGGCTCGCCCACGTAGACCTGCTGGAAGCGGCGCTCCAGCGCGGGGTCCTTCTCGATGCGCTGGCGGTACTCGTCCAGCGTGGTCGCGCCGACCATGCGCAGCTCGCCGCGGGCCAGCATCGGCTTGATCATGTTGCCGGCGTCCATCGCGCCCTCGCCGCCCGCGCCCGCCCCGACGATGGTGTGCAGCTCGTCGATGAACGTGATGACCTGGCCGGCCGAGTCGGTGATCTCCTTGAGCACGGCCTTGAGCCGCTCCTCGAACTCACCGCGGTACTTCGCGCCGGCGACCATCGAGCCCAGGTCGAGCGACACGACGCGCTTGCCGCGCAGCGACTCCGGGACGTCGCCCGCGACCACCCGCTGGGCCAGGCCCTCGACGATCGCGGTCTTGCCGACGCCCGGCTCGCCGATCAGCACCGGGTTGTTCTTCGTGCGCCGCGACAGCACCTGCACGACGCGGCGGATCTCGGTGTCGCGCCCGATCACCGGGTCGAGCCTGCCCTCGCGGGCGCGCTCGGTCAGGTCGACGCCGTACTTCTCCAGCGCCTGGTAGGTGCCCTCCGGGTCGGGGCTGGTGACCCGCGAGCCGCCGCGCACCCTGGCGAACGCCTCGCGCAGTGCCTCGGGGGTGGCGCCGTGCCTGCGCAGCAGGTCGGCCACCTGTCCCCGGGTCGAGGCCAGGCCGACCAGCAGGTGCTCGGTGGAGACGTACTCGTCGCCCATCTCGGTGGCCAACTGCTGGGCGGCGCTGATCGCGGCCAGCGCCTCGCGGGAGAGTTGGGGAGCGCTCACCGTGGCGCCCGCGGCCGAGGGCAGCCGGTTGCCCAGTGCGGTCAGCTCGGCGCGCACCGACGCCGGGTCGGCGCCCACGGCGGTCAGCAGCGGGGCCGTGATCCCCTCACCCTGGGCCAGCAGCGCGCCGAGCAGGTGGGTGGGGCCCACGTCGGGGTTGCCGGCGAGCGATGCGGCCTGGACGGCGGCGGAGATGGCCTGCTGGGTCTTGGTGGTGGGGTTGAAGGAGTCCATCCCTCACGTCCTCCTGCGGTCGTTCCCGGGCATCGATCAGCCCGTCCTCTCGGACAACGCCAGAAAAGTTGAGTCTGTTCCGCTCATGTCTGACCGGTTCATCCGGACGGTGACGCTCGGCGCCCGGCCCGTAACGTCGCGCCGTCGACCGACGACCTCGTTCCCCGAGGGCGCCCGTCCCCGGAACCGGGGACCCGCCGTGCCACGATCCGGTGGCGCACCGCGATCGGACTGTCACGATCCGTTCGCTGTGGCGATAGGGTGCCACGCCGAGACCCCGGCGCGAACCACGCGCGCGGGCACCGCACCGCAATGCGGCGCAGAGCAGCGAGAGAGGAGCCGGCCGCATATGACCGTGGACCAGCTGCTGACCGCCGACGTCGAGCCGCCCGCCGAGGAGCACCCGCCCCCGCCGGCCAGCGCCGACCTCGTCCGGTCGAGCTTCGCGCTCATCGAGCCGCGCGCCGAGGAGGTGGGGCGGGCCTTCTACGCCGGCCTGTTCGGCCTGGCCCCGGCCACCCGGGCCATGTTCCCGGTGAACATGCAGGTGCAGCGCAGCCGGCTGCTGCGCGCGCTGGTGCACGTCGTGCAGCAGGTCGACCGGCCGGAGGTGATGGTGCCGTTCCTCGAGCAGCTCGGCCGCGACCACCGCAAGTTCGGGGTCGTCGGCGAGCACTACGAGGCCGTGGGCACCGCCCTGCTCAACGCGCTGCGCGGGGTCGCCGGACCGGCCTGGACACCGGCGGTGCACCGGGCCTGGAGCGAGGCCTACGCGGTGGTCGCCGGGGCCATGCGCACCGCGGCCGAGGCCGAGCGCGGGCCCGCCGGCCGGCTGGGCCAGGTCGTCGGGCACCGGCGGATCGGCTGGGACATCGCGGTCGTCACCGTGCGCGCCGAGGAGCCGGTGCCCTACCTGGCCGGCCAGTACGTCAGCGTGGAGACCCCGCAGCGCCCGCGGCTGTGGCGCTACCTCTCCCCGGCCAACGCGCCCCGCCCGGACGGCCTGCTGGAGTTCCACGTGCGCGCGGTCGACGGCGGCTGGGTGAGCCGGGCCGTGGTCGCACACACCGCCGTCGGCGACGTGTGGCGCATCGGACCGCCGATGGGGCGGATGCACCTCGAGCCCGACACCGGCCGCGACCTGCTGATGGTGGCGGGCGGCACCGGCTACGCGCCGGTCAAGGCGGTGATCGAGGAGCTCGCCCGCCGCCCGCGCCGGCCCGCCACCCAGGTGTTCGTGGGCGGGCGCTCCTGGGACGACCTCTACGACCTCGCCGCGCTGCGCGAGCTGTCCTACCGCCACCCCTGGCTGGACGTGGTGGCCGTCGTCGAGGGCGACATCGACGCCGGGCGGCCCGCCGACGGCGAGGCACCGGCCGCCGAGCAGGGCACCCTGGCCGACGTCGTCACCCGCTACGGGGCGTGGGCCGACCACGACGTGCTGGTCAGCGGCTCGCCGGCGATGATCCGCTCGACCGTCTCGCGGATGCTGGTGGCCGGCACCCCGCTCGACCGCATCCGCTACGACCCGTTCACCATGGACTGACCGGGCCGCACGGGCGCCGGTCAGCTCCGGCGCGGCCCGGGCCGCCACACCACCAGCGCCTGCCGCCGGTCGACCGGCACCAGGTCGCGCCGGTAGGACGCGTGCACCGACGCCGCGGCGTGCTCGGCCGCCGTGTGCGCGGCCAGCAGCTCGTCGGCCATCTCGGCCAGGCGCGTGCGCAGCTCGTCGACCAGCTGCTCCAGCTCGATGATCCGCTTGATGCCGGCGAGGTTGACGCCCTCCTCCTGGGAGAGCCGCTGCACCTCGCGCAGCAGGGCGATGTCGCGGGCCGAGTACCGCCGCCCGCCGCCGGGCGACCGGCCGGGGCTGACCAGCCCCAGCCGGTCGTAGCTGCGCAGCGTCTGGGCGTGCAGCCCGGCCAGCTCCGCGGCCACCGAGATCACGAAGATCGGCGTCTCGGCGGTGGCACCCGGGGGCAGCCCGACCCCGGCCGCCGGGCGGCCGGGGTCGGGCGTCGGGCGACCGGTCGTCACCGGGCACCGCCGAGCAGGTCGGCCCGCGGGTCGTACGCCTTCGTCGCCTCGGCGTAGGACTGCAGGGCCGTGGTGGCCGCGTCGTCCAGCCGGCTGGGCACCGCCACCTCGACGGTGACCAGCAGGTCGCCCGGGTTGCCCGAGCGCTTCTGCACGCCGCGCCCGCGCACCCGGAAGGTGCGCCCGCTCGCCGTGCCCGGCGGGACCTTCAGCGACACCGTCGAGTCCAGCGTCGGCACCGTGATCGTGGTGCCGAGCACCAGCTCGGGGTAGGTGACCGGCACGGTGAGCGTCAGGTCGTCGGGGTTGCGCTCCGAGCGGCCGAACAGCCGGTGCGGCTCGACGTGCACGCGCAGCAGCAGGTCGCCCGCCGGGCCGCCGGTCGGTCCCGGCTCGCCCTTGCCCTTGATCCTGATCTGCTGGCCGTCGGTGACCCCGGCCGGCACCCGCACGGTCAGCTTGCGGACCTGCGTGGTGACGCCCTCGCCGCGGCACTCCGGGCACGGGTCGTCGATCAGCCTGCCGGTGCCCCGGCAGTCCTGGCAGGGCTCCGAGAACGCGAACGCCCCCTGGCTGCGGCTGACCAGGCCCACCCCGGCGCACGTCGGGCACGTCCGCGGCGTGCTGCCGGGCCGGGCCCCGGTGCCGGCGCACCGCCGGCAGCGCGCGGGACCGGCCAGCCGCAGCTGGACCTCGGCCCCGCGCACGGCATCGGCGAACCCGATCCGCACCTCGTTCTCGATGTCGGCGCCGCGCTGCTGGGTGCGGGCACCGGCGGACCGCCCGGCGCCCGCACCGCGGCCGCCGAGGATGTCGCCGAACAGGTCGCCGAGGCCACCGCCGCCGGCACCGGCCCCGGTCCGCCCGAGCAGGTCGTTCAGGTCGAACCCCTGCCCGCCCGCACCGCCGCCGAAGCCGCCGGGGAAGCCCTGGCCGCCGCGGAACCCACCGGCACCGCCGGCGAACAGCGACCGGGTCTCGTCGTACTCCCGGCGCTTCTTGTCGTCCGAGAGCACGCCGTAGGCCTCGGACACGGACTTGAACCGCGCCTCGGCCCGGGCGTCGCCCGGGTTGGCGTCCGGGTGCAGCTCGCGGGCGAGCTTCCGGTACGCCTTCTTGATCTCGTCAGCCGACGCGCTCGAAGCGACGCCCAGCTCGCGGTAGAAGTCCTTCTCGATCCAGTCCCGCTGGGTCACTCCGCCTCCTCACGCAGTCCGACTCACGCGGTGGTCCGCACCGCCTGGCCCCTCAGTCCGCCAGGCGGTGCTTGCCCGACCCCTTCACACCGTCGACGTCGCCGTCGGGCTCCTCCGCCGTCCCGTCGTCGGGCCGGTCGGCCACCGTCACCATCGCCGGGCGGAGCACCCGGTCGGCGATGCGGTAGCCGCGGCGCAGCACCGACGACACGACGGTGACGGTGGGGCCGGGCTCGGAGCTGGCCTCGTGCTGCACGGCCTCGTGCACCGACGGGTCGAAGGGCTCGCCCTCCAACCCGAAGGCCTCCAGGCCCAGCTTCTGCACGACGGCCGTCAGCTTGTCGGCGACGGCCTTGAACGGGCCGGTCAGGTCGCCGTGCTGCTCGGCGCGGTCGACGTCGTCGAGCACGGTGAGCAGGTCGCCGACGAACTGGACGCGGGCCCCGACCAGCACGGACTCGCGGTCGCGGTCGACGCGGCGGCGGTAGTTGGCGTACTCGGCGCTGAGCCGCTGCAGGTCGGCGGTGCGCTCCTCGAGCTGGGCGGCCAGCTCGGCCGCCGACGCGTCGTCCGCCCCGCCGTCGGGGGGCCCGCCCCGCCCCGCCCGGGCCGCGGCGGGGGCCGCGGCGGCGGCCCCCCGGGCCTCCCCGGTCACCGGGTCGATCCGCCTGCGGTCCCTGACCACGACCCGCTCGCCCTCGGCGGCGCCGTCCCCACCGCCGGCCGAGCGTTCGTTGCGATCGGTTGGGTGGGTCACTTGCGGTCCTTCTCCTCGTCGACGATCTCCGCGTCGACCACGTCGTCGCCCTGGTCCTGGGCCTGCTGGTCACCACCGGGCTGGCCGGGGGCACCCTCGGGCTGCTGCTGGTAGAGCGCCGAGCCCATCTTCTGGGACTCGGTGGCCAGCCGCTCCATCGCCGACTTGATGGTGGCGGTGTCGGTGCCCTTGAGGGCCTCCTGGGCGTCGGTCAGCGCGCTCTGCACGTCGGACTTGACGTCGGCCGGCAGCTTCTCGTCGTTGTCCTTGACGAACTTCTCGGTCTGGTAGACCAGCGACTCGGCCTGGTTGCGGACCTCGGCCTCCTCGCGGCGGCGCTTGTCCTCCTCGGCGTGCTGCTCGGCCTCGCGCATCATCCGGTCGATCTCGTCCTTGCCCAGGGCGGAACCACCGGTGATCTGCATGGCCTGGCTCTTGCCGGTGCCCATGTCCTTCGCCGAGACGTTCACGATGCCGTTGGCGTCGATGTCGAAGGAGACCTCGATCTGCGGCACGCCCCGCGGGGCGGGCGGCAGGCCGGTCAGCTCGAACATGCCGAGCTTCTTGTTGTAGGCCGCGATCTCGCGCTCGCCCTGGAAGACCTGGATCTGCACCGAGGGCTGGTTGTCGTCCGCGGTGGTGAAGATCTCCGAGCGCTTGGTCGGGATCGTGGTGTTGCGCTCGATCAGCTTGGTCATCACGCCGCCCTTGGTCTCGATGCCCAGGGACAGCGGGGTGACGTCGAGCAGCAGGACGTCCTTGACCTCACCGCGCAGCACACCGGCCTGCAGGGCGGCGCCCACGGCGACGACCTCGTCCGGGTTGACGCCCTTGTTGGGCTCCTTGCCGCCGGTCAGCTCGCGCACCAGGTCGGTGACCGCGGGCATGCGGGTGGAACCACCCACCAGGACCACGTGGTCGATCTGGCCGACCGAGATGCCGGCGTCCTTGATGACTTGGTTGAACGGGTTGCGGGTGCGGTCGAGCAGGTCGGAGGTGATCCGCTGGAACTCCGCCCGGGACAGCGTCTCGTCCAGGAACAGCGGGTTCTTGTCCGCGTCGACCGTGATGTAGGGCAGGTTGATCGTCGCCGTGGTCTGGCTGGACAGCTCGATCTTGGCCTTCTCCGCGGCCTCGCGCAGGCGCTGCATGGCCATCTTGTCGCGGGTCAGGTCGATGCCCTGGGAGCTCTTGAACTTCTCGACCAGCCAGCCGATGACGCGCTCGTCCCAGTCGTCGCCACCGAGGTGGTTGTCACCGTTGGTCGCCTTGACCTCGACCACGCCCTCGCCGATCTCCAGCAGGGACACGTCGAACGTGCCGCCACCGAGGTCGAACACCAGGATGGTCTGGTCCTTGTCGCCCTTGTCGAGCCCGTAGGCCAACGCGGCCGCGGTGGGCTCGTTGACGATGCGCAGGACGTTCAGCCCCGCGATCTGCCCGGCCTCCTTGGTGGCCTGGCGCTGCGAGTCCTCGAAGTACGCCGGCACGGTGATGACCGCGTCGGTGATCTCCTCACCGAGGTAGGCCTCGGCGTCGCGCTTGAGCTTCTGCAGCACCCGCGCCGAGATCTCCTGCGCCGAGTACTTCTTGCCGTCGATGTCCTCGGTGGCCCAGCTCGAACCGATGTGCCGCTTGACCGACCGGATGGTGCGGTCGACGTTGGTGACGGCCTGGTTCTTCGCCGACTGCCCGACCAGCACCTCGCCGTTGCGCGCGAAGGCGACGACCGACGGGGTGGTGCGAGCACCCTCCGAGTTCGCGATGACCGTCGGCTCGCCGCCTTCGAGGACGGCGACGACCGAGTTGGTGGTCCCGAGGTCGATACCGACCGCACGAGCCATTGTGGTTCCTCCGATGGAGCTTGAGTTCAGGTCGCTCAAGTTTGGCACGTCCCAGCTCGGGCTCTGGATCCACCCTTGAGCCGGGTCCGCTCAACTTGCTCACCTCGCCCAACGCGCCACCCCCCGCCCGTGTTCCCGGCGCCGTGGATCTCTCGGCGTCGACCCCTGAGCTCCAGCTCACAGCGCTTCTCGCGCCCTGGCCGGCAGAGCGGCTCCGTCACGCTCAACTGGCGAGAGCGACTCTCGTCCCGTCAGGTGGCGGGAAAGCGACTCTCGTCCGGTTCACGGGGGCGGCGGCGCAGCACAATGGGGTCTTCGCAGGACGGGCGTGGTCCTCGCAGCTTCCGCGCGCCCTGCGCGGACGCTGCCCGCTCTGCGAGGACGCACCGAAGCCCCGAGGACCCGGCGACGACGCCGCTTCTCCCCCCGAGGCCCCTGCTCGATCTGAGGTCGCTCGCCGCGTAGGCGCCGCCGGAGGCGCTCTTCACCCCGTCAGTGATCCACGCCGCTCGTCCGAGGCTGGGCACGCCGCCCGGCAACGTTCCTGCTTACCGAGGGCGTCCGCGCGCGCCCGCTCCGATGGAAGAGCTCGTCGGAGGGAGGGGAAGTGCGCCTCCGGCGGGGGCCTCGGCTCGAGCAGGGGGGTCGAAGTGCCCCGGCGGGGGTTGCCGGGGAGATGGCGGTCCCGGTGGGTCCCGGGGCACCGCGCGCACCGTGTCTCCACCGCGCACATGTTCTGACGTGTGCGCGGTGGAGAGTAGGTGCGCGCGGTGGCGGCTGGGTGCGCGGTCGGGCCAACGGGCGTGGGGGCGCGGTGGTGTGCGGGGCGGCCGTGGAGGCCCGCCGTCACCGGCCCCGCTTGCGGGGCTTCCCCGGCTCCGGCCCACCCAGCGGGGCCGCGGGTCGCGGTTCCACCCGGCCCGCCGACGCCGGTGGCAGGGGGTCGTCCACGGGGGCCAGGACGCGGTGGCGGGCGGCGTCGTCGACGGGCTCGTCGGTTTGCGCCTCGCGGTACTCGAGTTGGCCGTCGGGGCCGAGTTCGGCGACGTAGCCCGCGGCCATCGCCTGCTGCTCGTCGAGGTCGACGAGGACCTCCCAGCGGCAGGGGGTGACCTTGTAGTCGGGCCAGTCGAGGTGGCCGTAGGCGTCGTGCAGGTCGGCGAGCAGGCCGACGAAGACCTGCTGCCAGCGCAGCGGCATGGACTGCGCCAGCGAGCGCGGGACCACGAGGTGGTCCAGGGTCGCGCCGGGGACCGGGCGGTCGAGGTAGTCCCGCACGGGGGTGGTGGAGGCGGGGACCACGGGTTCGGACGGCAATTGCGGCTCCTGCTGCTTCCTGCTGCGTGTCCTGCTGCTGCCTGGCACGGGGGACCCTGCCGATACTCCCACGCGCGCCGCGGGCCCCGACCGGGCTCGGGCCCGGGCCGGGTCCGGTCAGACCCGGTCGTACCCGGCGACCCGCCAGCCGGACTCGGTGTCGACGACCAGCACGCGCAGGGTGACCGCGTCGGTGGGCACCTCCACCTGCACGTTCCGCTCGGCGACCCGCACCGGGGACGGGTCGCCGGTGACCCGCGTGGCCGGGATGTTCTCCGGGTCGACGCCGGAGAGCACGCCCAGGTACTCCTCGGTCGTCAGGGGGCGCAGGCCGTCGAGCCACACCCGGGCCGGAGTGCCCTCGTCGGGTCGCACCCACGCCTTCGCCCACCGCTCGGCGGCGTCCAGCGCCTCGGGCGGGACCTGCGACAGCGGCAGCGGCGACACCGCCGACGACGAAGGGCCGGTGCCCGGTGTCGAGCGCGGGGTCCCGGCCGACGGGTTCGCTCCCGCCGACGGCCTGGCCGTCGGCGAGGTGAGCGGGGTGGCGGGCTCGGGGCCCCGGAGGTAGCCCAGCCCGACGGTCACGCCGACCGCCACGAGCAGCACCACGACCACGACTGACGCCAGTCGGGCCGGTGAGCGCAGCGGCCACTGCCAGATCGCGCGGTAGGCGGCGGACCGGCCGCGCGGGGTCCTGATCGGCACCGGGGTTCCTCGTCGGGATGGGGGCGTCTACTCGGGGCGGTAGGACGTCGGGCTGTAGGCCGACTGCGTGGTGCGCGGCCGGTAGATGCGGTACACCGGCACCCCGTCGACCAGTTCGGCCTGCACCGGGCGCGCTCCGCCCGGGCGCAGCGGCACCGCGTCCGGGCGGCGGTAGATGACCCGGTCGTCGACCTCGGCCGGGTCGTAGGCGCCGGGGTTGCCGCCACCGCCACCCGCCCCGATCCCGCCGCCCCCGCTGGGGAGGGCGGGGCGCCGGGCGGCCGGCACCGGGACGGGCGCGGACATCTGCTCGACCTCGGTGCGCTGCACGGGCCGGCGCTGCGGCGGCACGCGGGCGGCGCCCGCCGCGGCCTCGGGGCGGTGGCTGTCGGGGTCGTCCGCCCCACCGGCGCCCGAGCGGCGCTCGTCCCACCAGCGGCTCTGCCGGTCCTCCGGCGGGCCGCCGCGCATCCGCTGCCAGACCCGGCCCATCGGCCCGGAGCCCGCGCCGGGCACGATGCCGCCGAACGACTCGCGGGTAAGCGAGACCATAGACACGAGCCGGCGGAACGGCCGGGCGACCGCCCACAGCACCACCGTGACCACGCCGGTGACCAGCAGGGCCAGCCAGAGGTCGATGCCGGACCCCGGCCGGAACAGCGAGACCACCAGCAGCGCGTGCAGCCCGGCCAGCGCGCCGACGATCAGCGCGTTGACGATGGCCGCGCCGGCCACGCGCAGCAGCGCGGGCAGCACGTCCGGCTTCAGGATCGCCACCACGGCGACGGCGGGCGCGGTCATCACCAGCAGCCGCAGGATCAGCATCGCCACCAGCACCAGCACCTTGCTCAGCAGCTGGAACAGCGCGATGCACAGGGCCTGCACGACGGCCAGCGCGCCGGCGCCGACCCGGCTGCCCGACACCCCCTGGAAGTACGGGTAGCGGTCGCCCATGCGCTCGCCGATGGCGGCGAAGTCGGCCTTCTTCTGCTCGGCCAGCTCCGGCGTGGCCAGGTTCTCGGCCACCTCCGGCTTGGTGAAGGTCTGCGCGCGCAGCAGGTCGCGGCCCAGCTCCTGGGCCTGCGGGACGTCCGGGGCGCCGAACTCGCCGCGCAGCCAGTTCTGGTAGATCACCTGGTCGACAAGCACCGTCGGCAGGGTGTCGCGGTTGCCGAGGCCGACCTGGCCGAGGAAGCCCTCCTGCATCTGGGTGACGCCGTCGAGCAGGAGCGGGTCGGCCGCCTTCGCCCAGTCGATCGGGGCCAGGTAGGCCGCAGACCCGACGACCAGCGCGGCCACGCCGAACGCCGCGCGTTGGGCCTGCCTGGCCAGATCGCCGCGCAGGGCGAAGACGAGCAGCACCACCGCGAGCAGCAGCAGCGCCGGGCCGATCCAGTTGCTGAAGACCGCGTCGTACATGGCCCGGGTGCCGTCGCCGATCAGACCGTCCAGCGGGCTGAGCAGCTCGCCGCCGTCGGCGATGAGGTAGTGCGCCCAGTTGACGCCGCCGACGGCGAACTTGGCGACGTTGAACGTCTGGTTGCCCAGCCAGGTGTCGGTGGTCGACGCCGGGTTGAACACGGCGCTGCCCGCGCAGCCGAGGTCGTAGTTGTGCCAGATCAGGCCCGCGTAGCCGACCTCGTCGTAGACGCTGCCGGGTTCGCCAACCCCGTACGTCGGCGGATCGAGGGAGCCGACCAGGCCGGTGCCGGGGCGGTCGGGCTCGGGGGACTCCTTGCAGGAGAACGGCTGGGCCATGGCCGTCGAGCCGAGCAGGACCGACCCGCCGACCATGCCGATCACCACGAGGACGGCCGGCCAGCGGCGCCGGTGCACGACCCCGGACGCCGCGTCGCGGGCCCGACGCCGCTTGCGCGCGGCGACCAGCACCGCGGCGAGCACCACGAGCACGGCGGGCAGCCACCCGGCGACCGCCGACGGGCCATCCGGGATCACCGAACGACCCTCCCGCTCGTCCGCACGTCGTCGTCGGGGACCGGTCCGCTGCCGTTGCGGTGCCCGGGCGGGTGGGCCGCGAGGTCGTCGTCGGCGCCGTCGACGCCCGGGTCGACGTCGCCGAGCAGGTCAAACTCCTCGTCGTCGAACAGCTCCGCGGAGTACGCCCCGCGACCATCAGGGGTCTCGTGGTGCAGGCCGTTGCCGTTGGGCGCCTCGTCGGGCGGGTCGGCCGGGAGCCGTTCCCGCCCGGTGGCCGCGGCGCGCGGGACCGCGCGCGGCGGCGCCGACGGCGCCGGCTCGGCCAGCAGGCCGTCCGGGTCGTCCAGCTCGGCGAAGTCGGTCTCCAGGTCGCCCGCGATGCCGCCCTCGTCGCCGAACTCGGCGAGGTCGAGCGTGACGCCTGCGGGCGGCGCGGTGACCGGCTTGGCGGGTGGCGGCTCGTCGGGCGCGCGGACCGCCGCCGGCACGTAGGGCGAGGCGGGACCGCGCAGCGAGACGCGGCTGGCGTCCGGGTTGGTGTCCAGCGCCTCCCGGACGTGCTCCAGGTGCGGGGCCTCCAGGTCGATGCGGATCTTCTCCACCCCGCCGTGCCCGTCGGCGAAGACGAACTGGCGCGGGGTGTCGTCGGGGCGGTCGTCGTGGCGGGGGCGGGGCGAGAGCGTGCCCAGCATCTGCTCGTAGCCCACCCCGATGGGCACCTTCAGCAGCCGCAGCGCGTCGTTCTGCGCCTCGCCGTCGTCGGTGCGGCCGACGAACACCGCGTTGACCAGGGAGGCGAAGCCGGACACCCGTAGCAGGTCGCCCGCCAGCTGGGAGGCGAACAGCGCCCGGACGTTGAACTTGCGGGAGTCGCGGGCGAGCCGGTCGATCAGCACCTTGCCGGTGGGCACCTGGGACAGGAAGTGCGTCTCGTCGAGCGCGACGCCCTTGCGGGTGTTGCGGTCGGCGTCGTAGATGGTGCGCTGGGTCAGCCAGGAGGCCAGGTTGAGCAGCTCGACGGCCAGCGACTCGCCGTCGGTCCACTCCTCACGCGGGCTGCCCGGTCGGGGCAGGGTCATCCCCTGCATGGTCAGCACGGTGAGCCGGTAGTCGCGGTCGGCCTGCCACGGGTCGTGCCGGGAGGTGTCCGGGAACAGCAGCGCGGCCTGCGGCAGCTCGCGGCGCTCGTCCAGGAAGTCGGCCACCACACCGGCGTGGTCCTCGCCCTCCCTGGCGTGCCTGCGCAGCGCGTCGATGACCATGCCGGGGTGCCGGTCGGACGCGCCGCCCACCTCGCGGACGGCCCGCAGCAGCACGATGCGGGTGTGCGGCAGCCGGGCGACGTCGTAGGGCAGCAGCCCGGACATCACGTCGAGCACGAGCCTGCGCCGGGTGGCGCCGGCCAGCGAGCGCTCGCGTCGCCACGCCCGCTCGGCGTCCTCCTCGTCGGCGAAGTGCTCCGGACGCGGCTCGGCCACGACGCGGTACGGGTTGAGGATGCCGGGCTCGGCCCGCAGCAGGTTGATGTGGCGGGAGAACGGGGCCAGCTCGGGGAGCCGGGTGAGCTCGGCCAGCGGGCCGGACGGGTCGAGCACCGTCCAGCGCGCGCCGGCGCGCAGCGTCTTGTAGACGACGAGCCCGGTCAGGAACGACTTGCCCGAGCCGAGGCCGCCGACGATCGCGGTGAGGCCCGAGGCCCGCCGCACCTCCTGGGCCAGCCACGGGTCCCAGGCGACCGGGCGCCGGGTGGCCGTGCACGTCTCGCCGATCATGATGCCGCGGCGGTCGCCCACCGAGGCGGTGGCCGCGGGCACCGCCGCGGCGGCCCAGGTGACCGAGCCGCGACGGCGGTAGGCGGTGGAGGCCAGCGGCTCGCCGGGGATGAACTCGCGCGCGTAGCTGTACTGCGCCTCCGGGTGCTCGATCTGCACCTTCGGCCGGTAGACGTCGAGCACCTGCTGGGCGCGACTGATCGCCTCGGCCTCGTCCTTGCCCGAGACGGCGATGCGCCACCAGCCGTAGAGCCGGGAGTTGAGCTGGGTGAGCCCGCTGGTGAGCTCGTCCTCGATCTCCAGGACTCGGTCGGCCTGGCGGGCCAGCGACATCGGCGGGTCGAGGTCGTGGTCGTGGGTGTAGTGCCGGATCTGGCTGCGCACCTTGCCCATCTGGCGCTGCAGCTCCCCGGTGACCTCCTCGGGGCGGCGGACGTAGATGCGGGCCGACCACTCCACGGGGAACGGCAGCCGGTCGGAGTGCTGCATCCACGGGTCGTCGATCTCCGGGATCCGCAGGCCCTCCATCAGGCCGACCGACAGCACGGCCACGTTGCGGGCCACGGTCTGGGAGCGGATGCGCCCGACGACGCGCACGGTGGGCGCGTACGGCTCCTGGTCCATCTCGACGCCGTCGGTGAACTGGGCGAGGTCCTCGGTGTCCCAGCGGGTGACGCCGCCGGGGGCGACCGACAGCGTGCGCGGGGCGGGCAGCCCGAGCGCGCACGAGCGGTGCATCAGCCAGCCGATGTCGTCGGCAGTGGCCGGGACGGCGTCCAGGCCGCTGCCGGCGACCAGCGCGTCGATGTGGCCGACCTCGGAGGCCAGCGCGGCCAGCTCGGCCCGCACGGCGGCCGGCGCGATCCGGCCCAGCACCGGCGCGGCCATGTCCACCCAGCGGTCGAGCGCGTTGCGACCGGAGACCTCGACGCCGAGGAAGACCTCCTTGTCCGACATCGACAGCCCCATCAGGTGGCGCTGCTCCCCCTCCAGGAACGCGTCCCAGCCCAGGGCGCCCGCGACGTCGGGCATCCGGCCCAGCGCGTTGTGGTCGAAGGACTCCGCCCACATGTGCACGGGGTAGGGCCGGGTGGTCACCCGCAGGTGCAGCCAGCGGCCCTGCAGCTCGCCGAGCTGGGCGGCGATCTGGCGGATCAGGACCTCGCGCTGGGTGTCGCTGCGGAAGCTCCAGGCCTGCGCGGCCAGCCGGTACCAGGCCATGACCTGGGTGCCGGTGCGCGTCAGGTGGCCCTCGATGGAGCGCAGTGCGATGTTCGGCTGGTACTTGGGCAGGTTGGACTCGCCGGCCCGGGACCGGCCCCGCCTGCTGCGGCGGTCGGCCTTGCGCCCGGCCTTCTCGGCATCGCGGGCCGCGGCCTGGGCCGCCTTGGCCGCCGCCCTCTCCGCCTTCTTGTCAGCCCTGGCCATGGCCCTGCCTCCCCGGACGGCCGGCGGCACGCCGACCGGTGTTCGCGGGACGGTTGTGGCCGGCGCGCACCGGCGCCTGGGCGGTGTGCACCGCGGCGCGGCGGGTCGTCCGCGGCCGCACGGCCGGGCCCTTGCGCACGTGGGCCGTCCGCACCGGTCCGCCGGTGCCCGCGGTGCGCCGCCGCGGCCCGGTGATCTCCTTGCGGAACAGGGCGACGACCTGGCCGAGGGGGCGCTCGTAGTCGATGCGGTGGCCGAGGAACCGGGTGATGAGCACGGTGATGATGAGCGCCCACGCGACGGAGAAGAAGTCGAGCCCGATGCCGATCCGCCGCTGCACGAACATCACCGCGATCATGACCAGCAGGCCGAGCCCGTAGCTGACGTATCGCGCGCGCCACGGGAACGTGGCCCGAGGGGGGCCCAACCACACGGCGTCGACGCGGTAGACCTCGTCGTCGGTCCGAACGAGCACCCCGTCACCCGATGAGCAGGCCGGCGAGGAAGTTGCCGATCACCGGCCCCTGCCCGGAGACCGCGATGCCCAGGGCGATGAGCCCGACGACGAGCCCGACGCTGCGCCGGGCCACGCCGGCGTTGTCACCACGACCGCCGATCCAGAGCAGGATGATGGCGATCCCGAGCAGGACGAGCGGGACGACGTTGTCCGTTATCCAACCCTGGATCCCCCCGGTGCTCAGGCCCTGCGCGTAGAGCGCAACGGCCCCGGGTCCCGTCATGACGGCTCCTCCTCAAGGGCGTCCAGCCCGAGGCGCGGCCAATGACCCGACCCTCGGGAGCTGGGCACCCGCCTGGTCGACTCGGCCCGATCCGGTTCCGAGTAGAACATGCTGACCAGTGGGAGCATAGACGGTCGGCAGGGTGGCCGCCCGCACGGCAGACAGCCTGCGGTAGTCCTCGTGCACAGTCCCGGCCGACGGGGTGAATCGATTCGCGCACAACCCGCTCGGGCGGCTCCACGAACTGGACCGATTGAGTGACCTACGCCGCTGCGCAGCGTGCGCTGTTACCTCTATGACAGGTTATCGTGCCCCGAGCGAGTCGAAGTTACCGGCAAGTAGGCCGGGGTACGCGCGAGCCGGACCCACCACCGGCTCGCCGCTCGAGGGGCGGCCACACCGCCCACCGGGCATCCGTGCACCGCCACCGGCGGCGCGAGCATTGGGAGGGGGACGCCCCGTGGTTGTGAGATTGGTCATCGGCCTGGCGCTGACCGTGATAGCGCTGGCCTTCGCCGGGCGCCGGGCGTTCCAGATCTACAAGTTGCTCAAGTCGGGGCAACCGGCCCACGACCGGTCCGACGACATGGGCCGCAGGCTGCGCACGCAGCTGACCGAGGTGTTCGGCCAGCGCAGGCTGCTGAAGTGGTCGGTGCCGGGCGCCGCGCACTTCTTCACGTTCTGGGCGTTCGTCATCCTGGCCACCGTCTACCTGGAGGCCTACGGGGCGCTGTTCGACCCGGACTTCCACATCCCGCTGGTCGGGCGGTGGCCGGTGCTCGGGTTCCTGCAGGACACCATCGCCATGCTCTGCCTGCTCTCGCTGGGCGTATTCGCCGTCATCCGGATCCGCAACGCCCCGGAGCACAAGGCCCGGGCCAGCCGGTTCTACGGCAGCCACACCGGGGGCGCCTGGTTGATCCTGTTCATGATCTTCAACGTGCTGTGGACGCTGTTCTTCTTCCGGGCCGCGTCCTCCGCGCTGGGCGTGTTCCCCTACGAGTCCGGGGCGTGGGCCTCGATCTCGCTCGGCACCCTCTTCGAGGGGATGTCCGAACCGGTCCTGGAGGTCGTGGAGAGCATCGGGCTGCTGCTGCACATCGGCGTGATGCTGGTCTTCCTGATCGTCATCGCCTACAGCAAGCACCTGCACATCGTCACCGCGCCGATCAACGTCTCGGCCAAGCGCTACCCGAAGGCCCTCGGTCCGCTGCCCGTCATGACCTCCGGCGGGAAGCCGATCGACTTCGAGGATCCCGGCGAGGACGACGTCTTCGGCCGCGGCAAGATCGAGGACTTCACCTGGAAGGGCATGCTCGACTTCGCGACCTGCACCGAGTGCGGTCGCTGCCAGAGCCAGTGCCCGGCCTGGAACACCGGCAAGCCGCTCTCGCCCAAGCTCGTGATCATGGACCTGCGTGACCACCTGATGGCGAAGGCCCCCTACATCCTCGGCGACAAGGACATGCCGGACGAAGGGGCGATCGACTTCTCCGCCGGGTTCTCCGACAACCGCGTGCACGGCGTGCCCGAGTCCGGGTTCGAGCGGGTGCACGGCTCCGGGCCCGAGCAGGCGGCCCGGCCGCTGGTCGGCACCCTGGAGCAGGGCGGCGTCATCGACCCCGACGTGCTGTGGTCGTGCACCACCTGCGGCGCGTGCGTGGAGCAGTGCCCGGTCGACATCGAGCACGTCGACCACATCGTCGACATGCGCCGCCACCAGGTGCTGATCGAGTCGGAGTTCCCCTCCGAGCTGGGCGTGCTGTTCAAGAACCTGGAGAACAAGGGCAACCCCTGGGGCCAGAACGCCCGCGACCGGATGGCCTGGACCAAGAACCTCGACTTCGAGGTCCCGGTGTTCGACGGTGAGCTCTCCGCCGAGACCGAGTACCTGTTCTGGATCGGCTGTGCTGGCGCCTTCGACGACAACGCCAAGAAGACGGTGCGGGCCACCGCCGAGCTGCTGCACCGGGCCGGCGTCGGCTACGTCGTGCTGGGGCCCGAGGAGACCTGCACCGGCGACCCGGCCCGCCGCTCGGGCAACGAGTTCCTGTTCCAGATGCTGGCGCAGCAGAACGTGGAGGTGCTCAACGCGGTCTTCGAAGGCCGCGAGCCGGGCACCCGCAAGATCGTCACCACCTGTCCGCACTGCCTGAACACGCTGGGTCGGGAGTACCCCCAGCTCGACGGGCAGTACGAGGTGGTGCACCACACGCAGCTGCTGAACAAGCTGGTCCGCGAGGGCAAGCTGGTCCCGGTGGCCACCCCCGACGGCGGGATCGACGTCACCTACCACGACCCCTGCTACCTGGGCCGGCACAACGAGATCTACGAGGAGCCCCGCGAGCTGGTGGGCGCGGCGGGCGTGAAGCTCACCGAGATGCCCCGCCACGCCGACCGGTCCTTCTGCTGCGGCGCGGGCGGCGCCCGCATGTGGATGGAGGAGAAGATCGGCAAGCGGGTGAACCTGGAGCGCGTGGACGAGGCGCTGGGCACCGGGGCGGAGAAGATCGCCACCGGCTGCCCGTTCTGCCGCGTCATGTTCTCCGACGGGCTCACCCAGCGCCAGAGCGAGGACCAGGGCGCCGGCGTCGAGATCCTGGACGTCTCGCAGATGCTGCTGGCCTCGGTCAAGCGGGGCGACGCCGCGGCGAACGGGTCCGCCGGCGCCGAGGTCGACGCCGAAGGGGCCGGTGCTCCGCACACGGCGGACACGACGCCTTCCAGCGGCACGCAGGCCAACGGGCCGGGCGACGAGTCGGCGGTCACGGCGGACGCCGATGGCGACGTCTCGGTCGGCGGTGGCGGGAGCACGGGCGGGGGCGAGCCGAAGGGCGCCAAGCCCGAGGGCAGCACCTCGCAGGACGAGCGCTCCGGCGGGGACTGAGCGGTCACCAGGGGCAGCTGCCGGTCGTGCGACCGGCAGCTGCCCCTTCGAGCATGCGTTCGCAGCGCGGTTGCGCAGCCCTACTCGGCTGGATCAGCAGGCGCGGAAGGCCGAGACCACGAACCTGCCGGGCGCGATCTCGGTGATGCTCAGCCTGCCCAGTTGAGGTCCGGGCGGTGCTCCGCTGCCCCACGTCATCGCGCAGGCGTCGACCTCAGCCCCGCTGCCGGCTGATCGGATCTTCGGGGCATCGGCGCGGTTGTAGCGGTTCCGGTCGGTCACCTGCGATGCGAGCTCGGCCACGGCGGCAGGGCAATCGGGTTGACCCACCGAGGCGGCGAAGGGAGCGAGAGCGCCGTCGCCCAGCAGGTTGTCGCAGATCGCTCCCGGGCTGTTGGCGGCGATCCGGCTCAAGATCGTCGGTAGCACCGCATCAACGTTCCGAGCGCCCTGGTTGGCCTTGCCGATCTGGTTCTCGATCGCCGCTTCCTGGGCCTGCACCTGCTGCTCCTGGACCCGCGTCACCGCGAACCCGATCCCGGAGGCCAGGCACATCACCGCGCCGACCGCGGCCAGCCGCCACCACGGCAGCTGGGCGAGCCCGGCCAGCAGCACGCCGATGCTGGCCGCCAGCGCCCAGTCCCACGGCCCGGTACTGAGCATCAGCCCCGCCACGACCACCAGGCCCGCGAGGTGCAGGTCCCAGTTGCGCAGGAGCTTGTCCAGCCGCAGCAGCCGCAGCAGGACCATCACCCCGACGCCGGCCAGCCAGGGGATCCACGACCAGCCCGAGAACGGCCAGAGCAGCAGGGCGGCGGCCGCGATGACGAGCCCGGCGGCGCCGCGGGGGGAGCGGGTGAACCGCTTCCAGCTGAACCGGGGGCCCGGGGCGGGCGCCGGGGGCGGGCCGCCCGACGGGTGCACGGGCGCCGGCGGCGGCCCGTCGGGGCGCACGGCCGGCGGTCGCGGCGGCGGATCGGCGGGTCGCGGTTCCATCGCGGCCCGAGGATAGTGCGCGGACGGGCGAGTGGGATCCGCCGTCGGTGGTGGCGGCTACAGCCACCCGTGGTCGCGGGCCATCCGGACGGCCTCGGACCGGCTGCCCGCGCCGAGCTTCTGCATCGCCGAGGACAGGTAGTTGCGCACGGTGCCGGGGGACAGGTGCACGCGGCGGGCGATGTCGGCGGCCGTCCCGGCGGCGTCCACGCTGCGCAGCACGTCGAGCTCGCGGTCGGTCAGCGGGCAGTCCTCCGCGGTCAGCGCGGTCATGGCCAGGTCGGGGTCGACGTAGCGGCCGCCGCCGTGGACCCGCCGGATGACGTCGGCCAGCACCGACGCCGAGGCGCTCTTGGTGATGAACGCGGCGGCCCCGGCGGCCAGCGCGCGGCGCAGCACGCCGGGCCGGGCGTGCCGGGTGAGGATCACGCACCGGGTCCCGGGCACGTTGGCCGCGACCCACTGGGCCACCTCGGCGCCGTCCATCCCGGGCATCTCCACGTCCAGCACGGCGATGTCGGGCCGGTGCGCGCGGACGGCCGCGACGGCCTCGTCGCCGGTGCCGGCCTCGGCGACCACCTCGATGTCGGGCTCCAGGCCGAGCAGCGCGCCGACCGCTCCCCTGGTCAGCGACTCGTCGTCGGCCAGGACCAGGCGGATGGGGGCCACAGGCGGCACGCTAGCCCACCCGGGTCGCTCGCACGTCGCCCCATGACAGGTGTCATGCCACGTGGGGCGGCGTGTCAGGTCGGTCGGTGATCGCCGGGCACTACTGGTCGCCGCCCGGGTGCGGGAGCCTCGGGGGCATGACGCGCGAGAGAGCAGACGGCAGGGTCGCCGGGGTGGTCCCGGCGCGCGGGCACACCACGGGGCGGATGCGCGCCGCGATCCGGCGCGGGCTGGTCGTCGCGCTCGTCGGGGTCGCGGCGCTGGCCGGCGCCGGCTGCGCGGCCCAGGCGGAGCCGGCCGCGCCGGCGACCGGGCCCGTGCCGCCCGAGCTGGTCGGCGACTGGAAGGGCCGGATCGAGGTGCCCGGCAGCCCGCTGGACATCGGCATCACGCTGACCACCGACGGCGGCACGTTCGACCTACCCGCCCAGGGCCTGGCGGACCTGCCGCTGGCCGACCTGCGGACCGGGGGCGGCACGTTCGCCGCGGCGCTGCCGGACGTGCCCGGCGGCGCCCGCTTCGACGGCACGGTCACCGGCGACACCATCAGCGGCGACTTCACCCAGGGCGGTCAGAAGCTGCCGTTCGCGCTGGAGCGCGGGACGCTGGCCCCGCCCGCCCGGCCGCAGGAGCCGCGGCCGCCGTTCCCGTACCGCAGCGAGGACGTGACCTACCCCGCCGACGGGTTCGACCTGGCCGGCACCCTGACGACGCCCGAGGGCCCGGGCCCGTTCACGGCGGTCGTGATGATCACGGGCAGCGGCCCGCAGGACCGCGACGAGGCGCTGGCCGGGCACAAGCCGTTCCTGGTGATCGCCGACTCGCTGACCCGGGCGGGCTACGCGGTGCTGCGGGTCGACGACCGCGGGGTGGGCGGCTCCGGCGGCGACTACGCCGCGGGCCGCTACGACGACATGGCCGCCGACGTGCTGGCCGGGGTCTCGTACCTGGCCGGGCGCCCGGAGATCGACCCGGCCCGGATCGGGCTGTTCGGCCACAGCGAGGGCGGCTACCTGGCCCCGCTGGCCGCCGAGCGCGCGGCGGGCGCCGTGGCGTTCGTGATCATGATGGCCGGACCCGCGGTGGACGGCGAGGCCATCCTGGCCCGCCAGAACGAGCTGCTGCTGGCCCAGGCCGGGGTGCCGCAGACCGAGATCGACGCGCAGGTGGCCTACGTCCGGCAGCTGGCGCAGCTGCTGCGCACGGGCGACGAGGAGGGCGCGCGCGAGCTGACCAGGACCAGGCTCACCGAGCAGCTGGCGTCGTTGCCGGAGGACCAGCGACCCCCGGCCGAGCAGGTCGACGCCCAGATCGAGGCCTCGTTCGTGGAGTACCGCAGGCTGGTGCCCTACGACCCGGCCCCGGCGCTGTCCGCGCTGTCGGTCCCCGTGCTCGCCTTCTACGGCGGCGCGGACGTGCAGGTGCCCGCCGACCAGAGCGAGCCGGTGCTCACCGAGCTGCTGGCCGACAACCCGGACGCCACGGTCCGCACGCTGCCCGGGCTCAACCACCTGATGCAGCCGTCGGCGACCGGCGCCCCCGCGGAGTACGCCACCATCGAGACGACGGTGGCCCCGGAGGTGCTGGACCTGGTCACCGGCTGGCTGCGCGAGCGCTTCTGACCCCGTCCTCGAACGTCAGGAAAGCCACCATCAGGACACCGGACGTCCTGATGGTGGCTTTCCTGACGTCGGGGGGCGGGTGGGCGGGGCGTCGGGAGGGAGGGAGGGAGGGTGGGTGGGTGGGAGGGTGGGTGGGAGGGTGGAGGGCGTCAGCGGGCGGCGGCGGGCAGCACCGCGTCGAGCCGGAAGGTGCCGTCCTCGGCGCGCCCGGCGTCGAGCCGGCCGGCGTGCTCGTCGAGGTAGCGGCCGAGGGCGACCAGGCCGGTGCCCGTGCCGTCGCCGTCCGGGGGGAGGCTGCCGTCGTTGGCGACGCGCAGCCGGGCCTCGCCGTCGACCACCTCGATCTCGATCGTGCAGTGGCTCGGCTGGGCGTGGCGCAGCACGTTGGTCATGGCCTCGCGCAGCACCCGGCCCAGCACGTTGCGGGCCTTGGGCCCGACGGTTGCCGGATCGCCCCGCACGATCAGCGCGATGCCCGCGGACTGCAGCACGGCGCGCGCCCCCTTCAGCTCGGTGACCAGGTCGGTCTCCCTGGTCTCGCGGACCATGGCGCGGACCTCGGTGAGCGACTGCCGGGCGACCCGCTGCACCTCCTCCATCTCGGTGCGGGCGCGGGCCGGGTCGACCTCCTGCAGGCGGCTGGCCAGCTCGCTCTTGAACGCCACCACCTCCAGGGCGTGGCCGAGGATGTCGTGCAGGTCGTCGGCCAGGCGCAGGCGCTCGCGGGCGGTGGCCAGCTCGGCGGCGGAACGGCGGGCGTCGTCCATGTCGGTGACGGCCTTGAGCCACCACAGCCGTTCGACGTCGACGGTCCAGATGGACAGGACGAAGAAGCCGGCCATGCCCGCCGAGTACCAGGGCCACCACCACACCGGGGCGGGGAACCCGGTGCTGATCACGTAGACCAGCACGAACACCACCGCGGTCGCGCTGAGCACCCACACGGCGCTCCAGCGCGCCCGCAGCCCGGCCACCACGTCGCCGAGCAGGACCCCGCTCACCACCGCCCACATCGCACCGATGGGCGAGGTCCCGACGCCGACCAGCACGACGGCCAGCCCGACGGCGCAGGCGATGAGGACGAACCAGAGCGGCGCCCGTCCGCCCAGCGACCGGATGTGCTCGCGGATCCGCCAGAGGTGCAGCCCGATCGCCGTGGCGTACAGCAGCAGCATCGGCCACTGCGTCGCCAGGTCGAGCCCTTCCATCCAGATGATCGTCGTGGGGACGGCCAGCAGGTAGAAGACCGTGATCGCCAGGCCGATGCGACCGAACCGCCGGGCCGCGCGCAGCTTGCGCTCCTCGGCCCCGGCCAGCGGCCCGGTCAGCGACGGGGTGTCCACGACCGAACGGTAGCCGACCCCGCGGCCGGTCACCGCGCGCCGATGACAGCTGTCATGGGTGGTCAGGACGCCGTGTCAGCCGGATCGGTGATCGCCGGGCACTACTGGGGCCTGCCGCGGGCGGGCAGGGTCGTCCCCATGACACAGACCACCGCACCGATGGCCGGGCCGGGGCTCGACCGTGCGGACGGCGACCTCGCCATCCGCGTGCGCGACCTGCGCGTGAGCTACGGCGACTTCGAGGCCGTGCGCGGCATCGACCTGCAGGTCCGCCGGGGCGAGATCTTCGCCCTGCTGGGGACGAACGGCGCGGGCAAGACCACCACGCTGGAGGTGCTGGAGGGCTTCGGCCGGCGCAGCGGCGGCGAGGTCTCGGTGCTCGGGCTCGACCCGGCGACCGACACCGCCGCGCTGCGCCCGCGGATGGGCGTGCAGCTGCAGGAGGGGGGCTTCGTCGAGGAGCTGACCGTGCTGGAGTCCCTGCAGCTGTGGCAGCGCATGGTCGACCGCCGCGACGAGCCGCAGCGGCTGCTGGAGCGCTTCGAGCTGACCACCCGCCGCGACGTGGCGGTCGGCAAGCTCTCCGGCGGCGAGAAGCGCCGGCTCGACCTGGCCATGGCGGTGTGGGGGTCGCCGGAGCTGGCCGTGCTGGACGAGCCGACCACCGGCCTGGACCCGGAGTCGCGCCGGCGCACCTGGGACGCGATCCAGGAGCTGCAGGAGGCCGGCCGCACCGTCGTGCTGACCACGCACTACCTGGAGGAGGCCGAGGCGCTGGCCGACCGCATCGCGATCATGCACGAGGGCCGGATCGCGGTGTCCGGCTCGCTGAGCGAGATCGTCGCCGCGCAGCCCGCCGGGTTCTCCGCGACGCTGCCCGGCCCGCTCGACCTGCCGCCGCTGCGCGGCCGCGCCGAGCACGACGGGGAGACGCTGCGGGTGCGCACCGACGACCTGCAGGGCGACCTGACGACGTTCCTGACCTGGGCGGCCGATCGAGGGGTTCGGCTGCCCGACCTGCGCGCGGCGCCCGCGTCGCTCGCCGACATCTACCACGGCATCCGGACGGAGCAGTAGTCATGACCAGCGCAACGACCACGCCGACGACCACGGGGACGAGCACCGGCAGCAAGGTGCTGGCACTGGCCATGAGCGAGACCCGGCTGATGCTGCGCAACCGGACGGTGGCGGTGTCGGCCCTGTTCATCCCGCTGGTGATGGGGGCGTTCTTCGCCTACAGCTTCACCAGCAACGGCGGGGAGGACCCGTCGCCGTTCGTGTTCGCGCTGGTAGTGGCCAGTCAGCTGGCCATCGTGGTGGGGATGACCGTCTACGTCACCACGACGATCACGGTCGTCGCGCGCCGCCACACCCGGGTGCTCAAGCGGATGCGCACCAGCGGCATCTCCGACACCGGCCTGCTGGCCGCGACGATCGCGCCCACGGTGGTGGTGGGGCTGCTGCAGCTGGTGCTGTTCGTGCCGTTCAACGCCTACATGGGCGTTCCGGTGCCCGCCGACCCGCTGGCGCTGGCGCTGGCCGCGCTCGGCGGTCTGGCGCTGAGCGTCACCGCGGCGCTGGCCACGACGGTGGTCACCGCGACGCCGGAGCGCGCGCAGATCACCACGCTGCCGCTGGTGTTCCTGATCCTCGGCGCCTCGATCGCGTTGGCGGTCATCCCGGCCGACGGCTGGTGGCAGCTCCTCGCCCTGGTGCCGGGGGCCGCGATCGGGGAGCTGGCCGGGTACGGGCTGCTCGGCGGGGCCTGGGGCGCCGGCGTCGCCGGGCTCCCGGCCGTGCTCCCGGCGCTGGTCGCGCTGGTCGTCTGGCCGGTGGTGTTCGGCGTGCTGGCCAAGCGGTCGTTCCGCTGGGACCCGCGCAACTGATCCTCAGCGCCGGGTGTCGGCCCGGTGGAAGTTCTGGTGCGCCCGCGAGGGCGTCGGCCCCCGCTGCCCCTGGTAGCGGGAGCCGACGCCCTCGCTGCCGTAGGGGCGCTCGGCCGGGCTGGACAGCCGGAACAGGCAAAGCTGGCCGATCTTCATCCCGGGCCACAGGGTGATCGGCAGGTTGGCCACGTTGGACAGCTCCAGCGTGATGTGGCCGGTGAAGCCGGGGTCGATGAACCCGGCCGTGGAGTGCGTCAGCAGGCCCAACCGGCCCAGGCTGGACTTGCCCTCCAGCCGGCCCGCGAGGTCGTCGGGCAGCGAGACCGACTCGAAGGTGGAGCCGAGCACGAACTCGCCGGGGTGCAGCACGAACGGCTCCTCGCCGTCGGTCTGCACGAGGGAGGTCAGCTCGTCCTGCTGCTCGGCCGGGTCGATGTGGGTGTAGCGGTGGTTCTGGAACACCCGGAAGAACCGGTCGAGGCGCACGTCGACGCTCGAGGGCTGCAGCATCACCGGGTCCCACGGGTCCAGGCCCAGGCGCCCGGACTCCAGCTCCTTGCGCAGGTCGCCGTCCGAGAGCAGCACGGGGGCCACCCTAGGCGGCGCCCCGCTCAGCCCTCGGAGGGGGCCGAGTCGTTCTCCTCCCGCGCGGCCGGCTCCGGCTCGGCGACCAGCTCGGGCGCCGGGTCGGGGGCGGGCAGCAGCGGGGAGGACGTCAGGCCGAACATCCAGGCCACCGCCTGCTCGACGCGGGCGGCCTCCAGCCCGTCGGACGGCTCGGTGATCGTGTTCGGGGTGGCCGCGAGCACCTGGCGGACCGTGGTCATCACGGCCGGGCTGAGGATGCTGCGGATCGAGTCGCCCGGTTCCTGCACGTGCGGGCCGTCGACCAGGACCGCGGGCGTGCCGAGGCCGGGGGCGTCGGTGACGAGCTCCTGGTCGTCGGAGACGAGCACGCAGCTGGCGGCGATGAGCCGGACCAGGTCGGCCAGGGGGAGGTCGCGCACGACGGTGGCGCGCGAGTTCTGCAGCAGCGGGTAGGCCGCGCCGTGCGCGGCGAGCGAGCCGTACAGCACGACCTCGATGTCGGGCTCGTTCTCCAGCAGGTCGGGCAGGCCGGCGAGCACGCCGAGGGAGTCGGCGCGGTCGAGGCCGACCAGGACCAGCCGGGGCAGCCCGGCGTGCACCCGCCGGACCAGGCGGGCGATGCGCAGGTCGGCGGCCTGCGGGTTGGCCGCCATCGTGTCGCCGACGGCGATCGCGTTGGGGCCCACGGTGGCCCCCGCCGTGCCCCGGGTGACCAGGAACAGCGACGCCAGCTGGCCGATGATGCGCCGGTTGGCCTCCTGCGGGAACGGGCAGAGCAGGTCGTCGGTCGCGGTGCCGGACTGCAGGTGCACGACCGGGATCTGGCGCCAGAAGGCGACCTGCGCGGCCATCGCGGCGGTCATCCCGCCGCCGTAGACCATGATCGCCGAGGGATCGAGGTCGACCATGAGCTCGTCGAGGCTGTTCATCAGCATGGCGCCGACCGCGGCCGGGTGCGGGCCGAGCATCGGGCCGGGCATCCGGGTGATCTCGGCCGGGACGCCGAGGGCCTCGTACGCCTCGTGCACGGCCATCGCGTCGGGTCCGGCCGCGACGGTGATGGCGCGGATGCGGTCGGCGTCCGCGAACGCGGTGGCCACCGGGGCCAGGCGGGCGACCTCCGGGCGGCTGCCGGCGATGAGGAGCACGTCGTGGTCGTGGTCCTGCACCGGGAGCGAACCCAGCTGTGGGTCGTACTCCGTCATACTCGGGTCCTATTCGGCCGGGGAGCGGGCCTTGCGGGTGCCGCCAGTGTGAACTGTAGGGCGACCCGGCGTCGAGGCCGTATCCCGATGCGCGGTCGGCCGAGCCGATTACCACCCTGTTGGACTAACCGGGGGAGCCCGAACAGTCACGCAGCGTCAGGTGCTAGGGTGGTGAGGCGCGTTGCGGATGTAGTTCAATGGTAGAACATCAGCTTCCCAAGCTGAATACGCGGGTTCGATTCCCGTCATCCGCTCAGCAGACGAAGGCCCAGGTCAGAGGGTGTCCACCCCGGACCTGGGCCTTCGTCGTCGACCCTCCTGAGCGCCTCCCGGCCGCCCCCACCGGACGGCCGTCGACACGGCTGCCTCGGGCGCCGGCGTGTCCAAGGTCATGGGTGCACATCCGGGACGCGAACGAACGGCCGAGGACCAGCCGGTCACGGCAGGTCGTTCGGCCGGTGGGCCGTTCGGGTATCCACGGACAGGGCTGCCGACGGACCGCGGGACGTCCGGGAGTTCGATCTCAGCGGGCCGAGCGGCAACTGGGTGCTGGACCTGTGGGTCGCCGCGGGCGGGTGGCTCAGCGTCGGCGGGGATGGCCCTGTACCAGTCCCTCACCGAGATGCTCGACCACCTGAGCCGGGCGAGCGCGGGGCGATGACCGATCGGCCCGGGCCACCCGTCCGGGGCCGGGATCGCTGTCGGTCGACCGCGGTACGTTCGCGCACGGCGGCGGAGCTGGTCGGCGGGTTCCGTCGCCACCGCTCATGCTCGCCGCCCCCGGAAGGGTTGCGATGCCCCCGCAGGACTCCCCGGTGCCCACCGAGTTCCCGCAGCGCCTCGGGCGGACCGCCCGCCGCGTGCTCGCCCTGAACGGGTACACCCGTTACGACCAGCTGACCGCGGTCACGCCCGGGCAGCTGTTGGCGATCCACGGCGTGGGGCCGAAGGCGATCCGGATCCTGGGCGAGGAGCTCGCCGAGCGGGGCCTGTCGTTCGCCGGATGACGCCCGGAGCCGCCGTCAGGCGCGCGGGCGCCAGGCCGGGTCGCGGCCGCTGAGCCCGACCAGCCGGTCGATGTCCGGCGCGTCGGGCGGTACCGCGACGACCGGGCCGAACAGCTCCGCGGAGCGCGGCACGCCGGCCAGGAACTCCGCGCACGCCCGCACCGACGCCCCGTCGGCCGGGTAGGGCTGCCCGGTGGCCACCGCCAGCTCCCAGCCGTGCACCACGATCTCGTCCAGCGCGAACATGCCCGCCGCCGCCGCGTCCAGGGGCACCCCGCCCGCCTGCGTGGAGCCCTCCCACGCGGTGGGGGCGCGCCACGCCTCGGCCAGCTCGGCCAGCCGGGCCGGGATCCGCTCGCGCCAGCCGTGGGCCGGGCCCGCGGCGCCGTCCGGGGGTGGCTCGACGGCGGGCGCCCGCGCGGTCTTGCGGGCGGTGGCGACCAGCCCCACCGCGAGCCCCTCGACGTGCACCACGAGGTCGCCCACGGTGCAGCCGGGGGACGGCGTGGGCCCGGCGAGCTGCTCGTCGGTGATCGCGCTGATGACCGCGCCGGTCACCCGGGCGGCGGGGGCGAGGTCGGGTCCCACGGGGGTTCCTCCTGCTGTGGTCGGGTCTTACCGGGTAGGACCGGCGCCGGGCCCGGCGCTCATCGCTCGGGCGGGTGCTGTCGGTCCCCCGGCCTACCGTCGCGCCATGTCCGCCGCGCCGCGCCCGTACGTCACCGCCCACACCGCCGTCTCCCTCGACGGCGCCAGCACCGGCTTCGAGCCCGACCAGGCCCGCTTCTACGAGCTGGCCGCCACCTTCGGCGAGGACGTGACGCTGGCCGGCGCCGACACGATCCTGGCCCAGGAGCCTGCCCTGGCCGGCGCCCCGCGGCCCGGGCCGGCGCGCGACGGGCCGCTGCTGGCCGTCGTGGACGGCCGGGGCCGGGTGCGGGAGTGGCGGGCGCTGCGCGAGGTGGGGCACTGGTCCGACGTGCTCGCCCTGCACGCCGCCGGGACGCCGCCGCGGGCGCCCGACCGGGCCGTCGACGAGCTCGTCACCGGGCGGGAGCGGGTCGACCTGGCCGCCGCGCTGGCCGAGCTGGGCCGGCGCGGCGCCCGCCGGGTGCGGGTCGACAGCGGCGGCGCGCTGACCGGCGCGCTGCTGCGGGCCGGCCTGGTCGACGAGATCAGCCTGCTGGTGCACCCCGTGTGGTCCGGCGACCGGGGCGCGCGCCGCTGGTACGGCGAGGCCGGCGGCCCGCCGGGCGGGCTCACGCTGGTGGCCAACCGCAGCGTGGGCGACTCGCTGGTCTGGCTGTACTACCGCACGGGTTCCTGAGCCGGGTCGGGGGCGTCCGGGGTCGCACGGGCGGCCGCGATCACCCGGGTGAGGGCGCCGTGCAGCTCCTCCAGCTCGCCGACCTCCACGCCGAGCCGGGCGACGATCGCCGGCGGCACCTTCTCGGCCTCCGCGCGCAGCGCGCGCCCCGCCGCGGTGAGGGTGACCGCGAGGCTGCGCTCGTCGGCGCGGTCGCGGCCCCTGGTCAGCAGTCCGGCCGCCTCCAGCCGCTTGAGCAGCGGGGAGAGGGTGCCGGGGTCGAGTGCGAGCGCGCCGCTGAGGTCCTTGACCGATCGCGGCGAGCGCTCCCACAGCGCCAGCATCACCAGGTACTGCGGGTGGGTCAGGCCCATCGGCTCCAGCACCGGCCGGTAGAGCGCCACCACGGTGCGCGCGGCCACCGACAGGGCGAAGCACACCTGCCGGTCGAGCTGCAGCGGGTCGGCTGCGTCACGGGGAGTTCCGTCGGGCACGACGTCGAGCGTACCCTTGGTGCAGTGACAGTTGGTGCACCAAGCATTGGGGTACACATGGAAGCGCGCGCCCGCCGTCGCCCGGGACCGGTGCGCTGGCTGCTCTACGCCTTCGGGCGCGGCCTGCCCGCCGAGCACCGCGAGTGGGTGCTGCACGACCTGACCACCCGCACCTGGCCCGCCCGCCAGCTGGTGCGCTCCGTCGTGCAGGTGCTGCCGTTCGCGCTGGTGCTGGCCGCGGTGCTGCCCGGTGAGCTGTGGGTGCGCGTGATCGCGGTGATCGGCGGGGCCCTGGTCGGGATGATCTACGCCGTGGCCTACCTCTACGAGACCACCGAGCACCGCGCCATCAAGGCCGGCTACCCCCGCGGCACGCTCCAGCACATCCGCGACGCCGCGCACGCCGAGGAGCGCGCCCGGGCCCAGGCCCGGTACAACGAGCGCTACCGGCGCGAGCAGTTGCCGCCCGGCACCGAGTAGCGCCGGTCACGGACGGCGCCCGAGGTAGGCCAGCAGGGCCGGACCGGCGGAGGCGTCCGCGGGCGCGGCGAGCTCCGGGCCGTACATGCCGGGGCCGCGCAGCACCGCCGCGAACCGCCGCGCGATCGCCAGGCAGCCCGCGGCGAGCTCCTCGTCCACGGCGTCGTCGGCGCCGACGGCCCGGGCCAGGTCCCAGCGGTGCACCAGCGGCTCGACGACGCTCATGTCCGCCAGCTCGACACCACTGACCTCCCCGAGCGGCGTGGCGTGGCGCCGCCCGGCGACCGAGGGGTCGTCGAGCGCCGCGAGGACCCGCGCCTCGACGTCGAGCCACCGCTCCCGCGGACCCGACGGACCGTCCCGGCCCGGATCCGCACCGAGCAGCGACAGCAGCGTCCGCTGAGCGCCCGCCACGTGCTCGACGACGTCGGCGGCCGACCAGCCCGGGCAGGGCGACGGGCGCGCCCACCCGTCCGCGGGCACGGCCCGCACCAGCTCGCCGAAGGACCGCAGCGCCCTGCGGTAGCGATCCACCCCGTCCATCCGGCCTCCCTCCTCCGGCGACCGACGGTAGGGCCCGCGCACCACCGCCGCGGACCCGTTCGCGGACCGCGAGATGTCCGCCGTCGGCGAACGCGGGGGTACCGACGGCGCGGCTCCGCCTGCGGGTCCCGGGGGCGACCGGCCGGCGGCGCTGTCGGTCCGACGTGGTGGACTGCGCCCATGAGCACCGCACCGACCAACGGGATCGCCGGGCTGGCCGCCGTCGCCGTCGACTGCTCCGACCCACCCGCGCTCGCCGCCTTCTGGCAGCGCCTGCTCGGCGGCCTCGCGGAGGACGACGCCCACGGCGACACGATGCTCACCGGCGGTCTGGTCGACGTCATCTTCATGCGGGTGCTCGAGCCGAAGACCGGCAAGAACCGCCTGCACCTCGACCTGCGCGCCGCCGACGCGGACGCCGCCGTGGCGTTCGCGATCGAGGCCGGGGCGACGAAGGCGGACGACGTCTACAAGGGGCCGCGCTGGCAGGTCATGCGCGACCCGGAGGGCAACGAGTTCTGCATCCTGCCGCCCCGGTCCTGACCGCTCACCCGGCCGCGAACACCTCGACCTCCAGCGGCCACCGGGGCGCCGCCGGTCTCCGGTCGCGCCTGGTCGGCGGCCGGCGGCCACCGGTCCGCTAGTGTCCGCGCCGTGAAGCCTGCCGGGGACGAGCGCACTTCGGACGGCGGCGATGTCGCGGCGCGGCAGCCGCCCGTCGAGCAGCTGATGACCGTGCGGTCGGTCGACCGGGACGCGTCGGTGCTGCTGGTCGTCGAGGGGGCGGTGGACGGGCTGACCGCGCCCCGGCTGCGGACCGCGGTCGCCGACGCGTTCGACCGGCTGGACGGGCGGGCGCTGGTGCTCGACCTGTCCTCGGTCACCTTCCTGGGCTCTCCGGGGCTGCGCACGCTGTTCGACTCCGCCTCGGAGGCCGTGGGCCACCGGGGGCACCGGCCGTTGCGCGTCGTGGTGGACCACTCGCGGCCGGTGATCCGCCCGATCGAGATCGTCGGGCTGGACAACGTCCTGGCCCTCTACCACGACGTGGACGAGGCGCTGCGCGGCGACGAGCCGACGGTGTAGCACACAGAGCCTGCGTTCGCGTCCTCGAGCCGGAAGGTCCACACTCGCGCCGTGCCCCCGCCATCCGACCAGGAGGAGCACCGGGTCCGCAGGACCCGGCCCGCCGCCGACGACGCGACCGTCGGCGCGGAGCTCGACATCGAGCTCAGCGCCGGGTGGGCCGCGCCGTCGATCGCCCGCGAGCGGGTCGAGGCGTGGCTGCGGGCGCACCGCTGGCCGCCCGCGCAGATCGACGAGCTGGTGCTGGCGGTCAGCGAGGCGGTCAGCAACAGCGTCGAGCACGGCTACCGGGTCCCACCCGAGACCGTGGAGCCGCGGGAGACGGTGGACCTGCGCATCCGGCTGACCGTCGCCGACGACGGCTACCGCCAGGTGGAGTTCGTGGTGTCCGACCGGGGGCGCTGGCAGGAGCCGGACACGGCGGCGTCCACGCGCGGGCACGGCATGCTGATCATGCGCAGCTGCACCGACGAGCTGGTCGTCGAGGGCACGCCGAACGGCACCACCGTGGTGCTGCGCAGCCGGCCCATCCCTCCGCGCTGAGGCCGGGTCAACCGCGCTCCGCGTCGAGCTGCTTGCGCAGGGCGGCGGGCGCCTTCTCCCACCAGGCGTCCCGCAGCATCTCGGTGAGCCGGTCGCGGTCGATGCGGTCGAGGTCGACCAGGACGGCGCCGTACCCGTCGTAGTGCGGGGTGGTGGTGAACGCCGGGTCGCCGGAGGCCAGCAGGGCCTCCTTCTCGTCGAGCCGACACATCAGCACCAGCAGGCCCTCGGCCTCGGTGCGCAGCCGGGCGAAGCCCTTGTCGCGGACCTTGAGCGCCGGTGTCCGGTACCAGGTCGACTCGCTGACCCCGGGCAGGGCGCCGGCGATCTCGACCACGTCATCCCACGTCGGCATGGGGCACATCCTGCTCGGCGGAGCCGCCGCGCGTCGTGGACGGAACGGAACCGCACCCGACCGGGCTCAGCCGAGGAACTCCGCGATCGTCGCGGTGGCGGCCGCCAGGTCGGCGCCCTCGGTCCAGCGCGGCACCAACCGCGCCCCCGGGACCCGCTCGGCCAACAGCCGCGAGGCGCTCGACGGGTGGTGGGGGTCGTCGCCCATCAGCACGAGCAGGGGTGTGGTGATGGCGGACAGCTCGGCGTCGGGGACCGTGAACAGCGTCGGCTCGACCCCGAACAGACCCTCCCGGAACGCCGCCCACTCGGCGGGCCCCGCCTCCGGGTGCGCGCCGACCCGGTCGACGGCCCAGCCGTCGAACAGCTCGTAGAACAGGGCCCGGTTGTCGTCGAGGCCGATGGGCTGCAGGGCCACCGCGCGCTCGACCCGGTCCGGCGCCGAGCGGATCAGGTTGAGCAGGAAGGGGCCGCCGATGCACATGCCGACCACGTGGAACCGGTCGACGCCGAGGTGGTCGAGCAGGGCCAGCTGGTCGGCGGCGTAGGTGGCCCAGCCCTCGTCGCCGGTGACCGGGGCCGTGGAGCCGCCCGCGTGCCGCTGGTCCATCACGATCACCCGGTGGGTCCCGGCGAGCGCGGCCACCGGGTTCCACGGCACCTTCTCCCAGGCCTGGGCCCGGGACTTCATGCCGCCGGGGGCCAGTGCCAGCACCGGGAAGCCGGAACCGTGCACGGCGTAGCGGATGCGCGCGCCGTCGCGCTCGAACGTCTGCATGGGCGGAGTCGACCACGGCGGCGTGCCGCCGGGGGACTCACTTCACCCTGGGCGGACGCAACGGGGGGTGCCGGGCGATGAGCACCGAGCCCGCCACCGCCGCGGCCAGCCCCAGCGTCATCACCCACCACCAGCCGGGGCGCACCGCGTCGCCCAGCAGGAAGATGCCGACCAGGCCGGGCACCAGCACCTGGGCCACGGTGAAGACCGCGGTCACCGCGCCGACGTCGCCGCGGGCCAGCGCGGCCGTGTAGCCGATCATCCCGACCACCCAGAAGCCGGCGACCAGGTACGTGGACGGCTGGGTGAGCAGCAGGAGCGGGTCGGGCGACTCGCCGGTCTGCACGTGGGCGGCGCGCACGGACAGCGCGATCCCGCCGAAGCCGATCCCGGCCACCGCGGCCAGCGGCCAGGCCCGCCTGCTCTGGCGCAGCACCAGCACGCCGACCGCGAGCAGCAGCCAGGCCACCAGCAGCACGACGTCGACGCCCTGCTGGCGGGCGGGGGGCTGCTCGGGGCCCGCGCTCGCGGCCACCAGCACCAGCCCCAGCAGGCAACCGACCACGGCCAGCCGCATCACGGTCGGCATCCGGGCCCCGGCCAGCCAGGCCCCGACCACCGCCGTCAGCGCGATGGCGCCGCCGACGACCGCCTGCACGGCGAAGACGGGCAGCACGCGCAGCGCCCCGGCGGCGCAGAGCCAGGCCAGGAAGTCCAGCGCGAGGCCCGCGAGGTAGCGGGGCTGCACGGCGACCGGTCGCCGCTTGGTGGCGCGACGGGTGCCCTCGGCCTGCAGCAGTGCGCCGCCGCTGTAGAACACCATCGCGACGATCGCCAGGAGGATTCCGACGACCACGGTCCCAGCATGCCGTCCGCGCCGGTCACGCCGCCGATCGGGGCTGCTCCCGCCCGGCGTGTCGCGACGCGGGTCACTCCGCCGGGCACCCCCGGCGGCGGATCAGTGCCCGCCGACGCCCCGGTCGGCGCGCGCGCCGGGAGCCTCGAAGAAGCCGCTCATCAGGCCGCCGGGCAGGGTGGCATCCGGGTCCCAGCGGGACGCGCGCTGCTCGGCCAGCCTGCGCCGCGGGATCTCCGATGCCCGCACCACCACGAGGACGAGCAGGGTCGCCATGATGATCGGGGCGCCGACGAGCAGCGCCACGGCGTCGAACGCCAGGTAACCGACCGCCAGTGCGGCGACCTCCATGGCGATGATCGCCGCTCCCAAGCGCCTCACGTGCTGTCCTTCCGTTCCACATCCGGCCGGGTCGATCCGTCCCGCGTCGGGACACCCGGGTCGAGCATCGTCCATCCGGCACCGTGTGGTGCGGTGCTCGCCGCAGCCGATGCCGGAACGTTAGGTTGGCTAAGTTGTGGTCGAGCCGGCGCCCGTCCCGGAGCCACCGGGGCCGCCGGCGTCCTGGGCCTCATCGGTCTCGGTGCCCGTTCCCGCACCGGGGTCGGTGCCGTCGCCCGTGCCGGTACCCGCGCCGGTGTCGGTCCCGCCACCGGTGTCCGTCCCGCCGCCGGTGGCGTCGCCGCCGCCGCCCTCCGAGCCGCCGGGCTCGGTGGTCTCCGGCTCGGTGGTCGTCGTGTCGGGCTCGGTCGTGGGGTCGGGCTCGGTCGTCGGCGGCGCGGTCGTCGGCGGGGTCTCGCCGCCGGTGCCCCCACCGGGCGTCCCGGTGGGCCTGCCGCCGTCGTCGTCCTCGTCGCCCGCGCCGGGGTCGGGCTCGGGAGCGGGGTCGTCGGGGACCACGGCCGGCTGCTCCGGCGGAGCCTGCTCCTCGGTGGTCGTCACCGACGAGCCGGGGACGATGGGGGTCTCGGTCCCCCTCGCACCCGATGTCGCGTAGAGCACCCCGCCGACCAGCGCCGCCGCCGCGACCACGCCGGCGATGCCGAGGTACAGCCCCGCCGGGCGGCGCCGCTCGGCCGGTCGGTCGTCGTAGTCCCACTCCGGCTCCGACCGCGACGGCGGCGCCACCGGGGGCATGGGGGCGGGCGCGCGGCGCTGCGGTCGCTGCGAGCCACCGGGGATGACCGAGGTCGCCCCGTCGCGCGGCGGACCGGACGGGCCCCGCGGCGGGCCGGGGGGCGGCGGCGGACCACCGGCGCGGGCGGCGGCGGGCTGGGTACCCCCCGGCCCGACCGGCCGGTTCGGCGGCGGGCCGGACGGGACGCGGCCCCCCGGCGGGGTGTGCGGGCCGGGG
>NZ_JAGSOV010000109.1 GCF_023898865.1 Pseudonocardia humida
CGGCGAGGGCGGCGGCGGAGGCGGCGGCGTGCAGGGCGGCGCGGCCGGCGCGGGCGGCCAGGGCGGCGGCGGAGGCGGCGGCGGGGGCGGCGCGGGCTCCTCGAGCGCCGCGGCCACCCTCACCGGCGTGACGATCACCGGCGGCAACCCGAAGGCCCCGATCACCGGCGACGGCATCGCCGTCCTGACCTGGCACTGACGGCGCGGCCGGAGCAGGGACCGCCGACACGGCACGCGAACGGCGACAGGGTCGAGCTGCGTGGCTGCTCGACCCGGCTCGTCCAGGACGATCAGTGCCCGTCGGCCTGGCCGTAGTGCCGTGAACCGTCGGTGGGGTCCACCCAGACCCGCATGACCCGTCCGCTGCTCGGATCGCGGAACACCTCGCCGGTGGCGACCCAGTGCGGCTCGATCCGGACGGCCTCCCCGTGCCGGGTCCGCTTGCGCCGCGCGGCCGGACGAGACGGCGACGCGTCCAGCGGGGGCAACCCGTCGAGGGCGGCGCGGGCAGCGGCGCGCGTCGCGGCCCCGTACACCCGCGCCACCCGCACCTCGAACTCCGCGAGATCGAGCCGCCCGTCGGCCACGTGCCGGCGCAGCGCACCGGCCAACCGCTCCCGCTCCTCGTCGGTGGGCGCGGCGGCGTCCGCGTCAGCCATCGGACTCGACCACCACCGCGGTGCCGTAGGCGATGATCTCGGTCAGGCCGCTGCCGACCTCGGAGGAGTCGAACCGCATCCCCACGATCGCGTTGGCCCCGAGCAGCCGCGCGTTGTCCAGCATCCGGTCGATCGCGTGCCGGCGGCTGTCCTCCAGGAGCTCGGTGTACTGCGGCACCTCGCCCCGGAACATCGACCGCCAGCCACCGGTGAACCCCTTGACCACGCCGATGCTGCGGACGACGAGCCCGAAGCAGGCTCCCTTGCTCTCCACCACCCGGGTGCCCGGGACCTCGAAGGTCGTGCTGATGGGCAACGACGGATGGACGGCACCGGAGGTGGGCGACATGGGCGCCAGCGTAGATCCGATCTACGACGAGGTTCGCGGGTCCCCCGCCGGATCGCCGCTGCGTCCACGAGGTGCCGCCGGTCGGGTGGGAGGGGGCGCACCCGACCGGCGGCGGGCGGGCGTCGGCTGCGCCGGCAAGGGCAGCGACGCCTGACGAGGAGCCGGATCGCGGTGTCCGGGTCGTCTCGCTGGCAGCGTGCGCCGGGGAACTCGCGAGGACAATCGGGGCCAGCACCCATTGCCGACCCGCACCCGCCCTACCCGCCCCCGAGGAACGCGAGCGAGATCGCCGGGACGTAGGTCACCAGGAACAGCGCGGCGAGCAGCACCAGCGCGGTGGGTACCGCCGCCCTGGCCACCTGCAGGACGCTCATCCCCGACATACCGCTGGCCACGAACAGGTTCAGGCCCAGCGGAGGGGTCACCATGCCGATCTCGAGGTTCATCACCATCACGATGCCGAGGTGGATCGGGTCGACCCCGAGCTCGAGGGCTATCGGCAGCAGGATCGGGGCCAGGATGAGGATCGCGCTGGAGGTCTCCATGAAGCAGCCCGCCACCAGCAGCAGGATGTTGACCAGCAGCAGGAACGTCCACTTGTTCAGCTCGTAGCCCAGCAGCAGCTCGGTGATCTCGCCCGGGATGCGCTCGGAGGTGAGCACGAAGGAGAACAGGATCCCGTTCGCGATGATGAACATGATCATCGCCGACGTGCGCGCCGACGTGAGCAGGATTGCGCCGAGGGCGCGCAGGTCCAGCTCCCGGTAGACGAAGACCGACACGATCACCGCGTAGAACACGGCCATCGCCGCCGCTTCGGTGGGGGTGAAGATCCCGCCGTAGATGCCGCCGAGCACGAGCGCAGGCAGCGCGAGGCTCAGCAGCGCGTCCCGGACCGCCCGGATCCTCTCGGCCCTCGTCAGCGTGATGGCGTGCGCGCCGCTGCCGTACCCGCGCCTGCGGGACACGACGAGGACCAGGCCGAGCAGCATGAGTCCGGCGACGAGGCCGGGGAGCAGGCCCGCGATGAACAGGTCGCCGATCGACTCCTCGGTCGCGATCCCGTACACGATGAGCGGGATCGACGGGGGGATGAGGATGCCCAGCGAACCCGACGTCGTGATCAGGCCGGTGGAGAACCGCTTGCCGTAGCCACTGGCCACCATCGCCGGGATGATCAGGGTGCCGACGGCGACGACGGTGGCCGGGCTGGACCCGGAGATGGCGGCGAAGAACATGCACGACAGCACCCCGGTCATCGCCAGCCCGCCGCGGAACTGGCCGACCACCGCGTTGCACGCGGCGATCAGCCGCCGGCTGATCCCGCCGCGGCTCATGATGCTCGCGGCGAGCACGAAGAACGGGATCGCCATCAACGGGAACGTGTTCAGGGAGTTGAACAGCCGCTCCGGCACCTGGGTGAGCGGGATCAGGGTGAAGTAGAAGAAGTAGACGAACGACGTCAGACCCAGCGCCACCGCGATCGGAGTGGCGGAGAGCAGCAGGGCGAACAGGATGACGACCAGTGCGATCGAGGCCCCGGTCACCGGTCGCCGCCTTCCGGCTCGTCCGCTCGGGGGCCGGGTGGGTCGCCGGGCGCGCGCCGGGTCCGCTCGATGTCGCGCGCCTCGACGCCGGCGACGTCCGCCTCGACCTCCAGCAGGGAGCGGCCCGCTTCGGGGAACGCCTCGATCCCGCGCGCGGTCCGGACGAGGATCTCCAGCGCGCGCAGGAGCATCAGCGTGAAGCCGATGGGGACGGCCGCCTCCACCACCCACAGCGGCAGCTTGAGCGAAGGTGTGGTGGTGGAGGTCGAGAACGGCTCGAACAGCAGCAGCCAGGCGAAGACCCCGACGGCCGCGAGGTAGACGACGGTGATGGCGGCGGCGAGCACGCCCACCGCGCGCTTGCCGCGCTCGCGCAGGAAGGCTCGGAAGATGTCGACGTTGACGTGCTCACCGTGGCGCAGGGTGATGACCGCGCCGAGGAACGTCGAGTAGATGACCAGGTAGATGATCGCTTCCTCGGACCAGAAGAGGAAGATCCCGAAGAAGTAGCGCAGCAGGACCGCGCCCACCGCGATGATCGTGGCCAGGCCGAGGGCCGAGGCCGCCAGAACGTTCTCCACCCGGGTCAGCACCCGGTCGAAGCGCTGCACGCGGACCTCCATGCCGGCGACGGGGACGACCGGTGGGCCGTCCCCGTCCGTGGTGGGCACTACCTGGCGTTCTGCTCGGCGAGCAGGGCGTCGATCAGGTCCGGTCCGAGTACGTCCGCGTACTGCTGCCAGACCGACGGCACCACGCGGTCCTTGAACGCCTGGCGCTCCTCGGGGCTGAGCTCGAGGATCGTCGTGGTGCCCGCCTCCTCGATGGTGGTGCGGGCCTGCTCGTTGAGCGTGGCCGCGACCTCGCGGTTGTAGGCGCTCGCCTCGTCGGCGGACTCCTGCACGACGGCCTGCAGGTCGGCGGGCAGGCTCTCGAAGAACTGGTTGTTGATCACCAGCACGTACCCGATGTAGCCGTGGTCCGACGCGGTGATGTGGCTCTGCACCGTGTGCATGTTCTGCGACTCGATGTTGGAGTACGGGTTCTCCTGGCCGTCGACCACGCCCTGCTGCAGGGCGTTGTAGACCTCGGCGAACGCGAGCGGGGTCGCGCTCGCCCCCCAGCTCTCGAACTGGCTGCGCAGCACGTCCGAGGGCTGGATGCGGAAGCTCAGACCGGCCAGGGACTCGGGGGTGCGCATCTCGGTGTTGGACGAGAGCTGCTTGAGGCCGTTGTCCCACAGGCCCATGACCTTGATGTTGTTGGCCGCGAGCGCCTCGCTCTCGTAGATCGCCTTGCCCGCCGCGGAGTCGGGCGAGACGACCTCGGGGATGTCCTCGACGCTGTCGAACAGGAACGGCAGGTCGAGCACCTGCAGCGCGGGCGCGATGGTGGTGAACTTGGCACTGGCCGGGGCCAGGACCTGGACGCTGTTCGACTGCAGGGCCTGCAGCTCGTCCTTGTCGCCGTAGAGCTCGGAGTTCGGGTAGATCTCGACGGTGATGCGGCCGCCGGAGCGTTCCTCGACGACCTGCTTGAACCTCTCCGCGGCCTGGCCCTTCGGCGTCGCCGGGGTCACCACGTGCGAGAACTTGATGGAGAAGGTCTGGCCGTCCGCCGCATCGCCGCCCGCGCCCGCTCCACGCGCGCCGCAGCCGGCCAGGGCCACCGCCCCGGCGAGCACCAGCACCGCGAGCATCGCCCGACGCCCTTGTCGTCCCATCGCCATCGCCATCCCCAACCCCGCAGTGATCGATGCGTCGGTGCATCGAATTGACGCGGATACTCGTGGAGCGCGTCGCGCTTGGGAAGCGTCTGCCCCCGACCGTCGGATCCCAGATCATCAATGCGATCGAGCGACGGAACACCCACTAGATCATTCGGCGGCGCCAGCGCCGCCGGACGAGCTCGACGATGCGCGGGGTCGCCGACTGCCCGGAAGGTGCCCGCCACCCCGTACCCGGGCCCGCCCCTGCTCGCGCTGATCCGCACCCCGCTCGTGCTGCCGTGCCTGCTGCTACTCGCCACCGAGCGGCGAAGTGGACGATGATGCGCACCGCCGGATCATGATGTCCGGGCACCACGACGAAGGGGGAGCGATGAGCGAGGTCAGTACCGATCCGACCACGCAGGCACGGCCCGGCGCGCGGATCAAACCGGTCGTCTTCTACGGTTCCGCCGCGGTCACCCTCGCCGTCGCGATCTGGGCGATCGCCACGCCGACCGCCGCCTCCGACGCGATCGGGGCGGTGGTGGGCTGGACGTCGGAGTGGTTCGGCTGGTTCTACATCCTGCTGTCCACGGTCATCCTCGTCTTCGTGGTCCTGGTGGGCGCCTCGCGCCTGGGTCGGACCCGGCTCGGGCCCGAGCACTCCCGACCGGAGTTCAGCACGTTCGCGTGGGCCTCGATGCTGTTCGCCGCCGGCATCGGCACCGACCTGATGTTCTTCGCGGTCGTCGAGCCGGTCACCCAGTACCTCACCCCGCCGCGCGGCGAGGGCGGCACCCTGCAGGCCGCCGAGGAGGCCACCGTCTGGACGCTGTTCCACTACGGGATCAGCGGCTGGGGCATGTACGCGCTGATGGGCATGGCGCTGGCGTACTTCGCCTACCGGCGGAACCTGCCCCTGGCCATCCGGTCGGCGCTGTACCCGATCTTCGGCAAGCGCATCCACGGTGGGCTCGGCAACGCCGTCGACCTCGCCGCCGTGCTCGGCACGATCTTCGGCGTCGCCGCGTCGCTCGGCATCGGCGTGGTCCTGCTGAACTACGGGCTCGACTTCCTCTTCGGGATCCCCGAGGGCACCGCCGCCCAGATCGGGCTGGTGGCCGTCGCGGTCATCATCGCCACCGTGTCCGCGGTGAGCGGCGTCGACCGCGGGATCAAGCTGCTGTCCCAGCTCAACGTGCTGCTCGCGATCGGGCTGGCGCTCTACCTCCTGGTCGCAGGCGACACCGTGTTCCTGCTCAACGGGCTCGTGCAGAACGTCGGCGACTTCGTCAGCTCCTTCCCGGGCCTGACGCTGGAGACGTTCGCCTACGACCGGCCCGTCGAGTGGCTCAACGCCTGGACGCTGTTCTTCTGGGCGTGGTGGATCGCCTGGGCGTCGTTCGTCGGGCTGTTCCTGGCCCGCATCTCCCGCGGACGCACCATCCGCGAGTTCGTGGTCGGCACGCTGATCATCCCGTTCACCTACATCGTGATGTGGATCTCGATCTTCGGCAACAGCGCCATCGACGTGATCCGCGACGGCAACGCCGAGTTCGGGCAGAACACGGTGGACAACCCCGCGCAGGGCTTCTACCAGCTGCTCGCGCAGTACCCGGCGGTCACGTTCGTCGCCGCGGTCGCCACGTTCACCGGCCTGCTGTTCTACGTGACCTCGGCCGACTCGGCCGCGCTGGTGATGGCCAACCTGACCTCGCACCTGCCGACCCCGCAGTCGGACGGGGCCCCCTGGGTGCGCATCTTCTGGGCGGTGGCCACCGGCCTGCTCACCATCGGGATGCTGGCGGTCGGCGGGGTGCCCGCGCTGCAGAACGCCACCATCATCATGGGCCTGCCGTTCGCGTTCGTGCTGGTGCTGGTCATGTACGGGCTGTTCAAGGCGCTGCGGCTGGAGACCCTGCACGCGGAGAGCCAGCGCTACGGGCTGCGCTCGTCGATCTCGGGCCGCAGCGCGGTCGGCGACCACCGCCCCGCCTCCGCGGGCTGGCGGCTGCGGCTGGACCGGGCGATGTCGTTCCCCGGCCCCGACCGCGCCGCGGAGTTCCTCGACGAGGTGGCGCTGCCCGCGGTGGAGGAGGTGGCCGCGCACCTGCAGGAGCGCGGGGTGCAGGCGCGGGCCGCGAAGGACCAGGACGAGACCGGCGCGACGGTCGTCGAGCTGACCGCCGACCTGGGCGAGGAGCACCCGTTCCTGTACCGGATCCGGCCGCGGGAGGTCCCGATCCCCGTGTACAGCCCGGCGTTCCCCAAGGGCGGCGACACCTACTGCCGGCTCGAGGTGCACCTGCGCGAGGGCGGCCAGGACTACGACGTCATGGGCTACAGCTACGGGCAGCTGACCGACGACATCCTCGACCAGTACGAACGGCACCTGGAGTTCGTCCGGATCCAGCAGGTCGGCGGCTGAGCCCGCCCGGGCTCACCGGGACGCGCCTGACGGGGCGACGACGAGCGCTCCGTCAGGCGGCCGGCAGCACCCCACCACCCACCACCCACCGGGCCCGGGACCGCGGCGCCCGGCACCGAGCGACGCGGCACACGTCCCGCGACCTCGTTCCCGCACTGTCCAGCGGGCGGCGGCTCCGGCGCGGGACAATCGCGGGATCCGGTACGGACGGAGGGACGCATGCAACGGGACGTGCGCGTCTCGGACGCGGAACGACAGGCCGTCGTCCGACGCCTCGAACGCGGCCTGCGGGACGGGCGGCTCACGATCGTCGAGTTCGACGAGCGCGTGCAGGCCGCCTACGCGGCGCTCACCCGCGGCCAGCTCGAGGAGCAGACCACCGACCTACCGCCCGACCTCTGGTGAGCCGGCGACAGCGCCCGCCCTGTCGCCGTCGGTCCGCTCCGGGCCCACCGGCGTGGCGTCCACGGGGGCCGGCGGCTCCCCCGGCTCGGGCGCGGGTACGGAGGGGGCAGGCACGGAGGGCACGGGTGCGGGGGGCGCGGGCACGGACGTCGCGCCGCCCGTGCCGCCGGTCGCCTGCTCGAAGAAGCGCATCACCTCCATCGGCAACGGCACCACCAAGGTGCTGTTGTGTTCGGAGGCCACCTCGCTCACGGTCTGCAGCAGCCGCAGCTGCATCGCACCCGACGGGGCGCCCATCACCCTCGCCGCGTCGGCGAGGCGGGTCGACGCCTGGAACTCCCCGTCGGCGGCGATCACCCGGGCTCGACGGTCCCGCTCGGCCTCGGCCTGGTGCGCCATCGCGCGGCGCATGCCCTCGGGGAGGGCGATGTCCTTGACCTCGACCCGGTCGACGCTGACGCCCCAGTCGTCCGTCGGCGTGTCGATCACCGCCCGCAGCTCGGCGTTGACCTGCTCCCGGTCGGACAGCAAGGTGTCCAGGTCCGCCCGGCCGACGACCGAACGCAGCGACGTCCGGGCGACCTGCGAGATGGCGCCGAGGTAGTTCTCGACATTCACCACCGCCTTGACCGGGTCGACGACGCGGAAGTACACCACCGCGTCGACGCTGAGCGTCACGTTGTCCTTGGTGATGACCCCTTGCGGTGGCACATCCAGCACGATCGTCTGGATGGGGACCTTCACCATCCGGTCGGCGACCGGGACCATGATCCGCAGCCCCGGCTGCCGGACCTCGGGCAGCATCCGCCCGAACCGCAGCACCACCCCCCGCTGGTACTGCTGCACCATCCTCAAGCTGCTGGCCACCAGCAGCACGACAACCGCCACGAGCGCGATCAGGATCGTCGTCAGCACGGATCTCACATCCTTCGATTCGACGTGGAGCACTCGGTCCGACCGGCTGTGCCCGGTCGCGCGGAGCAGAGGTCGGCGAGACCACCACGTGCGTGGTGGTGCCCAGGGCGGGAAGCGCCCGCCAGGACACCGGCAGGATCGTCTCCGGTACCGGCGACGACGTACCGCTTCGAGGAAGAACGAACGGCGGGATGGTGGGGGGCGGGGACGGACGACGCGGTCATCGCGGAACCCTTCGCGCAGCGGCCAACTGGTGCCGACCAGTCTTCCCGGCGCGCCCTGCCCCCCACCTTAGCGCTTCGGACCCCCGAGCACCCGGTCGTCGCGCCGTCGGACGGCCCACGACGGTCCGCGTCCGTGTGCGGTCGGTAGCACGACGGCGATCGACGCCCCGAGAAGGGTGAAGGCAGCCGCAGCGGCTCCGTGGCGGACGGCCGTTCCGGTGCCCTCCCGATAGGCGTACAGTCCGCCCCAGGAGCGCCGGGAAGCCTGGTCGGCACGTCGAACCGTGCTGACCACCGGAGGCCCCCGTGCCCGTGCCCTCGCTCCACCACGACGTCCCCGCCCTGCGCACCGAGAACCTGACCAAGCGCTACGGGCGGCTGCTGGCACTCGACGGGCTCGACCTGTCGGTGGCGGCGGGGCAGGTGTTCGGGTTCCTCGGCCCGAACGGCGCCGGCAAGTCCACCACCATCCGGCTGCTGCTCGGGCTGGCCCGCCCCACGGCCGGGCGGGCCGTGGTCTTCGACGTCCCGGCGCAGGACGTCGCCGCCGCGCACGCCCACCTCGCCTACGTACCCGCCGACGTCGCGCTGTGGCCCGGGCTCACCGGCGCCGAGATCCTGGCGCTGCTCGCCGCGGTCGGCCCGGGCACCGACCTGGCTTACCGCGATGAGCTGGTGGAACGGTTCGCGCTGGACCCGTCGCTACCGGGACGGGCCTACTCCAGCGGCAACCGGCAGAAGGTCGCCCTGGTCGCCGCGTTCGCCACCCGCGCCCCGCTGCTGGTCCTCGACGAGCCGACCAGCGGGCTCGACCCGCTGATGGAGCAGCAGTTCCGGGCCGTGGTGCGCGCGGCCCGCGACCGCGGGCAGACCGTGTTCCTCAGCTCGCACCAGCTCGCCGAGGTCGAGGCCGTCTGCGACCGGGTGGCGATCCTGCGGGCGGGGCGGCTGGTCGAGGTCGCCGACGTCGCCGAGCTGCGGGCGCTGCACCGCACCGAGGTCACCGCGATCGTCCGCGGTCCCGTGCCCGACCTCCGCTCCGTCGCGGCCGTCGAGGGCCTGCAGGTCGACGTCCCCGCAGGCGGTGCCGCCGGCACCTCCCGGTTGCGGTTCACCCTCACCGGCGCGCCCGCCGCGGCGCTGCGCGCCCTCGCCCCGACGGACGTCGTGTCGCTGCGGCTGCGTGAGCCCGGCCTGGAGGAGGTCTTCCTGGGCTACTACGACTCCGCGCGGGACGGCGGCGACCAGGACGCACGGGTCGCGCCGTGATCGCGCCGACCGCCCCGCTGGTCGCCGCGCCCGCGGCGACGACGGGGCCCCGGCGGGCGGTCACCCGCCTCGCGGTCCGCCAGGTCCGACGCGGAGCCACGATCGTGACCGTCGTCGCCGGCGCGATGTCCGCCGTGGTCGTCGCGACCTACGAGGGGGTCATCGCGGGCGCACCCGGCGGAGCGGCGTCGCTGACCGCGCTCGCCGCGAACCCGGCCATCCGCACCCTGTTCGGGGCCCCGGTCGCCCTGGACGACGCCGGCGGCTTCACGGTCTGGCGGCTCGGGACCGTCCTCACGGTCCTCGTCGGGACCTGGGCGGCGCTCACCGCGGTGCGGGTCCTGCGCGGCGAGGAGGACACCGGCCGCTGGGACCTGCTGCTCGCCGGCCGGGTCCCGGCCACCGCCGCGGTGTCCCGGCACCTGGCCGTGCTCGTCACGGCCGTGCTGGTCGTCGGGGCGGCGGTCACCGCCGCGCTGCTGGCGGCCGGCACCGACCCGACCGGCGCGGTCGTCCATGGGGGGTCGATCGCGCTGGTCGGGGCGTTCTTCGTCGGAGTCGGTGGCCTCACCGCGCAGCTGTGGCCCAGCCGCGGCCCGGCGGCCGGCGCGGCGGTGGCGGTGCTCGTGGCGGGCCTGCTGGCCCGCATGGTCGCCGACGGCGTCGAGACGCTGGGCTGGCTGGGGTGGCTCTCACCGTTCGGGCTCGTCGCCATGGCCCGGCCCTACGACACCGACCGGGTGCTGCCGCTGGCCGTGCTGGCCGCGGCCGCCCTCGTCGTCCTCGTCGTCGCCGTCGGGACGGCCGGGCGCCGCGACGTGCGCGGGGGCGTCCGCCCCACGCGCGTGCGGCGCTCCCGCACCGCTCTGCTCCGGTCGCTACCGGGGTCCGCGGTTCGCGCGACGCTGCGCCCGCTGGCCGGCTGGGCGGTCGGGATCGGCGCGTTCTTCCTGCTGATCGGCCTGATCGCGGAGTCGATGACGCGGTTCCTGCTGGACAACCCGCAGTTCGCGGACCTGGCTCGGCAGGCGGGCTTCGAGCTCGACGCCGTCCAGGGCTACGCCGCGACCCTGTTCGCGTTGCTCGCCGTCCCGCTCGGCGGCTTCACCGCGACCCGGATCGCCGCCCTCGCCCACGCCGAGACCACGCGCCGGCTCGACCTGCTGCTCGGCGCGCCGATCACCCGCCTGCGGCTGCTCGCCGTCGAGGCCGGCACCGCCGCGGGGGGCGCGCTGGCGCTCACCGCCACCGCCGGCGTCGCCGTCTGGGCCGGCACCTCCCTCACCGGGGCCCCGCTCGGTCTCGGCGCCGCATCGGCCGGCGCGGCCAACACCCTGCCGATCACCGCGCTCGGCCTCGCCTTCGCGCTGCTCGCGCTGGGATGGGCCCCGCGTGCGGTCGTCGCCGTCGGCATGGTCCCCGCGGCAGGCGGGTTCCTGCTCACCGTCCTGGCCGACAGCGTCGACGCACCGGCGTGGGTCGCGGCCCTGTCCCCCTTCACCCACCTGGCCCCGGTGCCCGCCGCTCCGCCGGACGTGCCCGCCGCGGTGGCGATGTCCGTCGTGGCGGTCGGTGTCGCGGTCCTCGCAGCGCTCGGGTACCAGCGGCGCGACATCCGCGGCGATTGAGCGATCTCCTCGACCACCCGTCCCCGCCGACGGGCTCGGGCCGGGCCGACCGGGCCGATCTTCAGGTGATCGTCAGCTGCCGGCGGCCCGGACAGCCAGCGCGTCCCGCGGACCGTGGGTACAACTGCGGCGTGAGCGATCCGACGGAGGGCTCCCGGCTCCCGGTCGTGGCCACGCCCGACCCGGCTGCCGACCCGCACGGTGCCCACGACCGGCCGGAACCGGCGACCCCACGGCCCTCGGCGGACGTGGCCGCGCAGGCCGCGGCCGACGTCGCCCGGCTGCTGGCCGGTGCGATCGGCCTGCGCCGGGCGGTCGAGCTGGCCGAGCAGAGCCGCCGTGACCTGACGAGCTCCTGACGAACCGCGCGGCGGACCGCGCGCGCCTGGCCCGCGGCCCGCTCGATGCACTACAACGGGGTCGCGGTGGCCGACGTGTCGAAGGACAACCGGTCGCCGGGTCGCGCAGGGCCGTGACGGCTGGGAGCCCGTCCGCCCTGCTGATGAGCGCACCCGGGCGACACGTGGCGTGGCGAACCCGTCGGCCACCGCTCCCTCGCCCCCCGGCTCGGCCACGGATCACGC
>NZ_JAGSOV010000110.1 GCF_023898865.1 Pseudonocardia humida
GCTCGCGCGCGACTCGCACGACATCGTCGCGGAACTCCTGGGGGTAAGGCTTGGGCACGGTGAACATCCTTCCAGCAGTGCCAGTCGGCACCACAGCTCAGATGTCACCTACGAGTGCAGCAGTCCCATGACCGCGAAGCCTTGCCAGGGCTTGCGAACGATGTGGATCGTGGTGCGCAGGAAGCGGGTGGCTGGCCCCCATCGCGGTCCTGCATCGCGGCGCAGACCACGATGGTGAGCAGCAGGCCCAGGGTGTTGGGGACGATGAACCGCTTCCGGCCGTTGATCTTCTTCCCGGCGTCGTAGCAGCGGCTGTCCCGGCCGACGGTGTCGGCGCCTTCCACGGTCTGGGAGTCGACCAGCCCCGCGCTCGGCTCGGGGTTGCGCCCCTCGGCGACCCGGAGTTGTTCACGGACCGCCGCCAGGACCTTCTCGATGCGCCCGCGCAACGTCGTCGTGGTGCCCGGCGGCACACCCAGCGCGGAGGCTCCCCTCAGCCATGAGATCCGGCGGGTTGCGCCGGCTGGAAGGGCCTGCGCAGGACGGGATGGAGACGACGTGGGGCGGGATTCACCGGCTGGCTGAGATCGCCGCGGACGCCGGTCAGACGAGAACGGCCCCCGACCGGCGTCTCCGCTGGTCAGGGGCCGTCTACCCTGGGGTGTGGCAGGTGAAGGATTCGAACCTTCGTAGGCTAAGCCGACGGATTTACAGTCCGCTCCCTTTGGCCACTCGGGCAACCTGCCGGGGTGCGCCGTGGCGCGTGCATGAGGATACGACAGCCGGACAGCGGGTTCCGCGGGGGCCCACCGGCGAGGAGGCAACGATGGCCGACCCGTCCTTCGACGTGGTGAGCAAGGTGGACCGGCAGGAGGTCGACAACGCCCTCAACCAGGCCGCGAAGGAGCTGTCGCAGCGCTTCGACTTCCGGGGGACCGGGACGTCGATCGCCTGGTCGGGCGAGGAGGCGCTGACGATCGAGTCGGAGACCGAGGAGCGGGTGAAGGCCGCGGTCGACGTGTTCAAGGAGAAGCTGATCAAGCGGGGCATCTCGCTCAAGGCGTTCGAGGCGGGCGAGCCCGCCGTGTCGGGCCGGACCTACAAGGTCCAGGGCAAGATCCTGCAGGGCATCGAGTCGGACAAGGCCAAGGAGATCAGCAAGGCCATCCGGGACGAGAAGCTCAAGGGCGTGCAGGCCCAGATCCAGGGCGACCAGCTGCGGGTGTCGGGCAAGAAGAAGGACGACCTGCAGGCGGTGATCGCGCTGCTCAAGGGCAAGGACTTCGGGATCGCGCTGCAGTTCACCAACTACCGCTGACCCCTCGTCCGACCTCGGTCCTCCCCAGCGACGGCCCGTGGGCACCGGTCCGGTACATCCACCGAGCGCGGAGTCGACCAGGGAGCGGCCTGGTCGACCGCGTCCGGTCGGCCGCCTTCACCGCGCCGCCCGATGCGCGACCAGTCACGGTGGATCCGGCGGTCTTGTGCGTCACGCGTCGAGTGCAGACGTGGCCACAGTCGCGGACGGCTGGTGGGCACCTCGACGTGAGCGGCGACCTCCCGTCCGAAGCCATGAGGCCGGCCGAGCGGGGCCTCGTGCCGCCGCTCGACGGCGCCGACGGCGTTCGGGTCCGGGGTAGCCGGAACTGTGGGCGGTTTAGGCTGATCCGTCCCGACGATCTCCCGATCCGCCAGTCCGGCGGTCGTCACCGTCCGATCGAGGAGTTCCCGTGACCGGTCCCACCCCGTCCCCCGAGCCCGCCGCGGTGGACCCCGCCGAGGCCCAGGACGACACCGCGGCCGACATCCCGGCCGAGACCGAGGCCGACGCCGAGGCTCCGCCCGCCAACCGTGCCGAGCGCCGCGCGCGGAAGAGCGGTCGGCCGCCCGCCCACGTCGGCCCGCAGAGCGCCCTGCACGACCACGGCGGCAAGGGCCCGCGCAGCCACACGAAGCGGATCTGAGCCCCGGGCGCCCCGCTGCCGGCACGTCACGGGGGCTGCTGCGCCGGTGGTCGGAGCGGCCACCGAGCGGAGCCGGCCCAGCGGGTCGGTCACGATCTCGTGGCCGCCGCGAACTCCGCCAGGGACCCGTAGTGGTGGTCGGGTTCGGTGATCGTGCCCGGTGACGGGGTGGCGCCGGTGCCCTGCCGGCCTCGGCGGCGCTCGATCCAGCAGGTCGGGATGCCGAGCCGCTTCGCGGTGGCGATGTCGTGGTACTGGCTCTGCGCCACGTGGAGCCAGTCGCCGCGGCCGTAGCCGTGGGCGCTCTGCCTGCCAGCGCAGTAGGCGAACACCTGCGGGTCGGGCTTGTTGACGCCGACGTCCTCCGCGGTGACGGCGTCGTGGAAGGGCTTGCCCAGCGTGGTCGCCATCCGGTCCAGCGCCCAGTTGTCGGCGTTGGTCAGCGCGACCAGCCGGTAGCGCTCGGCGAGGTCGGCCAGCGCCTCGACGGCGTCCGGGAACGCCGGCCAGCTCGGGATCGACTCGCGCAGCGCCGCGGCCTGCTGGTCGCCGACGGGCAGGCCGAGCGGGGCGGCCATCCGGCGGTAGATCGGGTCGAGCATCTGCGTGAACGGCAGCTGCGGGGTCAGGTGCTGCTGGCGGTCCTCCGCGGCCGCGAAGCCCTCCAGGATGCGCCGCTCGTCGAGGTCGACGCCGGAGGTGGCGGCGATGCCGCGGACGCAGGCCACGATCCCCGCCTCGAAGTCGATCAACGTGCCGACCACGTCGAAGCTCAACCAGCGGTAGTCGGCCAGGGTCCTCATCGATCATCTCCGTCTCGCTCGCGGTCGGACCAGCAACAGGGTCTTACCCGTGCTGCGGCGCTCCTGCACCGCGGCATGCGCGTCGGCGGCGCGCTCCAGCGGATAGGTCTGGCCGATGACCGGCCGCAACCGCCCCGCGACCGCCGCCGACATCACCTGCCCGGCCCACCGTCGCATGTGCGGGCCGAAGCCGGAGAGCTGCTCGATCCCGATCACCTCCACGCCACGCCGCCCGGCCTCCGCCGGGTCGATCTCCGTCGCCGGACCGCCGGAGCCGCCGTGCACGGAGAACCGGCCGCCGCGCGCCGCCGTCGCGAACGCGGCCCGGCCGATCTCCCCGCCGACGCCGTCGAAGACGACGTCGGGGCCGGCGCCGCCGGTGGCGCGCAGCAGCTGCCGCGTCCAGTCCGGCTCCGAGTAGTCGACGGCGGCGGCCGCGCCCAGCTCCCGGACCAGGTCGAGCTTCCGCGCGCCCCGCGCCGCGCCGACGACCCGGGCTCCGACCGCGACCGCCAGCTGCACCAGCAGCGTGCCGACCCCACCCGCGGCGGCCTCCACGAGCACCCACTCGCCCGCCCGGATCCGGGCCCCTTCCACCAGGCCCGCCGCCGTGCTGCCGTCGGTGTGCAGGGCGACGGCGCCGGCGAGGTCCAGCCCGTCCGGCACCGGGATGAGGTCGGCGACGGCCGCCAGCGCGCGCTCGGCGAAGCCGCCCTCGTCGCCGGTCTCGGCGAGCACCCGCCGGCCGGACCAGCCCGGATCCACGTCCGGCCCGATCTCCCCGACCCTGCCGGCGACGACGCCGCCCGGGACGTAGGGCAGCTCGGGCGGTGCGTGCCACGGGTCGGTGCCCGCCCGGATCCGGGTCTCGACGAACGTCATGCCGGCCACCGCCACCTCGACGACGACCTGGCCCGATCCGGCCACCGGGTCCGGCGCCTCCCCCACCACCAGCACCTCCGGTCCCCCGAAGCGCGTCACCCGCACCACCCGCATCCCGCTCCTCCGTCCGCTCGCTGCGGGGAGTCTCGGACCTGCAGTCGGGTCGAGGTCAACAGCCGCCCGTCGGTGGGAAGGTGGGCCGATGCGCGTGGGGATCGCACACCACCTCGGCTGGGCCGTGGCGGTGACGGCGACGACCGGGCACCGGGTCGTGGACCGCCGGCGGATCGAGCTGATCGAGCCCGGCGTGCCGGTGGCGCCCGTCGAGCACGAGGTGGAGGGCCTCGCCGACGCCGCGGCGGCCGAGCTCGTGGCCCGGGCGCGGGCTTCGGCGGCCCGGGCGGCGGCGGCAGCGCTCGACGAGCTCGTGGCGGCGGTGCGCGAACCGATCGTCTCCCTGTCGCTGCGGGCGTGGCCGCCGGACTTCCCCGACGACATCGCGACCCTGCGGCGCGCGCCGTACGACGCCCGCGCCGACTCGGTCATGTACCGGCAGGTCCTCGACGACCAGGCCCGCGCCCGCGGCTGGGCCGTCCACCTCTACGCGGCCGGCGACGTCGAGCGGCGGGCGGCCGCGCTCCTCGGCGACCGCGCCGCGGCGGTCCTGCACGGCCCCCGGGACGCGCTCGGACCACCCTGGACGAAGGACCACCGTGCGGCGCTCGCGGCGACGGTGCTGGCCGCGGTCGGGACGCCGTGAACCGGGCCGGGCGCCCGTCCAGCTTCCCCACCGCCGCGTTCCCACCGCCGCTCGACGATCCACATCTGTGGACAACTCCGCGCGGTCTGTGGACAACTCCGTCCGGCCCGGTGGCCGTGGTGCCGGCGCTGACGGCCGTGCGGGTGGGCGGGCACCCTGACCTCGCCGCGCTGCGCGGCTGGCCGCCACCGGCGACTTCGAGGCCGTGGCGTCCTTCGGGATCGGCCTGGCCGCGCGGACGCCGTTCCCGGTGCAGGGCCTCGCCTCGCCGTCGCGGATCGTCGTCGACGCGCGCACGCCCCGCCCGCACCGGCAACCAGCTGCTGCGCCGTGGCGACCTGGCGGTGGCGGCTGCGACTGGCCCTGTCCCGCGACGTCACGGTCGACGAGGACTTCGGCCCGCTCACCGAGACCGCGACCCGGGACTGCCCGGCGGCTCGCGGGCTCACCGTCGACGGGGTCGTCGGTCCGCGCAGCCGCACCGCCGTGGAGCGGTCCCTCGGCCGCTGACCGACGACGTCAGGCGTCGACCACCCCGGTGTTCTGGCAGGCCGTCAGCCACCAGCGGCCGTCCTCCCTGGCCATCACGAACATCGGGGTCCCCTCGCCCTCCTCGGCGGCGCGGCGGCCGTTCGGGCTCGTGTACAGCTGCCGCACCTTGACCGCGGCGACGTCGGGCCGGATGAACAGCACGTGCACCACCTCCAGCGTGCAGACCAGGTCCGTCATCCCGCCGGGGAGGACCTGCGCGGTGAACGCGGCGATCTGGTCGCGGCCCAGCAGCACGCGACCGCCTCCCGTCGTCCAGATCGCGTCCGGGCGGAACAGCGCGACGAACTCGTCGACGAGCTCGTTGCGCTGGACGTGCTCCACGGCGGCGACCACCCGGGCGATGGCGTCCAGGTCGGCGGCGCGGGTGTCCTCGTCGATCTCGATCGTGTCCATGCCCCGACACTGCGCCCTCAACCCGGGTCGAGGTCAACACCCGCGGGCGCGCGGCGCAGTTCCCGCGGCGAGCGGCCGAACCAGCGCCGCGACGCCCGGCTCAGCGCGGACTGCTCCGTCAACCCGACCATCGCCGTGACCTGGCCGAACGGCAGACCGGTCGTGGTGATCAGGTGGTGGGCGAGGTCGCGGCGGACCCCGTCGAGGACGGCCTCGAACGTCGTCGACTCGGCGGCCAGCCTGCGCTGCAGCGTGCGCGGGTGCAGCTGCAGCAGCGAGGCGATGGCCTCGATGCGCACCGGCGACGAGCCCACCGCCTGCCCGAGCAGCACCCGCACCCGGCTGGCGACCGCGTGGTCCGGGGCGCCGAAGTGGCTGGCCAGGTAGTCCAGCGCGATGTCGCGCAGCAGGCGGTCGCCCCCCGGCACGGGGGTGGCGGTGATGCCGCTGGGCACCCGCAGCACCGCGTCGGGCTGGTCGAAGCGGACGTCGGCGCCGAAGAACCCCGTGTAGCGGGCGACCGGCGCCAGCGGCGGGTGCGGCAGGTGCACCGAGCGCAGGCCGTACGCGCCGCCGTGGTGGTCGCCGTGCAGCAGCCGGATGATCCGGTGGAACAGGCCCAGGCCCAGGTCGGCGACCTGCGGGGTCAGCCGGGTGGGGCCGGTGCTCTCATAGCGCAGGCCGATGACGCCGGGACGGCCGTCCGGGTCGGGCACGGGGCTGACGCTCAGCGCGGGGCTGTGCACGAACAGGTACCGGGTGACGCAGTCCAGGGCCTCCCCGACGGTCGGCGAGTTCTCGATCGCGATCGCCAGCGGCCCGAGCACCCCGGCGTCCTGCTGCTCGGCCAACCGCAGACCCAGGTCGGGGCAGGCCAGCTCGGTGGCCGCGACCTCCAGCACGCGCGCCGCCGCGGCGGCCCGCACGACGGCCTCGTCGCTGTCGACCGCGCCCGCCGGGATGCCGAAGCGGGTCAGCAGCCCGGCGCCGTCGCCGCCGAGGCGGTCGACCAGCGGCTCGATGCCCCGGAGGCCGGCGGCCCGCACCATCGGGTCCATGTCGCCCCAGGGTAAAGAAGTGTCGCCGCGAGGCAAGTTCGGCGCCGCGATCACAGGGAAGACTGGGAGCGAGGACGGTCCGGAGCCGAAGGAGCCTGCTGTGACGACCTCTGCGACGACCGCGGCCGCGAGGCCCGGGGACAACGGCGTCGAGCACCTCGACGTGCTGATCGTGGGCGCGGGCCTGTCCGGCGTCGGCGCGGCCTGGCGGCTGCGCCGCGAGCACCCCGGCCGCACCATCGCGATCCTCGAGGCGCGCGACGCCATCGGCGGCACCTGGGACCTGTTCCGCTACCCCGGCGTGCGCTCCGACTCGGACATGTTCACGCTCAGCTACCCGTTCCGGCCCTGGCGCGGCGAGCACTCCATCGCCACCGGGGAGAGCATCCGCGACTACATCCGCGACACGGCCGCCGAGACCGGGATCGAGCGGCTGATCCGCTTCCGCACCCGGGTCGTGGGCGCGTCGTGGTCGTCGGCGGACGCCCGCTGGACCGTGCGGACCGAGGTCGCCGAGGCCGACGGCACCACCAGCTCCCGCACCTGCACCTGCTCCTTCCTGTTCCTGTGCACCGGCTACTACAGCTACGACCACGGTCACCAGCCCGAGTTCCCCGGTCGCGACGACTTCGCCGGGCGCTTCGTGCACCCGCAGTTCTGGCCCGTCGACCTCGACCACAGCGGCAAGCGGGTCGTCGTGATCGGCAGCGGGGCGACCGCGGTGACCCTGGTGCCGGCCATGGCCGAGACCGCCGCGCACGTCACGATGCTGCAGCGCTCGCCGTCCTACGTGGCCGCGCTGCCCGGCGTCGACAAGCTCGCCGACCTGGCCCGCCGCCGGCTGCCGGCCGATCTCGCCCACCGGCTCGTCCGGGCCAAGAACGTCCTGTTCAGCCAGGCCTTCTACCAGCTGGCCCGCCGCCGACCGACGCAGGTGAGGAAGGCGCTGCGCGACCTGGCGCTGCGCTTCCTCGACCCGACCGCGGTCGACGAGCACTTCACCCCGGCCTACGACCCCTGGGACCAGCGGTTGTGCCTGGCCCCCGACGGCGACTTCTACCGCGCGATCGCCGACGCCAAGGCGACGGTGGTGACCGAGCGGATCGACCGGTTCGTCGAGTCCGGCATCCGGCTGGCCTCCGGCAAGGTCCTCGAGGCCGACATCATCGTCTCCGCGACCGGGCTGGACATGCTGGCCTTCGGCGGCGTGGAGCTGACGGTCGACGGCCGCCACGTCGACCCCGGCGCCACGGTCGCGTACCGCGGCCTGATGCTGGGCGACGTGCCCAACCTCGCCTTCAGCATCGGCTACGTGAACGCCTCCTGGACCCTGCGCTCGGACCTGGCGGCCCGCTACGTGTGCCGGCTGCTCGGCCACATGGACCGGCGCGGCTGGGCGGTGGCCACCCCCACCCCGAAGGACGTCGGCCGGCAACGCCCGCTGCTCGACCTGACCTCGGGCTACGCGCTGCGCGGCGCGGGCCGCTTCCCCAAGCAGGGCGAGCGCGGACCGTGGACGGTGCGCAGCAACTACCCGGCCGAACTGCTCAGCCTCCCCCGTGCCGACCTGCGCCGGGACATGACCTTCGCGCCGCGGGCGACCGCCCGCCGCGCCCAGCCCGCGGAGGTGACGGCATGAGCCGGCAGCCCTACCGGTTCGCCGGACGCACGGCCGTGCTCACCGGGGCAGCCAGCGGCATCGGCGAGCAGCTCGCCCACGGCCTGGCCGTGCGCGGCAGCGACCTCGTGCTGCTCGACCGCGACGGCACCCGCCTCGACCAGGTGGTCGAGCGGATCCGCGCCGCGCACCCCGGCGTCGCCGTGCAGGCCGTCATCGTCGACCTGGCCGACCGGGACGCCACCGTCGCCGCGGCCGAGCGCATCGCCGCCGAGCACCCCCGGATCGGGCTGCTCATCAACAACGCCGGCGTCGCGCTCGGCGGCCTCTTCGAGCAGATGACCGTCGACGAGTTCGAGTGGGTCATGGACGTCAACTTCCGGGCCCCGCTGCTGCTGACCCACCACCTCCTCCCGTCGCTGCTGGCCGAACCGGGCAGCCACCTGGTGAACCTGTCGAGCCTGTTCGGGCTGATCGCCCCCGGCGGCCAGACCGCGTACGCGGCCAGCAAGTTCGCGCTGCGCGGGCTCAGCCAGGCGCTGCGGGCCGAGCTCGGCGTGCACGGCACCGGGGTGACGACGGTGCACCCCGGCGGGATCCGCACCCGGATCGCGGAGAGCGCGCGGATGGCCGCGGGAGCCCCCAGCACCGAGCTCGAACAGGGCCGGGAGAGCTTCGCGAAGCTGCTCGACTACCCGCCGGAGAAGGCCGCCGAGGAGATCCTGCGCGGCGTCGAGCGGCGCAAGGCCCGCGTGCTGATCACCCCCGAGGCCCGGGTGCTGGACGCGCTGGCCCGACTGCTGCCCGCCGGGCACATCGCGCTGCTGGCCGCGGTGACCAACCGGGGGCGCGCCACGCCCGAGCGCGGACGCGCCGCCCCGAGCGCCCCGGAGCGCTCCTGATGGTCGGGACCCGGTTCGTCTCCGTCGGCGAGGCGCGCATCCACGTCCGCGAGAGCGGCGAACCCGGGCTGCTGCCGAGCGCGGTGGCGCTGCACGGCATCGGGCGCACCCTGCAGGACTGGGAACCGCAGCACGACCGCATCGGCGTCGGCCGCCGGATGATCAGCATGGACCTGCCCGGCTTCGGGTTCTCCGACCGGCTGCCCGGCCCCACGACCCTGCCGAGCCTCGCCGACGGCGTGCTGGCCACCCTCGACGCGCTCGGCGAGACCGGACCGGTGCACCTGCTGGGCAACTCGCTGGGCGGGGCCGTGGCGCTGCGGATGCTGGCCTGCCGACCGGCGAGCGTCCGCAGCCTGGTGCTGGTCAACAGCGCGGGATTCGGCCGGGAGGTGACGATCGGGCTGCGGCTGCTGGCGGTGCCCGGCCTGGGCAAGGTGCTGCTGCGCCCCAGCCGCGGCTCGACGCGGCGCGCCGAGCAGGCGCTCTTCGGCGACCCCGCGTTCGCCACCGAGGAGCGCGTGGACCACTCCCTGGCGGTGGCGAACCGGCCCGGGACCACGGCCACGTTCCTGGAGGCCGGGCGGGAGCTGGGCACCCTCCGGGGGGTGCGGGCGGGCTGGCGCACGACCCTGCTGGACGAGGTGGCCGCGCACCCGCGCCCGACCCTGATCCTCTGGGGCGATCGCGACCGTGTGCTGCCCCCGCACCACCTGCGGGCGGCGCGGGCCCTGCTGCCGCACGCGCAGACCCACGTCTACGGCGGGGTGGGGCACATGCCGCAGATCGAGCGGGCCGACGAGGTGGCCCGGCTCGTCGGCGCGTTCCTGGCCCGCCACGACAGCGACGACGCCGCCCAGCGCACACCGGAGCCCCGCCCGCACTCGCGCTCCGCCTAGTGATGACCTCTGCACTCACTGTCATGGGGCGACGGTAGCCACGACCCCCGACAAGAACCGTGCGCTCGGCCACGCCCCGAACCGGACGGTGACGGGTTCCCGTCGCGTCCACGCCCTGGACACCGGGCCGTCCCCACGCGGGCCGCGCACCGCTAGCCTCGGCGAGATGGACAGCCAGTCGGACGCGCTGCAGGTCGAGCGGGACGCCTACCTGGCGCTGTCCGAGGCCTCGCTCGACGCCACCCTCGACGCCAAGCTCGTGCGCGACCGGCCCGACGAGTACCGCGCCGCACTCGGCCGCATGATCGAGCTGCAGACCGCCACCCTCGCCGCGCACGACAAGTTCGTCCGCCGGGCTGAGGAGCTGGACCTCGACCGGGAGGTGGTGGCGTCGTTGCGGGAGGGGCGGGTCGACCTGGCCATCCTGCTGCAGCGCACGATCGCGCAGCTCGACCGGCTGGATGCCGCCGACCAGTAGCCGGCGCTGGGACGAGAGTGGCTCTCAACCCGCCTGGCGGGACGAATGCCACTCTCGTCCCGCCTCGCCGAACGAAAGTCGCTCTCGTCCCGCCGATGTGGCGCGCCGGCGCCGCGCGGCGGGGCGGCGGGGTGAGCGCCGAAGGCGCGAGCCCCGGGTGGGCGCGAAGCGCCCACACCCCTCCCGAGGCCCCTGCCGTGACGTCGGCGCGCTCAGCGTGCACGCCCGGAAGGCCCCCGCACCCTCTGATGCCAGCCGCAGCGTGCTCGATGCCAGGCGTGCGGAGGTTTTTCCGGGCGTGCCCCTGGGCGGGTCGACGTGACGGCAGGGGCCGCACCCCTGCTCGATCCGAGGTCGCCCGCCGCGCAGGCGCCGCCTTTCCCGGGTCCGGAGCTGGGCGCGTCGCCCAGGACAGTCACTGTTCAGGGC
>NZ_JAGSOV010000111.1 GCF_023898865.1 Pseudonocardia humida
CCGCCGGCGTCGAGGCCAGGGGCCGACCCGCCCCACCGCTCGCCGCGCCGCCGCCCGCCGCCCCCCGACCCGCCGCCCCGGAGACCCCCGCCCGCAACGGGCGCCCCCGGGTCCCGGAGCCGGAGCGCCCCGGCGGCTTCCCCGGCCCGAGCGGGACCGGGCCGAACGGCTACGCACGCCGCACCCCGTCCGGCACCCCGCCGCGCCCGGCCTCGCCGGTGGCCCCGCCCCGCCAGGGCGGCTCGCCACCGGCGGAGCGGCGCCGCTACGAGCCGGCCCGGCCGGCCCCGGCCGAGCCACCCGCCCCGGCCCCACCACCGGCGCCCACCACGGCACCGGCCCGCCCGTCCGGGCCGTCCGCGCCGGACTCCCAGCAGTCGCGGGTCGCCTCGCTGGTCCTGACCGCGGCCGTGGTCGTGCTGTTCACCGCGGCCTTCGAGACCCTCATCGCGCCGATGCTCGCCGGCGGGTCCGTGCTGCTGCGGATCGTCCTGCTGTCGCTCGTCATCACCGCGGGGGTGACGGTGGTCCGCCCGCCCGCGCTGCGCCGCTGGCTGGCCAACCTGCTGGTGCCGGTGGCGGTGCGGAACCGCTGGGAGGCCGAGGGCCGCCCCGACGGCGACGCCGGGCCGTGACGACGGCTCAGCGCACGCCGCGGTGCAGGGCCACGGCCCCGCCGACGAGGTTGCGCCACGCGACCTGCCGCCAGCCCGCCGCCCCGATCCGCCGGGCGAGGTCGGGCTGGGCGTCCCAGGTCTGGATGCTCTCGCCGAGGTAGCTGTAGGCCGTCGGGTTGCTGGACACGCGCGCGGCGACCGCGGGCAGCACCGTGCTCAGCGCCGCGTGGAAGGCCGCGCGGTACGGCGCCCACACCGGCTGCGAGAACTCGCAGACCACCAGCCGCCCGCCGGGGCGGGTCACCCGGGCCATCTCGGCGAGGGCGCGGTCGACGTCGACGATGTTGCGCAGGCCGAACGAGATGCACACGGCCTCGAACGACGCGTCGGCGAACGGCAGGTGCAGCGCGTCCGCGGCCACCATCGGCACCTCGCGCCACGCCCCGGCCCGCAGCATGCCCAGCGAGAAGTCGGCCGCGACGCACCACGCCCCCGACCGCTCCAGCTCGGCGGCCGAGACGCCGGTGCCGGCCGCGAGGTCGAGCACCCGGTCGCCCGGCCCGACCCGCATCGCCTGCCGCGTCAACGCCCGCCACCGGCGGTCGAGCCCGCCGGTGAGCACGGTGTTGGTCAGGTCGTAGCGACGGGCCACACCGTCGAACATCGCGGCGACGTCGTTCGGGTTGCGGTCCAGGCCGGCGCGGGTCACGGGATCCACGCTAAGGCCTGTCGCCGATCGGGGACGCCCCCGACTCCGCTCAGGCGGCGTCCGAGCGGGCCCGCCGCCTGCGCAGCCACACCGCCGTCGGCACCAGCACCGCCCACGAGCCCACGGTCAGCAGCAGCAGCGGCAGCACGCCGTCGAGGACGCTGCGCCCCGCGACCCGCACGTGGTCGGGGTTCGTGACGTCGTACTCGACGGCGACCGTCTGCCCGACCTCCAGCCCGCGCGGGTAGTACACCCCCAGCTCCGGGACCACGGCCTCGCCGTTGGCCACCGTGAACCGCACGAGCGTGCGGGCGAACGACGAGCCGTCGAGCACCTCGGCCTGGGCCACCGCCGGGTTGGCGGCGATCGCGCGGTCGTCGATCCAGGCGCCGACCAGGGCCAGCACCGACACCAGGGCGGCCAGCACGGCGAGCCCGGCGACGACCTCGGGCAGCCGGCGGCGGGTGTGGCGCAGGGCGGGGCGCAGCAGGTCGGCCAGCTCGTCGACGGCCCGGACCGTGGTCCGGTCGGGCGGCGCGTCCGGGGTGCCGCTGCTCATCACCCGATCGTATCGACGCCGCGGCTGTGGCCCGCGCCTCCCCGGCCGGACGGGCATCGGGCCGCGCGGGCTCCTACTCTCGCAAGGGTGACGATCGCGCCGCTCCCCACCTCGTTGCGCGTGCGGACGCACCCCATCGACGACCCGGGCCGGCTCCTCGACCTGCTGCCCGACGACGACCCGCTGTGCTGGGTCCGGGGTGGCGAAGGGCTCGTCGGGTGGGGTGAGGCCGCCCGGTTCAGCGCCACCGGCCCCGACCGGTTCGCCCGCGCCGACGCGTGGTGGCGCTCGTTCGCCGAGCGCCTGGACGTGCGCGACGAGGTCGACGAGCCCGGCTCCGGGCCGGTCGCGTTCGCCAGCTTCACCTTCGCCGCGGAGTCCCCCGGCTCCGCGCTCGTGGTGCCCAGGGTCGTGGTCGGGCGGCGCGGCGACCGGACGTGGGTGACCGAGTTCACCGGCGACGACCGGACCCCGGTGCGCGCGGTGAGCCCGGTTCGGCGCACCGGCACCATCCGCTACGCCGACGGCCGCCTCCCGGTGTCGGGCTACCGGCGCGCCGTCGCCGACGCCGTGCGTCGGATGCGCGCCGGCGAGCTGGAGAAGGCCGCGCTCGCGCACGACCTGCTGGCCGTCGCCGACGCCCCGCTCGACCCCCGGTTCCTGCTGGGCGGGCTGGCCGACCGGTACCCGACGTGCTGGGCCTACTCGGTCGACCGGCTGGTGGGGGCCACCCCGGAGATGCTGGTCAGCCGCACCGGTGGGCGCACCGTGCGGTCCCGGGTGCTGGCCGGCACGCTCTGGCCCGACGCCGACGGCCACCCCGCCGACGCCGCCGCGCTGGCCCGCCGGCTGCTCGACTCGCCGAAGGACCGCCACGAGCACCAGCTCGCGGTCGACTCGCTGGCCGCGGCGCTGCGCCCGCTGTGCGGCCGGCTCGACGTCCCCGACACCCCCGACGTGATCACGCTGCGGAACGTCTCGCACCTGTCCAGCGACGTCAGCGGCACCCTCGACGCGCACGCCCCGGCGAGCCTGCTGCGCCTCGCCGAGGCCGTGCACCCGACGGCCGCCGTCGGCGGCACGCCGCGGGAGGCCGCGGTGGCGCTGATCGCCGAGCTGGAGGGCATGGACCGCGGCCGCTACGCGGGGCCCGTGGGCTGGGTCGACGGCGACGGCGACGGCGAGCTGGGCATCGCGCTGCGCTGCGCCCAGCTGGACGGGCCGGTGGCCCGGCTGTTCGCCGGCTGCGGCGTGGTCGCCGACTCCGACCCCGACACCGAGGTCCGCGAGGCCGCCGCGAAGCTGGCCGCCGTCCGCGACGCGCTCGAAGGCGTCCGCGGGGGCTGACCCGCCGCCCCCACCGCGTTCTCGCCCGGATCGCGCAACGAGACCCGGCGCCTCCGCTCCGCCCGCCCGAACGAGAGTGGCTCTCGTCCGACGGGACTGGACGAGAGCCACTCTCGTGCCGCGGCGTGGAGGGGAGGCGGGCTCGTCGCGCCCGATGCGGCGGGCGTCCTCAGCTCCAGCAGGGGGTGGGAAGGGGTGGGGTGGGCGCTGCGCGCCCCCCGGGGCTCGGCCCGGCTCGCGGCGCTGCGCGCCGCCTCGCCGGGGGCGCGAGCGCGACTCCCGTTGCGCCGGGTGGAGCGAACGCGACTCTCGTCCCACCGGGTGGAGCGAACGCGACTCTCGCCCCACCCCACGCAGCGAACGCGACTCTCGCCCCACCGCGGGCGAGTGGCGCGTCCGCCCAGCCTCGTTGGGCGAGAGCGCCGTTCGCTCAGCCGGGGGCGGGAGGTGCTCGGCGAGCGGGTGGCGCGTTCGCCCAGCGTGGTTGGTCCAGTGCGCCGTTCGCTCGACCTGGGTGTGCGTTCGGGGTCAGGTCGTGCGCGCCCTGGCCAGCGCGGCCACCTCCAGCTGGGAGCCGACGCCCAGCTTGGCCAGGATCGAGCGGATGTGGCTGCGCACGGTGGCCAGCGAGACGACGAACTCGTCGGCGATGGCGGCCGGGCGGCGTCCGGCGGCGATCCGGTCGACGATCTCGCGCTCGCGCGGGGTGAGCCGGCTCCAGCGGTCGCGGTCGCGGCGGGCGGCGAGCTGCGCGGCCTCGGCGACGGCCCGCAGGCGGGCGCGCTCGGTCTCGGTCATGACCGGCCGGTCGCCCGCGACCAGGGTGGCCACCCGGACCAGCTCCTCCAGGGGGCGCGTCTTGTGCACCCGCCCGCTCGCGCCGGCCGCCACGGCCAGCGCGACGGCCGTCTCGGCGGCGGTGCCGGTGACCAGCAGCACCCGCCACCCCGCCCGGCACAGCGCCGTCACGACGGCGACGGGCTCGGTGGCGCGGTCCAGGTCGAGCAGGACGAGCCCGCCTGCCGGGGCGGGCCTGCGCTCGGCCAACTCGGCGACCCTGGCCGGCGGGACCGCGGCCGCGGCCATGCCGTAGCCGCGCAGCGCCAGCGCGATCGAGCAGGCCACCAGGGCCTGGTCGTCGACGACGAGGACGGTCGACCCGCCGCGCGGGCTCACCGGTCGGTCCGCTCGTCGGCGACCGGCAGCTCCAGCACGGCGATGCAGCCGCCGGCGCCGGTCCCGTCGACCGGGTCGACCGTGGTGACGGTGACCCTGCCGTGGTGGCGCTCGGCCAGGCCGGCGCTGATCGCCAGGCCCAGCGCGGACCCGGCCGGGCGCGGTCCGCGCCCGCCGCGCTGCACGAGCGCGGCGACCGACTCGGGCGCCGGGTCGGCCCCGTCGTCGACGACCTCGATCCGCAGCCGCCCCTCGGCGGGGCTGGCGCGCAGCCACACCCGCGCGCCCGGGGCGTGCTCGGCGCAGTTGACCAGCAGGTTGGTCAGGACCCTGGCCAGCAGGCCGACGTCGACCTGGGCGTGCGGGTCGCCGTCGACCTCGGCGTGCACGTCGAGCCCGTTGGCCCGGTGGACGACGGCCAGGTCGCGCAGGACGGTGCCGATCTCGCCGCGGGAGGGTCCCGGCTCGCCGCCGAGCATCTCGCGCATCCGCTCGAACTCGGCGCCGGCCGCGGCGAGCAGCCTGCGGTCCTCCGGGCCGGGCGCGGCGCCCTCGCGGGAGAGCACGTCCGCCGCCCCGGCCAGCCCGCCGGCCAGCTGCTGCAGCTCGCGCTCGCGCTCGGCCGCCGCGGCCACCGCGGCCTCGGCCGCCACCAGCCTGCCGCGGCGGTCGACGACCCTGCGGACCTCGACGCGGACGAACCGCACGGCCACGCCCAGCAGCATCGCGACCGCGGCCAGCTGCAGCGCGGCGACCGCCGGGGCGGCGACCACCGCGTCGGCGGCGATGCGCACGGCGTTGGCCGCGGCGAGCGTGGCGAAGGCCAGCGCCGTGCCGCGCAGGAGCGCCCGGTCGGCGACCGCGCCCGCGATGAACACGACCAGCGCGGCGGCCCCGGCGCCGGACCAGACGACCAGGTCGGCGGCCTGCAGGAGGGCCGCGGGCGGCACCACGTCCGGGGCCAGCCCGGCGACCGCGGACAGCGCGGCGGTGGCCACCGCGACCACCACGCCGACGACCGCGGCGGCGATCCGGTCGGCCCGGCGGTCGGCCGAGGCGCGCACCGCGAGCACCAGGAAGCCCACCACCCCGAGCAGCGCCACGTCGGAGGCGAGGGCCCACATGCCGGAGGCCGGGGGGATGCCCACAGCGGCGGGCAGCAGCACGATGCCGGCGAAGACCGCGACCGCGCCGGCCATCCGCACGGCCCGGCGGTTGTCGCTGACGAAGCCGCCGGTGGCCAGCAGCAGGGCGGCGCCGGTGGCCGCCGCGAAGACCAGGACCCCGGTGGTGCGCCCGGTCCAGCCGGACGGGTCGTGCCTGCCGGTCGCCACCAGTGCGATGACGACCAGCGAGAGCTGCGCGACCGACTCGACGGCCGGCATGCGCAGCTCGTTCCACGGGACGGTCGGGCGGGCGGGCCCGGCGGCGCTGCTGGTCACGGCGACACCTCGACGGAACGGGAGCGACCGGCCGCGTGGCGTCCGATCGGGTGCTGGGGAGCTCCGCGGTCATTGTCGCCCGTCGGGCCGATACCGTTACCGTACGAAGGCGACCGGTGACCGATCGGCCTAGCCGGTGACGTCGAGCATTGCACCGTCCACCGCATTGCGTACAGCTGTTCGGAGTAGCTCGTGCCGGTCTCGTAGCTCACTGCGGTCCGCCACCAGTTCGACCAGCCGCACCCCCCGGACGGGACGGGTGAGTTCGGACACCACACCCGCGACGTCCTCCGCCCGGTGGTGGGCCGCGCCCGTCGCCGCGGCCAGCGCGCCGATGTCGACCCGGTGCGGGGTGCCGAAGACCCGCTCGAACGCGCCCGCGTGCTCGGGGGCGCCCTGCTCGAGCAGGTGGAAGATGCCGCCCCCGCGGTCGTTGAGCACGACGATCGTGAGGTCGGGCACCGGCTCGTCGGGCCCGATGACCAGGCCCGTCGTGTCGTGCAGCAGGGTCAGGTCGCCCATCAGGGCGACGGTGGGCCCCGGGTGGGCGAGCGCGGCGCCGACGGCGGTGGAGACGGTGCCGTCGATGCCGGCCACGCCCCGGTTGGACAGCACCCGCAGCCCCGCGCGCGGCACGGCGGCCAGCGAGACGTCGCGCACCGGGTTGGACGAGCCCAGCACCAGCTGCGCGCCGTCGGGCAGGGCCGGGACGAGCGCCCTGGCCAGCACGAGCCCGGTCGGGCCGGCGAGGTCGCGGTCGAGCACCGCCGTGGCGGCCGCGTCGGCCACCTTCCAGCGGTGCAGCCAGTCGGCGTCGGGCTCCAGCTCCGGGAGCGCGCCGACCGCGCGCACGCTGCCGGCCACGTCGGTCCAGCCCTGCGGGTCGCGACCGTCCTGGACGGCGTAGACCGCCACGCCCGGATCGGCCAGCAGCCGCTGCACCGGCCGGTGCAGCGTCGGCCGCCCCACCACGACCACCTGGGCGGGGCGCAGGTCGGGCCGGTCGAGCAACCACGGACCGCTGCGCACGGAGCCCGGCCACGCCCCGGAGGTCGGCTCGGCGACGACCGGCGCGCCGGTGCGCACCGGCGGACCGCCGTGACCGGCCACGACCAGCGTCGGCGCCGACGGGTCGAGCGGCAGCGGCGCCACCACCGGCGTGGGCCGCGCGACCGCGGTCCACGGGGCCCCGCCGGCCCGCCCGGGCGGGAGGCCGTCGCCCGCCCCGGGCACCAGCGGCTCCGCGAACGGCACGTTGAGCTGCACCGGGCCCGGCGCCCCCGCGCCGGCCGCCGCGACCGCCCGGTCGACGATCGAGCGCAGCAGCGCCGCCGACGCCCCCGGCGCCGCGGTCAGCACGGCCCGCGCCGCGGAGCCGAAGATCCCCGGCTGCGCGATCGTCTGGCTGGCCCCGGTGCCGACCAGCTCGGCCGGCCGGTCGGCGCTGAGCACCAGCAGCGGCAGGCCGGCGTGCGCCGCCTCCAGCACCGCCGGGTGCAGGTTGGCGACCGCCGTGCCGGACGTCGTGCACACCGGCACGACCCGTCCGGACCGCGCCGCCAGCCCGAGCGCCAGGAACCCGGCCGTGCGCTCGTCGATGCGCACGTGCAGCCGCAGCAGCCCGGCCGCGTCGGCGGCCTGCAGGGCGAACGAGAGCGGGGCGTTGCGCGACCCGGGGCACAGCACGGCGTCGGCGACGCCGCACCGCACCAACTCGTCGACGATCACCCGGGCGTGGGTGACGGAGGACAGCACCCCGTCGAGGGTAGGCGCCGACGGGTGGTCCGCGCGGGTGAGGGCAGCCGAAGTACCAGGTCGCGACGCTGTGACGTGCGACTCGTTGGCCCGGCGGGGCCGCGGCTACGCGCCGCCGCGCCGGTTCCGGGCCCCCAGCAGGAGCACCACCCCCAGCACCAGCACCACCGCGCCGGCCCCGGTCACGGCCCCCGCGGGGGTCATCAGCTTCACGGCGACGCCGCCGACCCACGGCACCCGGTACCACATCACCCCGCGCACGTCGGCCGCCGCGACGACGCCCGGGTCGGCGTCCTGGTTCGCGTCGCCCCGCGTGCGGAACGACGGGCCGGGCTGCACCTCGACCACCCGGTGGGTGACGACCCGGGTGCTGCTGGACATCGGGTCGCGGGCCAGGAACGTGATGACGTCGCCCGCCGCGATCCCCTCGACCGGCCGCGGCCGGATCACCACCACGTCACCCGGGGCGAGCGTCCCGCGCATGCTCGGCGACAGCACGGTCAGCGCCGTGCCGCCGGCCACCGCGGGCACCAGCGCCACCGCGACCGCCAGCCCGACCGCGCCCAGCATCGCCAGCGCCACGACCCAGCGCAGGACCCGGCCGGGCGCGCCGCTGCGGCTGCGCTCCGTGGTCCGGTGGCTGCCACCCATGGTGCCCCCTCCTCGCGAACGGATTCCCGCTCACTCTCCGTCAACCATTCACAGCGTATTTCCGAACACGACGGAATGGCGTTCATCCACCCGATCGGGATCGTTCCCGGGGAGCCTCCCGCTGGCTACCGGGTACTCGCGAGCCCGTACGGCGCAGTACCCGAGGACCACCGATGGAGACCATTCCATGACGCTTCTGCAGAGCACCCAGGTCCCGGATCGCGGTCGGGATCGCTGCCGTCGTGCTCGCCGTGGCCGCCATCGGAGCCGGCACCTACGCGGCGTTCAGCGACACCGAGTCCGGTCCCGACGGCACGATCGCGGCCGGCACCCCTCGACCTGGTGGTCGGAGCGGCCCCGGGCACGGTGAACCTGTTCGCCGCCGTCGACGTCACGCCCGGGTTCACCCAGGACGTCACGTTCACGGTGTCCGACACCGGCTCCCTGCCCGGGGCGCTGACCAGCTCGTTGATAATGACCGGCACGGACGGGACCTGCACCGAGCCGGAGTACGTCGCCGAGGGCGTCGCGGCCAACGCGTGTGCCGCGGCGGGCAGCCTGCCGGAGCAGATGACGGTCGCGGTGGTGGCCGGTCCGGCCGGCCCGGCGAACGCGGTCGCGCTCAGCGCGTTCGTGACCAGCGGGCTGCCGCTGCCGGGGACGCTGGCCGCCGGCGCCACCGCGACGTACACCCTCCGGTTCGCCCTCCCCGACCTCGCAGGCATCGTCGACAACAAGGTCCAGGGCGACACGATCGCGATCACCTCGACCTTCAACCTGCTCCAGGCGTAATCAAGGAGCCCACAATTCCCGCTCATCTCCGCGCACGCCGGCCCATTCGGGCGCGTTTCGCCGACACCCCGTCACGGCGCCGCTGCTGGCACTCCTGCTCGTCGCCCTGACGGGTGTCGGCGACCCTTTCCCGGGGCACACGCCGGCCCGGTTCTCCGACACCGAGGCCGGCAGCACCGGCACCGCGAGCGCGGCCACCGTCGTGCTCGGCGGGCAGCGCACCGGGCAGTCCCTGCAGTTCCTCGGCCTCACCACGACAGCCAGGACGGTCGGCCTGTCGATCGTCTACCGGGGCTCGGTGCCGGCCACGATCCAGTTCCTGCTGGCCTCCGGTGCGACCGCGAGCCAGTGCGTCCGCAGCGCCAGCACCTGCACCGATCCGAACGGGCTGTTGTACCGGGCGCTGACCGTCCAGTTCGGCAGCGGCCGACCGCGTCGTACTGCTCGCTGCTCGACGGCGCGGCCCGCACGATCGCCACCGACGCCCAGCCGGGCACGACCCTCCAGATCACCGCGAACGGGCTCGCCCCGTCCGGCACCCCGATCCCCGCCCCGACGGCGACGACGACCAGCACGACCGGCACGACCAGCACGACCGCGCTCGGCGCGCGGTCGGCCCGCGCGGTCCCCGCCGTGCCCGTGCCGTCCGAGTGCACCGACGCCGGCCTGACGACCTTCGCGGAGAGCGTGCAGCTCACCGCGGCCACGCCCCGGTTCGTCGCCGCCGAGGACCGTCCGGGCGCCACCGGACCGTTCCTGGTCGTCGGCACCGACGACGCCGACACCACCACCGGCTCCGGGGCGGGCGACTGCGTCGTCGGCGCGGGCGGCGCGGACACCCTGGACGGCGCGGGCGGGGGCGACGCGCTCATCGCGGGCGACGGCGCAGTCGCCCGCCCC
>NZ_JAGSOV010000112.1 GCF_023898865.1 Pseudonocardia humida
ACGGTCGGCTCACCGAAGATCGTGACCTCGCCACCGAACGGGATCACCGAGAACGCCACGAACGCCGGGATCGTGGAGATCACCGGGGCGATGAAGTACACCCGCTTGTCGGCCGCGGCCGGCATGATGTCTTCCTTGAACGCCAGCTTGAGGCCGTCGGCGAGGCTCTGCAGCCAGCCCCCGGGGCCCGTCCGGTTCGGCCCCGGGCGCTGCTGCATCCGCCCGACGACCTTGCGCTCCAGGTTGATCATGAACAGGGTCAGCACGACCCCGATCGCGAACAGCGCGACGACCTTGATCAGGACCAGCCAGATCGGGTCGTCGGCCAGCAGTTGCTGCGTGGGCGTCATGCCCCCTCCTCGCTGCCGCTCGTCGCGGGCCTGCCGTCGGGCGCTGTGCCGATCGGTGCCCTCGCAAGCTCGGTCACGGCCCTCACCCCCACCAGGTCGCCGTGCCCGGCACCCAGCCGGGAGCGGACGTGCGAGTCGCCGGAGCGGCCGGGCAGCCAGATCACGCCGTCGGGCAGGTCGGCCAGGGCCAGCGGCAGGGTCACCGCGCCGCGGTCGGTGTGCACCGTCGCCGGCCGACCCGGGGTGAGCCCGAGCCGCTCGGCGGTGGCCGCGTTGGTCCGCGCGTAGGCCGGACGGGCGGTGCCCGCCAGCGCCGGCTCGTCCACGAGGAGGGACGCGTCGTCGATGAGCTGCCGCCAGGTGGCCAGCACGGCCTGCCCGAAGCCGAGCTGCGGGAGCGGGCGACCGGACTCGGTCGGGGCGGCGGGGGCGGCGCCGCCCGCGTAGCCCAGCCGCTCCAGGTCGCCCAGCGCGGCGGCCGGGGTCTGGGTGAACAGGTCGACGTCCATCTCGACGGCCAGCGTGTCGAGCACGCGGCAGTCGGGAAGCACGCCGGTGGCGTCCAGGGCGGGGCCGAACTCGCGCCTGCGCCCCTCCCAGTTCAGGTAGCTGCCGGCGCGCTGGACGTCGGGGGCGACCGGGAGGACCACGTCGGCCAGCTCGGTGACCGGCGAGGCCTGCAGCTCCAGGCTGACCAGGAACCCCACCTCGCGCAGCGCCTCCAGCGCGGCGGCCGGGTCGGGCAGGTCGTTCGGGTCGACGCCGCCGACCACCAGCGCGGCCAGCTCGCCGGACGCGGCGGCGGCCAGGATCGCCGAGGTGTCGCGCCCCGGACCGGCCGGCAGCGCACCCTCGGCCAGGCCCCACGCCCGCTCCACCTCGGCGCGGGCCGCGGCGTCGGTGACGGCGCGGCCGCCGGGCAGCAGCGTCGGGACGGCGCCCGCGTCGAGGGCGCCGCGGTCGCCCGCGCGGCGCGGGATCCAGCCGATCGCCGCGCCGGTGCGCTCGCCCAGCGCGGCGACCGCCGAGTACAGGCCGGGCACCTCGGCGGCGCGCTCGCCGACCAGGATGACCCCGCCGCCGCGCAGCGCCCCGACGACCTCCTCGGGGAGGTCGGCCAGCACCGTCGGCTCGGCGCCGGGGACGGCCGGGATCAGGTTGTCCTTGGCGGCCGGGGCCGCCGAACCCAGCTCGAGCGAGGTGCGCTCCACAGCCGGGGTGGTCCACTGGCCCAGGTGGAACACCCGCTGGCCGTGCTTGCGGGCGGCCTTGCGCAGCCGGAGGTAGACGACCGGCGCCTCCTCCTCGGGCTCCAGCGCCACGCACAGCACCGCGGGCGCCGCCTCCAGCCGGGTGTAGCTCAGCTGCTCCGGGCCGCGCCCGACCACCTGGGAGGCCAGGAAGTCCAGCTCCTCTGCCGAGTGCGGCCGGGCCCGGAAGTCGACGTCGTTGGTGCCCGCGGCGACCCGGGCGAACTTGCCGTAGGCGTAGGCGTCCTCGAGGGTGAGCCGGCCACCGGCCAGCACCCCGATGCCCCGCTCGCGGGCGGCGAGCAGCCCGCGCGCGGCCACCTCCATGGCCTCGGTCCAGGAGGTCTCGGCGAGCACGCCGTCCGCGCCGCGGACCATCGGCCGGGTGATGCGCCCGGCGGAGCTCAGGTAGCGGAACGCGAAGCGGGTCCTGTCGTCGATCCACTCCTCGTTGACCTCGGGGTCGTTGCCCGCCAGGCGCCGCAGGACGGTGCCCCGGCGGGTGTCGACGCGCAGCGCCGCCCCGCTGGAGGTGTGCTCGTCGACGCCCGGCGTGGAGACCAGGTCGAACGGGCGCGAGCGGAACCGGTAGGCGGCGCTGGTGAGCGCGCCGACCGGGCAGATCTGGATGGTGTTGCCGGACATGTAGCTCTGGAAGGGCTTGTCCTCGGCCACGCCGATCTGCTGGTTCGCCCCGCGCTCGAGCAGGTCGATGAACGGGTCGCCGGCGATCTCCTCGGAGAACCGGGTGCAGCGCTGGCAGAGCACGCAGCGCTCGCGGTCGAGCAGGACCTGCGTGGAGATCGGCAGGGGCTTGGCGAAGGTGCGCTTCTCGTCGACGAACCGCGAATCGGTGCGCCCGGTGCTCATCGCCTGGTTCTGCAGGGGGCACTCGCCGCCCTTGTCGCAGACGGGGCAGTCGAGGGGGTGGTTGATGAGCAGCAGCTCCATCACCCCCTCCTGGGCCTTCTTGGCGACCGGGGAGCTGTGCTGGGTCTTGACGACCATGCCGTCGGCGACCGTCATCGTGCAGCTGGCCTGCGGCTTGGGCATCGGCCGCCCGCCCATCTCCACCTCGACCAGGCACTGGCGGCAGGCGCCTGCCGGGTCGAGCAGGGGGTGGTCGCAGAAGCGCGGCACGATGATCCCGAGCCGCTCGCAGGTGCGGATGAGCAGCTCGCCCTTGGGCGCGTCGACCTCGCGGCCGTCGATGGTCAGCCGGACGTGGCCCTCCGGGACGGGCCGGGCTTCCTTCTTCTCCTCGGGGGCAATCGTCACGCCGTAGCTCCGCTCAGCTCAGCCAGCTGGTCCGGATGGGCCACCGCGGGCTGAGCCGCGATCAGGTCCATGAACTCCTGGCGGAAGTACTGGATCGCGCTGGTGATCGGGCTGGTGGCGCCGTCACCGAGGGCGCAGAACGAGCGGCCGAGGATGTTGTCGCAGATGTCGAGCATCGTCTCGACGTCGCCCTCGGTGCCCTGCCCGTGCACCATCCGCTCCAGGATCTGCACCAGCCAGTAGGTGCCCTCCCGGCACGGGGTGCACTTGCCGCAGCTCTCGTGCTTGTAGAACTCGGTCCACTTCATGACCGCCCACGGCACGGACACGGTCTCGTTGAAGACCTGCACGGCGGTGGTGCCCAGCATCGACCCGGCCGCCGCGGCGCCCTCGAAGTCGAGCGGGACGTCCAGGTGCTCGGCGGTGAAGATCGGCGTCGACGACCCGCCGGGCGTCCAGAACTTCAGCGGGACGCCGCCCTTCATGCCGCCGGCCAGCTCCAGCAGCCGGCGCAGCGTGATGCCCAGCGGGGCCTCGTACTGGCCGGGGCGCTCGACGTGCCCGGACACCGAGTAGATCTTCGGGCCGGGGCTCTTCTCGCTGCCCATGGCGCGGAACCAGTCGCTGCCGCCGGAGACGATCGCCGGAACCGAGGCGATGGTCTCGACGTTGTTCACCACGGTGGGCGAGGCGTACAGCCCCGCCGTGGCCGGGAAGGGGGGCTTGAGCCGGGGTTGACCGCGCCGACCCTCCAGCGAGTCCAGCAGGGCCGTCTCCTCGCCGCAGATGTACGCGCCCGCGCCGGCGTGCACGACGATGTCGAGGTCGAAGCCCGAGTCGAGGATGTTCTTGCCGAGGTAGCCCTTGGCGTAGGCCTCCTCGACGGCCCGCCGCACGCGGCGGATGCAGTGCAGCGCCTCACCGCGGACGTAGATGGCGCAGAAGTTGGCCCGGATCGCGTAGCTGGTGATGATGCAGCCTTCGACCAGCGAGTGCGGGTCGGCCATCATCGTCGGGATGTCCTTGCAGGTGCCCGGCTCGCCCTCGTCGGCGTTGATCACCAGGTACTTGGGCTTGGCGCCCGGGCCGGTGGACCCCTGCGGGATGAAGCCCCACTTCATGCCGGTGGGGAAGCCCGCGCCGCCGCGCCCGCGCAGGCCCGAGTCCTTGACCAGCTGGATGATCCGGTCGGGCTCCTTGCCCAGCGCGTAGCGCAGCGCCTCGTAGCCCTCGAGCTGCTCGTAGGTGTCGATCGACCACGACCGCGGCGACAGCCAGCGCCTCGTGAGCACCGGGGTCAGCGGGTCGGGTCCCGAGTTCGTGGGGGGAGTGGCAGCCGTCATGACTCGTTCCTGGGGGGTGTCACTTCTTCTCCGGGAGTGCCGGCAGGTCGGGCGGGGAGTCGGGCATCGCGGGCGCCCGCCAGCCGCGGTCGGCGGCCAGCTGCGCACCGCGCAGCGTCTCATCGGCCACCGACGGTCCCTCGACGGACCGCGCCAGGTCCGGGAAGACGCCGGCCAGCTCCATCTCGACGGTCTTGAAGTCGGTCAGCGGGGCGCCGCGGGTGGGGTGCGGCTTCTGCCCCGCCTGCAGCGCGTCGACCAGCGCCTCCGCCGTCTCGACGGTCTGGTTGTCGAAGTACTCGTAGTTGACCTGCAGCACCGGGGCGAGGTCGCAGGCGGCCAGGCACTCGGCGTGCTCGAGGGTGATCGAGCCCGGCGCACCCGGCTCCCCCGCGGTCTCCTCGTGCCCGACGCCGAGCTTGGCGCTCAGCCGCGCGTAGATGTCGTCGCCGCCCAGCGCCGCGCACAGCGTGTTGGTGCACACGCTGACCAGGTGCTCCCCGCACGGGGTGCGCTTGTACATCGTGTAGAACGTGGCCACCGCGGAGACCTCGGCGGTGGTCAGCTCCAGCGCCTCGGCGCAGTAGCGGATGCCGTCCTGGCTGACGAACCCCTCCACCGACTGCACCAGGTGCAGCAGCGGCAGCAGCGCGGAGCGCGACTGCGGGTAGCGCGCGATGATCTCCTTGGTGCGCTGGCGGGTGAGCTCGTCGAAGATCGGGGCGACGATGGCCGGTTCGGCGACCACCGGCTCCCACACGACCTCATCCGGAGCCACCGAGGTCGGGCTGTTCCGTTCGGGGTTCCCCCCAGGAAGAGTCATCGCACGGCCTCGCAGAGCTCGGCCGACAACGGCTCCAAGCGCTGTGACATTGATTCGCTCGCAAGCTCGCTCATCGGTCCACGCCTCCCATGACCGGGTCGATCGAGGCGACGGCGGCGATGACGTCGGCGACCATGCCGCCCTCGCTCATCGCCGGCATCGTCTGCAGGTTCACGAAGCTGGGGTCGCGCACGTGCACGCGCAGCGGGCGGGTGCCGCCGTCGGAGACCAGGTGGTAGCCCAGCTCGCCGCGCGGCGACTCGACCGCCGAGTACACCTGCCCGGCAGGCACCGCGAAGCCCTCGGTGACCAGCTTGAAGTGGTGGATCAGCGACTCCATCGACTGACCCATGATCTTGCGGACGTGCTCGAGGCTGTTGCCCATGCCGTCCGAGCCGATGGTCAGCTGCGCCGGCCAGGCGATCTTGCGGTCGGCCACCATGACCGGGCCCGGCTCCATCTTCGCCACGGCCTGCTCGATGATCTTGAGCGACTCGTGCATCTCGGCCACGCGCAGCCGGTAGCGGGCGTAGCAGTCGGCCTCGGTGGCCGTCGGGACCTCGAAGTCGTACTCCTCGTAGCCGCAGTACGGCTCGACCTTGCGCTGGTCCCACGGCAGGCCGGCCGAGCGCAGGATCGGGCCGGTGGCGCCCAGCGCCAGGCAGCCGTCCAGCGGCAGGTAGCCGACGTTCTCCAGGCGCTGGCGCCAGATCGGCTGGCCGGTGAGCAGCTTGTCGTAGTCGGGCAGCCGCGAGCGCATCACCTTGACGAAGTCGGTGACCTTCTCCGCCCAGCCCTCCGGGAAGTCCTGGGCCAGCCCGCCCGGGCGCACGTAGGCGTGGTTCATCCGCAGCCCGGTGAGGAACTCCAGCAGGTGCAGGACCTCCTCGCGCTCGCGGAACCCGGCCGTCATGCCGGTCAGCGCGCCCAGCTCCATGCCGCCGGTGGCCAGGCACACCAGGTGCGAACCGATCCGGGTGAGCTCCATGAGCATCACGCGGGCGACCTGCGCGCGCCGCGGCGCCTCGACCCCGAGCAGCTTCTCCACCCCGAGGCAGTACGCGGTCTCGTTGAAGATCGGCGCCAGGTAGTCCATCCGCGTCACGAACGTGACGCCCTGGGTCCAGTTGCGGTACTCGCAGTTCTTCTCGATGCCGGTGTGCAGGTAGCCGATCACCGAGCGGGCCTGCTGGACCGTCTCGCCCTCCAGCTCCAGCACCAGCCGCAGCACGCCGTGCGTCGACGGGTGCTGCGGGCCCATGTTGATGACGATCCGGTCGTCGTGCTCGGCGTCGATCAGGGTGTCCCAGTCGCCACCGGTCACGGTGTAGACCGGGCCCTCGGTCGTGATCCGCTCCTCGGCGGGAGCGGGGCTGTCGTCGCGGATGTCGGTCATCGCGCCGCCTCCTGAGTGGTCACGAGTAGGCCCGTCGCTCGTCCGGCGGCGGGATCTCCGCGCCCTTGTACTCGACGGGGATGCCGCCGAGGGGGTAGTCCTTGCGCTGGGGGTGGCCCTCCCAGTCGTCCGGCATGAGGATCCGGGTCAGCGCGGGGTGCCCGTCGAAGATCACCCCGAACATGTCCCAGGTCTCCCGCTCGTGCCAGTCGGCGGTCGGGTAGACCTCGACGATGCTCGGCACGTGCGCGTCGTCGACGTCGAGCACGACCTCCAGCCGGATGCGGCGCCGGAACGTCATCGACAGCAGGTGGTAGACGACGTGCAGGCGGCGGTCGACGTCGGCGCCGTAGTCCACGCCCGACACCGACGAGCACAGCTCGTAGCGCAGCGCCGGGTCGTCGCGCAGGGTCCGGCACATCTCGACGATGTGCTCGCGCTGCACGTAGAAGGTGATCTCGCCGCGGTCGACGGTGACCTGCTCGACGGCGCCGCGCGGGATGCCCCGCTCCAGCAGCGCCTCGGCGAACTCGTCGGCGAACTCGTCGAACCAGCCGCCGTAGGGGCGCTCGGCCGGGGCGGGCGCGTAGCCGGGCAGCCGCAGCCCGCCGAAGCCGGAGGTGTCGCCCGAGCCGCGCACGCCGAACATGCCCTGCCGGTCGCGGGCCGCGGGGGCGGTGCGGGTGCCGCCCTCCGGCGCGGTGCCGTCCTGGTCGGTGGTCTGCTCGACCTCCCCGCCGCGGCCGGGCCCCATACCCGTCTCGGCGGCGTCGGCGCCGCTCTCCTGGGCCGACGAGTGCGGGCCGCCGGTGCGCTCGGCCGACTCCTTGGAGGTGCCCTCGGTACCCGGGGTGTCGTCCGACGGGGCGGCGGGGCGCCCATCGGTCGTCTTGCGCTCCCCGCTGTCGCTCATGACTCCACCTCGCGCTGCCGGACCGGGGCACCCAGGGCGTTCTCCCGCTCCTCGCGCTTGCCCTTCGGCGCGTACTTGATCGACGAGGGCACCAGCTCGGTCCGGTGCCCGTCGGCGGCCAGCTCAGCGGCCCGCTTCGAGCCCAGCGGCTCGTCCATGATCTTGGCGTGGATCTTCAGGATCGCGTCCATCAGCATCTCCGGGCGCGGCGGGCAGCCCGGCAGGTACATGTCGACCGGGACGACGTGGTCGACGCCCTGCACGATGGCGTAGTTGTTGAACATCCCGCCGGAGGACGCGCACACGCCCATCGCCAGCACCCAGCGCGGCTCGGGCATCTGGTCGTAGATCTGGCGCAGCACCGGGGCCATCTTGTTGCTCACCCGGCCGGCCACGATCATCAGGTCGGCCTGGCGCGGCGAGGCCCGGAAGACCTCCATGCCGAAGCGGGCCAGGTCGTAGCGCGGCGCGCCGGTGGTCATCATCTCGATCGCGCAGCAGGCCAGCCCGAAGGTGGCGGGCCACAGCGACGACTTGCGCGTCCAGTTGACCAGCTTCTCGACGCTGGTCAGCAGGACGCCGTTGGGGAGGTGCTCTTCGAGACCCATCTCAGTTCCAATCCAGCCCGCCGCGGCGCCACACGTAGATGTAGGCGAAGCCGACCGTGACGATGAACAGCACGATCTCCACCAGCCCGAACAGGCCCAGCGCGTCCGCGCTCACCGCGAACGGGTAGAGGAAGACCATCTCGATGTCGAACAGGATGAACAGCATCGCGGTCAGGTAGTACGCGACGGGCATGCGGCCACCGCCCACCACCGGGTCCGGCGAGGGCTCGATGCCGCACTCGTACGCGTCGAGCTTGGCCCGGTTGTACCGACGGGGACCGATGTAGGGCGCGGCCGTCACGGAGAACAGGGCGAACGCACCCGCCAGCGCGAACAGCAGCACCATCGGCAGGTAGGGATCGAGCATCCTGGGCACCCTCGTCAGCGTTGTCGTCGTCGTGCGGGTCGTGCTGCATCCAGCGGCGCCGCGACCCTAGGTCGGGCGGCTGTCCCCACTCGACCCAGGCAAGCCTTACCGCCGGGCGTCCGGGCCTGGTCACCGCCGTGGTCGCACGGCACTGACCTGGTCGCGGGGAGTCCGGTCGGGGGCGCCGGGCCGACGCCGCCCCTCCGGAACCCGGTGCGGCCATGCGGCCCCTTGTGAACGGATTCACGAAGTCGGTGGAGAGTCTAAGCTCATAGCCGCTCGGGTGCTCGCCCGCCACCGGTTGCGACCGGACCGGTGCGGCTCGTCGCGCCCTGCGCTCCCCCGCCGCACCGGAACGGGTCATGATGAACCCGACCATCGGTGTGCGCCGTGTACGGGTGCGTACGCGGCGACATCGCGAGCGGGGTCGGGAGGTGCGCGGTGGCGGAACGATCGGTCACGATCTCGGTCAGCTATCCCGTCGCCGCAGGCGAGGAGGCCGAGTTCGAGGCCTGGTCGCGGCTCCGGCTGGCCGAGTCCGCCGACCGCCCCGGCTACCTCGGCGGACAGGTGCTGGCCCCGCCCAGCCCCGGGCCCGACTGGTACATCGTGCACCGGTTCGAGAACGAGCGGGCCGCCAGCCGCTGGGAGACCTGGTTCCGGGAGTCGCCCGGCTGGCAGCAGGCCGCCGACATCGAGTGGAAGGTCGAGGGCGGCGAGCCCGCCCCCAGCGGCCGCCCCTCGGCCACCGGCCGCCCACCGAACGGACGGGTCCCGGTCCCCGCCCAGCGCGCGCCGGACCCGCGCCCCGCCGACGGCCGCGGCCGACCCGCCGCCCGCCCGCCCGCCGCCGGGCGCCCGCCCGCCGGCGTCGAGGCCAGGGGCCGACCCGCCCCACCGCT
>NZ_JAGSOV010000113.1 GCF_023898865.1 Pseudonocardia humida
CCGCCCTCGGCGGTGCGGAACGGGTGGCGCCGTCGCGCCGCGGGGGGTTGCCGCCCCTCGCGCCGCGGCGTCGCCGCCCACGGTGCTCCGCCGGACTGATGGCCCCACCAGCCCCGACGCCGCCGACGGCGACACGGGCCGTCCCCTCCACCGGGGCACCGATCGAGACGGCCGGTCCGTGCCGTCGTCGGTGACGTCGGTGGCGAACCTAGGCCGACGACCTTGCCGTCACCTTTCCGTGCAGGTGGCGGGCGCCGTCGAGCCGGATGGGCGCTTGCCGTTCACCGACGGTGTCGAGAGGATCGCCCGCAGGCAAGCCTGCGGTGGGACGGGAATGGTCGACGACGAACTGCGCGTGATCGGCAACGTTGAGCTGCGCGCGGGCGGTGAGCTCGTCGAGCTGGCCCCCCAGCTGGCCAAGGCGCTGGCGGTCCTGGTGGCCGCCCGACCGGGCCAGGGCGTCCCGCGGGCCGACCTGGTCGACGCGCTGTGGCCGGCCGCGCCCGACACCGACCGCCTCTGGCCGGTGGTCTCCAAGCTCCGGCTCGCGCTGCGCCGCGTCGGGCTGACCGTCACCTCCGGGCGCGGCAACGCCGGCTACCGGCTCGAACCCTTGCCCGGGCCGGGGGGTGTCGAGCCCGCCGCCATCCTCGACACCACCGCCGTGGTGGCGTTGACCGACCGGGCCGAACGCCTCCTGGAGGACGCCGACCCGGCCGAGGCCGCGCGGGTGCTGGCCGGGGCGGCCGCCCGGTGGCGCGGGGAGCCGTTCACCGTCGGCGACGACTGGCCGCTGCCGCGCATCTGCCGGCTCGCCGCGCAGCGCCTGGACACCCAGCAGCGCAGGCTGGCCAAGCTGTGGGTGCGCGCCGACCTGCTGACCGCCGACTTCGCCGCCCTGGACTGGATCGACCAGGACAAGGCGCTGGCCGCGGCGCTGGACGGCGACCGCGAGGTGTGGCTGTTGCGGTTCCTGTCGACGCTGGTCGAGAACGGGGCACCGGCCGCGGAGGCGATGCTGGAGGAGCTCAGACCGCGGTGGGGCTACGAGGACCCGACGGTCGCGCGCGCCGCCCAGCTGATCGAGTTGGGTGAGCACGGCGCCGTGCCGGTCCCCCCGCCGATCCCGCAGGCGGCGGAGCCGGGGCCGCACCGCGCGGCGCTCGAGGCGTTCGTGGCCTCGATCCGGGCGCGGGAGGCCGAGCTGCTCAACGTGGTCGGCCCGACCGGTCCGGCCCGCCTGGCCACCGTCGACGAGCTGGCCGCGCTGGCCGCCGCGGCCGGGGTGTGGGTGGTCCGCGAGGTCTGCGACGCCGCCGACGACCTGGCGCCGGGCCGGCAGCTGATGCGCGACCTGTGGGCCGCCGCGCTGACCGACCCGCGCTTCGCGCCCGACACCGACCGCGCGCTGCTGACCAACCTGGTGGCCAGCCCGCGCCCGTCGGGCGGGTTCCGCCCGGCGAAGCCCAACCGGCTGGTCGACGCCGCGGTCGGGGTGGTGTCCGCGCTCGCTCGCAACCGCCCGGTGCTGGTCGTGATCGACGACGCGCACCGGATGACGGCGCTGGCCGCGGAGCTGACCGAGCAGATCCGGTCGCGGCTGTCCGGGGCGGCGGTCGGGTTCTGCGTGGCCGGGGCCGACCCGGGCCCGTTCGCCGGCCGTGCGGGGGGCACCGTGCTGGCGGTCGCGGGGGAGCCCGGGGCGCCGCAGCCGACGGTCAGCGACTGGTTGGCCGCCGCCGCCGTCACCGCCGTCGACCTGCGCATCGACCCGGTGGTCGTGACCGCCGTCCTCGGGGTGCGGGCCGAGCGGGCCGACGCGGGCCTGGCGCTGGCCGTGCGCACCGGGGCGGTCGTCGCCGACGACGGCGTCCGGTTCGCCCGCGCCGCGGCCCGCGACGCGGTGCTGGCCCAGCTCGCCGCCGAACCCGGGCGCGCGCGGCGGCTGCACGCCGCCGCCTACCGCCACCTCGCCGGCACCCCCGACGTCGACCTCGCCGGGGCGGCCCGGCACGCGTTGGCCGCCCGCCCGGACGTGCCCGACGACGAGGTGGCGGCGGCCTGCCTGGCCGCGGCGCGCGGCGAGCACGACGTCCGCCGCCTCGACACCGCGATCGAGCTCGCCACGCGGGGGCTCGCCCTCACCGCCGACCCCGCGCTGCGCTTCGCGCTGCACATCGCGCAGGGCGACGCCCGCCACGACCGCGCCGACATGCACGCCGCGGAGACCGCGTTCCGGGCGGCCTACGAGGAGGCGGGCGGGTGCCCGCGGCAGCGCGCGGTGGCCGCGATCCGGCTGGGCAGGCGGTGGACCGACCCCGGCCGGGTCGACCGCTCGCTGCTGCACATGCTCGGCACCGCGCGCGACGAGCTGGTCGCCTCCGCCGAGCTGGACGCCGACCGCGAGGCCCACGAGCTGTGGCTGCTGCTCAACGCGACCCTGGCGCACTGGACGACGATGGGCCTGCTGCCCGACGGGCCCGTCCTCGAGGACCCCGAGCCCGTCGTGCTCGCCCGCGCCACCCTGGACGCGCTCATCCCGGACACCGACCCCGAGGTGGCGTGCGAGGTGCTCACGGAGTGCCGCTACGCCCTGTTCGACTACGCCCCGCCCGCCGAGCTGCGCCGGATCAGCGCCCGGATGGAGGAGGTCTCGGCGGCCGCCACGTCGGCGCTGTTCCGCGGCGAGGCGCTGATGCAGTCGGTGGTCGACCACCTCCGCCTGGGCGACATGATCGCCGCGCACCGGACGAGCGAGCTGCACCGGGCGCTGGTCGAGGAGACCGCAGCCGGCATGGGCCCGTGGAGCCAGCTGTCCCTGGACACCGTGTTCGACCTCTGGGACGGCGACCTGGCCGACGCCGAGGCCCGCATCCTCGGGCCGCAGAAGGCGATGCTGGAGGAGAACCAGCGCGACGTCAGCGACTCGATGCAGCAGACCTGGATGGGGCAGCTGTCCTGGCTGCGCTACCAGCAGGGCCGGATGCCCGAGCTGGCCGGGATCCTGCGGTTGGCCGAGCGGCGCCAGTACTTCGTGCTGTGGGCCCCGGCGATCGCGTTGATGTGGGGCGAGGTCGAGCAGCCCGCGGCGGCGGTCGACCAGCTCGCGGCCACCCTCGACCTGACCGCCGACCTGCGGGCCCTGCCCCCGCACGGGCTGGCGGTGCCGACGCTGGCCGTGGCGGCCGAGGCGATCAACAGCCTGGACGGGTTCCGCAACGACCGCCTCGACGTCGACGGCCTCGCCCGCCGGGTGGACGCCCTGCTCGAACCGCACACCGAGGAGATCGCGCTGGGTGGGTGGCCGACGCTGCTGGTCGGCCCGGTGCACCGGGCCCGCGGCCTCCTCGCGCTGGCCCTCGGCGAGCCCGACCGCGCGCTGGAGCACTTCGACCTGGGCATCCGCAAGGTCGGGGCGTCCGCCGGCCAGCTGGCCTGGCTGCGCCTGCACCAGGGGCGCGCGCTGATCGCACGGGGCGGGCCCGGCGACGCCCGGCGCGCGCGGGAGGTGCTGGAGGCCGCGCTGGACACGGCCACCGCCAAGGGGCTCGGCGCGCTGGCCCCCAGGGCGCGCCGCCACCTCGACGCCCTGTCGGGCTGACCCGGCGGGGAGCTGACCACGACGGTCGCCGCCCCCGCGGCGGCCGGTCGGGCTCCAGGACCCGGCGCAGGTGCGAGACGGTGACCTGCAGCGCGGCCAGCGCCCGGGGCGGGACTCGGCGGCCCAGAGGTCCTCGACCAGCGCGTCGGTCGACACCACCCGCCCGCCGGCCACGGCGAGCCGGGCCAGCAGCGCCCGGCGCCGCCGCCCGCCCAGGTCGGCGGGCGCACCGGCGACCTGGGCGCGCAGCGGCCCGAGCACGTCGATCCGCACCGCCACGGCGGGCTCCACCGTCGTCCGCCAGGACGATCATTGACGCGCACCCGACCACCGGGCGGCCCGCGCCCGTGCCCCGTCCCGGGGTTCCGCGCCGTGGGACGGGGCCGTCGATCCCGCTCAGCCGGTCGGTGGCGCGACGCGCTGCCACAGGTCGCAGTGGTGGGCCACGGCGAGGTCGACCGGGGCCGTGCCGGCCGCGGTGATCGAGAGCACCCCGCCGTCGGGCACCGGCGGCCAGTCCGGACCGGGGGACCCGGTGCGGGCGAACGTGGTCCACCAGCCGATCAACCGGTCGGCCAGCCGCTGCTGCTGCGGGGTGCGCTGCGCCGGGGGCCGCCCCGGCTGGGTGCTGTCGAAGAAGTAGCGGACGTCCGCCCCGTGGTGGGCGCCCAACGGGACGGTCCCGGCCACGTCGGCGACGGGCTCGGCGAACTCGTAGCCGAAGACCGGCTCGCCCGCCGCGGCGGCGGCGTGCACCGGCACCTGCGCGCAGGAGCCGACCATCCCGCCCTGGTCGCCCAGCGCGGTGGCCAGGGCCAGGCTCGGCGAGGAGAACGCGGCGAGCGGGTACCGCTCCACGGCGGCCCGGGCGGCCTCCGGTCCGAACAGGTCGGCGAGGATCGCCGGGTACCGCTCCGCCGTGACCGGCGCCCCCTGCAGGTCGTAGGCCGCGGCGACGCGGGAGCGCATCTCGTCCCGGGTGGCGCCGTGGATCAGGGGCACGTCGGCGAAGGTGCCGTCCCGCAGCGCGTCACCGGGCTGGACGGGCAGCAGCGGGGTGCCCGCGACGGGCCACCACGGGGCGTCGGCGACCGCCGCGAACACCGTCGTCGTCACGTCGGCCTCGCGCAGCCCGACCAGGGCCTCGACCGGCAGCGCCCGCAGGCACTGCGGAGCGGTCGCCGGGTCGGGGCAGCCGAGTTCGGCGGCGACGGCGGCGGCGCGCTGCTCGGCGGTGTCCCGGGCCACCACGGGGTTGGCGCAGGACGCGGACTGCACGATGGCCTTGGCGAACAGGCCCCGTGCCGACGGGGACGCGAGGTGGGCGCAGGTGTCGAACCCGCCCGCGGACTCCCCCCACAGCGTGACGTTGCCCGGGTCGCCGCCGAACGCGGCGATGTTGTCGCGCACCCAGCGCAGCGCGGCCTGCTGGTCGGCCAGCCCGAAGTTCCCGACCGCCGGGTCGTCGAGCGCCGGGTGGGCGAGCGCCCCCAGCGCGCCGAGCCGGGAGTTGACCGTCACGACGACGACGTCGCCACCGGTGACGATCCGCCGCGGGTCGTAGAGGCCGCCCTGCCCGGAGCTCCGCCCGCCGTGCAGGAACACCATCACCGGACGGGGCGCCGCCGCCCGGCGGGGCGTGTCGACGGTGAGCTGGAGGCAGTCCTCGGCCCCGGTGACCTGGGGCGTGCCGTCCGGGTTCGGCCCCCACGTCTGCGGGCACGGCGTGGACGGCACCGTGGCGTCGCGGGTCCCGGTCCACGGCGCCGGCGGCTCCGGCGAGCGCCAGCGCCGCTCCCCGACCGGCGCGGCGGCGTAGGGGATGGCGGTGAAGCGCCGGTGCTCCGCGGTGGTCGTCCCGCGGACGGCCCCACCGGCGGTGACCACGACCGCGTCGTCGGCGGGGCCGGGCGGAGCTCCACCGGGAGGTGCTCCCGAGCTGCACGCGACCAGCGCGGCCGAGAGGGCGGCGGTGAGGACGGCCGTGAGAACGGCCGGGAGCGGGACGGCGCGGGACGATCCGTGGCGTGGCATGGCCGAACCGTGCCCGCCGGCGGCGGGCACGGCGTCCACCCGCGGGAGCGGGTTCGGCTACGTCCCCGGGACGACGCGCGATGAGCCGCGACCGGTGCCGGTCAGCGGCGCAGCTCGACGTGCGCGACGACGCCCACCCAGGCCATCGCCGTGAGCGCGGTGATCGCCAGGACCAGGGCGCCCGCCGGCCCACCGGCCATCGAGTAGAGGTCGCCGACCAGGAACGCCGACCCGGAGGCGCGCGATCCCAGCGCCATCCCGCGCTCGCCGGACCGCGCGTAGTGCCGGCCCAGCACGAAGCAGGAGGCGATCAGCGCGGCGAACGCGACCGTGCCGACGACGAGGTGGCCGATGGTGCCGACCGTCATGCCGGGGACTCCGGGGTCACCGACCGGGAACCCGCCGCCTCCCTGCAGCACGAACGGCCCCGACAGGATCAGCCCGATCCCCCAGACCGCGACGAGGCGGGGCGCCCAGGTACCACCCGGGGTGCCGCGCATGACCCGGTGCAGCCCGACGGCGCCGGCGACCGCCAGCACGCCGGAGACGACGAAGTTGGTGATCTGGACCCAGCCCAGGTCGCCGTTGGACAGCGCGCTCAGCGGGAAGCGGGTCAGGTCGAACCCCTCGCGCGTGGCGGCCTGGGTGAGGGAGACGACCCCGAAGACACCGACCGCGGCGACGCTCCCCGACAGCAGCAGGCGGGTCCGGGGGTCGCGGACGGAGGTGGCGGTCGGTCGGGCGGTGGGGGTGGCGGTCATGGCTGGTTCCTCTCATCGGGTCGGTGTCCGCTGAGGCGTCGTCCGGCCGCGCCCGGGTTCGACGGCGGCCCGAAGCCGGCCGCTGACCAGCGGCGCCGTCGGTTCCCTGTCACATCGCGCGTTCCCTGTCACATACTCGGCGCGACGTAGGGGTGCGACGACAGTCCGACCCGAGGAGGACCCCGTGCAGTTCCTGCTGACCATGACCGACGACGCCGGCGAGCCCGACGCCGCGATGTACACGAGGATGGGCGCGTTCATCGACGAGCTGACCCGCGCGGGTGGGCTGGTCGCCACCGGCGGCCTGGATGCGGGCACCCGCATCTCGACCACCGGGGGTGAGCTGACCGTCACCGACGGGCCGTTCACCGAGACCAAGGAGGCGATCGTCAGCTTCGCGCTGGTGGAGGTGGGGTCGCGGGAGGAGGCCATCGAGCTGACCCGCCGGTTCCACGGCATCGTCGGCGGCGGCGAGTCCATGATGTACCAGGTCTTCGGCCCCGCCACCGGATGACCGACCCGGCCGGCATCGGCGGGATCTGGCGGCGGGAGTCGGCGCGGATCGTCGCCGGCCTCGCGCGGACGCTCGCCGGAGACGTCGGCCTGGCCGAGGAGCTCGCCCAGGACGCGCTGGTCGCCGCGCTGGAGCAGTGGCCGACCGGCGGCGTCCCGGACAACCCCGGCGCCTGGCTCACCACGGTGGCCCGCCGCCGCGCGGTCGACGCGCTGCGCCGGATGCAGCGCCGCGACCGCGGGCACGCGGCGTTGGCGCACGACCTGCGCACCGCCGCGGTCGACGAGCCACCACCACCACCACCCGATCCCGATGACGTGGCCGACGACGTCCTGCGGCTGATGCTGGTCTCCTGCCATCCCGTGCTCTCGCCCGAGGCGCGGGTGGCGCTGACCCTCAAGGTCGTGGCCGGGCTGCGGACCGACGAGATCGCGCGCGCGTTCCTCGTCACCGAGGCGACCGTGGCGCAGCGGGTGGTGCGGGCCAAGCGCGCGCTCGCGGTGAGCCAGGCCCGGTTCGAGGTGCCCGTCGGACCGGAGCGCGCCGGCCGGCTGGCCTCGGTGATGGAGGTGCTCTACCTCGTCTTCAACGAGGGCTACGCCGCGACCGGCGGCACCGACTGGATCCGCACCGCGCTGTGCGACGAGGCCATCCGGCTCGCCCGGATGCTCGCCCGGCTGGCCCCCGACTCCGCCGAGGCCCACGGCCTGCTCGCCCTCCTGGAGCTGCAGCACAGCCGCCGGGCCGCCCGCGTCGACGCGGCCGGCATCCCGGTCCTGCTGCACGAGCAGGACCGCGACCGGTGGGACCGGGACCGGATCCGCGCCGGCTTCACCGCGCTGCTGCGCGCCCGGGAGACGCGGGCCCCGCCGGGCCCGTACGTGCTGCAGGCCGCGATCGCCGCCTGCCACGCCCGGGCGCGGTCGGCCGCCGACACCGACTGGGCGCAGATCGTCGCGCTCTACGACCTGCTGGTGCGGGTGGTGCCCTCACCCGTCGTCGCGCTGAACCGGGCCGTCGCCGTCGCGATGGCCCGTGGGCCCGAGGAGGGCCTGCAGCTCATCGAGCCCCTCCTGGCCGAGCCCGCGATGGCCCGCTACCCGCTGCTGCCCGGCACCCGCGGCCACCTGCTCGCCCGCCTCGGCCGCACCGCCCCCGCCCGCGCGGAGTTCGAGCGCGCCGCGAGCATGACGGCGAGCCTGCCCGAGCGCGAGGTGTGGCTGCGACGGGCAGCGGCCCTGCGGCCCGAACCGGCACCGCGGCAACCGGCGGGCGGCGGACCCGGGCTGGGCGAGGCGGCCGCGGCCTTCCTCGCCCGCCCCGGCCCGAGCCCGGGGACCGTCCGGTCCTACCGGCAGACCCTCGACCGGCTGCGCCGCGACCTCGGCGACGACCTGCCGCTCTGCGCGCTGTCCCCGGAGGCGGTCGCCCGGGTGTTCGCCTCGGCCTGGTCCCGGGCCGCGCCCGCCACGTGGAACCGGCACCGCGCCGCCCTGCGCGCCTTCGCGGCCTGGGCCGGCACCAGCGCGCTCGACGGGTCCCTCGACCGGCTGCCGGCGCCCCGCGGGCGGGCCCGGCCGCTCGACCCGCGGCGGGTCGCCGCGCTCACCACCCCGGCCACGCCGCTGCGGGAGCGGGCGCTCTGGCGGGTGCTGCACGAGAGCGGCGCGCCCGCCCGCGAGGTGCTCGCACTCGACGTGGACGAGCTCGACCTCGCCGCGGGCCGCGCCCGGCACGGCCGCATCGCCTGGGCGCGGGCGACGTCAGCGCTGCTGGCCGAGCTGGTCGAGGGCCGCAGCCGGGGCCCGGTCTTCCTCGCCGAGCGCCGCCCGGGACCGGGCCGCCCCCGCCCGCCCGGCGACCTGTGCCCCGACACGGGCCGCGGGCGGCTGTCCTACCCCCGGGCGGAGTACCTGTTCAAGCGCGCGTCCGGCGGCGCGACCCTGCGCGCGTTGTCGGGTCGCGCCCAGCCCGGGGCGAGGCGGGCAGCGAGCCCGCGCAGCGCCGCCCGCGGCCGGTAGCCGGTGTGCCCCGGTAGGCCGCCGGCGAGGTGCCCGCCGATGTGGCGGGTCCTTTTCCGGCGGCCCCCGGCCCGAACCGGACGTGCGGGTTTCCTCGCATCGGCTCTCTGGTGATTACTGCGTGGATTTCGTGGTTGGGATCGGCGCGTGGATGGTGTCGTGGCAGGGAATGCAGACGATGAGTGTCTTTCGCCGTTTCTCTGTCATGAGTTGTGCCCACGCGGGTTGTGGCTGTCCTGTCCGGACGAGGTCTGCGAGTGCCGGTATCTGGTGGATCTCCACCGTCGCTCCT
>NZ_JAGSOV010000114.1 GCF_023898865.1 Pseudonocardia humida
CCGCGGCCAGGGCCCGGTCGGCCGCGGCGATCGCGGCCACGGCGTCGCCGGCCAGCCAGGCCCGCTCGGCCCGCACCGCGTCCGGCTCGGTCGGGCCGCCTCCGCCGCGGTCGGCGATCGCGCCGTCCCCGGCGCCGTCCTCCTGGTCGTCGCCGGGTCGCCTGGCGCCCGCCTCGGCCCCGGTCCCCGGGACCGCGAAGTCCGCGAACAGCCGCGGCTCCAGCACCGCGTCCGCGCGGGCGCTCACCGTGCGCCCCCGCGCGGCCCGCTCGCGCGGCCCCCCGGCCGCGGATCCCGTGATCCGCGTCCGCCTCGCTGTGGTCGTGGCTGTCGCTCCCACACCTCGTCCCCCTTCGCCCTCGGTCAGGAGCAATGCTCGCGGTGGGGGCGGGCGGGCTCTGTGCACGACGACACAGTGGGACGTCGACCTTGCGACACCCCGGCCGCGTATCAGCCGGCCGGGTCGCGCCTCAGCCGCCGAGCAGCAGCCCCTCGCAGGTGCGCACCACGACGCGGCAGGCGTCCGCGGCCGGGCGCGGGTACATCGGGTTGACCGCGTGCCGCTGCCAGCGCTGCAGGGTCGTCCCCGCGGCCCGCCGCACGGCCTCCGGGTCGGCGTCGCCGGGCAGGCCCAGCCGGGTGGTGACCGCCCCGCCGGCGTCGCCGAGCAGCCGCTCGGCCTCCTCGGCGACCGGCCGGGGCAGCCCCACCGCGCCGGCCCGCAGCCTGCCCAGGGTGCGCAGCTCGGCGAACTCGTGCGCCCCGGACAGCAGCCGCTCCAGGCCGCGGACCAGCCTGCCCTCCGGGCGCGGGTCGCGGCGCAGCACGCCGTCGAGCGCCAGCAGCGCCGAGCGGGCCTTGAGCACGTCGCGGCGCTCGCTGAACTGCACCTGCAGCACGGTCCGCAGCTCGGGCAGGCCGCTGCGGGCCACCAGCTCCGCGGCCAGCGCGGCGGGCGTGCCCGCGCCCTGGCGGATCAGCGAGGTCGACAGCCGGATGCCGAACAGCCCGAACCGACCCAGCAGGGCAGCCCGGTCGACGCCCTGCGCGCCGTCGGGCGCTTGCGGGGCGTCGCGCAGGAAGCGGTCGACCGACAGCAGGGAGCGGTCCAGCTCGGCGCGGGGCACCCGGGCGAGCTCGGCCAGCGCCCGGTGCTCCTGCTGGGTCAGCGTGGCCCCGGTCTCGGCGAGCAGCCCGGCCACCGCCACCACGTTCTGGCACAGCCCGCGCACCGCGGGCTCGGACCGGTAGCGCTGGGCGATCGCGCGGGCGGAGAACATCGCGTCCACCCGGCCCGCGCCGATCTCGTCGGCGCGCGAGAGCACCGCCACCGTGTTGACCGCGGTGGCCCGCCCGACCCCGCCGTCGGGGCCGTCGCGGAAGGTCTCCAGGAAGTCGGCGTCGGCGGCGTGCAGGTGGCGCATCAGGTAGATGACGGCGTCGGCCTCGCTGGGCGTCTCGTCGTCGGGGTCGAGGAAGGCGACGGTGCGCCGGGAGTTCTCGACGGTCAGCGAGGCGATGCCGGGGGTGTCGATGAGGGTGGTCGCGCGCAGGTTCTGCGACGGCCAGTCCACGACGACCCGGTCGAGCGCGTCGGCCGGGGTGTCGCCCAGGTCGATCACCAGTGCCCCGTCGGTGCGGCGCACGGTCAGCGGGATCGGCGGCCCGGCGTGCGGGTGCATCCGGATCCGCGACGCCGGCCCGTCGCGGAACCAGGTCACCACCCGGGTGCACTCCCCGGCGTCGGTGGGCGCCAACCGCTCCCCCACCAGCGCGTTGAGCAGGGTCGACTTGCCGGCCTTGAGCCGGCCGGCGACCGCGACGCGCAGCGGCTCGTCGAGGCGCTCCAGGTGGCGGGCCAGCAGCCGCGCGGCCCCGGGCTGTGCGCGGTAGACCCCGACGGCCTCGTGCAGCAGGCCCCGCACGTCGCGGGTGAGCGGGGTCGCCGGAGCGGCCGGGCGCCCGGGGGTGGGCGCGCTCATCGGTCCGCCCCGCTCGCGGTCGGGGCCGGCACCGGTGCCGGTGCCGGTGCCGGCGAGGGCTTCGGGGTGGGCACCAGGGCGCGGGCGGCCGCGCGGAGGGCCTCCAACCGCTGCAGCTCCGCGCGGATCTCCGGGATGCGCCGCTCGCGCTCGCCCTGCGAGGCCTTCACCGCCCGCTCGGCGGCGAGCTGGGACTCCGCCAGCGACCGCTTCATCTGCTCGGCCTGCGCGGTGAAGTGGTCGCGCAGGTCGCGCTGCACGCCGCGCAGCCGGTCGCGCGACTCCTTGGCCACCTGGAAGGTGACGTCGTCGACGAACCGGCGCACCGCCGCCCTGGCCTCGTTCTGCCGCTTGGTGACGATCCGCTTGCGCTCGTCGCGGATGGACTTGCCCGCCATGAACAGCCCCGCGCCCACGCCCAACGGGTTGAGCAGGCTGGCGAACCCGACGAACGTGCCGAGCATGCCGAACATCAGCATGCCCATGTAGCCGCCGCGCATGCCGGTCAGCGCCTTCTGGCCCACGCCGAAGGTCTCCTCGGCGCGCATCGCGATCGGGCGGGCCGAGCTGAGCGCGTCGGAAGGCTCGGCGCGCAGCGCGGGCAGCAGCTGGTCGCGGTCGGCGGAGAAGTGCTCGGCCACCCGCTCGCCGAGCCAGCGCGTGCGCTGGGTCGCCCAGACGAAGTTGGCCGCCGCCGCGGCGGCCACCTCCTGGTGGGCCCAGCGGGTGAACTGCTCCCAGGTGGTGCTGGGGTCACCGGCCGAGATCTCCTCCTCGGCGACCCGGGTGATCTCGCGCATCCGCCCGCGCAGGTCGTGGTCGATGTCGGCGTTGAGGTCGGCGACGCCGTCGCCGAGGGTCTGCTGCCAGCGCGCGGAGCGGTCCTTGAGCTCGTTGGCCCGGGCGCGCGCCTCGGCCAGGCGCTCGACCAGGGCGCGCGCCGCCTCCGGGTCCTCCTGCGCGGTCAGCTCGGCGCGCAGCCCACCGATGAGCTGCCCGCTCACCGCGAGCACGTCGTGGGCGACGGAGCGGCGGGCCAGCCGGTCGGCCTGGCCCAGCACGTCGCGGCGCAGGTAGCGGACCAGCTCGGGGAAGCCGGACTCCTCGTTCAGCTCGGTGTCGTTGGCCAGCACGGCCTCCCAGCGCAACGTGGACGACACCGCGAACAGGGGCGCGGTGATGCCGGCCCGCTGCAGGTGGGCGCGGTCCAGGTCGGCGATGCGCCGCCACTGGGGGTAGAGGTCGTTCTTGGTCAGCACGCACGCCACGTTCGGGCACACGGCCACGGCCCGGGCCAGGAAGTCCAGCTCGGGGGCGGTGTACTCCTGGGAGGCGTCGGAGACCAGCAGCACCGCGTCGGCGGTCGGCAGGGTCGCGGTCGTCGCCGCCCCGTGCACCGACGACAGGCCGCCGACCCCCGGGGTGTCGACCAGCTCCAGCCCCCCGGCCAGCACCGGGCGCGGCACCCCGACCTCGACGTGGTCGAGCAGGTCGGCGCCCTCGGCGGTCCCGGTCAGGTGGCCGGCGAGCTCCTCGGCCGGCACCTCGACGCGCTCCAGCTCGGGTCCGGCGTCCGGGTCCGGCCCGCCGTCGAGGACGGCCGCGACCGGCAGCGCGTCGCCCGCGACGGGCGGGACGCGGCGCACGAGCGTGACGGTCACCGCCTCGCTGTGGTGCACCACGGTCGGCACCGCGGTGGCGATGTCGTCGGACACCGGGCAGACCGGCGCCCCGGCCAGCCCGTTGACCAGCTGGCTCTTGCCCTGCTTGAACTCCCCGACCACCAGCACCCGGACCCGGCCGTCGACCAGCCGGGTCCGGGCCCGGCGCAGCCGGGCGGTGAGGTCGGGCCGGTCGTGGCGGCCGAGCACGGCCAGGCCGAGGTCGACGACCTCGGCCGGGGTCGGGGACATGGCTGCTCCCTGGGATAGGCGCGGGTGCGGTCGGGTGCGTGCGGACGGGGGGCGCCGGCCGGGGGGGGGGGGGGGGGGCCCCCCCCCCCCGGGGGGGGCCGCCCCCCCGGGGGGGGGGGGGTGCGGTCGGGTGCGTGCGGACGGGCGCCGCGGCCGGCGGGTGGGGTGCCGGGCCGCGGCGCCCGCGGGACGGTCGCCTGACGGTGTCGGGTGGGGTTCAGGCGACCGGGTCGAAGGCCTCGCCCGCCTCGTCGGCGGGCTCCTCCTCGGCCGGGTCGGACCCGACCTCGGACGCGGCCGCGTCGGCGGCCTCGTCGTTGATCTGCGAGGTGGCGGCGTCGGTCCCGTCGGCCTCCTCGGTGCCGTCGGTCCCGCCGCCCTCGTCGGTCCCCGGCGCGGCGCCGGTGCCGCCGTCCGGCTCGACCGGCAGCGGTGCGCCCGCGCCGGTCGGGTCGACGTCGCCGATCCCGGTGCCGTCGTTGAACGAGTTCTCGGCGTTGATGGCGACGACGTCGTTCTCGACGACGCTGTTGTCGACGCTGTTGTCGACGGCGTTGAAGGAGTCGTTGATGGCGGTGACGTCGTTGTTGACGACGCTGTTGTCGACCACGGCGTCGACGCTGTTGTCCACGTCGTCGTCGCTGTTGAAGGAGTCGTTGACGATCGTGGTGTCGTCGTCGGAGAAGTCGTTCTGGAAGATGAACGTGTCGCGGTCGTCGATGGTCACCGGCGCCGCGGCCTGCAGCGCCAGCGCCGAGTGCTCCTGGGCCGCCGCCTGGACCTGCGGGGCGGCCGAGTAGTTCGACGCCGTGTGGTTGATCTCCCGGACCGGGTCGTCGCCCGACGGCGGGGCGGCCTCACCCGTGGCCGAGGCTCCGCCCGCGTCGCACAGCTCCAGGCGGGCGTCGCGCACGTCCTGCGCGGTCACCCCCTCCAGCCCCCTCTCGGCCAGCACGGCGTCGGGGTCGTTCTCGAACTCCGCCGCGGTGGCGGGGTCGCGCATGAGTTCCACCAGGAACTCGATGAGGTCGGACAGGGCGAGCACGGCGTCCACCTCCTCTCCTGTTCGGGCGGTGAGGCCGGCTCCGCGGCGGGACTAGCCGCGCCGCGGAGCCGGCTCGGTCCGCATCAGACGATCGCGCCCAGGTCGTCGACGTCGACGTCCTGGTCGGCCTCCTGCTCGGCGGACAGGTCGCCGTCCTGGTCGGTGTCGGCGTCCTGGTCGGCCTCCTGCTCGAAGTCCTGCGCCGAGTCCTGGTCGGAGTCCTGCTCGGCGTCGACGTCCACGTTGGACTCCGCGCTGCCGCCGGCGCCGCCGCTGGCGTCGGCGTCGCCGCCGTCGCCGGTGATGCCGCCCGCGCCGCCGAAGCCGAAGCCGTTGGCGTCGCCCGCGTCGCCGAAGTTGATGTTGACGCCGTCGCCGTCGCCGCCCTGCCCGATGCTGCCGGCGTTGCCGCCCTGGCCGAAGCCGGCGCCGCCGTCGGCGCTGCCGCTGGAACCGCCCAGGGCCACGCCGCCGTCGCCGCCGTCGCCCGCCTCGGTGTTGGTGACCGTGTTGGTGTCCTGGTCCTGCACGGCGGCCTGGGTGTTGGCCTGCTCGCCGACCAGGGCCGACTGCTGCTCGGTGTTCGACAGCAGGTCCTGGTTCTGGTCCAGGTCCAGGTCCTCGCGCAGGTCGGCGATGAACTCGTTGAGGTTGAACGGGTTGGTCATGGCTGTGTGCTCCTGGTGTCGGGGTTGTGGGGCCGGGCCGCTGTCGGGCCGGGCCTCCGCGTCGGCCGGACCCGCTGTCCGGCTCGAGAAGGACGCTAGGTCGGCGCAGGGGCCCCGCCATCCGGGTCGATCCCTGCCGCGCGCACCGCCCGCCCGGGGGTGGCGGGGCCGCCCGCCCGCCGACTACGGGATTCCCCCCGTACCGCCCCACCAGCGCGAACCCGGGCATGGCCGGGCCGCGTGCCGAGGTGGATGGTCGCAACGAACCCGACCTCGGAACGGAGCAGCGATGTCGTACCAGCTGGCGGTGGACCTGGGCACCACCCACCTGAGCGCCGCGGTCGCCCGCCCGGACGGCACCGTCGAACCGGCCGCGCTCGGCGCGGCCACCGGTGCCGCCCCCGGCACGGTGCCCGCGGTCGTGCACGTGGACGCCGACGGGCGGCTGTCGGTGGGCGAGTCGGCCGTGCGCCGGCTGCTGTCCGATCCCGACCGCGTCGTGGCCGAGCTCGTCCGCCGGATCGGCGACCGGACCCCCCTGGTCGTGGGCGGTGCGCCGGTGGCCGCCGAGGCGCTGGCGGCCAGGGTGGTCGCGCACGTGGCCCGCACGGTCGCCACGACCGAGGGCGGGCCCGCGGCGGGGGTCGCGGTCACCCACCCCGCGTCCTGGGGCCCGCACAAGGTGGAGGCGATGCGCGCGGCGCTGGCGGCGGTCGGGCTGGACCGGGCCGTGCTGCTCACCGAGGCGCAGGCCGCGGCCGAGCGCCACGCGGCGGTCGAGCCGCTGGAGCCCGGCGCGGTGCTGGCCGTGCTGGACATCGGCGGCGGCGCCTGCGACGCCACCGTCGTGCGCCGCGACCCGCGCGGGTTCGCGCTGCTGGGCAGGCCCGAGCGCATCGAGCGGCTGGGCGGGGCCGACGTCGACGACGTGGTGTTCGAGCACGTGCGCGCCCGGCTCGGCGAGCGGTGGGACACCCTCGACCCGTCCGACCCGACGACGCTGGCCGCCGTGGCCGCGCTGCGCCGCGACTGCACGTCGGCCAAGGAGGCCCTCAGCGGGTCCGCCGAGGTCGCGGTGCCCGTGGCGCTGCCCGGCATCCGCGTCGACGTCGAGCTGACCCGCGCCGCGCTCGTCGAGCTGATCCGCCCGGCCCTGGGCGAGGCCGTCGACCTGCTGATCCGGGTGATGGAGCCGGTGACCCTGCCCGGCACCCCGACGGTGCTGCTGGTGGGTGGATCGACACGGATCCCGCTGGTGGCCGAGCTGGTCGCGGAGCGGACCGGGCTCGCGGTCTCCCGGGTGCAGGACCCGGTGACGGCGGTCGCGGCCGGCGCCGCGCTCGCGGTGCGCCCTGCGGAGCGGCCGGTGCCGGCCCCCGCCGCGCCGGTCGGCTCGGCGGTCGGCCCCGCCATCGGCTCGGCGGTCGGCTCGGCAATCGGCTCGGCAATCGGCTCGTCGCTGGCTCCGGGCGGACCGGGCTCGCGCCCCGACCTCGACCGGCTCGACGTCCGCCCGACCCCCGACCCCCGACCCGACCCGATCGGCACGGGCCGGGGCATGCCGCGGGTCGCGACGCTGCCCGCCACCGCCCCGCCACCGCCACCCCGGCCGTCGGGGCCGAACGATCCGCCGGGCGGGGTGCACCCGTTCCGACCCGAGCGACCCGCGCGCCGGCGCATCCCCCTCGTGGCGACCGTGCTCGCCGCCGTGGTGGCGGCCGCCGTGCTGGTCGGCGGGCTGATCTCGCTCTACCGGGCGGGCTCGATCACGCCGACGGGCTCGCCCGCGGTGGCCTCGACACCCGAGCGGACCACGCCCCCTCCGCTCCTCACCACAGCAGGCGAGCCGGAGCCGACGGCGGCGCCGGAGCAGCCGCGTCGACAGCCCGCGCCCGCGGCCCCGGCGCCGCGCCCCGCCGAGGGTCCCGCCCCCACGACCACCGCGGCGCCGGTCACGACGACGGCCGCACCCGTCACGCAGCCCCCGGCCACCACGGCACCGGCGGGCGGGCAACCCGGCGACGGCGGCGGCGAGGGCGGCGATGAGCTGAACGGTGATCCGAACGGCGGCGACCCGAACAGCGGCGACCCGAGCGAGGGCGGCGCGAACGAGGGCGACTCCAGCCCCGCACCCGCGGGAGCGGACGGGCAGACCGGCGCCGCCGGTGACGACCGATGACCCCACCAGGAGTCCGATGATGATCGACACGAGGGCGGCGGGACCGTGCGCGGTCCCGCCG
>NZ_JAGSOV010000115.1 GCF_023898865.1 Pseudonocardia humida
CCCGGTTGTTGGACGTGCACGTGCGCCGGTTGCGGCGCAAGGTCGAGCGTGATCCGGACCAGCCGGAGTGCGTGCTGACCGTGCGCGGGCGCGGGTACAAGGTGGCCCGCACCGGGTAGGTGGGGGCATGCTGCGGCTCTCCCTGCGCTGGCGCGTGGCGCTCGCCCTCGGCGCGGGCACCGTGCTGCTGACCGGTGTCCTGGCCGTGGTCACCTGGAACCTCGCCTCGGGCTACATGCTGCGCCAGCGCGAGGCCGGGGCGCTGCGCCAGGCCGAGGTCAACGCGCAGCTGGTCGAGCAGGCCCTGCGGTCGGACACCGCGGGGCTCGGCGACCTGCTCAGCGGCCTGACCACCGATTCGGACGCCACCGTCCTGATCGAGCGACCGGACGGGTGGCTGCTCAGCGGGCGCCAGGTCGACGTCGACGCGCTGCCACCGGCGCTGCTGCGGCTCGCGGCCGAGGGCGTTCCCGCCCGGCAGCGCATCGACACCGGGGGCGTCCCGGTGCTGGCGGTCACGCTGCCCGTCGAGGGCGGGCGCAGCACGTACCTCGAGCTGTTCCCGCTCACCCAGCTCGACCGGGCCTTCCGGTTCCTGAGCACCGTGCTCGGGGTCGGCGTCGGGACCAGCGCGCTGCTCGGGGTCGGGCTGGGCTACTGGGCGGGGCGGCGGGCCCTGCGCCCGCTCACCGAGCTGACCGCGGCGGCGGCTCGGGTGGCCGGCGGCGATCTGCGGGCGCGGTTGCCCGAGCGCGACGACCCCGACCTCGCCTCGCTGGCCACCACGTTCAACCGCACCGCCGACGCGCTGGAGAAACGGGTGCAGCGCGACGCCCGGTTCGCCGGCGACGTCAGCCACGAGCTGCGGTCGCCGCTGACGACGATGGCCAACGCGGGCGCGGTGCTGGAGCGCCGGCGCGAGGAGTTCTCCGGAACGGCGCGCCGCGCGCTGGACCTCCTGCTCGGCGAGGTCGGGCGCTTCCAGCGGATGGTGGTGGACCTGCTGGAGATCTCCCGCGACGATCAGCGCCCGGATGACGAGCCGGACGAGGTGGTCGACCTCGGCGACGCCGTGCACAACGTCGTCGCCGCCCGCGTCGACGACGGCGCCGACAACGCCGCCGAGGGCAGCGCGTTCGCGGTCGAGATCACCGCGCGCCCGCTGGTGCTGGCCGACCGGCGCAGGCTCGACCGGACGGTGGCCAACCTGCTCGACAACGCCGACAAGTACGCCGGTGGTCCCGTGCGGGTCGCGGTGCTGCGCCACGGCGGCCGGGCCCGGGTGGAGGTCGACGACGCGGGGCCGGGGGTGCCGCAGGACCAGCGCGAGCAGATCTTCGAGCGGTTCGCGCGGGGCGCCAATGCCGGGCGGCGGGGCGTCGACGGTGGCAGCGGTCTCGGGCTGGCCCTGGTGGCCCAGCACGTGCGACGGCACGGGGGAGCGGTGTGGGTGGAGGACCGACCCGGCGGCGGGTCCCGTTTCGTCGTGGAGCTGCCCGAGGTGCACCGGTGAGGCGGCGGGGGCCGCTGGTCGTGGCCGCGGTCGCGGTGGGGTTGTCCGCGCTGGGCGGTTGCGGCGTCGAGGTGGAGGCGGAGCCGGTTCCGCTGACCACGTCGGCGCCGGTGCCGACGACACCGGCGCCGGTGCCGACGACCACCATGCGCCCGGGTAGCGCGCCGACCGTACCGGCCCGACCGGCGCCCGCCCCGTCCCTCGCCACCCCGCCGATGACGCCGGCCGCGACGACCGGACCGTGAGGCCGGTCAGCCCCGGCGACCGCGTCGCCGGTCCGGGCCCGGCAGTGCCGACGAGCCGCTCAGCGCTTCTCAGCGCGTACGCACCGTTCGATCTCGCTGATCGACAGCCCGCGCAGGGCGACCTCGGGGTGGTGGGCGCGGTACTCGGCGGGCCCGACCTGCTCGACCTCGGTCCAGCCGTGTCGACCCAGCAGCGGTCCGACCTCGCCGGGGTCCACGCCGAAGTGCCAGACGCGGTGCTCGCCCGTCATCCGGCGGTGGACCGGTCCGGCGCCGTAGAGGTGGGTGCCGTCGAGGAAGTCGCGGCGGATGTGGGTGAACAGCAGCCGGCTGCCGGTGGCCAGGGCCGACAGGGCGTCCAGGGTCCGGTGCACGGCGTCCTCGGTGAGGTACTGGGTGACGGCCTCCCACACGACGACGGCGGGGCGGTCGGTGGCGTAGCCGAGGCGCTCCAGACCGGGAACCAGGTCATCGGACGCCAGGTCGAGCGGGGCCAGCCGGACCTCGTCGCCCCGCTCGCCCAGCACCGCCCGGACGCGTCGGCGCTTGTCGGCGACGTTGGCCGGCAGATCGATCTCGAACGACGCGACCCCGGCCGGGACGGCGAGCCGGTGGGCTCGGGTGTCCAGGCCGGCACCGAGGACGACGAGCTGGTCGATGCCGGCCGCGAACGCCGCGCGGACCTGGTCGTCGAGGTAGCGCTTGCGGCAGAGCATGCTGCCCCACAGACCGGCGGCCTGCCGCTCGGTCGCGTCGAGGAGCAGCCGGCGCACGGGTGCCCAGCGGCACGCGTGGACGACGAGGCGCTGGCCGACCGGCAGGAACCGCGCCGCCAGGTCGTCGTCCAGCAGCCGCTGCTCCGCCGGGGTGTAGCGCTCGCAGGCGGCGATGACCATGGGGCCGAACGCGGTCTGCTCGGCGGCCGATCGCCCGGTCACGGGTTCTCCTCCAGCGCTGGGTGCCCGGACGTGCGGCTTTCGCCGGGCATGGGCGGTGCATGGGCGAAGACGTCGGCCAGCCAGGCGAACACCTCGTTGGCGACGCGCATCCGGGCGGCCCGCTCCGGTGAACCGCGGACCAGGTCGGTGCCGTCCTGCAGGATCTCGCCCAGTGCGGTCAGCGAGGCCACCTGGCGGCGCACGACCCGGGCCCAGGCCTCGTCGTCGACGCGGTAGTACACCGTCCGCTCACCCGGGTGGGTCAGCTGGGTGACGAAGCCGATCGAGCCCAGCAGGCGCAGGTTGGTCGTCAGCGAGGCCCGGCTCGCCCCGATGGCCGCGGCGATCTGGGCCGCGCTCTGCTCGGCGGGAGTGGCGATGGTCAGCCAGCCGAGGATCCGGCCGGCGATGAGGGGGACGCCGTCCTGGTCGGCGCAGTACTTGGCGATGCGCTCGACCCAGCGCAGCACCTCGTCCGCAGGGGAAACCGGAGCCGCCATGTCACTCCTGTCAGTACCCACTCGTGATTTCAGTGGTCACTGAACAATCTATCACGGATGTGGCCCGCGACGATCCGGCGCGACGGGTGGCGGTCACCCGGCGCGCGCGAGCTGCCGGGTGGCCAGACGCAGCAGGGCGACGACGACCACGGCGTGGTACGCGAGGCCGCCGAGGACGTAGGGCCAGTAGGTGCCGCCGTCGTATGCCGACCAGAACGCGCGCACCGGCCAGTACGGCGGCAGCACCCCGAAGGCCAGCTGCCAGGGCGAGTCGAGGAAGAAGAACGGGACCACCGGCAGCGTGAACACCGCCAGCCCCATCACGCGCATCACGGCCAGGCCCTCGATCTTGTTGCGACCGATCGCGCTCATCACCAGTCCCAGGATCGGAGCCAGCAGGCCGGCGACGACGGCGATCGGCACGCTCAGCACGAGGGCCGCGGGCGGGACCTGCCCGGTCAGCGCCAGCGAGGCGATCACCGACATCGCGGTCACCACGGCGGTGGTGAGCGCCCGGTAGGCGGGGTAGGCCGTGGCCGGGACGGGGGTCACCCGCAACGCGACGAGGGTGTCCTGGTCGCGCTCGTCGAGCAGTTGCAGCGCCATCACCGCGCCGAGCAGCAGCGGCGGCCCGAGGACGCAGAACGCGCTGATGATCGCCGAGTGGTAGGGCGCCAGGTCGAAGTCCCACTGCTGGTGGGCGTGAGCGGTGAGGGCGGGCAGGAACCACAGCGCGAGGGCGTAGCCGATCGGGCCGAGCATGACCGCGATCAGCAACGAGTCGCGCCGGATGGTGCGCAGATCGGTGCGGCCGAAGGCGGCGAACGCGGTCCCGAAGGAGGTGGCCGGTGGGATCGGTGCTGCCATCACCGGCCGCCCTCGGACGCGACCACGTGACGGTCGAACACGCGGCGGGCGAGCAGGCAGAGTCCGGCGATCCACACCACGGGGTAGGCCAGGGCGTAGGTGAGGGTCCACCCGTCGAGGTCGACCTGCCCGAACGCGGCTCCCAGCAGCAGCAGCGGGCCCTCGGTGGGGACCAGTCGGAACGCCGGGTGCGGCACCAGCCCGGAGTAGTCCAGCAGCGGAGCGCTGGCCACGGCCAGCAGCATCGTGGCCGGGAGGAGCCACTCGCTGATCGTGGGGAACAGCGGCGCACTCACGAACCCCAGCAGGATCATCAGCAGCGCCATCAGCACGACTCCGGCGGAGAACGCGAAGGGCTGGACGCCCCACCCGAAGTCGGCCAGCGTGACGATCACGCAGGTGACCACGGCCAGCGCGGTCATGCTCAGCAGCTTCGCCGCCAGGTAGTGGCCGAACCGCAGCGGGGTGATGAGCAGCGCGAACAGGGTGCGCTCGCCCTTGTCGAAGAACACGGCACCGGCGATGAAGAACGTCATGAACTCCAGGTCGGCCATCAGCAGGTAGGGCATCGCCGGGCCGAGCAGGGCGTCGGGCACGAGTTGCAGCACGCCGACCCACAGGGCGACCACGACGACGGTGGCCCACCAGAAGCCGTAGCGGCGTTGCAGGCGCAGGTCCATCGCGACCGCGGCGCGCAGCACGGCGCCCCGGCGCGGGGCGGGAACCGTGGCGCTCATGCCAGTGACCGGCCGGTCACGTCGATGAACACGTCCTCGAGGCTGGCCTCCTGGCTGTGCAGGGCCTCGATGTGGTGCTCGCGGGCCAGTGCGCGGAAGGCGTCGTCGTCGGCGAGGCCGTCGAGGGGGAACTCCTCGGTCCGCAGCGCCGCGGCCGGCCCCGGCCCGGATCCGTTGCGGTAGGTGACGCGGACGGTGCGGCGGCTGCGGCGCAGCTTGTGCTCGGCCGGGGTGTCGAGGGCCGCGATGCGGCCGTCGACGACGAAGGCGACCCGGTCGCAGAGCTCCTCGGCGGTGGCCATGTCGTGGGTGGTCAGGAAGACGGTGCGGCCCTCGGTGCGGAACTCGCGGATCGCGTCCTTGATCCGGCGGGCGTTGACCGGGTCCATCCCGGAGGTCGGCTCGTCGAGGAACAGCAGTTCCGGGTGGTGCAGCAGCGCCCGGGCGAAGACCAGGCGCATCTGCATGCCCTTCGAGAACTTCCCGACCCGGGTGTCGGCGTGCGCGGCGAGGTCGACCGACTCCAGCAGCGCCATCGGATCGGCGGTGGGCCGGTCGTAGAGCGAGGCGAAGAACTGCAGGTTCTCCCGGGCGGTGAGCTTCCGGTAGTGGTTGGGCAGTTCGAAGGACACCCCGATGCGCTGGTAGTAGGCGCTGCCCCAGTCGGCGGGATCGCGGCCCCAGACCGCGGCGCGGCCGCCGTGCCCGGTGAGCAGTCCGGTGAGGATCTTCTGGGTGGTCGACTTCCCGGCCCCGCTCGGGCCGAGGAACCCGAACACCTCGCCGGCGCCGACCGTGAAGCCCATCTGCTTCACGGCGGGCTCGGCGGCCTTGGGGTAGCGGAACGAGAGTTCGTCGACCTCGATGACGGTCATCGGGACCGCGGCTTCGGGCGCGGGGATGCTGTACGGGGCACGGTTCCTCCTGGGCGCGCTCTTCGACGGCGCCGACCAGGCTTCCCGGCTCTCCACGGTCCGACGCGAGCCGGACCGATCGGGGAACATTACCATGATTTCAAAGATTTCTGAAGGTTGGAGAGTAATGGTCGATCTCGATCCCGGCGCTCTCCGCGGCGGGCCTGCAGCGGATGGTCGCGGGTGCTGGCGGCAGGGCGTCGCCGCCACGCCGCCGGACAGCCCCGCCGCGGTGCGGCTGCGCCGGATGCGTGTGTCCGCCGGGAAGCCCCTGGCAGGCCCGGAGGACGTCGGCGGTCGCGAATCCCCGGGGTTCCGCTCGTGACCGCGACAGCCGGCGAGTACGCGCTTGCGCTTGTCTGACGATCCCGGGGAGGCCGCTGCGGTGCCCGTAGCGTCGACGGCGTGACCGACATCGTGGCCCCGGCCCCGCGTCCCGCGGACGTCCCCGTCGTCACCCCGGCCGGGGTGACG
>NZ_JAGSOV010000116.1 GCF_023898865.1 Pseudonocardia humida
GCGCGCCCCCCGGGGGGCTCGCGCCGGCTCGCGGCGCTGCGCCGCCTCGCCGGGGTGCGAGCGCGCCTTTCGTCCCGCCGGGTGGTGCGAGCGCGGCTTTCGTCCCGCCCGGGCGAGCGAGTGGCGCGGTGGCCGGCCTCGTTGGGCGGGAGCGCCGCTCGCTCAACCCGGGTGGGAGGGGGCTCGGCGAGCGAGTGGGGCGGTGGGCCCGGCTCGTTGGCCGGGTGCGCCGTTCGCTCAACCGGGGCGGGTGGGTCCCGGCGAGCGAGTGGCGCGGTGGGTCGGCCTGGTTGGGCGAGAGCGCCACTCGCTCGACCAGGAGCGGGTTCGAGCGCCGGAGCGAGAGCGGCTCTCGGCCCGTCACCGGACCGGCGCGTCAGCCTGCGGCGACGGTGAAGGCCTGGTGGGCGGCGTCGTCGAACAGTACGAACCGGACCTCCGCCACGTCGGTCGGTGTGGCTCGCACGGTCGTCACCGCGATGCGGGCGGCGTCGTCCATCGGCCAGCCGTAGATCCCCGCCGAGATCGCCGGGAAGGCCACGGTGCGGGCGCCGAGTTCGTCGGCTACCCGGAGGGACTCGCGGTAGCAGGAGGCCAGCAGGTCGGAGCGGTCCTCGCGCTTCGCGTACACCGGGCCCACCGTGTGGATCACCCAGCGGGCGGGGAGGTGGCCGGCGGTCGTGGCGACCGCCTGCCCGGTGGGCAGGCCGTCGGGGAGGGAGGTGGCGCGGAGCTCGCGGCAGGCGGCCAGGATCTCGGGGCCGCCGCGGCGGTGGATGGCGCCGTCGACGCCGCCGCCGCCCAGCAGCGACGAGTTCGCGGCGTTGACCACGGCGTCGACATCGGCCTCGGTGATGTCCCCGCGGACCAGGGCGATCTCGGTCATCGGCCCATCCTGGCCCGGTGCGGGTGCGGCCGCAGGAGCAGCGGGTTTCATCAGTTCTGGGGATAACGCGGGGCGCGTGGTAACCGTCCGCGCACGCTGGGCGAAGTCGGGGGCATGACCGCCTACGACTTGGGTCCGACCCCGCGCCGCGGCCCCGCCGCCCCGGGTCCGAGCCTGACCACCCGTCCCGCCGCCGGCGCCTTCATCGCCATGATGTTCGGGCTGACCGTGCTCGTCTTCCTGCTGGGGCTGCTGGCCCTCTCGGTGTGACCAAGCCGTTCGCCGGAGGCGCGGCGGGGGCGCCGGAACCCACGTAGGAAGAGCGGGTGACGGCTGCGCCACCCTCGACCCGCGTCCCGATCGGGATGGTGCTCGCCCTGGGCGGGCTGTCCAGCTTCGGGCCGCTGGCCCACGACCTCTACCTGCCCGCGCTGCCCGCGATGGCCGCCGACCTGGCCACCACCGAGGCGGCCACCCAGCTGACGCTGTCGGCCTGCATGATCGGGATGGCGCTGGGGCAGCTGCTGGTCGGGCCGTTCACCGACCGCGTGGGGCGGCGCCGCCCGCTGATCGCGGGCGTGGCCCTGTTCGCCGTCACCGCCGGGCTGTGCGCGCTCGCCCCGTCGATCGAGCTGCTGCTGGTGCTGCGCCTGCTCAGCGGGCTGGCCGGGGGCGCGGGCATCGTCATCGCCCGGGCAATGGTGCGCGACCTGTACGAGGGTGCGGCCGCGGCCAGGGTGTTCGCGCTGCTGGTCACCGTGACCGGGGTGGCCCCGGTGCTGGCGCCGCTGCTGGGCGGGCAGCTGCTGCGGGTGACCGACTGGCGCGGGGTGTTCTGGGCCCTGGCCGTCATCGGGCTGGTGCTGCTGGTCGCCGCGCTGACCCGCGCGGAGTCGCTACCGGTGCAGCGGCGCCGGGCCGGGGGCCTGCGCGCCACCGGGCAGGTGGTGGGCCGGCTGCTGCGCGACCGCTCGTTCGTCGTGCCGGCGCTGGTGCAGGGCCTGGGCGTGTGCGGGATGTTCGTCTACATCGCGATGGGCACCTTCGTGCTGCAGGGCGTCTACGGCCTGGACGCGCAGGCGTTCTCGCTCGTCTTTGCGGCCAACTCGCTGGCGCTGATCCTGCTCGGCCAGCTCAGCGCGGCGCTCGTGAGCAGGCTCGGGTCGCGCCGGCTGCTCGGCGCCGGCGTGGGATTGGCCCTCGCGGCGGCCGTGGCGATGCTGGTCGGGGTGCTCGTGTCGGACTCGGTGTGGGCGCTGCTGCCGCCGCTGCTGGTGCTGGTCGGCTGCTCCGGGCTGATCCTGCCCAACGGGACGGCGCTGGCGCTGGCCGAGCAGGGCGAGGTCGCGGGCACGGCGTCGGCGCTGGTCGGGCTGACCCAGTTCGGGCTGGCCGCGGCGGTGCCCCCGCTGGCCTCGCTGGGCGGGGTCTCCCCGGTGGTCATGGCGGTGACGACGGTCGGCACCGCCGCGGCGGCCGTCGCCGTGTTCGTCGTCGGTCGGCCCGGTCGGGTCAGCGCCCGGTGAGCGCTGCGAGCCGTTCCCGCAGGTGGGCGCGCTGGGCGGCGTTCTGCGGCAGCCGCAGCGCCGCCGCGTAGGCCGCGGCGGCCTCGTCGGCGCGGCCGAGGCGGGCCAGCAGCTCGGCCCGGGCGGCGTGCGCGGCCGGGTACCCGTCCAGGCCCGTCACGGCGGCCAGCTCGGCCAGCCCGGCCTCGGCGCCGCGCAGCTCGGCCACCGCGACCGCCCGGTTCAGCCGCACGACCGGGGTGTCCTGCACCGTCAGCAGCACCTCGTACCAGGACAGCACGGCGGCCCAGTCGGTGTCGGGCCAGCTGGGGGCCAGCGCGTGGCAGGCGGCGATCGCGGCCTGCACGACGTAGGGGTCGGGGGCGTCGGGGGAGCGGCGCAGGCCCTCCCCGACCAGCACGACGCCCTCGGCGATGCGGGCGCGGTCCCAGCGGGAGCGGTCCTGGTCGGGCAGCAGCACCGGACGGCCGTCGGGGTCGTGGCGGGCCGCGCGGCGGGAGTCCTGCAGCAGCTCGAGGGCCAGCAGGCCGAGCACCGACGCCTCGCCCGGCATCAGCTCGCCCAGCAGCCGGGTCAGCCGCACGGCCTCGTCGACCAGCGCCGGGCGCATCGGAGCGTCGCCGTCGGAGGCCGAGTAGCCCTCGTTGAACAGCAGGTAGACGGTGGCCAGCACGCCGCGCAGCCGTTCGGGCAGCTCGTGGTCGGCCGGGACCCGGTACGGGATGGCGGCGCGGGCGATCTTCTGCTTGGCCCGGGTGAGCCGCTTGGCCATGGTCGCCTCGGAGACCAGCAGCGCGTGGCCGACCTCGGCCGTGGACAGCCCGCACAACGTGCGCAGCGCCAGCGCCACCTGGCTGGGTACGTCCAGCGCCGGGTGGCAGCAGGTGAACACCAGGCGCAGCAGGTCGTCGCGGACGTCGGGGGCGTCGGCGTCGTCGGTGGGCGGGTCGAGCAGGACCACGGCGTCGGCCTCCTTCCCGCCGCGGGCCGCCTCGCGGCGGGCGAGGTCGATCGCCCGGCGGCGCGCGGTGAGCGTGAGCCAGGCGCGCGGCTCGGGCGGGACGCCGTCGCGCGGCCAGGTCGCGAGGGCCCGCTCGGTGGCGTCCTGCACGGCGTCCTCGGCGAGCCCGAGGTCGCCGGTGACCCGCACGAGGGTCGCCAGCACGCGCCGGCCTTCGTCGCGCACGAGGCGGACGAGGGCGGCGCGCGCCGGCTGCGGGTCGGGCGCGCTCACCCGCCGAACTGGATGATCGGGCGCACCTCGACGCCGCCGTCCCACGCCCCCGGGATCTGCGCGGCGAGCTTGATCGCCTCGTCCAGGTCGGCGCATTCGAGCAGGTAGAACCCGGAGAGCACCTCCTTGGTCTCGGCGAACGGGCCGTCGGTGGTGACGATGTCGCCGCCCTTGCCGCCGCGGACCCGGACGGTGGTGGCGGTGCCGGTGGGGTACAGCGCCGCGCCGCCGCGGATCACCGCGGCGGCGGCCTCGCCGAACTCCGTGTAGTCGGCCATGACGGCCTCCTGCTCGGGGGCGGTCCAGTCGAGGTCGGAGGAGTAGATGATGGCGGCGTAGGTGGGCATGACGGCTCCTTGAGGGGGTGACGGCCGGCCCGGACGACCGGCTCACCCTATGAACGGTCGGGCGGACCCGAGGAGGACACCCGCGGGGGAGGAGTTCGGGAGATGTCTGCGCCGGACCCCGTCCGGGCGTTGGTCCGGACGTACGATCCGGGCGTGGACGCCCCGGCCAGCCACGCGCACACGGTCCTCGCCGACGCCGACGGCGAGGCCTACACGTCGCTGCGCCGCCGCCCGGTGGAGCGCGCGGAGCGCTACGCCATCGGCAAGCGCCTGCGCAAGCGCGTACCCCGCTCGTCGCTGGCCGAGTGGCGGCCGCCGCGCGGGCGCCCCGACCCGGTCCGCCAGATCATGGACAACCACGAGGGCCGCGTCGGGCGGCTGGTGCCGATCCGCGTCGGCCGGATGGTGGCCTCGCCCTACGGGTTCCTGCGCGGCTCGGCCGTGGTCATGGCCGAGGACGTGGCGCACCTGCCGGCCACCGGCATCACCCCGGTCGTCTGCGGCGACGCGCACCTGGGCAACTTCGGCTTCTACGCCTCCCCGGAGCGCGACCTCGTGATGGACCTCAACGACTTCGACGAGGCCCACCCCGGCTGCTGGGAGTGGGACCTGCGCCGGCTCGTGGCCAGCATCTGGGTCGCCGGCCGGCACAACGGGGCCTCCGAGGACGGCTGCGAGGCCGCCGTCGCCGCGTGCGTCGCCGCGTACCGCGAGGAGGTCCGCTACCTCGCGAGCCAGCCGCTGCTCTCCCGCTCCTACCAGCGCCTCGACGTCGACCGCCTGCAGGAGGACACCGCGGAGGGAACGCTGCGCCACGCGGTGCAGAAGGCCGCCAACCGGGCCCGCAGGCGCACCAGCGACCGGGCGCTGCCGCGGTTCACCGAGCAGGTCGGCGAGGTGCGCCGGATCGTCGAGGAGCCCCCGCTGATCACCCGGGTGCCCGGCGCCGAGGCCGACCTGATGGCCGCGGCGCTCGACGAGTACCTGCTCACCCTCGCCCCGCACTGGCGGCGCATGCTCGGCGGCTACACGCTGGTCGACATCGCCCACAAGGTCGTCGGGGTGGGCAGCGTGGGGCTGCGCGCGTACGTGGTGCTGCTGGAGGGGTCCTCACCGGAGGACGTGGTGTTCCTGCAGCTCAAGCAGGCCCGCCGGTCGGTGCTCGCCCGCTACGTGCACGGCGAGTCGGCGTGGCACGCCCACCAGGGCCAGCGGGTCGTGGAGTACCAGCAGGCGCTGCAGACCGTCAGCGACCCGCTGCTGGGCTGGACGACCGTCGGGGGCCGCCAGTACTACGTGCGCCAGTTCCGCAACATGAAGGGGACCGTGCCGCTGGACGCGATCGACGCCACCGCCCTGGCCGACTACGCCGGCGTGGTGGGGCACCTGCTCGCCAAGGGCCACGCCCGCACCAGTGGCGCGTCGATGATCGCCGGCTACGTCGGCGGCTCCCCGAAGGTCGACGAGGCGCTGTGCCGGTTCGCCCGGGCCTACGCCGACCAGACCGAGGCCGACCACGCCGCGCTGGTGGCGGCCGTCGACCGCGGCTTGCTGCCGGTGGAGCGGGGTGTCTAGTGGCCCGTCCAGCAAGGTTCGACGGGTATCTCGGCGGCCCAGGTGCCCGCTGGCTGCGTTGCCGGCCGACCCGAGTACGCCTGGTACGAGGGCCGACCGGCGCCTTGCCAGCGAACACCTGGATCCACCGATATCCATCAA